>CAYVNW010000032.1:0-36480 GCA_964452915.1 uncultured Bacteroidaceae bacterium | reverse complement strand
GTGTAGACGGACCGGTGTCGCAGGGTGAAATATGCTATATAGAGACAGGTGGTGACCGGCTAATGGCCGAGGTTATCAAGGTCGTGGGTTCTGATGTTTATGTGCAAGTGTTTGAATCGACACGAGGTCTTAAGGTGGGTGCGCCAGCTGATTTTACGGGTCACATGCTTGAGGTGAAGCTTGCTCCTGGCATGTTATCAAAAAATTATGATGGCTTGCAGAATGACCTTAATAAAATGGAAGGCATTTTCTTAAGGAGGGGGCAATATACCAATCCGCTTGATGAAGATCGGATATGGGATTTTGAACCATTGGTTAAAGTCGGTGATGAAGTACAGTCGTCTGATTGGTTGGGACAGGTTGTTGAAAACTCACAGCCATTGAAAATAATGGTTCCTTTTCAGATGGAGGGGAAGGCAACAGTCAAAACAATTGCGCCGGCCGGAAAATACAAGATAACAGATACTATCGCCGTACTACACAAAGAGAATGGCGAAGATATAAAGGTTAATATGATTCAGCATTGGCCGGTAAAGTTTGCAATGACTAACTATAAAGAGAAACCGCGTCCGTTCAAGTTGCTGGAAACGGGTGTGCGTACGATTGATACCTTCAATCCAATCGTAGAAGGTGGAACCGGCTTTATACCAGGACCGTTTGGTACAGGAAAAACAGTCCTCCAACATGCAATATCAAAACAAGCAGAAGCAGATATTGTAATTATAGCGGCTTGTGGCGAGCGTGCTAATGAGGTGGTTGAAATCTTTACTGGATTTCCTGAACTGATAGATCCGCATACCGGACGAAAATTAATGGAACGGACCATTATCATAGCCAATACATCCAACATGCCTGTCGCTGCCCGTGAAGCATCTGTTTATACAGCGATGACAATGGCTGAATATTACAGGTCAATGGGGTTGCGCATTCTTCTTATGGCAGACTCAACATCACGTTGGGCACAGGCATTGCGTGAGATGTCGAACCGTATGGAGGAACTGCCAGGACCAGACGCTTTCCCTATGGATCTTGGTGCACTGATCAGTAACTTCTATGGTAGAGCCGGATATGTTTATTTGAATAACGGTAAAGTAGGCTCCGTAACGTTTATAGGAACTGTATCACCTGCGGGAGGAAACCTAAAAGAGCCTGTTACGGAGAATACAAAGAAAGTTGCACGTTGCTTCTATGGATTGGAACAGGAACGTGCCGACAAAAAACGCTATCCTGCTGTCAACCCTATTGATTCATATTCAAAGTATCTTGAATACCCGGAGTTTAAGGAGTATATCTCCAAGAAAATAAATGACAAATGGATTCCTAAGGTGCTTGCTTTGAAGACACGTATGCAGCGTGGAAAGGAAATAGCAGAACAAATCAACATCTTGGGAGATGATGGTGTGCCTGTGGATTATCATGAGACATTTTGGAAGTCTGAGATCATTGACTACGTACTGCTTCAACAGGATGCGTTCGATGAGGTTGATGCCGTTACATCTATAGAGCGCCAGGAAGAAATTCTTGATTTGGTGACTGACATTTGTGAAATAGATTATAAGTTTGATAATTTCCTCGACGTGATGGATTTCTTTAAGAAGATGATCAATGTATGTAAACAGATGAACTATTCTGAATACAAATCAGAACAGTATTATAAGTATGTCAATCAAGTTAAGGAAATGATAGAACCTCATAAAGCATAATTATTATGGCAAAGGCATTTCAAAAAGTATATACAAAAATAAGCCAGATAACGAAAGCAACATGTGCTCTAAAAGCAACAGGAGTTGGTTATGATGAGCTGGCTCGTATAAATGGCAAGCTTGCGCAGGTCGTAAAGATCGCAGGCGATGAGGTTACACTTCAGGTGTTTGAAGGAACAGGTGGAATTCCGACTAATGCTGAAGTTGTGTTTCTTGGTAAGTCGCCTACATTGAAGGTTAGTGACCAATTGTCGGGCCGATTCTTCAATGCCTATGGTGAACCTATTGATGGCGGTCCGGAGATAGAAGGCAAAGAAGTTGAGATTGGAGGGCCTTCTGTTAATCCTGTACGCCGTAAACAACCAAGTGAGTTGATAGCGACCGGTATCGCAGGCATTGACTTAAATAATACATTGGTATCAGGTCAGAAGATCCCGTTCTTCGCTGATCCAGACCAACCTTTCAATGAGGTGATGGCGTTGGTTGCGTTGCGTGCGAAGGCTGACAAGATCATTCTTGGCGGTATGGGTATGACGAACGATGACTATTATTTTTTCCGTAATACCTTCTCGAATGCGGGAGCGCTCGACCGTATAATCTGTTTTATGAATACTACTGAGGACCCTGCGGTTGAACGTCTTCTTGTCCCTGATATGACACTGACAGCAGCAGAATATTTTGCTGTGGAGAAACACGAAAAAGTTCTTGTCTTGCTTACAGATATGACATCGTATGCTGATTCACTGGCAATCGTAAGTAACCGTATGGACCAAATTCCATCTAAGGACTCTATGCCAGGCTCGCTTTATTCTGATCTTGCTAAGATCTATGAGAAGGCAGTACAGTTCCCTGACGAAGCAGGTGGAGGTTCAATAACAATTATTGCGGTTACGACACTTTCGGGTGGCGACATCACACATGCCGTACCGGACAACACAGGTTACATTACGGAAGGTCAGTTGTATTTACGCCGTGACTCAGATATAGGCAAAGTTATAATTGATCCGTTCCGTTCACTATCACGATTGAAGCAACTTGTTGCAGGAAAGAAGACGCGTAAGGACCACAGTCAGGTGATGAATGCCGCAATTCGTCTGTATTCAGATGCAGCAAATGCAAAGACAAAACTGGAAAATGGTTTTGACCTTACAGATTACGATAACCGATGCCTTAAGTTCGCAAAAGATTATGCCAACCAACTTCTTGCAATTGACGTGGATCTTGATACTACAGAAATGCTGGATGTGACATGGGGACTATTCAAAAAGTATTTTACATTAGAGGAGGTAAATATTAAGAAGGAGTTTACCGATATCTATTGGAAATAGCACTGTGTGGTCTTAAGTATAATTATTCAGAAACTCGGTTATGGCGATAAAGTTTCAATATAATAAAACCTCACTTCAGCAAATAGAAAAACAACTGAAGATGCGACAGCGTACCTTGCCTATAATAAAAAGCAAGGAGACTGCTCTGCGGTTGGAAGTCAAAAAGACAAAAGCTGAAGCCGACGAATTGGACAAACAGTTGGAGAGTCAGATTCAAGGTTATCAATCCATGTACGCTTTGTGGGGTGAGTTCGACGCTTCATTAGTAGCACTCAAGGATGTGGAAATGACAGTGAAGAAGATTGCCGGAGTAAGGGTTCCTGTTCTCACCAACATACGTCTCGAAGTGAAACCCTTTGGCTTGTTTAGTGCGCCGAAATGGTATTTCGATGGTATCGGACTACTGCAAGGCTTAGCTAAAACGGCTGTTGAACACGAGTTTGTGGTTGCAAAGCTTGGTTTGTTGGACCATGCCAGACGGAAGACAACTCAGAAGGTTAATCTCTTTGAGAAGGTTCAGATTCCTGGTTATCAGGAAGCTATAAGGAAGATAAAACGTTTCATGGAAGATGAGGAGAATCTTTCGAAATCATCACAGAAGATTCTTAAAGCATTGCAACAGAAACGGAAGTCAGAAGAAGTGGAAAACGAAACCGAAACGGATAAGGAGGGTGGAGTATGATTAAGAAAATGAAGAAATTCACGTTCCTCGTTACAAGTAAGGAATATGACAAGTTCATTGCTGATATCCGCCAGTTGGGTGTTGTCCATATTGAGGAACTTCAAAAAGGTGCTACAAGCGAGGAATTGCAAGCGGCCCTCTCTCTGTCGGACAGATATAAAAAGGCGTTGTCCGCACTTGATTTTGCAACGAAGACATATCATTTGTCTGATGAAAATGTGAGTGTGGATGTTGATACAACTTCTGCATTGGATCTTTTGGCTTATGTAGAGAAATTAGGAGCGGAAGAACTGTCGAATAAGCATAAACTTGAGGATGTAAACAAAAATATAGAACTCTTACAACCTTGGGGCGAATTCGATTGGAATAACGTTCACAATCTTGAAGCTAATCGATGTGTAGTGACTTTTTATACATGTCCTTCCAAGTCGTTCAAAAAAGAATGGATAGAACAGTATTTTGCAGTACGTGTAAACGATATAGACGGCAAGACTTACTTTGTAACGTTTAGTGATACTAAGCCGGATATAACTGCAGAGGTATTAGCAATGCCTTCGAAACGGCTGTCGGAATATGTCGCTGAAAAGAAAGAAATAGAAAATGCCCTTACATTGATTCACGACCGTCTGCTCTTGATTGACCAGAAATACAAGGATGTCATTTTAAAGGGTAAAACCGCAAATGATAATGATATTTCGTTGTCAAAGGTTCATCTGAGTCATGAGTCGATTGCAGATGATATGGTAAGGCTACTCATAGGTTGGGTTTTAGAGGAAAAAGCCGATACTGTAGTAGACTATTTGGAAAAGCAACATATCTTCTATGAAATGACCGATCCAGAGTTCGATGACGATGTGCCTGTCAAGATTCAAGACAATAAGTTCGCATCTCTCTTTGAACCGATTCTAAGAATGTACTCATTGCCAAATTATCATGATATAGATCCTTTGCCAATGTTCGCTCCTTTCTTTATGCTGTTTTTCGGCTTATGTATGGGTGATGCCGGCTATGGATTAATTATAATGTGTTTGAGCTTGCTGATATGTTTCTTGAAACCAAAATACAAGAAATATGGTATGCTGGGTGCTTTCCTTGGTGGAATGACGGTTGTATGTGGTTTCGTAACAGGAACATTCTTTGGAATAGATCTTTCGAAAGTCGACTGGGACTGGATAAAGCCGATGCAACCTTATTTTGTCAACGACAATTTGAAAAAAGACTTCTTTGGATATTCGCCTATGATGATTATTTCCATTATCATTGGCTTAGTACAAGTACTACTTGGTATGGTAATGGCAGGATGCAAGGCCGTCAAGAATTATGGCTTTATCTATGGAGTTGGCAAATTCTCTTGGGTTGTCGCACTGGTGAGTGCAGTATTCCTTTATGGATTGCCTTTGTTCGGTGTGAAATGGCCGGTGTTCATGCAATACATATTCTATGGATTGATTGCCTTATCGTGTGTCGGCATATTCTTCTTGAATTCGCCAGGTGCATACAAAAAAACAGTGCAGGGTACAATCAAGAATGTAGGTGGCGGCGTATGGTCTGTGTATGGTATGGCTACTGGTCTTCTTGGCGATTTGCTGAGTTATATCCGTCTGTTTGCCCTTGGACTTACAGGTGGAATTCTCGGAAGTGTGTTTAATTCTTTAGCAATAGACTTGACTGCATCAATGTCGTGGGCGATTCGCTGGCTACCTTTGATAATCATATTATTATTAGGTCATGGCATAAACTTTGCACTTTGTATGATCTCATCGTTCGTGCATCCGATGCGTCTGACATTCGTAGAGTATTTCAAGAATGCAGAGTTCGAAGGAGGAGGCACTGAATACAATCCATTTAAAATAAAAAAATAAGAATAACAATATTAAATAATCAAGATTCTCCTGCTGGGTAGAGCCCTTCTCATGGGTGGCGGGAGTTAATCACTAAAAAAACAAACAAAAACTATGACACCAATTCTTTTAGCCTACTTAGGCATTGCACTTGCTGTTGCATTGTCAGGCATTGGATCAGCTTACGGAGTAACAATTTGTGGAAATGCTGCAATAGGCGCATTTAAGAAAAACCCAAGCGCATCAGGTTCTTATATAGGACTTGCCGCTCTCCCTTCGTCACAGGGTCTTTACGGATTCGTAGGATTCTTTATTCTGAACCCGCTTGTAACTCCATCAATCGATATGGGTCAGGCGTCTGCTATATTTGGAGCAGGCTTGGCTCTTGGTTTGGTTGCACTTATATCTGCTATTCGCCAAGCAAAAGTTTGTGCAAATGGTATTAGTGCTATCGGTGGCGGTTATAATGCATTTGGAACCACAATGGTGCTTGCAGTGTTCCCAGAACTCTATGCGATTCTTGGTTTGCTTGTACTGATTCTAATTGCACAGGTAGTTCCTTCGTTGTGATAAGAAAATAAAAAATACTCCGGTCAGAAATGGCCGGAGTGTTTTTTTTCTGTACGTTCGAATGAATGTTTAGTAGCTTTCGCTTGCATTCGGAAAGTCTCCGTTTTTGACATCAGTGATGTAATTCCCGATTGCTTCGGTCATGATTGTGTTCAAGTCGGCATATCTGCGTAGGAATTTAGGTGAGAACCCTTGTGACATACCAAGCATATCAGCTACAACCAGTACTTGACCGTCGCATGATGGACCTGCGCCTATTCCGATCACAGGAATATTCAGTTCTTTTGTAACTTTTTCAGCCAGTGAAGCAGGAATTTTTTCCAGCACCACCGCAAAGCAACCGGCATCTTCAAGTGCGTGTGCGTCCCTTATTAGCTTTTCTGCTTCAGCTTCGTCCTTGGCACGAACCGTATATGTGCCAAACTTGTTGATGCTCTGTGGGGTGAGTCCAAGATGTCCACATACAGGAATGCCTGCATCGAGTATCTTTCTAATGGTGTCAATAATTTCCACGCCACCTTCAAGTTTGAGTGCATCACAATGACTTTCTTTCATTATTCTGATTGCATTAGAAACACCATCGGTTGGGTTTACCTGGTATGTTCCGAAAGGCATGTCGCAAATAACCAAAGCTCTGTGTACGGCTCTGACGACAGCTTTTGCATGGTAAATCATTTGATCGAGAGTTATAGGCAGTGTTGTAACGTTGCCAGCCATTACGTTTGATGCGGAGTCACCAACGAGTATAACATCCATCCCGGCTGCATCAACTATCTGTGCGGTAGTATAGTCGTAAGATGTTAACATAGCAATTTTCTTACCTTCTTGCTTCATCTGAATTAGACGGTGTGTTGTGACCCTCCTTTTGTCTTCAACTAAATAACTCATGTCTTTAGAATTTTATTTTGGAATTAAAATTTGATTACTTGTTTATTCTAAGATATATGGTCCTGTAGGCATTAGTCGTCGCAGTACATCAAGTGTAAAGTCCTTGCCTACGACAATGCCATGTGATTTCAGCTCAATTTCAAATGTCTTCCTTGCAAGTTCCGGATGATTGTTTTCCTCGCTAAGATGGCACAACCAAACATTCTTTAGTCCTGGATGAAAGCACTCGGCCAAAGTGCTTGCCGATTGATGATTGCTCAAGTGTCCCGTCCCATTGGTTATTCTGTCTTGGAGTGTCTTGGGGTATTTGCCATTACGAAGCATCTCCTCGTCGAAGTTCGCTTCCAACACAAGGTAATTTGTCTTGCCTATGTACTCTCTGATGGTATCTGTCGGCCGGCCGATATCTGTCATAATAGTAAATGCCACCCCATGATATTGTATGTAATATCCCACGTTATCCATTGAATCGTGAGGAATAGGAAATGCCATAATGCTGAAGCCGGACAGTGTGAATTCATTCTCTTTTTCAATAATCACAACATTGTCATCATCAATCTTTTTTCTTGAATGATGATTATATCGTATACCTTTGTGAGCAAGTTCTGTGGTGTATACCGGTAATTTGAAGTCATGGCTGATATTGCCAACCGCATCAACATGATCTGCATGATCATGAGTGATCAAGATACCTTTTACGTTACTGAAACTCAGTCCGTATTCTTTCATATAGCGTTTTAACTTGCGTATACCTATGCCGGCATCGATCAGAATACTTCCTTCATCATTACTCAGATAATAACAGTTCCCACTGCTACCACTTCCGAAAGATAAGAACTTAAGCATTATGTATGTACTTTACAAGACAAAATCTTATTTGAGTATGCAAAGTTAGTAAAAAGATATTAAAACAAGATAGCTGTATGCGAATTAATTTGTATTTTTGTAAATAATTAGAAGTTCGCCGATAACCGGCATGTATAACATAGTACAAAAGAAATGAGAATAAGTAAAGTATTTGTGGTTATGTTGTTTACCACTACAACCATCGCATTGCTTAGTTGTGGTGCGGGGACACTTCAAGGTTTGAGTACAACAGATGGCACAACTAATGCAACTGCATCATCTAAGTCGGTATCTGAGACACAATCGTCTGTAGCGGGAGATTTGATATCTTCATTGTTGGGCGGCTCGTCTAATACAAATAGTTCTACCAGCTCATTACTGACAGGAGTCATAGGATCTTTGCTTGATGGAACCAAATCCGCCTCGATTATAGGAACTTGGAATTATTCCGAACCATCAGTGGAATTTGAGAGTTCTAATCTTCTTGCTAAAGCGGGGGGAACGGTAGCAGCCAGTCAAATCGTAAGCAAGATTTCCCCTTACTATGAGAAATTAGGTGTAAAGCAAGGCAAATTCTCAATTACATTTAATGAAGACAAGACTTGTGTAGTCAATATTAATGGTAAGACTCAGACTGCGGACTATGCATATGATTCAAAAAAACATACGCTGAAAATAACAGGCCAGAATCTCGGTTTGTCATTTGGAACTGCGTATGCGACAGTATCCAGTACTCAGTTGTCCTTGACTTTTGACTCAACAAAATTGATGAGCCTGGCACAGACTATTGCATCTGCATCCAACAATACTACTTTAAGTACGTTATCTTCACTCTCAAGTAGTTTTGAAGGAATGAAGACAGGATTTAAATTCACTCGTAGTAAATAGACTGTTATTCTGATTGTACATTGGATGATATTGAGAAAACGATGGATTAAGAGCAATGAGAGATTAAGCAAATAGTGTATACAGTGAGCCTATTGGTCGTGGATTAATTAGCGTCATTGAAAATAATAACAAAAGATAGCAATATAAAAGTATGAATAAAAGAAAAATCCAATTCAGCCTCGTTTACCGGGATATGTTTCAGTCGAGTGGTAAGTATCAGCCACGAAAAGACCAACTTGAGCGTATAGCTCCGGTGATTATCAAGATGGGATGCTTTGCTCGTGTCGAAACTAATGGCGGTGCGTTTGAGCAAGTAAATTTGTTGTATGGAGAAAACCCTAATAAGGCTGTCCGTGCATTTACAAAACCGTTCAATGAAGCTGGCATAAAGACGCATATGCTTGATCGCGGTCTCAATGGTCTCCGTATGTTTCCTGTTCCGGCAGATGTGCGTAAGTTGATGTATAAAGTAAAGCATGCTCAAGGCGTTGATATTACCCGAATATTTTGCGGGTTGAATGATGTGCGTAACATCATTCCTTCAATCAAATATGCACTTGATGCAGGCATGACCCCTCAAGCCACTCTATGTATTACCACAAGTCCTATACATACGGCAGAGTATTATGCAGATATTGCAGAACAGCTTATAGCTGCCGGGGCACTTGAGATATGCTTGAAGGATATGGCAGGAATCGGACAGCCTGCGATGCTTGGCAAGTTAGTAAAAATGATAAAGGACAAACATCCGAATATCATAATTCAATATCATGGTCATTCAGGTCCGGGACTTTCGATGGCAAGTATATTAGAAGTCTGCAAGAATGGTGCGGATGTTATTGATACAGCCATTGAGCCTTTGTCATGGGGAAAAGTACATCCTGATGTTATCTCAGTTCAAAGCATGCTGAAGCATTATGGCTTTGACGTGCCGGAGATAAATATGGAGGCATATATGGAAGCGCGTAAGCTGACACAAGAATTTATTGATGATTTCCTGGGTTATTTCATGAATCCGGCTAATAGGCTGATGTCATCCCTTCTTTTAGGATGCGGACTTCCTGGAGGCATGATGGGTAGTATGATGGCAGACTTGAAAGGGGTAATGGATGCAATCAATAATAATAGAAAGCAGAAGGGAGAAGATCCTCTGACAGAAGATGCATTGTTAATCCGTCTCTTCAATGAAGTAGCTTATGTATGGCCTAAAGTCGGGTATCCTCCATTGGTTACTCCTTTCTCTCAGTATGTTAAAAATATCGCTTTGATGAATTTACTTACAGAGTCTATGGGCAAACCTCGTTATACCATGATGGATGCGTCAATATGGGGAATGATCCTTGGTAAAAGTGGAAAGTTACCAGGTCCGGTTGCACCGGAGATTATTGCGTTGGCAAAAGAAAAAGGGTATGAGTTTACCACTGCTGATCCTCAGAGCAATTATCCTGATGATTTGCCTCGTTTCATAAAAGAAATGAAGGAAAAAGGATGGGAGCGCGGTGAAGACGATGAAGAACTGTTTGAATTTGCTATGCACGAAAGCCAGTACCGTGACTATAAAAGTGGCATAGCTAAGGAACGTTTCCTCAAGGACCTCCAGGCTGCTAAAGACAAAGAATTGCAAAAGGGCTCTAATTTGTCTCTTGAAGAAGTGGCAGCATACAAACATGCTGAGTCGGATGCCATAGTAGCACCAGAAAGCGGAACCTTGATGTGGGAAATTGGTGGTGATGGTGAGTGTGTGAAGAGCATCGAACCGGCGATTGGCAAGGAATATAAGGAAGGTGAGCATTTCTGTTACATTGAAAACCAGTTCGGACAAACCATTGACATCCCTGCATGTCTGGGTGGCAAATTGGTTGAAGTCGTAGCAAGTCAAGGTAAGCACATAATGAAGGGCGATACTATAGCATATATTCGGCGAAATAAATAACGTGAGTCCGACGAGTTCAAAATAGTGTCATTAAACAGCAATGGTTTACACATGACAATTCGTCTCATTCAAGTAACTAAAAAGGGAGGATGCCCATGGCATCCTCCCTTTTTATGGATATATGTAGTTGTGATTAATTGAACCACTTTACATAGCAGAAGTCTTGACGGTGTGGAAGGTCTGGATTCTTTGGATACATTCGGTAAGCCACTTTGAAGTCACCTGCAACTTCCAAAGAGTGTTTTGCCACGAATGTGAATATATTGCCTTCACGTTTTACGACCTTGAATGGTTCCACTTTTGCAACGTGTGTCTTGCCGTCTACATTACTGCTTAGGGTGACGAGTTCTATTCCTACAACATCATCAAGTCCTTGTTCATCAACGCTGAAGCTTACATCGTAAACCTTTCCTGTTTGAACATTACCAGCGACCATTTCTGGGGCTTTGTTTGCTGACACAACCCTTATGTTATCCCAACGTTCAGCCACAGTCTCCTTCCATAAAGAAATCTCCTTAGCTTTTGCATAGTTGTCTGCGATAAGGAGTTTGTGACGGTCGGCAAGTTTTGTGTAGAACTTGCTAAAATAGTCGTCAAGTTGCCGTTTCATTGTGAAATGTGGTGCTATTTGGGCGATTGAGTTCTTGATGGTCTTTATCCATCCTTCACTATATCCTTTTTCATTCTTTGCATAGTACAAAGGCAGGATTTCGTTTTCCAACAGACTATAAATGGTTGCTGCATCAAGTTGATCTTGTTGGTCTTGGTTCTGGTAGGTCCGTTTGTCAGTCAGAGCCCATCCAGCGCCCTTACGATAACCTTCATACCACCATCCGTCGAGTACAGACAAGTTGACCACTCCATTCATAAGAGCCTTTTCTCCAGAAGTTCCTGAAGCCTCAAGAGGACGGGTTGGTGTGTTCATCCATATATCAACGCCTGTCACAAGTCTACGTGCAAGTTTCATGTCATAGTTTTCAAGGAATATAATCTTGCCGAGGAATTCTGGCCTGCGGCTGATCTCATATATCTTCTTGATGAGACCTTGACCTGCTCCATCGTGAGGATGTGCCTTACCAGCGAACAAGAATTGTACAGGGTACTCAGGGTTATTTACTATTTTTGAAAGACGATTAAGATCAGAGAAAAGCAGGTGTGCACGTTTGTATGTTGCGAAACGACGTGCGAATCCGATTGTAAGTGCATTCGGATTTATGGTTTCCAGAATTGAAACTATGCGTGAAGGGTCTCCTTGATGCTTCAGCCAGTCTTTATTGAATTGTTCTTTAATATAGTCGAACAATTTAACTTTAAGAGCCTTGCGGGTTTCCCAAATCTCCTCATCAGGAACATTGTATATTGATTGCCAGAGTTTCTCGTTGCTTTGATCCTTGTAGTATGTCTGTGGCAAATACTTTGAGTACAGTGTTCTCCATTCAGAGGCACACCAAGTAGGGAAGTGTACACCATTGGTCACATAGCCTACATTTTCCATTTCTTCAGGGAAGTATCCCTTCCATATACCTGAGAACATTTCCTTAGAAACTTTACCATGTAGCCAACTTACTCCATTAACCCATGAACTGGTGTTGCAAGCGAAGGTTGACATGCAGAATCGTTCGTTTTTATCGTCTGGGTTAACACGTCCCATACCGATAAATTCATCCCAAGAGATGCCCAGTTGTGCAGGATATCCTGACATGTATTTACCAAAAAGTCCTTCATCGAAATAGTCATGACCAGCAGGAACTGGAGTGTGTACAGTGTAAAGTGATGATGAGCGTACAACTTCAAGTGCCTGATTGAATGTCAGACCTGATTTAACGTAATCAACCAATCTTTGAACATTGCAGAGAGCTGCATGTCCTTCATTACAATGGTAAATATCTGCCTTGATGCCAAGTTTCTGTAAAGTCAGAACACCTCCGATTCCAAGAAGAATTTCTTGTTTAATACGGTTTTCCCAATCGCCACCATATAGATTGTGTGTGATAGAACGGTCAAACTCGCTGTTGAGTTCATTATCTGTGTCGAGCAAATACAGATTGACACGTCCGACGTTCACACGCCATACAAAAGCGTGTACGGTGTAATTGTTGTAAGGGACATCAACAACCATCGGTGTGCCGTCCTTGTCCAGTTGTCGAACAATTGGCAGTTGTGAAAAGTTTTGTGCTTCGTAGTTGGCAACCTGCTGTCCATCCATTGCAAGAGTTTGAGTAAAGTAGCCGAACCGATACAAGAATCCTACTGCGCACATACGTACATTCGAGTCTGACGCTTCCTTAATGAAGTCACCGGCAAGGATTCCCAACCCTCCAGAATATATCTTCAGAATGTGATTCAATCCATATTCCATACACAGGTATGCCACAGAAGGACGGGTGGTGTCTGGCTCAACGTCCATATACTCCCTAAATTCCTTGTAAACTCTATTCATCTCATCGACGAATTCCTTGTTCTGAGCAAGCTCTTTTAGTTTCATGTAGTTAATGCGTGACAGCATCAATACAGGGTTTTGCTGAACATCATGCCAAAGTTCTTCGTCCATAGCCTTATATAGCTCTCTTGCGTCATGATTCCAAGAAAACCACATGTTATGAGCCATCTCATCGAGTGGTTGCAATTCTTCTGGAAGTGAAGTGTTAACTACAATGTCTCTCCAATTAGGAGTGTTGGCATTACTTGCTTTGATTCTCATTTTTTACAGTCTTTTGTTTCTTATGTTAATTGCTATGTCATACGCTTTATAGTAGTTTTCTATAAAGTGAACCCACAATGCCTTTTCTGCGATTTTCTCAGCATTCCGACGCATGTAGGTGATTTGTTTATTATCCATATCAGAAAAATTGACGATGGAAGCTTTAATTTCATCGGCTGCTTCAACAAAGTTGCTGTCAGTGCGGTGAACTGTCTTCACTCCATCAAATAATTCGCTATCAGAGCCTTTTAAGGAATTAACCCATAAACCGAACCCAGCAAGGTCTGTTGTTATGCAAGGAACGTGGAATGCCACGCTTTCAGTCGGGGTGTATCCCCATGGCTCGTAATAAGAAGGGTAAATACAGAGGTCGTTACCTATAAGCAGGTCATAATATTGCATATTGAATATACCATCGTTCCCGTCCAAATAACACGGTACAAATATAACTTTTACATTATCTGTCTCACGATTGTGCATGTCAAGCCAATTCATTTGGTTAAGAATTAAATCTTGATCTTGATTATGCAAGTCGTGAGTGATACGCGAGTCTCCGCATGGGGTGTTGCTTGGCTGTTTATCCGACAAACGTTTTTGAAGGTCTATGCGCGGTCCTTTAATCCATGCAGGAACATTTATGAATACTAAGGTCTCTTTTTGGTAGGTTTCATCAAGCCTGAGGCGGTTTAGAGCGTCAATTAACAGGTCAATACCTTTGTTTTTATATTCATAGCGTCCTCCTGTGCTGATGATAAGTACGTCATCATTAAAATTAGCACCCATCAATTTGTTCGCAACGTTTATCATCGCCTTACGAGCTTTCTTGCGCGCATTATTGAATGCCTTTCCTTTTGCTGGAACAAAGTCATTTTCGAATCCGTTTGTTAAGACCACGTCTGGTTTGGCTTCAAGTAATGCTTCGCATTCATTCGCTGTAATATCACTGACAGTAGTAAAGCAGTCGGCATAGTGGGCGGTTTGTTTTTCAACCGAATGTTTTGATTGCATGTTAAGCGCTTCTGCCATTTGGTCTCCGTTGTACGACCACAAATAGTCGTAGAGCGGTTTGTTATTGCCTGCTATACTGCGTCCTATACTTGTAGCATGCGTTGTAAACACAGTGGCGATTTCTGGTACGGTCTTTTGTAAATAAAGTGCGCCCATACATGTCATCCATTCGTGTGCTTGGAAAATGACATTATCGTCTTTAGTAAGTCCATAAAACTTGTAATAGCTTTCTGTCACGCGTCCAGCTGCATATGCAAACATTGAAGACTCATCATAGTCGCCATAGGCATGTAGTGAATCAACTTGGAAGTTCTCCCAAGCCCATCCATACACCTTATTTTTCTCATTGAAAAAAGGTGCAAAGTCAACCAATACAGTAATAGGCTCACCAGGAACTTGCCAACGCCCTATGCGTATGTTCAGTCCTGAATCTTTGGCAGCTTTTCTCCATTTGGCAAGCAATTGCTTGTTTTCTTTAAACACAGGATTAACTTTATCAGCCCAAAAGTCTGGTCCGATGTAAATAATTCTGTCTGGAAACTTCTCCTGCAAGGTCTTTGCCTGAGTTGAAAGTACTGTATATATTCCACCCACCTTGTTGCAGACTTCCCAGGATGCTGCGAATATATACTTAGGCATGAGTTTTTCCATCTTATTCTAATTAATAACGTTACTGTTTCAGTGATGCAATGCTTTCTTTAAGAGTTGCTATCTTTATTTCTGCATCAGCCTGTTTCTTCTTTTCCAGTTCAACAACTTGAACAGGCGCATGCGAAACAAACTTTTCATTCGATAACTTTTTCTTGACACCATTAAGGAATCCTTCCAAACGGATTACTTCTGCTTCCATCTTTTTGATTTCTGCTTCCATATCTATAAGGTTGCCCAGTTGAACCGCATATTCAGTAGTACCTACAAGAAAGGCAGATGTGGACTCGCTCTTTTCCTGTACATATTGTATATCCGACAAGCCTGCCATTTTTTTGATAACATCACCGAGTGTAGAGCTCTTAGACACGTTTTGGTTGTCTGTAGGTCCGACCACTTCCATTACCATTGGTTTATGTGGGGAAACATTCCTTCTTTGGCGCACGGTGCGTACACCTGAAATGATTTGTTTCGCCTCTTCGAATTGAGCAATAATGTCTTTGTCTTTGTCTTTGTCTTTGTCTGTAGTCGTGGTAACCTCTAAGCGCGAAGTCATTATGCTTTCTCCATCTTTCCGTTCCTTTATGTTGTGGTAAAGTTCCTCTGTTATGAATGGCATGAACGGGTGGATTATCTTCATTAATTGTTCAAAGAAATCCAATGTCGCATTCAATGTCTTTCTGTCTACCGGAGCTTTATATGCAGGTTTAATCAATTCAAGATACCATCCTGAGAACTCGTCAACAAACAAGCGGAATGCGGTCATCAGAGCCTCGTTAAGACGGAATTTGCTATAGAGTTCGTTGATTTCAGCAACTGTGACTCTAATCTTTGCATTCATCCAGTCAATGGCTTTGATGTTGCTCTGAGGTTGTTCTATAGAATCAGATACATCCCATCCTCTAACCAGACGGAATGCGTTCCATATCTTATTACAAAAGTAAACCCCCTGTTTGCACAGGCTTTCAGAGAATAATATGTCGTTTCCGGCTGGTGCGGCAAGAAGCATACCCATACGTACACCGTCAGCACCATACTTGTCCATAAGTTCAATAGGATCAGGTGAGTTTCCAAGACTCTTTGACATCTTTCGTCCGATTTCGTCGCGTACTATACCTGTAAAATAAACATTGCGGAATGGTACGTCTTTCATATATTCCTCACCTGCCATAATCATTCTTGCTACCCAGAAGAAGATAATGTCAGGACCCGTTACCAGTGTATTGGTAGGGTAGTAGTACTTAATTTCTAGGTTGCCCGGATGATTAATGCCGTCAAACAAGCTTATAGGCCACAACCATGATGAGAACCAGGTGTCGAGTGCATCCTGATCGTGTTTAAGCTGGTCGATGGTTATATTCTCATAACCATGGATCTTTTTTGCTTTTTCCAGAGCCTCTTCAGGTGTTAGTGCAACAACGAACTTCTCGTTGTCGTCATTTTCAGAAGGCAAGAAATAAGCAGGAATACGGTGTCCCCACCATAGTTGGCGCGATATACACCAGTCTTGGATGTTTTCAAGCCAATTGCGATAGGTAGTAATATATTTGGTCGGGTAAAACTTTATTTTCCCTTCAAGTACTGGAGGTAAGGCGATATTTGCGAAATGCTTCATCGACAGGAACCACTGCTTGCATAGTCTCGGTTCGACTGCGGTATCTTGATTCCGTTCGCTATAGCCCACCTTATTTTCGTAATCCTCTACTTTCTCCATTAATCCTGCGTTCTGCAGGTCAATCGCTATTTGTTTACGCACATCCATGCGATCTTGACCAACATAAAGCCCTGCTGCTTCAGCAATGGTTCCATCGGGATTGAATATGTCTATAATGTCAAGATTGTGAGCCTTTCCTAATGTATAGTCATTTACATCGTGTGCAGGTGTGACCTTTAAGCAACCCGTTCCAAATTCAATATCAACATATCTGTCTTCAATTACCGGCACCACTCTGCCGACTAACGGCACAATAACCTTGTGCCCACTAAGCCATCTATTCTTTGGATCTTTGGGGTTAATGCACATCGCTGTATCGCCCATAATAGTTTCAGGACGTGTTGTGGCAACTACGGCATAATACCGTCCGGTTGAATCCTTGTGTATAACTTCACCTTCTTTGCCTGTTGGCTGTACAGGATTAACGTCAATATCTGCTACATAATAGCGGAGATAATAGAGTTTTGACTTTTCGTCACGATAAATGACTTCCTCTGTAGACAACACTGTTTGGGCCTTAGGATCCCAATTGACCATGCGCAATCCTCTATATATAAGACCTTTATTGTATAAGTCGACAAAGACTTTCAATACACTCTCGCTTCGGGTCTTGTCCATTGTGAATGCTGTACGATCCCAGTCGCATGAGGCTCCAAGTCGTCGCAATTGCTTGAGTATGATGCCTCCGTGTTCGTCTGTCCATTCCCATGCGTATTTGAGAAACTCTTCCCGTGTCAGATCGCGTTTCTTGATTCCTTGTTGCGCGAGTTTGTTTACCACCTTCGCTTCTGTGGCAATACTTGCATGGTCTGTTCCCGGAACCCAACACGCATTTTTCCCGTCTATGCGAGCTTTTCGTACTAAGATGTCCTGAATAGTGTTGTTGAGCATGTGCCCCATGTGGAGCACCCCTGTCACATTTGGAGGAGGAATAACAATTGTGTATGGTTCTCTGCCGTCAGGTTTGCTTGAAAACAATTTATGGTCAAGCCAGTACTGATACCATTTTCCCTCGACCTCAGCCGGATTGTATTTAGTAGCCAATTCCATAGTTCTTAACTGATGTATATGCTTTAATCTAATACCTTATACAATTAATTGGGTGCAAAGGTACGATTTATTTTTTGCTTGTGCAAGAATAATCGCACACATAGCCGTCTTTTGTTTACCTAATCTAACTCATGTCGCCTTTATATGGCACGTATGAACCGACAATGAGAAAAACAAGGTCAATAGTATTCGTATTTTCTGGTAGTCTTTGATTTGTACACGTTACCCTCATCGTGCAGTTCTTCCTTGAAACATTCTGTCCAGTTTCCTTTGGAATCAAACTTTGTGTATTGATAAGTAATGTGTATGTCTCCATCGAAACGGCCGATAAAGTCCTCACGTAGCAAGTATCCATTGCCGTCATATAAGTAAGTATGCCGCTCTTGTAATTCTTCTCCATTCTCATCGTATTGGGTTTCTAATGCAATATGCCCTTGCCCGTCATATTCATAATGGTTAGCAAAGGTAGGATTGTCTGATTCTCCGTCGTATGAATATTTCCATGTCATCCGTCCGTTGTCGTCGTATTCATAACGTTCAACAGGCTTAGGACGTGAGCCATCGGTAATATAGTCCAACTGTCCCTCTTCATTGTAGAAATAGCATATGGAAAACGACTGACCATTACCAGTCTGACGGTCTCTTCTCACTAATCTGCCGTCACGGTATGTGGGTGTGGTCACTGTAGTCGTTCCATTTTCATTCTTAACTGTCAGCTTGCTTTCCTGTCCGTTTTCCAAATATGTGATAGTCTCTATATAGCTTAATTGTTTATAAGCTCCATTGGCATAATTGAAGCATTCCTCATGTATACTCTTTATTCTCACTAAGGAAGTGTCGGCAACCATACAGGAGTCTGTATCTACAGGCTCCTTGACGGTTTTCCCTCCATTACAGCCTGATATGCAGGCAACTGTATAGAGAATGCAGATTCCCGTATATGTCTGGAATGTCCTCATGCAATCATTACACTTTGTATTTTATATATTAAAAAGGTAGTTGTTTCAACGGCCATGTTTGCCCAAAGCACGGAAACGATAAAGGCCCATGTGGCAAAGGTACGTAAATTTTTCCGGACTGCATATAACAAAGGTGTAATTTTTAGCTTATTATAATTAATAAGGTGTATGTAAAATAAAAAAGTTCTCTTAAACGTATTTACTTCCGATCGTATCTTTCCATTTTACACAAAACGGACTCATTGTTTCGTTGAAATGTTGTATCTTTGCAAATAATATGTGTTCATATCAAATGAGAAGACTTCTATTTCTGACCGGCATAATCTACTTTATGCTTGGGATCTCTAATATAAATGCTCAAGACAAACCTTTTCTTGTATGTCTTGATGCTGGTCATGGCGGACATGATACAGGTGCCGTTGGCAGACCTGCGACGAATCGGGAAAAGGATATCAATCTTGCCATTACTTTAAAAGTAGGACAGTTGCTCAAGCAAAACAGCCCTGATGTCAAAGTATTGTACACTCGAAATACTGACGTGTTTGTGAAACTTGATGAGCGGGCGAACATAGCAAATAAAGCTAAGGTGGATTTGTTTGTAAGCATTCACACAAATGCCATTGAGCGTAGCTCTGGTCGTCAGCCGATGGGTGTGCAGTCGTATACACTTACGTTGCGTACTGCAAATACAAACTTGGAAGTCGAAAAACGAGAGAATTCTGTTATACAGTTTGAGGCTGATGGTGAGCAGAAATATAGTTTCATGAATCCGAACTCCCCTGAAAGTGAAATAATGTTCGAACTGATGCAAGACCGTGACATGCAGGAAAGTGTAAACTTTGCAAAGTTAGCACAGGAGGAGATGGTACAGAGTGGTGGACGAAGGGACATGGGAGTTCTTCAGGCAAATCTAGCAGTGTTGCGACTTACGTACATGCCATCAGTTTTGCTTGAGGTGGGGTTTATATCCACACCGGAGGAAGAACGTTTCCTTATGAGTGAAGAAGGGCGTACAATAATGGCACAATGCATTTACAACGCCATTTCTCGATATAAGACAATGCACACCGGCCGTATGTCCAAATTGGAGAAGATAGATCACAATGCGGTTCAACAACTTGCTACTCAAGAAGAAGAGCCGCAGGAAAATAACAATCAACAAGAAATAACTCCACAACAAGTAGAGGTGCAGCAGAACACAGAGAATATACAAGTGCAGAAGGTTGATATTCATGATTCGGAGAATTCAAAGCCTGTATTCAAAATACAAATACTGACTTCAAAAAAGAATCTTATACAGGGAAGTACACATTTTAAGGGACTTCATGCGGAATCATTTAAAGAAGGTGATATTTATAAATACACATACGGCTCCACAACAGATTATAATGAAATACTTAAACTTAAAAGGCAGATAGCCGACTTATTCCCCGATGCGTTTATAATAGCATTTAAGGGAGATATCAAAGTTAACACTTCAGAGGCAATCAGTGAGTGGAGGGCTCAAAACAAATAACTATACTTAAAAACAAAGGAAAGCTATGAAATCAAAGGAAATAAAGATTGCCATCATGGCTATATTGGCAATAGTACTGATATATATCGGAATCACATTCATGAAAGGACTGAAGTTCACCAGTTCTGATAATATCTATTATGTTGAAATGAGTAACGTCGGAGGACTGTCCAAATCGGGTGAGGTCATTGCCAATGGGATGAATATCGGCATGGTCAAGAATATCACATATAATCCTAAGACTCAAAAACTTGCCGTTGCGGTTGAACTGAACGACGGTTTCCTCTTGCCTCAAAACAGTACTGCCAGTATATCAAAAGACATGTTGGGCGCGCCTAAACTCAATATTATATTAGGATCCAATCCAGATAAACTGCTTAATATAGGCGATACAATACAAGGTGAAGGCAATAACGATATAATGGCTGCTGCCGGTGCCCTCATTCCGCAATTAAAAACGATTCTGGTAAAGATCGATTCTATTACAATGGCAATTAACATGTTGACTAATGATCCTTCGTTACTTGCTTCGGTGCATAACATTGAATACGTGACCGAGAATTTGCGCACATCAACAGATGAAGTAAATTCTCTTTTAAGTAATGATGTTCCACGTCTTATGAATAACGCCAATGCAATATGCGCCAACCTTGAATCTACCACCAGTAAGTTGAATAATATAGACATTGAAGGAATTGCATCGGATGCACATAAAGCGATAAGGAATGCATCGTTTACAATGGAGGAGCTTACGTTATTTACCAACAGACTTAATAATCCAAACTCCACTTTAGGCAGGCTAATGAATGATGATGCGCTGTATACACATCTTGATACAACTATGCAGAACGCCTCGTTGTTGCTTGAAGATTTACGCCTGCATCCGTCGCGCTACGTGCATTTTTCTGTGTTCGGGAATAAGAGCAAATAAGAAAGGTATATAATCGTTTATTTAAATCACTTCAAAATAATTGACGCCTTGTGGCGATGGTATCATTCGGGATGTAAAGTCCTGCATTATCAACTTGCTAAAGCTTATCTTTTACAACGCTCAAAAAAACGTTTCAGAAAATAAAACCTTCATAACACACTGAAATTCAAACAAACGAAAAATATTGTATAAAAAACAATACGTTATGTTTTACAAATGTGTAAAGCGTTGAAAAAAAAAACATTATCATCCGAGCTACTAAAGACGAGCCCTTTCAACCCATTTTGCGGAACCAAAAAAAGGTCGTACCTTTGCATTGTAAGAAAGTAAAATGTAATGCTAAACTAATCAAAGGTGATGAGCAAAGAATTGAAAGATGTGTGGAGTGAATGTATTGAAATCATTAAAGACAATATATCTCCTAAGCAATATGACATTTGGTTTGCATGTATCGAGCCTGTTTCGTTTAATGACGGGCAGTTGGTCATTGCAGTGCCAAGCCAGTTTGTGTATGAGCATATAGAGGCTAACTATATTGATATATTGTATAAGGTGATTACAAGAGTATTCGGAAAGGGTGTCAGGTTGTGTTATTCAATTAGAGAGATAAGTGAAGCGAATACAATTGACAAAGAGTCGGAAGGCAACTACGTTGACGTTCGCAGAAAAGGATTTCGTTCTAATGCAATCCAAATCCCAGACACTATCGCACAATCAGACGTTGTTAGTGACCTTGATTCTCAGTTAAAGCGTAACTACACCTTTGCGAATTTCATTGAGGGAGAAAGTAACCGTCTGGCGCGCAGTGTGGGTGAGGCTATCGTCAAGAATCCAGCAAAGACATTCAATCCTTTATTTATATATGGTCCTTCAGGATGTGGCAAGACACACCTTATTAATGCTATAGGGTGGGGTATAAAAGATTTGCATCCTTCGCTTAGAGTATTATATATTTCTGCTCACGTGTTCCAGGTTCAATATACTAATGCTGTACGTCAAAACAAAGTGAATGACTTCATCAATTTTTATCAGACTATTGATGTATTGCTGATCGACGACACACAAGAACTTTCTGGATTGACCAAGACACAAAATACTTTTTTCCATATATTTAATCACTTGCATTTGAACAATAAGCAAATCATTCTGACTGCCGACAGGCCGCCTATTGCAATACAAGGATTGGAAGAGCGGTTGCTTACGAGGTTTAAATGGGGATTGCAAGCGGAAATAGAAAAACCTACGAAAGCGTTATGTAGGGCTATATTGAATTATAAGGTAAAACAAGAATCATTGCCGATACCTGCTAATGTAATTAACTACATCGCAGAAAAAGTTAATGGCAGTGTGAGAGACCTTGAAGGAATTATTAACTCACTGATGGCTTATTCTGTCGTATATAAGTGTGAAGTGACTCTGAAACTTGCTGACATGATACTGCCACGATACGTGAAGATCGACAATACTCCTCTAAATATAGATGATATCAAGAAAACTGTTTGTAAACACTATCATGTTAGTGAAACCGAACTGTGTTCGCCAAGTCGTAGACAACCAATAAACCAAATACGTCAAATGACTGCGTATCTTGCAAGCAAGCTGACTGAAACAACTGACAGACAAATTGGAGAAAACCTCGGAGGAAGGACTCATGCGACAATTCTTCATTCAATAAAGCATGTCAAAGAACTTGCTGAGGTGGACAATGCCTTTAAAAAGGAGCTTGAGGAATTGGAAGATGAAATTAAGCGTAGCAAATAGTGATATCCAAATAGTATCTAAGATCATAAGGAGCAATCCATGACTCAAGGGTTGCTCTTTCTAAATTGTATATATGTAGCTGACAAATCAAAATGGAGACAAAAAAAACTTTTACTTACGAGGAGGCATATAATGCTTCGTTGAAATATTTTGAGAACGATGAGTTGGCGGCACGCGTATGGGTGAACAAGTACGCAATGAAAGACTCGTTCGGAAATATCTATGAATGCTCTCCGGAAGATATGCACTGGAGAATAGCAAACGAAATTGCCAGGATAGAGGGCAACTATATAAACCCGATGTCCGCACAGGAAATATTTGACCTGCTTGATCATTTCCGCTATATAGTACCGGCAGGAAGTCCTATGACTGGTATAGGAAATAATTATCAAGTGGCTTCGCTTAGCAACTGTTTCGTGATTGGACTTGACGGAAATGCCGACAGCTATGGCGCAATCATAAAAATCGATGAAGAGCAAGTACAACTAATGAAACGTCGTGGTGGAGTCGGACACGATCTCTCGCACATACGCCCGAAAGGTTCACCGGTGAAAAACTCGGCTCTTACATCAACCGGAATTGTGCCTTTCATGGAACGTTACAGTAACTCGACTCGTGAAGTAGCACAGGAAGGCCGGCGTGGCGCATTGATGCTTACAGTGTCTATTAAGCATCCTGATTCCGAGGCTTTCATCGATGCAAAAATGACTGAAGGCAAGGTAACCGGAGCAAATGTTAGTGTACGTATATCAGATGAATTCATGAATGCTGCAGTCAATGGCAGTACATATGTGCAGCAATATCCAGTGGATTCTGATAATCCCGTGGTGAGAAAAGAAATAGATGCAAGTGCGCTATGGAAAAAGATTGTACACAATGCTTGGAAGAGTGCTGAGCCAGGAGTTTTGTTCTGGGACACTATAATAAGGGAAAGTGTTCCTGATTGTTATGCCGATTTAGGGTATAAGACTATTTCTACCAACCCGTGTGGCGAGATTCCGCTTTGTCCTTATGACAGTTGCCGGCTTTTAGCAATCAATCTCTACTCTTATGTCGATGAGCCGTTTACCAAGAATGCTCATTTCAACTTCGGCAAATTCAAACAGCATGTAGCGTATGCGCAGCGTTTGATGGATGATATAATAGACTTGGAACTTGAAAAGATTCGTCTTATACAAGATAAAATCGATAGTGACCCTGAAAGTGATGAGATAAAAGGTTGTGAGCGTCACCTTTGGGAGAAAATCTATAATAAGACACGGCAAGGACGGCGTACGGGAGTCGGTATTACAGCCGAAGGTGATATGTTGGCAGCACTGGGGCTGACTTATGGAACTCCTGAAGCAACATATTTTTCTTCAGAGGTTCATAAGACCATTGCTGTCGAGGCATACCGCAGTTCTGTCAATATGGCAAAGGAACGTGGGGCATTCTCTATATATGACGCTGACAGGGAAAAGAACAATCCGTTTGTAAACCGAATTAAGGGTGTTGATCCTCAGTTGTATGATGATATGGTAAAATATGGCAGACGTAATATCGCATGCCTGACTATAGCTCCGACCGGTACAACAAGTCTGATGACACAAACAACATCAGGAATAGAACCTGTATTCATGCCTGTCTATAAGCGCCGCCGCAAAGTCAATCCAAATGATCCTAATGTCCATGTAGATTTTGTTGATGATACAGGTGACTCGTTCGAGGAATATATTGTATACCATCCGAAGTTTTTAACGTGGATGAAAGTAAACAACATTGATACCGAGAAGAAGTATAACCAGGATGAGATAGATGCATTAGTGCAGAGATCTCCATACTATAAGGCAACAGCTAACGACATAAATTGGCTTGAAAAGGTAAAAATGCAGGGTGCCATTCAGAAGTGGGTTGACCATTCAATATCCGTAACTATTAATTTGCCTTCAAATGTGAGTGAGGAACTGGTTAACCAACTTTATGTTGAGGCTTGGAAATGTGGATGTAAGGGTTGTACTGTCTATCGGGATGGCAGCCGCAGCGGAGTGCTTGTTTCTGCTAAGAAGGAAACTTCGAAGAAGAAGGCGGAAACAGCTGCTGTACTTCCGGCTCTCCCAACTGTTACAGAAGTCCGTCCAAAAAGTTTGGAGTGCGATGTTGTCCGCTTCCAAAACAACAAAGAAAAATGGGTCGCTTTTGTAGGTCTGCTAGATGGCTATCCTTATGAGATATTTACGGGCGTTTTGGATGACGAGGACGGCATTGCTCTGCCAAAAACCGTTGTCAAAGGGCACATCATTAAGAATATAGATGAAGAAGGTAACAAACGTTATGACTTCCAGTTTGAAAATCGGAGAGGTTATAAAACCACAATAGAAGGTCTCTCTGAGAAGTTTAATAAGGAATATTGGAACTATGCCAAACTAATTAGTGGTGTGTTGCGTTACCGTATGCCTTTGACTAATGTCATTAAGCTTGTCGGTTCGCTTCAGCTGGAAAGCGAAAGCATAAACACGTGGAAGAATGGTGTGGAGCGTGCGTTGAAGAAGTACGTTCAAGACGGAACAAAGGTGACTGGGCAGAAATGTCCTAATTGCGGTCAGGAAACATTAGTCTACCAAGAGGGATGCCTGATCTGTACAAATTGTGGACATTCACGATGCGGATAGTACTTAGAGACATTCGGCTGTACGCATATCATGGTGTAATGCCGCAAGAAAAAACAGTTGGAGATTGGTATACTATCAATCTCCAACTTATAGTTAATAATGAGAAAGCCACAGAGTCAGATAACTTGAACGATACGGTCAGTTATGCCGATGTATTTGATATTGTCAGGAATGAAATGTGTATTCGTTCTAAACTTCTGGAACATGTCTGTGGGCGGATCTGCCGCTCTATTCTTGATAAGTGCCCGTTGGTTTCGGAAGTCAGCATTTCGATGCTTAAGAATAATCCGCCAATGGGTGCTGAATGTACAGGATGTGGCGTCGAACTCACTGTCAGCAGGGACTGATACTGTGTGTAGCCGCTTACAAGTATAGGGGTGACCTGATGTCTCCTTATTTAGAAATATATTCCGAGACCCACCTTTAGGCCAAACTCGCTCTTGTGCTCAAAGTTTGTCAGACTCATGTCATAATAAACTGCAGGCTCAACCGATATGTAGTGGTTCAGGTAGAAACAATAGCCAACTTCAGGGGTAATTTGTATGTCATTATAGTTTTTGCGAATATGGACGTACTGTAATCCTGCTGCGACATAGATCCCATTTTGCACGAAATAGTAACGTCCCTTGGCTCCTACATGAATTCTTTGAAGATTATTATTGCTAATCTCCAAACCTGCGTCGCCTACCAGCATAATGTTGTCTTCAATGAAATAACCTGCTTGGCCATTAATGCCCATAGCAAAGTCTTTGCGGTCACTGATTGACAAATTAAGACCAGAGAGTGAAGCACCTGCATACTTCGTTCCTTCTTTGAACTGGGCAAACATACTTGTTGTTGCCATCATAAGCAACATTCCTAATACTACTTTCTTCATAATCATATAATTATTTTTCTTGTTCTTCTCTTCTTTTCTGCATCTTCTCCTTTTGCCGTAAGGCAATGAACAACAATACCACAATAACTGCGTCTGCAATTATAAGCGGCAGGTTATGAATCCATGAGTTGTATTCTGTGCCGTCATATATATAGAAAGCAGCACCTGCGGCAAAAAGTGCAATTGGTAACCAAACGGATTTCTTCATATGGTCTGTACTTAATTTGTTACTGGCGCATCAAGTCGTGATATGTGACATCTGCGTCAGTTCGTTTACAAATGCAAATATACTAATTATTATCTACCCACAAGTTCGGTTTCGTGATTATTTTCGTACCTTTGCAAAAAATTTCAAGATAGAAATGCTAAAGATAACAAGCTGCATAATAATTTTATTATTCTTTCTAATCGTTCCGCAATGTCCCGCACAGGACATTTGGGATGTCGCATATCCAAAACGTGAAATACGTGCTGTGTGGATCGCTACTATCGGTGGAATTGACTGGCCCCGTACTAAGGCTGTTGACGCACGAAGCACAGAAAAGCAAAAGAAGGAACTCATTGACATTCTCGATAAATTAAAGAATGCAAACATAAATACGATTTTGCTGCAGACCCGCATACGCGGAAGTGTCATTTATCCTTCTGACATTGAACCATGGGACAATGCCATAACCGGTAGGGCAGGAAAGGCACCTGCGTACGACCCGTTGGAATTCGCAATCGAGGAATGTCACAAGCGTGGTATGGAACTGCATGCTTGGCTTGTGAGCATCCCGTTGGGAACTGTGTCGCGCCAGGCTTCATACGGCAGTAAGTCAATAACTAAACATCATGGTAGCTTGTGCAAAAGTGTGGGAGGTGAGATGTTCATGATTCCTGGCAAACTTGGAACAGCTGACTACATAGCAGACATAGCAAGAGAAATTGTCACCCGTTATGATGTCGACGGAATAAACCTTGACTACATCCGCTATCCGGAGAGTCAATATCGCTTCAGTGATGACAATCTCTACTCTGCAAAAAGCGGTATGAGTAAAAATGATTGGAAACGCGAGAATATAACGAGAATCGTCAGAAAAGTGCATGATGTGGTTAAAGGTATAAAGCCATGGGTAAAGCTCAGTAGCAGTCCAATCGGAAAATACAAGGATTTGAACCGTTATCGCTCAGGTGGATGGGATTGTTTCAATGCTGTTTATCAAGACCCTCAAGCGTGGCTACGTGACAACATACAGGATATGCTGTTCCCTATGATGTATTTTCTTGGTGACCACTATTATCCTTTTGTTTTCGATTGGAAAGAGAATAGTTACGGGCATCCAATTGCTGCCGGACTTGGTATTTATTTTCTTGACCCCAAAGAAGGACGTTGGCAACTCAATGATGTAAGGACACAAATGCATACGGCACGTAAATCAGAAATGGGTGGTATAGCATTCTATCGCAGTGAGTTCCTTACACGCAACATCAAAGGTATATATGATGTTACGTGTGAGGAGTTTTTCCCTTTCCCAGCATTGACTCCCGCTATGACATGGACTACGTACACCGCTGCTCCTGACTCTCCTGTTAATCTAAAGTATCAGGATGGCACAATCAGCTGGCAATACAATGCCCCTGTTGCCGATGGCAAGTGGCGAGTCATATATTTCAATGTATATGGAAGCGACACTTATCCTGTGGATATCACAAAAGCAGATAATCTGCTTGCACAGCGTCTTTCCGACACTTCATATGTAATTGGAGGCCGTGCGCTGAAAAAACATTACTATGCAGTAACTGCAATGGACCGTTATGGCAATGAAAGCGTTGTATTGCAAGAAGATAACGGTACTGACATCTCGCGCCCTTCAACCGATGAGATATTTGCAGCAGTGAGAAAGCATTTTGAAGGCGGATATCTGAAGGTCGCAAAGGCTGGTGGCAAGAAGGTAAAGACAAAGACTAAACAACCGAAAGAAAAGAAGCAAAAAACCAAGAAAGAGCAAAAGCCTTCAGGCATAATAGTTGTTGATTTCAGTAAGTATCTCGACTAATGTGATGTTGGTTCTTTTATGCCGATATAGAATTTATTTGAGTCTATTACCGGACTGAACAGTTTCCCTGTAAATAGTGACGGGGAAACTTTTTTTATGCCCTTTTCATAAAGCATGATCGACAGTATGCCCATATTCATGCGCATGTTGATTTCCACGCATGGATGTAATTTCCCATTATCGGTAACCAACATATCAATACCTGCCATTCCGTGGTATTTACCGATGAGACACTCGGTCAATAATTGTGTATGAACATCAGCGATATATTCAAGAATCCGCTCGCCATTATCTTTTAGGCATGCGCCAACCATATTCTTTAAATTCTGCTGTGAGCCCAAGTAGTTGAACTGGTAATTGCCTTCATTTGATGCCTCAAATACCGACAGTCCCATGTATTCAACCTTGTCTGCTGTTATTCTGAATTCCATAGCAAAATCTTTCTTTTTAATATAGAATCGGTCGGCAAGCACATTCGTCGCTTGGAAGTTTTTGGAATTTGTCTTATTACGGTCACCAGTGCGGTTGCCACGCCCGCTGCTTGAATATTCTGATTTCAATATGTATGGATATGCCGAGTGTGAGTCAAGCCAATGCATGGTGTCTTCTGCACTTGAACAAAACGCCATTTCATTGTCAACAAGGTAATTTACTTCTCCAATTCTGTCATATAACTTCTTATTATATTCTACTGCCCACTTGCGACTTGAAAAAGTACGCCACAGGTCCAGATCTGCTTCTGAGGGCATCAGTTCTGGGCAGAGTCCAAGTTTGATGAAACGGTTGCGTACCGATTTATTCCATCCCCATGGGACAGGAATCAGTGAAGAGACAGAGTCTAACCTTTTGCCATAAACATCCATTATTCCTTCAGACGTAAGAATGGCGTCTTCTTTTTCTGCCACGAGTGAAGGCAGCATACACAGATCTGTCTCCATGCGTTGCACCAGCTTCGTTGGAGTATAGTACGCTGTATTGGCAGCCAATGCCATCTCGTGAGACGGATTAAAAAGTAAAAGGCGTGGCAATTTGTTGTTGTTTAATACTTGAACGAACTACCACCAAGGAATTCGCGTAACAAACTGGTTGGCGGAATCTCATTGTCGGGGATTGGTATAAAATAATGTATGAATTTCAGCAGACGGTGAGCCTCGCTGTATTCAGGGCTGTTCTTAGGCACACTTGCCAATATGGGCTCTGCATGGTTTCGCAGCACAGCGAACTCTATCAGTAGGGCAGAGTTGAACATTACGTCTGCCTCTTCTTGATATGGATAAATCCATTTTTGTTCTGCTTCGCACACATTCCGCCATTGGTTGATTGACTCGCGTGCGCTGAATGCTCCCTTGTTGTAGTCGCGAACAATACGTCGGAGTAGCCGGTTATCGCTGGTTGGAATCCAGTTGTGGTTGTCGAGGCTGATGCTTGTCAGAGTGGAAATGAATACTTTGAACTTGCTTTCTGCCGCGACTTGATCAGTTAGTTTCGGGTTGAGGGCGTGAATACCTTCAATCAGTAACACCGAACCCTTCGCCAACTTCATTTTTTTTCCATTATATTCGCGTTTGCCGGTTTGGAAATTATATTCGGGCACTTCCACTGTTTCTCCGTTGAGCATCTTGATTACATCTTGCTGTAGAGCATCATGGTCCACAGTGTCGAAGTTATCGAAATCATATTGTCCGTTGGGCAGTAGGGGAGTGTCGGTACGGTTTACAAAATAGTCATCAGTCGACATTGATATGGGACGTAGTCCGCATGCCTTCAGCTGTATGCTGAGCCGTTTGCAAAATGTTGTCTTTCCGCTTGATGAAGGACCTGATATAAGTACCACTTTGAGAGGTTTGTCGCTGTTGTACCTGTGATCGATTTCCTCGGCTATTTGTACAATCTTCTTTTCTTGCAGTGCTTCCGACACCTGTATCAGTTCACTTGCGTATCCTTTAAGGCAAGCATGGTTAACATCGCCCACATTGTTCAACCGCATGATCAGATTCCATCGTAGAGCTTCGGTAAACATCTTGTAAGTCTTTGCCTGATCCACCATCGGACACAGTTCTGTCGGGCTGGTTTTCGATGGAAGACGGAGCAAGATTCCGTTGTGGTATTGTTCCAGTCCCCAAAGGGTGATATAGCCGGCCGACGGGAGTAGGGGACCGTAGTAGTAATCGATGGTATCGCCCAACGAGTAGTAGTCGATATACACTTGTCCACTGGTTTCGATTAGTTTCACCTTATCGTCGTATCCTCGATTACGGAATATGGGAATAGCCTCCTCTGTCTGTACCTCGTGCCGGTGGAACGGCATGTCTTTGTCTACAATCTCTTGTATGCGCTTCCTTATGCGCCGTACCTCGTTCTTTGTGATTGTCTTGTTGTTGGGCTTCTTGACAGTACAGTATATTCCGTTCGATATAGGATGCTCAAGATATACCCTGTAGTCTGGGAATATATCGCTTGTAGCCTTGCACAGTACGAAACTGAGTGACCGGCTGTACACGCGCATCGCACTTTCATCCCGTATGTCCAAAAACTCAATGTCGCGGTTTTGGTACAGCCTGAATTTTAGTCCCTGGCTGACGTTATTTACTTTTGCAGCTACAATCGGGAAAGGATTGTCTAAATTAAACTCCGGCAAGACGTCCAACAGGCTCATCCCTTCTTGTATGGATTTCGACGTATGTGTATTCTTACAATAAATCTGTAACATATCGAGTTAATTCTTTGTGTCACAAAGATAATAAAAATATATAACATAGCATTGACCCTGCGGAATATAGTTGTTAGAAATTTCGTTACACCGAGAGCTTCTGGCAGGTCTCCATACAATACGACAGCGCACATAAATAAAATGCGGGACACTTTTAAAATGTCCCGCACTTGACTTTGTTTATACAGATAAGGTCTAAGTCTTATTCGTTGTCATCGTCAGCTGTAATCGATGGATTGTTCTCTATTTCCTTTGTTGGAATCCGATATATCATACGATAGTCACGTGCGGAGAATGTGACTGCTTTATAGTTGATAAGATCAACTGCATGGTTAGTACTTGTAGAGCGGTCTATAGTCTCGCCTCTACGCTTTGCGTCAAGATAGCGGTCGCCTTCCAACCAAGTATCGATACGCTTTTGCAAGCATATTTCCTTGTAGAGTTCATCTTCGCTCTTGTTGCATGAATAGCCTGGTATGCGGGTAGACATCACAGTGTTCAGCATATCCTTGGCAGACGGTTCATTGCCTGCGAGATAATATGCCTCGGCTGCTACAAAGTACATCTCACCGCTGCGGAAATAGATAAGTGCAGAAGTAAATGGATCGCCTGTTCCGGTAATATATACATCCCTATACTTATTTTGTATATATTGTGTCATACCAGATGCATTTTCATAATCAAATGCATTTTCAATGATATTGTAATCTTCGTTATATCCAAACCATTTCTTACGTACATCGTTGTCCGCAATCTTGTCGTAGAGGTCGGATGCGATAAGTTTGTTGAAACCAATTCCCGCATAACCTATCATATAAGGGTCAACGTGAGAGAAGAACGAAGCATAATATCCGGTAGTCTCTGAGTTTACGTTGTAGCCCCAAATAACCTCAGGCATGCTAAGTGAATTGAATCCGCTCAGCATGTCGCTCTCTGAATTCAGCGGAGTACTTTCAGCAGCGATCTTTGCGTATTTTGCTGCATTTGTATAATCGCCCGTGAACATCAGAACATTGGCGTAGATAGCTGCTGCCGCATATTCCGACAAACCGACTTTGCCATTGTGAAAGCTTTTGCCTTCAAGATAGTCGTAACCTGTCTGGATGTCCGATAATATTTGTGTGTATATCTCTCTTACGCTCACACGTTCCTGGCGGTACACTTCCTCGGTTTTTAAAGGGACTCCCATACTGTCAGCGGCAACGCTATATGGATGCTGCCACAAGTTGATAAGCCAGAAATAGCAGTATGCGCGCAACGAGTACGCCTCGCCCAGCATTGTTTGTGCTTTTTCCGTTGCCTCTTCACCTTCGGCAGGTTTTAACATCGTGATGATTGTATTAGCATTGTCGATTACGTTATACAACTGATTCCACATGCTACTTGTGCGTCTGTAGTTTCCCAATCTATTATCAAGTTGGTAGTCATAGCAGAAATAATGTGCGTCCTTGCTGTATGCGACATCTTCACAAGCCAAATCTGTAGCCAATTTTATAGCAGGCAGTCCAAAGTCGTCGTGGTTTGTCCAGTAGTCACCTCCACAATACAGATTCAAATAAGCGCCGGTGACGTAAGCTTGCACTTGTGACGGATCTTTCTGCATTGATTCAGTAACGGCATCCTCATCCAAAAATTCTGTTGGGCTCGTCTCCAGATAGTCTTTGGAGCATGAGACAGCCAATACCATTGAACTGACTGCGATACCTTTGAGTATATTATATTTATAATTCATAGTGATTCTATTATATTACGTGTTGAATTTTATAATGTGATTGAAAGTCCCACTGAAACGGAACGGATGACAGAGTAGTTAGCCAATGATTGACCTTGGATGTATTGGCGTGGGTCCATACCCTTACGCTTTGACCATAAAGCAACGTTGTCGGCAGCAAAGTATATGCGCGCGTTTTCTATGTCGAGTGTCTTAACCCATTGCTTAGGGAAAGTGTAACCGAGTGTGATGTTACGGAGATTGAAGAACGAAGCTCCGATGAGGAAACGGTCTGAGAATATGTTTGCATTCTGGTCACCGTTCAATACAGGTATATTGCTGTCTGTGTTAGTCTCGCTCCATGCGTTCAGTATGTCTCGGTGCCAGTTGGTTCCGGCATTGCTTCCTGCATGCATAAGTCCGGCATACATACTATCATAGATCTTACCTCCAAGTTGATAGTTAGCTGCTATAGAGAAGTCGATTCCCTTCCATGTGAATTCAGTGCTGATGCCACCCTGAAAATCTGGAAGTGCGGTGCCTAAATAGTATTTGTCAGCTTGCGTGTAGTCTGTAGTTGTAGCAAGAACAGTGTTGCCTTCCTCGTCTACATCGTCATAGTACCACATGGAGTGTCCGGTCTCGTCAACTCCGGCATAACGGTAATAGTAGAAATCCCATACACTTCTGCCTTCGCGTATATTATAGAAAGAATTATGCGTGATACCATCCTCGCGCTTGTTTTCCGGAATGCCGGTCACCTTATTCTTATAGTGTGTGCCGTTGAATGTCCAAGTCCAAGTAAAGTCTTTTGGCATCGGAATGTTTACTCCGAGGGTAAATTCTATTCCTTTATTGGTCATTGTCAAGGCATTCTGGCTAAGATAGGCAATACCGGAAGACATAGGTTGTGGAACGTTGTACAGCATGTCTTCAGTTTTCTTGTTGAAGTATTCGATATCAATATCCAACAGGTCGTGGAACAAACGTGCGCTGACTCCGATGTTGAAATTGTATGAAGTCTCCCATGTCAGGTCTTCGTTGCCGTCATAATACTTTGAAACAGCGAAGTCGCCGTCAGAGTTCGATACGGAATATTGTGTCTTGTAAGCATAGTAGTTGCTTGTGCTTGTGCCCGGATAGTAGATGTCATCGTTTCCAACGCTACCATAGCTGGCACGCAACGACAGATTGTCAACCCATGACACGTCTTCCATGAAGTTTTCACGGCTTATGCGCCAAGAACCGCCCAATGACCAGAATGTTCCCCAGCGGTTATCCTTCGCAAAACGTGAAGAACCGTCACGGCGTACAGAGCCCGAGAAGTAGTACTTATTGTCATAATCATAGTTGATGCGACCCAAGTATGATTCAATAGTATATTCATCTTCGTATGAACTAAGATTTTCCATTGTAATGGCGTTATCGAACTCCGGATTGAATTCATTAAAGTATTTAGACTTGTGAGCGTACAAGTTGTTGTACTTGTATTTGTAGTTCTCGTGTCCGATGAGCACGTCAAGGTGATGTTTTTCGGCAAATGTCTTATTATAAGTCAACAGTTCGTTGATTGTATATGTCTGAGAGCGTACACGATATTTGTAACCACGTCCTCCAGAAGCTGCAGCGTCACCAAAAGAAGGAGTCATGAACTCGTCTGTCATTTGGTTGGCGAGGTCATAACCCATGTTCAACTGGAATTTGAAGTCGTTCAGAAAAGAAATGTCAGCTCCGAAACGGCTTGTGATGTTGTCTGTGATTACTTGGCTTTTGTTGGCTTCGTCGGAAGCTACAACGTTCTGCATAGAACCATATGCGCGTGAACCGTAAGTTCCGTCACCAAAATCGTAAATTACATTACCATGGTCATTATACAGACGGTTGCCTTCGCTGTCGTAAGCGTAAACCGGATATATAGGTGCTATATTCTGTGTAAATGCGAATGTGTTTGCATAGTTTCCCAATGATGAGATCATCAGGCTGTTCTGCTCTCCGCGTGCATATGCTATGTTACCGTTCAACTTGACGTAGTCGTTTATGGTATAATCGCCCTTTGCACGGAGTGAGAGACGGCTGTAATCAGAATTTGATATAATACCCTCATCGTCGAGATAACCTAATGAGAGGAAGTGTGTTGACATCTCGTTTCCGCCTTGAAGTGTCAAGCCGTATTCCTGACGCAATCCGTTTGAAATGGCTTCCTTTTCCCAGTCGTCATGATAGCGTAATTTGGCTGAGGTCAAAACACCGTTGGCGTCAACAATAGCTCCGTTGTCACATAAGTAAGGATTGTAACCGAGTTCGCCAAAAAGAGCCGCACTGGCAGCCTCACCCGATCCAAGCTGATTCTTGAGCACTGTCCAATAAGTAGTCATATACTCTCCTGGATTTTTCATGATATCATATTCTGATATGCCACGGCTGTTTACACCAATGCGTGCATCGAAAGTTAATTTTGATTTTAGCGAGCTTCCTTTCTTTGTCGTTATGAGAATTACTCCGTTGGCAGCGCGTGAACCGTAAAGGGAAGTTGATGCTGCATCCTTTAGAATGCTGATCGACTCTATGTCGGCAGGATTGAGGGCTGCAATGCTTCCGTCATAAGGCAGACCGTCAACCACATAAAGAGGTGCTGCACTTGAGTTGATGGAACCGATACCGCGGATACGTATTGTAGCACTTGAACCTGGCTGACCCGACTGCATTGCTACTTGAACACCAGGGGCTGCGCCCTCTAAGGCTTTACTTACATTGGAGATCTGCAGTTTCTCAATTGATTCCGACGATACTGTGGCGACTGAACCTGTGTAAGATGATTTGTTGGCTACACCATAAGCTACAATCATGGTCTCGTCGAGCATCACAGAGTTTGAACTTAAGACAACTTTTATAATACCCCCCCCATGCTTGAAATTCACCTCTTTAGTTTCCATGCCAACATAAGAGACACGTAATGTGTTAGCAGACGTTGGCACGTTCTTAATGGTAAACTTACCGTCAACGTCTGTAATAGCTCCCAACGTTGTTCCTTTTACCAATACTGACGCACCAATTACTGGCTCGTTCTCATCTTCAAACAAAACGACTCCTGTAATGGATGTCTTGTTTTGCGCAATTGCCAATTGCATGCTAATTGTAAAACATGCAAACAGCATTAATAATAGTCTTTTTACCATAAAATAAATTTAATGATTTTAGATATAGTGAATAAATACATTTGTCATAAATCTAAATATAATCAAGTGCAAAATTATATAATAAAATTAAATTGACAATGGATTATGCTATAAAATGTATAAAAACTTAAGATAATGTTGTCATACGCGCTGTGGTTTGCATTAAAATGTCATTACTTTTTATCCCCGCCATAGAAACACATGATCTTGTTTATAGGACGCATTTGATTGAAAAAGGAAAGTTTTTGCAAATTTCCAATGGCAATACGAACTTCGCCAATGTAAAGGTACACATCGTTTTGGTTCTTCCGCTTTTCTCGTTGGTCGGACACGATATTTACAAGACGATAAT
>CAYVNW010000031.1:0-36605 GCA_964452915.1 uncultured Bacteroidaceae bacterium | reverse complement strand
CCCAAATACCGTCAGTAGAGAAGCAGTATAACGGAAACTGCCCGAACTGTCCTTGTGACAGCGGACGTGCAGCCGCACATATACCGCGTATCTCACCTGTACCTACGGTATTGATGCCGCTGAGCGGAAAGAAATACGGATTGTTGACTGCGGAGGTGTACACTTTTGATAGCTGACTGACAACTCTCGATGTTTCTTGCGGTGCGGTCATGGATGTATATTTAGGATAATTAAACCCGTCAAAATAGTACGCACCGCTCAGTAATCCGTGTTCGGACAGGTTGTATACCGCATACACAGTGCGATTCCACGGATCATTGTACTGGTAATACTCAATGACCGCTTTGTAAGCGTTGGCATTTGGATAGTACATGTATATAATGGGACCATATACCGTTCCTGAGACCTCACGCTTGACTATTACATCCTTCTCGTCTTGCCTTATATACACCCAGATATTCTTTACGATCTGCCCCTCTGTAAGATACGTAGTAAGGCACTGTGCGTCGAATCCTTCAAACAGCGATTTTGATATACCGGACAGGTTGAGACGCTGATTATACGCAAAAACAGACGACGGTATAATCGTATCATGAGAGTCATAATCATCCGACGGCAGCTGTGTGCGGTTAACCAAACTTTGCAAGTAGTCATCCTCCACATCAACCTTTGTCAGCTCTGTTCTCAGTTCTTCAAGCCTGTAACTCTTGAGCAGGAAAAAGTTGCCGGTAGTCCTTATGTCGCTTACCACCGCATCTGCTGTCCTGGCAGGCAGCGGAGTGAGGAACGACCTTTTAGTCTCAGTGGCAAGAGCCGAGTTTGGCAGGTCCTCTGCATAGGTGTCTATCCTGTCCTTCGCCTTACTGATGACGTATCCCGTAGTCTTAGCATTGTCGTGACCGTATACGCTCCAGTCTATGGTTGTTGTCGGAACATTGTTCTTGATGGTGCCGTTCTGATCGTAAGTGTATATAGGCTTTGATATGAATATGTCTACCGACTTGATCACGTCACCCCACTCTTTCAACCTGTCAATGGCATCTTTGTCTAACACCTTATAAACAAGATCGAATACGGGTGCGGTTATCTTGCACTTCCAGGCTTTATAATATCCGCGCCCGTCATCAAACAAGTTTTTTTTATTATTATCATAGCTGCGATCGACAACAAGCGGAAGTGGAGAGCACCCCGTCACGCACGGCATAAGCACCGGCGCCGAGGTCATGGTATAACTTCCGTCGTACATACGGAAGGCATAGCGGACGAGAAACGGGTATAAGAACCGACCTTTGCCTGTAGCCTGCTCTGATATAAACTTATTCGCCTGTCCGAGTACTCTCGCTGTTATATAATTGTCATTCGATACACCGCCAACAGTCGATTTAGTGTCATAAGGATTACAGAACGGTGAGTCATACTGTGAAGAATCATACATAAGACTATGACCTCCGTATTCCACCTCAAACTCGTCGCCTTGCACCCAGTCATATTGCAATCCAAACGTTACGGGTAACTCTGGTATATGAGTTCCAAGTGCATGATAGGCATCGTCCTTCCACAACCAATAAAACAAACCGTCGGTATATATGGCTACAAGGGTGTTGCCTATCGAGCTCATCGCTGTCACTCCTTCAAGTGTTCCGAGATTCCATGTTTCTCTCTCATCGTCAGCGTTGATTGCCTTCACGCTGCCAGTGTCGGCGGAATATACAATATAATGCTTGATCCTCGTTGTCTTGTGTATGTATACCACATCCTCGCCTTCCTCCAATGTAAGTAACACCTTTGGTGGAAGCAGCGGCACAAGTGAACCGTTATCGGGTATGCAGCCAAGAGAGAGCGACAGGTCTCCATCCTCGCATATATATCCCGACGGCTGTGCGGTATATCCGTTGTATTTGATTTCCTTTATCATGATGTCTTATTGTCTGAGGATGACACTTTAAGAGTGCCGTTTTCGACGTTGTCTATTTGTACCACTTTCGTATTAATGACGGTTATTAGGGCGTTAAGCGCACCGACAACGTTATCGATTGATTCCTTCACGCTGTCCGAGTTTGTTGACACCATCGAGTCATTAGCCGTCCGGTAGCTGGTAGCGATAGCGAACATGCCCTCAGCCCACCTGTATGCTACGGCAGACCATTTCAGTATATCTGACTCCGACATTTCCTGTGGCCTGTCCATCTTCTGCAAGAGAGATTGTATTATTGCGATGGCGAACTGGTCTATAGGACGCACGGAGTTTATCGTCGCTGTCTCCACTGACGTTTCACCTCTCGTTACGACCTTGTTGTCCTCGTATTCGGGCATTGTGGCTGTCACATTGTGCAGCTGCACCTTATCCTTGTACTCAGGGGACACGCAATTTCCTTGGCGGTCGAACAAGAGTTCCATTGTCCCGTCCTTGACTGCATATACCGCACCGTAATCTCCAAATACTACTCCTATCGGTGCCCGAAGTGTACCTGTATGCATGATGGTCGTACCGTCGTCTGCGGTAATGGTGTACCCTACCAGGTTGCCTTGCAGTGCAGACTCCAAATCAAACCCTTCAGTGAGAGTCAGCATATTGTTCAAGCTGAGCTTCGTTATATCTGCCATATTCTTTTATTTTTATGTGCGAATATAGCTTTAATATGCGGATAGCCGTGTTTATGTTTGTCTTGATGAAAAATAAAAAGTTATGCCGCACGTAGAGAGGAAAGTGAAGGTAATTCAGTGATGAACTCCCTGCCCTACCCCTCCTTGTTTGCGGCACAACCCCTGCGTCCCTAAGCCAAAGGACGGCTTATGTTCAAATGGGCATATGCAAAAGCCCGGCTTATTTCATATTATTCTATATTATTCTATACTGTCAGCGCAAGCACGTATACGGTTGCTAAGATCCACAAGCGCACCTTTTAGCCGATACTTCTCCTCCTCGCTAAACTCCGTCGGCTTGCCGTTACCGTCTACGCCGTCCATTTTATGATAAAGCCATGAGTTCGACTTGCCAAAGTAACGCTTTGACAGGTCGCCCCACGAAATGGATATAAGAATATCCTTCATCGTCCTCTTCATTGTTCCAGCCTTTGCCGAAGTAATTGTCATTGTTGCCATAGTTGTGTTGCTTTATTTGAACACTGCAAAGGTGATACTTTTATTCGTACTAACCAAAAAAAACAGTGTTTATTTTGCATGAAAATCAAAATAAAAGTGAGATTATTTGTCCACACAGCACTCCCGCCATATCGGCAGCAAGATCCCACAGATCGAAACCTGTAGGATTCTTCTTGAAACAGTCATATACTTCCTTGCCAATGGATATGGCGAGACACAGGACAAACGCCACCCATGGATTGATGGCGAGAAACAGCGTGGCGGATATTACCGCCATCACCACGAAATGTAGAATCTTGTCTGTATATTTCATATCAATATCAATTAAAAGTTTATTGAATCTTCATCTTTGCTCACGACAATTATGTCGGGAGCAGTTTTCGGTTTCGGACTTCTCGTTATTCTCCTTACACCAAGTGGCAGTCTGGATCTTTTCCATAAGGCCATAACCGCATCCTGCATCAGTCTTGCGGCATCGGTGCTTACTCCTATGCCCTCATCAATGCGCTGGCATATCTCACATGCGGTGTAGTCGGTGGCATTGCATATCAGAAACGTGCCGCCGAAGCATGTCTCGACGTCCTTAATATAAAGATGTGCTCCTTGCAGGACGACTCCAACTCGGATGCTGTCGCTGCGTTTACCTCCTTTCTGTCTCATCGCGATTACCCATTTCATCTTGGGCATCCGCAGCTTCTTTATTCTCTTGCAGTCAATCATTTCTCTACTAATCTCGGTAGTGCCGGCATCGGCATCCAAAACGCCACATCGCCGTAGTACTCCCACTGATAGCCATTCCATACGTTAGGTACTATGCTGCCATGTCCGTTCGTTGTAAGTACTGTCTTCGTCTGCTTTTCACTACTTCGAAACAGGTCTCCATCAAACACCTCCGGTAGTCTGTCCTTGACGCTTATCCATCCTTCTCTTCTGGCCCACATCGCTCCGTGACAGAATCCCATTCCGTATGCGCTGCTGACTCCGTTGAACTCGCTCATCTTTTCGAACGCAGAGAAGAGCAGAGAGAAGTCAGCCGACTGCTCCCTTTTCATTGCCTCCTCTTTGATTTCCGCTTTAGTCATATTCATTTCTTTTTTGGTTTGGCGACAAGGGTGACCCCGAGTCTTACACATCCGTCGGTGTCGACTCTGATGTGAGCGCACGAACCCATGTCTATGCGAACATTGTACCTGTCACTCTCAAATATGCGGCGGGCAGCGTCAAATCCGTAGATTCGAACTACCTCGGCAGCCACTATCCTCATCGCCTCTTCCTTTTCCATTATTCTCTTCTCAATATCACTTTCTCCGAATCATAAACTCGTCACGCATGTCAAGCAGTCCGAGTATCTCGTCCTTACCAAGTCCCGTCATCTCCATCGCATCCTGCAAGCTGTAGCCGTGGATTAGAATGTCCATGACGTGCTCTCTCTTCATCTCATTCTCGTGTGTCATAATCCTTTGCTTTTTAGCTATACAAAATCCCTTAGTGAAAAAGTCCGGTATCCCGTGTCCGAATATTTCTGCCATCGCTTCCATAGCTTCGGAAACGGAAGCAAATACTTATACCATTTGTCGTATCTGAAATAGTCGGTTGAATATGTTACGCCAGCATTCTTGTTGTCATACAGAAGTTTCCATTTCGGCCGTTTGACAGCAATTTGAAGCACACAGAACTTATTATAATACATACTTTCTATATAATCAAGTATGTCGGCGACAAAAACCCTCCACCCCACATAAATCCCTGTATCTCAAAAAGATACGGGGATTATTGGTTTAAAGAGAATTTACTTCTTTGACAAAGGTTGGACACTTGTGAGTTTTTGACCTTTTCGTATTAGGCAAGCATAACGCTTTTTCAAAAAAATACCAATAAATTTTGCATTGTCTGATGTTTATACTAACTTTGCATAAACAAATGGATTAGCCAACAAATAGAATAATGAAACAGATAAATAAATTCCTGTTGTTCACATTACTCATTTTCTCTACAGCAGGAAATGTAGCATTAGCACAAATTGAGAAGGTTGACTACTTATGGCTTGTGGATGTATCCAGCAATGGCCGTAACATTTATATCGAAGGAATACAACATGCTATCGATACATTCTATGTTGCGGCTACAGAAAAGGACAATCTTCACGCCTACAACTTCGCGAAGAAATTATACAGAAAAGATGAACTGGCGGATGCCGACTTCAAGAAATACAGCGATTTGACTGCTATGCTTGAAGGATTAGATTCCCTAATAGCTAACTCTCAAAGCCATTATGTCAGAGCTTTCATTCTGTCCGACTTTATCAACGACACACCTTTGGCTGGAGCAGTGCCTATCAATCCTAACGCATTGGATTATTTACGTAACCGGTTGCTGAATACATGCCAGGCGAAAGATGTCAAAATATTCCTTCTTGTTACTCCTCCGACCAGTGACTTCCACGGACTCTCACTTAAGGAGATTCAGAAAGTCTTGCCTCAATACTGCACAAAGGTTCGTACAGTAACTCCTGATCAATCAACTACTGATTTCCTCATACAGCAAGTGAAAGAGGCTGATATTCTACGTGGAATATCAGCGGAAGGAGTTGAAGTCAATGAAACTCCTGTCACGACCTATATTGTGTTGTGTCTCCTGCTTGCGGTACTTGTCGGCACGATCCTCTACTTTTACGTTAACAAGACAAAGAACAATAAGCTACATAATAAACCAAAGGTTAAACATACAAACACCAAACAAAAAAGATGAATAAAATATCCTTCTCTCTCTGCTTGGCTAACGGCTGGCAACTTTACAAAAAATACGGATTGGCTTTGGCCGGTATATGTGCCATTTTCTTCGTTGTCGTTATCCTTATGTCCCTACCCGTAACCATATTTGCCATATCAGAATCACAAAACGACTATGGCTATGGCAGCAGTTCTTCATTGATGGTCTCAATGATGTCCAACATCTCAAACTTGCTGACAAGTATCGTGTCATGGATTTTCTCGGTAGGATTTATCACACTCATATTGAAGTTGACCTCAGGAGCACTTCAGAGAGTGACATTTGCCACGTATAAGCAGCCAATAATAGTTTACTTGAAATATTTCGCAGTTGAATTTCTTTCCGGCATTGCAGTACTTATCGGGCTCTTACTATGCATTATTCCCGGCATCTTCCTTCTCGCAAAACTTCAGTTTGCACCTTATTATATCCTCGACCATCCGGAAGCAGGTATCGACGATGCATTCAAGGTAAGTTGGAAACTGACAAACAACGACAACTTTTGGAGTGTGCTTGGATTGATTATATTAAACATTATCATCGATATCGTAGGAATGCTGTGTTGTGGTATTGGCATTATATTCGCTGTTCCTTACACATATTTAGTAATGTCGACAGCATACTATCAACTAATTGAAACCCCTATTTCACAACCAGGAGAATACTACGAAAACTAATCGTCCGGAATATATAATATAACAGATAATATACAATGAAAAAGCTTCTGTTAGGTATAACCGTCCTGTTGTTCATTGTCACCGCATGTAACGGTCAGAATGAAGGAAAAGAGACAGAGGTTGTACTCGAAACCACAATGGGTGACATCAGAATAAAGTTGTATAACGACACACCTGTTCATCGCGACAATTTCATTAGGAATGTGAAAGCAGGTAAATACGACAATGCATCATGGCATAGAATCATCCGCAATTTCATGATTCAAACCGGTGAGCAAAACGATAAGTCAAATGCACACGACGGTGATTCAACAGCCACCGACACATTGGGATGGTTACAGGCAGAAATTGTCTACCCAAAACATTTCCACAAAAGAGGCATGGTCGGAGCTGCACGTGAAGGTGACGACATCAATCCTAAAAAGAAATCCGATCCGACCGAATTCTACATTGTCACTGGTCGGACGTATCTCGATACAGGACTGAGCGAACTCGAAGAAGCGCGCACGCAGCAAGCAGCCGAACGCTTGTACAACGAAAAAGTGACAGCCCATGCGGCAGAACTTGACTCCTTACGGAGAGCAAGAGATAGAAACGGTGTGAGCAACTTATTGGAAAAACTGCTTGACGATGCAAAATACGAAACGTCAAAGAACCCGCCACTACCTTATAATCAGGAACAACGTCGTGCATACCGTACTTCAGGAGGCGCGCCATGGCTCGATGGAGAATATACCATCTTTGGCGAAGTGGTTGAAGGTATGAAAACAGTTCTGGCAATAGAACGTGTAAAAACTGACGGGAATGACCGTCCGCTTACAGAGGTAAAAGTAATTAAGGCTTATGTAGTGGAATAATCCAAATAAACATCCAAAGTTTTAATTTATAAATTTTGCAGAGTGGCTAAGCACATATCTTATGGGTTTAGCCATTTATGTTACTTGGCGATGGCGTATTTCGTCCAAGATATCCTTTTCAGCACTTTCATGCATGCATTCCGTATATTACTGCATAGATGAAGACGTGTGTTTTTGTCTGACAGGTCATTTGTACGTTACGAAACAGTCTATTTCGAAATTATAACTAACATGAAGTTTCTTTTTTTATAATTTGTGACACATTCCTAACAAGCAATCCACAAGAATATAAATACCTTTGCTCCGAAAATAAAAAATCTAACAAAAGCAATATTAATATGAAACATGCATTACACTTAATGACATTCTTTTTGGGGCTTGCCATACCGGCTGCGTCACAGAATGACACTATCAATATTGATGGCAACAACACCTCATCAAACTACGTAAGTTACAACAACTACATTTCATTGCCATCAGGCAAAATAAAAAATATCCTCATGGCACGCTACTGCTATTTCAGTTCCACAATATCTGGGAGTGGAACTCTGAACCTTTACGCAGGAGGAGAACGCTGTTATCTTGGTACAGCAAAAGGAGCAAGCTGGCCCGACTGGACAAACTATAATGGTGATATACACATTTATCCATATAAAGAAAATTCCTCTTCAGCAGGTTTCTATGGTGTCGTTATGGCACATGGTGGCAAATCTTTTTCACCCGAAAATATAGAGGATGATTTGAAATCAGGTAAAGTAAACATCTCAATGGCATCCAACCAAGTGACATTACACAATGGAGCTACGTTATGCTGCGAGGCAAATAGCAACGGAGCTGGGTTTCGCATTGGAGAGCTACAGACAGAGGAAGGTTCTGTCATACAAGGTTACATGAAGAAAAACACACGTCCTGCATATTTTTTACTTGGAAACTTGAATACCGACGCCACTTTGGCAGGTAAAATCGCCCCACCCGACTATAGCGACAAACACCTGGTAGGCATCATAAAAGAAGGTACAGGCACATATACCATCACAGGCAATGATAATTATATAAGTGGTGCACTCCGTATATTGCAAGGGAAGGTTTTAGTTATGAACGATAAAGCAAAGGCACAGGACAGTAATTTGCGTGGTGCTCTGGGAGCCAAACCAAACGACACGGAAGCAATAGCGTTTGTATTCAAAGATGGAATACTTGGCGGGACAGGAAGCATCGGCGGTACAGTCGACAACTATGGAACAATAGAGCCGGGCAACGGCACAGGTACACTGACTCTTCAAAATTACGCTGACACATCTAAAGATGCGAATCTTTTCGTACGTCCTGCTTCAACATTACGGTTCCGTATCGCATCAGCCACCGACTACACACAGCTGTCAGTGGCAGGTAACGTGATGTATTCTAATATAACACAAGACTTTTCCACCAGCAATGAAATGCCCTGTATACAGATCGTGACAGATGATTCAGCAAATCTGAAAGCAGGTGATGAATTCCGCCTTATAACAGCTAAGGCAAAAACTTCGAAAGCAGGCGACTGGAACTTTAAACTCATACAACCGGAACATTATACCTGGCAATTGATGGAAACAGAAAGCGACGACGAGTACATGCTCAGCATACGTCTGACTTCATTGGACGACAACAACAAGCCAGTAAATCCTGACGACCCTGACGACCCTGATGATAAAGAACACATGGGTGCGTTCTATGATGACGGCATTGATGACCAGACCGACAGATTGTCGTTACGCTACTACGCAAAGATGAATGGCAAACGAATTGGAACAGCGATATCCACATGGAAAACAGATATTACCAATGAGAATCTTGCAGAAACAAAAGAAGTCGCAAGCCAGTTCAACATGCTCGTTGCCGAAAATGAAATGAAGTTCGACGCACTTGAACCTTCTCGCGGACAATTCAGCTATGGGGCGGCAGACAATCTTGTCAATTTTGCACAGCAACATCTGATGAGTCTGCGTGGACACTGCCTTGCTTGGCACATGCAACTGCCTTCGTGGGTAAGCAGCGACGGAAAGAAAAACGACAAGAACTGGAGCCGCAGTGAAGCTCTCAACATTTTGAAAACACATATCTACAACGTTATGACCCATTTCAAAGGTAAAGTCGGGGAATGGGATGTCGTAAACGAGTGTCTGGCTGACGATCAGACGACAGTACGCACCTCCCCCAACGCATATGACCTGCGGGAAAGTGTCTGGACTCGTGCCATAGGCGAAGATTTCATCGACTCAGCCTTTGTGTATGCCCACCAAGCTGACCCTGATGCAATTTTATATCTCAATGATTATGGAGTGGAAATGCAAGGTACAGCAAAAGCTGCCGCTTTCTACAACCTGGCAATAAGACTGAAGCAATCGGGCGTGCCAATCAACGGTGTAGGTTTGCAATGCCATTTCTCTATAGGCGAAGTTGATTCAGTGAAATTGGAAAGCACCGTCAAACGCTTTGCTGAGGCAGGATTGAAATGCATCATAACCGAATTGGACATGGGGATTCCTTCCACATCCGATGAAGACTTGACGGAACAGGCGCGCAACTATCGTGTCATAACCGACATTGTGCTCAACAACGACAACTGTCCACACCTGATGATATGGGGATTGAAAGACAACGACAGTTGGCGAACAGAGTCAAGCCCTTTGCTCTACACTGCGCAACTGAGCAGAAAACCTGCATGGTATGCGGTCCGTTCAGCATTACGTCACCGTAAAATAATAAAGGAACAAACAGGAATTAAGGCGATACCCGACACGAATCGTATCTCCGGATTCATATATGACTTAAGCGGCAGACATGTCAGCGGGACATTAGCTCCGGGAATTTATATTCAAGACGGTAAAAAGTTCTTTATACACTAACCTTTTTTACATATGCCGGGCAGAATGCAAATGTCTGTCCGGCATTTATTTTGAGGAGAGTCAGAGTTTTTTTGTCATGAAAATGCTCATTGCCGTATGCCCAGAATTGCCCATCTGATGCGGTATGTGGCTAAAACCAAACCGGTGATACATACCGACAGCATCACCGAATTTCGGAAAAGTCTCAAGATATGCCGTGGTATAGCCCATAGACGATGCCGATTCCAAAGCTTTACAAAAAAGCATGTGTCCAAGTCCCTTACCACGGGCTTGCGGGTCAACATAGAACTTAACAATCTCACACCAGCCGGCAGGCAGTCCGTCAGTGGGGTAACAACCACATGTCCCCATCACCTTGCCGTCAACCTCAGCAACCCATAAAGCCGACAATGGCTCATCGTGGAAAACCTCGTACTGACGGTCGGTATTAGGATCATCATATACAGTATGTATTTTTGGTATATCCAAATCATCAAATATGAAACGAATAATCGCGGCAATCCTTCTGTCATCCTCGGGGGCGACTTGTCTTATTACTATGTTCTGATCCATCGTTTTCACATGATATCCGTGCCGTGCATGATCAATCCGTCAGATGGTAAATATGGTCATATTCCACAGACAACACGCCTTTAACCGACTTAAAATACTCCATGGTTTCCTCAAGCGTCTTATCGTCCGGCTTCTTTATAGCCATACCATTTATATATTGTAATCATACACAACCTCGGCTTTGTATTTCTTCACGGCAGCCAACAGAGGCTCCTTGCCAACTTCTTTGTCGTACATAACGAGGAAGACAGACGGTGAATGCTCGTTCTGTTCGGGACTAAACGTTCCTGGAAAATTCTGCTCAACCGGCTGCTTCTTGCATGCGGCTAACATAATGGTAACAAGAACCGGCAGGACGACTGTCATACAGCGGAAAGCATCAGCCCGACACAATGTCTTGAATTTTTGTGACCATAACTTGTGGTAAAGAAAAACGTTTGTCTTCATTTTGTACATCAATTGCATTTAAGAAATGTGGAAGTTCTTTAAGATAAACATTTCGCATGTGCTCGTTAGCCGGATTTGCCTTGCTTCGGAAAGAATATGATATATTCGCCAGCCGGTCAGCCAATTTCACAAAAGGAGCGTATGCAGTAGTGCGAATACCTTGATAGTATCGCTCACCTGCCCTCTCCTCTCGAGTCCGACCCTTATCATTAGTCAGCGCATACACAATTTCCGTGGCCAATGAAGCTTTTTCTTCGTCCATATACTCCAAGGCAGTACGTTTCACGTCGTTATAAGTCTGACGTGCATCCTCTATGCTGTCGTGGAAATATGCACCAAAAAACAAAGGCAGCACATCCGCATCGTCCGCACAGACAAGGTAACCGTATTTATACACAGACTCTGCCACCATATCTAAGTGAAAACCGTAGGGATGTATTTTGTCATACGTTTGGTTTACACATGCATGAAGACCATACGCCTTGTCTTTAATCGCATTGATTACAGGTCCGTTCCTATCAATAATCTTTTGAAATTCCGACTGTGTCATAATGTAATGATTAAATTGCACCTCAACGTCTGTTGCCAGACTCATCTGCTGATACCCTAATAACATGCAAATATAGACTATTTTATGCAAAGCACCAAAAATATAAATCTAAAAATATGCTTTACCTACATACGGGGGGGCATGACGTGCGGAGTCCGTCTGACTGGCTGCACCTCAACACAGCTCAAATAAGTTTGGTTCCGCTTCGGCTTGCACCATTTGTCACCGTTTACGTTATCCCCGTCCTCCGTGAGACGGGTGTGCGATATAAAAGAGAAACATCGGCCCGTGAAGTGGTATCGCCACTGCACATTCCAAACATTCATCAGATTTGCTTTGCAGTATAAAACAAAATTATTACCTTTGCACGTTAGGAATCGCTTAACGTTATGGGGCAGACGACAAGACGACACCCTGCCGACATCCCATACGTAGAAGAATAACGGTGAAATATCATATTGCTAACAAATATACATGTCACAAATATGAAGAATGCAATTGTAACAGGCGGTACAAAAGGAATTGGCAAGGGAGTGACTGAAATGTTGCTATCCAAGGGATATCATGTGATTGCCACTTATGGCCACGATAAAAAAGCTACAGAGCAATTAGTCCGGTCGCACGATAATTTGGAAGTAATACAGGTCGATCAAAGTCAAAGGTCCCAGACACATACATTTCTCCATTACATAAAGAAAAAATATTCGCATATTGATTGTATAGTATGTAATGCAGGGATAACCATAAGGCATCCGTTCACACAGAGTACCGATTCTGATTGGGATGCCATGATGGAAGTGGCTGTGAACAGTCACTACATAATAATACGGGAGTTATTTGGTATCATTCCTTCAGGCAGCCGCATCATCTTCACTGGCAGCGAAATGGCGATACACCCTCATGGCACTGTACTTGCGTACGGAGTCACCAAAAGTGCGATACACGCACTATCGCTAAATCTCGTAAAAGAATTTGAAGGGACAAACACAACAGTAAATGTAGTAGCTCCGGGATTTGTAGACACAGAGTGGCAGAAGCAGAAACCTCAGGAGATACGCGACAACATCTGCAAAAAAACAGCCATCCACCGTTTTGCCGAAGTAGACGAAATAGTGAAAGCATACGAGTTTATCATAGACAATTCTTTTGTTAATGGAGCAGTCATCAAGGTCGACGGCGGCTATTGCTATAAGTAAAGCTGTCCTGCCCTTCGCCGGCCCTGTCCCGTCAGTGCCCGTCCCGTCAGTCTCAGTTTGCCGGAAGATGATCTTCCTGTTTCTTCGCGCGCGTATATATAATAAGGTGTAAATAATCTCGGTTAAAGAGTAACGGACATAGTTATGTGATATAACATGGTATGATATGGTATACACAAAAAGGGAACCCAGCCAGCGGTTGGATTCCCTTACTCATGTATATGGTTACGGTCATGCTATTTTGCCATGACAGTTTTTGTATTTCTTTCCCGACCCACACGGACACGGGTCGTTTCTGCCTACTTTCGGGCCTTCGTGTCTGATGGTCTGAACCGCCTGCTGTACAGAGCGCGTGTCGTTTTGTGCGGCGCGTTGCATTCCACGCTGAACTTCCGACGGCTCGCTCAGGTTTTGCTTCGACTCCACGTATTTCCTGTTAGGTATCTGAGGTTTGTTCGATGCTTGGTGAACCTCCTCTGGATTGGCTATTGGCAGACTGCAACGCATCAATACGGAAATGGTGCCGTCATTGATTTCATCAATCATGTTGTCAAACAAGGAGACAGATTCCAACTTGAAAATAAGCAACGGATCTTTCTGCTCGTAACTTGCGTTCTGCACTGAGTGGCGGAGTTCGTCGAGCTGACGTAAGTTCTCCTGCCATGCTTCATCAATGGTGTGCAGCAATATGAGTTTCTCAAACGACACGAATATGTTCTTTGCCTCTTTCTCGTATGTTTCCTTGAGTGGAAGGGAAATCTGATAGACCCTGTGTCCGTCTGTCAGAGGTATAAGTATGTTCTCGTACATATCCTCCTTGGTTTCATAGACGTTCTTTATGACAGGCCATGCAGCAGAGGCTATACGTTCACCACGGGTTTTGAAACTTGCGAGAACGGCATCGTAGGTAGAGTCGATTACTTTGTCGCGATTGTCTTCAAATTCTTTTTCCGTGAATGGCAGTTCCATTGCAAACAGGCGGAAGAAGTTTTCCTTACATCCATCGTAATCGTTTTTCATGATGGTCTTGTAGACACGGTCCCAAATGATGTTGGAAATATCCATGCCTATACGTTCACCCATCAGCGCATGCCGACGGCGTTCGTAGATAACTTTACGCTGCTTGTTCATAACGTCATCGTACTCAAGCAGACGTTTACGTATACCGAAGTTGTTTTCCTCTACTTTTTTCTGTGCACGTTCTATTGACTTGTTAATCATTGGGTGCTCAATCATCTCGCCTTCCTCGAATCCCATACGGTCCATGATCTTCGATATACGGTCAGAAGCGAACAGACGCATCAGTTTGTCTTCAAGGCTGACAAAGAATACGGATGATCCCGGGTCGCCTTGACGACCGGCACGTCCACGGAGCTGACGGTCAACACGACGGCTTTCATGACGTTCGGTACCAATGATGGCAAGTCCGCCTGCAGCCTTTACTTCAGGCGACAACTTAATATCGGTACCACGTCCTGCCATGTTGGTCGCGATAGTGACTTTACCGGTCTGTCCTGCTTCCTTCACGATCTCAGCCTCCTTTGCATGCAGTTTCGCATTCAGTACACTGTGAGGAATCTTACGCATGCTGAGCATCTTGCTCAACATCTCAGATATTTCTACTGATGTCGTGCCTACGAGCACCGGACGGCCTTGTGCCACCAGTTTTTCTATTTCCTCAATCACTGCCTTATACTTCTCACGGTTTGTCTTGTAGACACGGTCGTTTTGGTCATCACGTATTACAGGCACATTGGTTGGTATCTCAACCACATCGAGTTTGTAGATGTCCCAGAACTCACCTGCCTCTGTGATAGCCGTACCGGTCATACCTGCCAGCTTGTGGTACATACGGAAGTAGTTTTGCAAGGTGATGGTTGCGTAGGTTTGTGTGGCGGCCTCTACTTTCACACGTTCCTTTGCTTCTACTGCCTGATGGAGTCCGTCCGACCATCGGCGGCCTTCCATGATACGTCCTGTCTGCTCATCCACAATTTTTACCTGTCCGTCGATGACAACATAGTCGTCATCGATCTCAAACATCGTGTATGCTTTCAATAGCTGCTGCATTGTATGCACGCGCTCGCTCTTCATGGCGTAGTCCTGCATCAACTCGTCTTTCTTTGTGATGTATTCTTCTTCAGGCAAGTGCTGTCCTTCAAGATCAGAGAGTTCCGTGGTGATGTCCGGCAATACGAAGAACTGGTCGTCCTTCACAATGTCGGCAATGAGTTGGTTTCCCTTGTCTGTCATCTCAACCGATTTCTGTTTCTCATCGCAGACAAAGAACAAAGGATCAGTAGCCTCCGGCATACGGCGGTTATTGTTCTCCATATATATTTCCTCGGTCTTGAGCAGACCCGTCTTGATTCCTGGCTCCGACAGATATTTGATGAGTGCCTTGTTCTTTGGAAGGGCTTTGTATGCACGGAAGAGCGACAGGAAGCCGGCTTCTATATCTTTTTGATTGTCACTGTCGATGAGTTTCTTCGCCTCGGCAAGATATTGGGTGGCTTGTTTGCGTTGTGCCTCAACAAGTTTTTCAATATACGGACAGAACTCGTTGAACATCTGGTCGTCACCCTTAGGCACAGGTCCTGATATGATGAGTGGTGTACGTGCATCGTCAATCAGCACAGAATCGACCTCATCGACAATAGCATAGTTGTGCTTACGCTGAACCAGGTCTTCCGGACGCATAGCCATATTGTCACGCAAATAGTCGAAACCGAATTCATTGTTTGTTCCATATGTCACGTCTGCCTGGTATGCCCTGCGTCTTGCCTCGGAGTTCGGCTGATGCTTATCGATACAGTCAACATTCATCTGGTGGAACAGGAATACCGGTGAGTTCCACTCAGAGTCACGTTTTGCCAAATAGTCATTGACCGTAACCACATGGACACCATTGCCGGTCAAGGCATTCAGGAATACAGGAAGGATAGATGTCAGTGTCTTACCTTCACCTGTTGCCATTTCGGCAATCTTGCCCTGATGCAGGACAACGCCGCCGAACAGCTGACAGTCGTATGGAATCCAAATGTTTGGTGCTCCGTCAAACACTTCGTGAATAAGCACCTTATTGTCCTTGATTTCAACCACACCCGGATAGCGGACCACTGCCTCACGGTCGAAATCTGTAGGAGTCAATGCGAGGTCGTCAATCGTTTTAGCCTCACGGAAACGACGGCACGTATCTTTCACGATGGCATAAACCGTAGGCATTATCTCGTCGAGCTTTTTGTCGTACACCTCAAGTATTTCAGCCTCAAGTTTGTCGACTTTCTCGAACAGTGGTGCCCTGTCTTGAATTTCTGTCTTCTCAATCTGTGCCTTAACATCATCAATCTGTTTGCGAAGGTCACCGGCAGAATCGTAAATCTCCTTCTTCAGCTCTTGTGTCTTTGCACGCAACTCATCGTTCGACAATGCAGCCATCGATGGATATATTCTGTTGATTTCTTCCACGTAAGGTCTGATTGCCTTGATATCTCTTTGCGCCTTGTTGCCAAAGAGCTTTGTCATAATATCATTAAATCCCATTTATCTTTTTTGTTTGTTTTGTTTCGTTTCGGATTGCAAAGTTAATGAATATTCCCGACTTAAGAAAATATTCACTGTTAGTCTTAACAGCAAAGTGAGTACCAGTGGCCAAACGGCCATGTCATAGCATTGAGGCAGGAGCGCAAGAGTTATAATAAACAGGGCGAACTCTGCCAAAATGACAATACAGACCTTTCGTGTCTTCCGCATGGCAAAAAAGGGAATCCACACGAACGACAACGGATTAAGCAGCAATATAATCATATTGGTGTCTGTCCCCGGATGTTCCGAAAAGAATGTAAGAAAGAATATGAGCAGTCCGGCTAATCCCTCCAGTGCTTGAAGTGCCACATCAAACCACTTGAATGTGCGCTTTCTCCGCACCTCGAACACAATGATAATAATAGTGGCAATCATTAAAGCGGCAAAGGCGGTAAAGGGTCCGTCAAGCGATGATCCGGTCTTAGTCCCGCTTGTATCCACTACTGCCATTCCTTTTGATTTGACAAGTGGCACCGACTGTCCGTCGGCACGCAGTATCAGCGCACTGTCGGCGTCTGCGGCATAATAAGAAGGGATGAACATCTGCTGGCGTTTGGTTAAAGCTGTATCCAGCTCATAGCCTAATATCAGGTTTTCGCCAAACTCAATCCATCTGTTTGCCTTTGAAAATCCATGCAGGATCTGACGGGCAGTCAGATGGGCGTCGGGGCGCAAATACACCACCTCCCCGTCGATACTTCGCTCTATCATATCGCGTGCACGGGTCGTACAATTGTCATAGAGCCAGTTATAGCGGTATGTGCGGTTCTCCGGCTGTGCGTTCTCACACAATAACAGGAAAATCCGCCGGCATTCGTTCTGGGTCAGATTCAGTATTTGTTCCTCAACTCCGACTCCCTTTTCTCCGTAACGGTTGAAGAAATGTTGTGTGCTTTCTGCTCCGAGCACATAATCAGTCTCCCCCTTCACGAATTTAAAAAGAAAATTGTCCTCATCGTAGTCGAACATACCATAGTTGAACGCCACGTCTGTTCCCTCCGACAAGTTGTGCACACGTATAGCTGTATGCCCATACATTGTGTAAGCCACTTTGCCCGGGGCGCATGTCAGCAACGACACCTCAAACGAATCGGGTACTGCCGCGGTCGAATCATCCGCCGTCTCATTCTGTGCCAAAAGCGCAGTCTGACCCACAATCAAGCCTAATATAACAGCAATAAAATGTTTCACCTTATAATATTATATGTTCTTATAAGGTACAAAGGTACAACAAATAATTCAATATATCCGACCGTAGCTTGATATTTTGAAGTTTTTATTGCATAGTGATCCGGCACGACGGCAAATTTCGCTTCGCAAATAGTCGTCATGCCATGGTCACATTTTATTCTACATTTTCGCGTTCCTCAAACTTATGGCGGAAACGAGGCCTGTTTTTATTTTTGCCCGGGCTGTACAAATTCACGCCATACACCAGGTAGGTATGTTCATCGTCATGGGCTATGTTGATGAAGTGTTCCGTAGAATCATCATAATAATTCCTGAAGCCTTCGTCCTCGTAACGCAGAAAACGTCCATAAGCAAATTTGATAAGGTCGCAAATGGTTGAGAAATGATCACGGGGATAGGTGTATCTCACACTGAACAAGCGGTGGTTCATGAACAGTACCTCGATCAGCGTGGGGTTGGTTCTGCTTTCATTGTCCTCCCCATCAGCCTTGATAAAGTAACTGCCCTTAAAAGTCGGAGATTGTTCATAGCTCACTTTCCTTTCATTCCACTGCTCGAAAGCTGTTTTTTCCTTACTGCCGAGCGGCACTCCGAACACGCTGTGCAAAATCTGCGCGGAAGCAGTCATCATGCAAAGCATAACTGTTAACATTACAAACGCCCTTTTCATAGATCTAAAAGTTTTATGTTAATTATAGGTTATTTAATACTATGGTTGGTATTCACTTGCAAATATAAGTATTTTTAATGATTACACAAACATTTATAAGATTTTTTTTGCTCGTGCACACATTATAAGCCACTCATCTGCTCATATACCTTAAGAACGTCCTCTGTATCGACCATCCCGTCCCCATTTACGTCAAGTCCGTCCGTGACGCCGGTCTGCATGCCTTCGTATATTGTCAGCACGTCCCCTGTGTCTACATTGCCGTCTTTGTTTACGTCTTCTGTTGCGAAACTGTTAGGGTCGCCCAAATAATAGAATTTAATATAGTTGACTACAGTCCAATCATCAGTTACAGATTTGGTTTTCTTTATTCCAATCACCAGTTTGCTGATGGATGAACTATCGTAATAACCGTCAATATAGTTCAAGTTGAACAGAGTGGACGGCTTGAAGCGCGACAAATTGTTGAATGCTGCTGATGCTGCCTCTAAGTCGTTAGGTACAAATTTGTTGTTGGCATATTCAAACCAGTCTCCGGATGATGTCTTTGTATTTGCATTGCGTGATATAGGCGTCAGCGTCTTTGAATTATCCGAACCTATATATACATACGAGTTTACTTCTGTGTTTGCACTGTTTTCCTTTGCTCCGTTACGGTAGAATCCTTGTGTTGATACTCTGTATGTGCCTGAAGGCATGCCTCCAAGCGATTGAAAGAGGTTGAATGTACTTGTGGAGAACTCTATGCAGCCATATCCGAGATTTCCTTTATATCCCGAGGTGCCAGACGTTACTGTCCAATAGTCGGATGTTCCGTCGTCAAAGTCGCCATTAATCAGCAGGTATGAGATGTCAACAGGATTGTCTTCAGTTGCCGCGGATTGAACACCTGCCATCAAATATGTATTCGTGAAAGCACGTACATCGGCTATTTGAAGTGATATGCGGGCATTGCTGTACTCGCCATTCAAATAGTATGTTTCTGCCTCGTTGAATGCTGCATCATATGCTGACTTTGCCGATGCATTGTTGTGCGAATGCTCGCTGACTGTCAGTTTCGACCACTCAAGGATCTGTCCAAACGGCTGATAAGCCTGTATTGACTTTTGTGCATTCTTCATTGCCGTATTCAATGTTGTGAGCAATGACTGAATATTGCCGGTATTGTCTTCACTAATAGCCGTGTTCACATTATCGAGTGCTTTTTGCAATGATTCACGTGTGTTTTTATACATTGGCTGAGTGAGTAATGCGGTTGCCGATGAGGTCTGACTGCTGTAATATAGTTTTCTTATGCTGTCGGATGGAAGTGCGTAATTATAAAGGCTGGCATCGCTTATTGCTCCACTGAACATAGGGTCTGCTTCGAACATCGACCTGCCTATATAACTGAGTAGAGGATTAACATCGTCAGGACGGTATGTAATATTTCCTGAGGCGGCATTAAGTTCCCCGTTCAAATATATCTTCACACTGTCGTCATCTATTGTCAGAGTCACATAAGTCCATGTTCCGGCTGCAAGTTGTTTTGTCGCGTTCAGTCCCTGCTTGTCACCATCATGACAAATTTCAAAACGCAGTCTGCTGCCATTCGATGACGTGAGGAACATATAATTATCGGTGCTGTTGCCAAAATCGATAATACGTTGCCATGCCGTCGTGCTGTTCGGATTGACCCATGCGCTGAATGTAAGGCGTGGCATATCGCCTAAGTTATATGGCAGATTTACGTAGCTGTCAGTGCCGTTAAGTGTTATACCGTCGTGTACTCCATCGGACTCGAATGTGATGCTCTGCCCGACTGCGTCGAACCGGTTTTCGCTGATGTCATTCAAACTGCTTGCGAACTTCCAATGTGCTATCAGAGCGGGCTCGCTTCCGTGACGGCACGACACTTCTTCCGATGGTTCGCTTATATTCCAAGCCTTATCAATGGCACGAATCCGATAACGGAATGTCCGGTTCTTAGGAGATATGTTGTCGATAAACACTGTGTCTGCTACTTGCCGTGCTACAGTTTCCCATATTCCTGCCGACTCGTTGTATCTGTAAACCATATATCCAAGCAGGTCGTTATCCGAATTCGCCTTCCACGAAAGCCGCACACTTGCAGAAAGAGGCGTGGCACTTAAACCGGCAGGAGCAGTTGGTTTCACTTGCTCTACAGTAGCATCGGCTGGTACAAGGCGCCACAGTTGCCGGTCGCTGCCGGTACGTTCCCATTGCACCACGTCGGTTGATGTTGCCGAACTGTTGTCGCTGCTACCTTCAAGCGAAAGTCCGCTGTCATGGTTTGTGATGACATAATAGCCGTTGCCCATATAGCGAAGATGCCAGCGTTCACATTCATTTCCTCCTCCTTGATACAAAAGTACTCGCGACCCATTATCACCTCCATATTTCACTCCGTCAAGGTAGAGAGAGGTGTTTCGCGAGCATGCGATGGTTACATAACTGAAATCGCCTGCCTCGTTTTCGGTGAGCGGCTTGATGGTCCAAGTCTGATAACGGCTTGCCGATTCGGCGGACTGACTGATATCGCTGTTGCTTGAAAGGCTGTTGGCAGTGAGCAAGCGGCCTGTTGCCTTGTTTACTATTTTGAATGAACCTGATAGCGGGCCTATTGGAACATCCTCTCCATAAGTTATTTCGACAACACATTCAGAGTTTGTCTGTCCTGTTTGGTAACCGGTACCGCCTTTAGTCGCTTTCGTATATTCATAGTAAGGTCCGTTCCCATCATAATAAGCAAGACGGTCTTGCGACACGAAAGTGAAAGCCGACTTACCTGCTTGTCGTTCGGAAGAACCGAGAAAAGCTTCGGCAAGGTTCTCTTTACCGCATTTGAACACAGCGGCTGTAGTCCATGCTCTTCTGTTTTCTTTGTATGCTATGCGTGATCCGTTGTTGCTTGTGCGTCCTAATTCAGCACGGGTATATCCTCCAAAGTCCGACCACCATATACCGTCCGACATGCCATAGTTCATTCCTATCAGTGCATCGTTGATATTGTGGAGCTCATCACCTGCCGACCGCTTTCCCGATGATTGTACGGCTGCATAAAAGTTTGCAAAATTGTCGAACGTACCTGCCAGCTGATGTGTATTGCCTATATCGATGGCTTCTTTCATTGTGTTCCACCATGCATAGGCATAATCAGGATTAAGACAACTCGGTCCGGCAACATCAATGTCTTTAAGGACATCATTATCATGCATTAGATTGGCGACTGCTGCCATTTCCGAAGCTGAGGGTGCATTGTTCGCACCATAATCAGGTTCATTGAAGGGAGATATGGCAACTACAGCGTACCCTTTGCTTTGCAAGTATTCCACAGTAAGAGCTATGTCGTTTATAAATGCGGTACGGTACGATGTGTCCCAAGCTGTTCCGCTTGCGTTGCCGGCAAGTAAATACAAATCTTTTACACCTGATTTGGTCAGCCAGCTCAGTTGTTCGTCAAGTCCCGACTTCTGGTCGGTAGTCAGCGAGGTGTTGTTTCCGCTCACACGGGGGTCAATCGTGACTCTTCCTAAGCTGACACATTCTTTCATGTGGTTAGTTGCGCGCAAAGGCCACCAGCTCCACCGCCAGGCTGTATCTATTCCCCATCTGACCGGTTGTTCGACTCCTTGGTTACTTATGTTGAACGCAACGACAGGTGCATGTGCACCTGTCTGCATGGAGTTGCTTGCGACAGTTTGTGCATTTAGTGTGCCGCACAGCGAAACAAGCAAAAACGATGTAAAAGTTTTTCGTATCATAGGTTGTAAAGATTGTAAAAGTTGCAGGTTGTTCTGAGGCGGCCGGACTTACTGACCGCCTCTTATTTGTTTTGCGTTGCCAACGCAACTGTTTGGCATCTGTATGTGGAGCATTGCGCATATCGTCGGTGCTATATCGACGATGCTGGTTGGTTCTAATGTCTGACCGTGCCCTACGTGCCAGCCATATAATATAAAAGGTATATGTGCGTCATACGGATTCCACTGTGAGTGGGTGGTACCGATATAGTCGGCCGCATCACTCACATTTTCCCAATTTGCGTTTGCTATGTATATGATGTCACCGCTGCGTTTTTTGTTGTAGCCATACACTATGCGCTCACGGATTGGCTGAGGAAGGGACGTTGTGAGTGCTTTGTCGTAATCGACGGCATATAGGATATGGGGATTTTTCTCAAGTTCGTTGATAACCGCTTGCTTTACCGCATCGAGCGACAGACCGTTCTTCTCTATGTTCTTATGGTTGAGATAGATGCGGGTTGCGTTCTCTTCCATAATCAGCTGGTCTTTCACTCCAAAGGTGTTTTCAACTATCGGCTCTATGGTTTTCAGATAGTTCCACATCTCCAGTCCGCCCGCGGGCATGCCGTGCGACTTCAGCACGTTCGGATTGTGTGCACCTCCATGGTCGGCTGAGAGGAACATAAGATAGTTGCCGCGCCCCACTCTGCGGTCAAGCACCTGGAAGAAATGAGCCAACTGGCGGTCGAGTTCCATGTAGACTGCTTGGTTTTCCGGACCGCGTGTGCCATAGGTGTGTCCTATGGCGTCGGTTGAGGATACGCTTATTGCAAGCAGGTCACATACGTCATCGGTTCCGATGTTCTCGTTTTCAAGGACAGCCTCTGCCATTTCAAATGTTTTCGTTACTCCTTCCACAGATGTCTTCACATCGGCCCCGGGAGCAACACCTGTCTTGTTGTTCAGTTGTTTCACCCACTTAGGCAATTCTTTCATATAATATGTCGACGACACAAAATGGCCGGCTGCTGTGTCCCACCAGTAAGCCGCATCTGCTCCATGACCGGCAGGCAATATGGAAGCACGGTCTTTTAATGCCACACCAAACACTTTCGCCTTGTAGTCGGTGGCTATCTTCAATACGTCTCCTATTCCACTGGCAAGAAGGTTGCGGGGTGACATTTGTCCGCCGGAGGTGTTCGAGCCTACACTCGCTACCGTGTTGTCGTAGACACAATAGGTCATTGTGTCGCATATATGATATTCATTACCTGCAATACCGTGCAAGGCCGGTGTGGAACCGGTATAAATGCTGGCATGTCCTGCTGCCGTAACGGTTGGCACATAGTTTATCATCGTGTTCTCAAAACTGTAGCCTTCATCTACAAGGCGGCGCAAGCCTCCTTCTTGAAACTGATCGTAATAATAATAAAGATAATCCCATCTCATTTGGTCGACAACAAGGCCGACAACGAGTTTCGGACGGGCGATTTGCGAAAATGATACTGCTGATAACAGGACCGCAGTAACTAAAAGTACTATTCTTTTCATGTCTGTTGATTTGTTCCTCCCCGGCGGCGAGGATGTTACTAATTTTGTTTCTTGTTCGTCCGGCAAAGGTAATAAAAACAAATCAATTAATCAAGTAAGTATTATCTTTATTTCAGTGGGGCGGAATCTGCACTGACATCTCCGTGGTGTATGAACAGCATCAATATCTTCATGCAAAGAAACAAAAAGAATTATTTTCAACATAAAGTTTCAGCAAATCTATTGCACATTAAAAATTATATTGTAATTTTGCGCCGAAAAATTTATGCAAGTTTTTATCTCGTAAATAAAATCGCTTGCTATCAAGTAGTTTCACAAATAAAGATCATTAGTAATTAGATATAATTATATGAGTTCCAATAAGAAAATCGATAATTCTGAACCGAAAGATGACATTGTGACAGCCGAACCGGTTAAACCTAAGAAAAGGAAATTAAAGAACACTGCGGAAGCTGAGGCTGAGAGCACTAATACCGGCACTGCATCTGAGCCGGAGGCTGCTGCGAAACCAAAGAAAAAAGGAGGGCGGAAAAAAGTCTCTTCCACGGATTCTGACAATAAGTCTAACGAAATTCAGGCGGAAGCCGTGGGTGAACAGCAGTCGGAAAAAAAGCCTAAGAGAGCAAGAGTTAAGAAGACTGAGAATGGTTCTGAAGGTGACGCAAACGATAAGGCAACGGCAAATGGGAATCCGACAGATGAAAAGGTCGCTGACGGTGAGAAACCGGCAAGCGGAACCGAAATTGTCAATTCTAATGAGGCAGACAAACCGGCATCCGGGGATGACAATTCAAATAAGAATGAGGCTCATGGACAGCCGGCAGATGAAAAGGCAGACGCAGCAAAACCTGCTTCAATTAAAATGGACAAAATCATTGCTGAGGAGAAAGAGAAGGAGCAAGAAATCAGCGACCGGCTCGACCGTATCGCCTCTGCTTCTCCGTTTGCCAAATACGACGCAATATATACGCAAGCTGAAGAGGAAGAGGACCGTTTGGAAGATGAAGGTGCTGATGTTAAGCCTGTTGTCAGTGTCTCTGCTCCTTTAATCGAAAAGAATGCGGCCATGAAAAATCCAAGGAACAGAAGAAGACATGAGGACAGGGCCGAGTTTTTTATTGATGATGACAGTGCCTCGATCTCCACTCTGACGAAAGGTAATGTGTGGGATGTTGATGTCGATGGTATCTATAAAATGCTGCTTGAGGGCAGAAGGACTATCCATTGGGCAGAGAACAGGACTAAATACATGAATATCATACGTCCGGTATTCGATATTGAGTTTATCAATAAATCCAATCAAAAACTTGTGGCATCGCTTGAGGAATCTAAATTCAAAATATTCAGCTACCCCGCATCGGCTGATGATACTGTCAATGCCATAGCAATACGCAAGCATGAAATAAAAAAGATTACTGACTTGACTATGGAAAACATCTGGCATTTGTCGCCTGCTGACGTGCTTGACTTGATAAGACGCAATCTTGGAACCGGATGGAAAGGACTCCCGTTGCCAATTCAGGATATCATAGAATCGGCATTCTATGTCGACAGCAGTACACTCCCACAGGCCGCTATGCATCGGAAGGGCGGTATTATAGACCGGCGTAAGGCAAGCGGATATGAGGCTCTTGAGATTGCCAGAGGTACCTGGATTGAAGCTATATTCTTAAAAGAGAAACCAAAAGTTGAGAAGGAGCATTTCGCTTCGTCGCTCAGTTCTCACTCAAAGACAGACAGGGACGATGATGACTCTGATAATGATGATGACGAACTTGATGAGGATATCGACACCAATGACGATGTTGATGATGAGGACGAGGATATCTCTTTAGATGAGGCTACTCCGCAAATCGAGGATTTCGATGATATTGCCGAAGCAGAGGATGTGGACGATGATGGAGTCGATGATGAATGATAACAGACGGGGGCTCCCCCAGAGTATCCGGGTGTGAGACTGACTATGGGATAATTCCTACTAATTATATATTTATGAATCATTTAAAAGAAATCGGATTGACACTTCTATTTGTCATGTCGGCTATTGCAGTGTATGCGTTGCCGGCATACAAAATGGATTATGTTGTCAACATTGACCAACACAACAGTTACCTGTACGTGAATCTCGACGTTGTGTTCGACAGTCCCGTTAACGAGACCGTTACTCTTGAAATGCCTGTTTGGGCTCCCGGATACTATATGATAATGGATTTTCCAAAGTATCTGTCTGACTTCAAGGCCGTAAAGGCTGACGGCACCGCGCTTAAATGGACTAAAACGTCTAAGAATCAATGGGCTGTCGATGTTGAAGGCAGTATCTTAAAGGTAAGCTATCGCGTGAAAGCACAAAACCACTCTGTCGCTGAGAGCTATGTGGAGGATGAGTCGGTCTTTATTGCTCCTAACGGTGTGTTTATGTATTTCATCGGAGACAAGGGACATAAGGTCGATGTTGCATATATCATGCCGGAGGGGTTCGGACAAGCAAGTACCGGATTGAAGCCTGTAGGCGACAACACCGGCAGGCAGCGCAAGTTCACCGCTCCAAACTTCGACGTACTGTTCGACTCTCCTGTCCTGCTCGGCAATCAGTATGTCGAGCGTTTCTCTCATGAGGGACATGACTATGAGTTTGCCATCCTCACTCCGGAGGGTTATGATGAGACTACATTCAGAGACGACTTTAAGAAGATGGTGAGCGAGACTTCCCGTATTATCGGCGATGTTCCTTACGACAATTATTGTCTTATTCATCTCGGACAAGGAGGCGGCGGACTCGAGCATCTCAATTCGCAAGCTTGTTATACCGGCGGATCTTATAAATTCAGAAACCGCAACGACTATCTCCGCCATCTTTCGTTTGTAACACACGAATATTTCCATCTGTACAATGTGAAGAGTATCCGGCCGTTCGAGCTTGGACCGTTCGATTACAGCCATGAGTGCTATACACCTTTGCTGTGGGTTAGTGAGGGGTTCACTTGCTACTATGAGAACCGTATCTTGCTCGGTTGCGGCATCATCGACGGCGACTATATGCTCAACGACCTGTCGGGTTCTATCCGTACAGTCGAGACTGCCGAGGGGCACAAGCACATGAGTCTCCGACAAAGTAGCTATGATATATGGCTGAACTTCTTCAATCAGTCGGAAAATATTATTTCATATTACGACAAAGGCCCTGTCTTCGGATTGTTTTTCGATATTGAAATACGCCGGCTCACCAATTGCGAAAAGGGACTTGACGACTTGATGTGGCTCTTGTACAACCGTTATTATAAGGAGTTGCAACGCGGCTTTACTGAAGAGGAGTTTTGGCAGGCTGCCAAAGAGGTTGCAGGACAAGAGCTGACGCTGCTCCGCAGATATGTCGACACAACCGACGATATAGACTATGAGACTTTGCTTGCTCCTGCCGGACTGAGTATCGACCGGAGCACTTGGACTCTGTATAAACTTGACAAGGCCGACCGTCAACAGCTCAAGATCCGTAAGGCGATCATCGCAGAATAATGCCTGTCAGAAGTCTGCCCGAATTGATGCCTAAGCGGCGTGCTGAAAAAAACTTGTCATAGTTTTTAAATGTACAGATACCGGCAATGAGAATATTGCCGGTATCTATTTTTTTGCTGATTAGCTGACGGCGGTTGCATTCCCATAAGTCTATATGCCACTTGCCCGCATCGGATTCCTTTCTGCCGGCTTGTCGCTCTGCTATGCCGTTCATATCAAAACCTGCCGACTCGAATGTATCATACACTTCATCGCCTACTTCAAAGCTGTCTAAACTGATGCCGGGCCCTATCACGGCCTTACAGTCCTCCCCTCTCGTGCCATACACCGTGTTCATGCGGTCCATGACTTTCTCCACAATACGTGCAACTGTTCCTCTCCAACCGGCATGGATGGCCGCTGTTGCATGGTGGACTGTGTCGTAAACTACCACTGGTATGCAATCGGCTGTTGAAACACATATAGCGACATTGTGCCTGTCGGTTATCAAAGCGTCAACTCCTTCCATTGCTCTCTGCTTTTCATCCTCTGTGTAACTAAGGAAGCTGCCGTCGACGGTTAAGATGTCCGTCTTATGTATCTGGTGGGGCATGAGCAGGCAATCACGTGATATATCAAGTTTCCGGCATAGATGCTCCTGATTTTGCCTCACATGCTCAGAGTCGTCCCCACAATACTTGTTGACATTAAACGATGCGTATGCACCAATACTGCAACCGCCTTCACGTGTGGTTGTGAAAGCGGTTACACTGTCCGAAATATTGTAGTACAACAGTCCGTCCTCAATCTTCATATTCAAAGTCTTCAAGCTCTTCTATTTCTTCATCACCGGCTTCATCGTCGAAACCTTCGTCGTCATACTCCAGTTCATCCGGTTTCGACATGTCCCGGTTACGGTGTACGATTGTCTCTTTGGTGACTATTGCGGCAATTTTGTTGCTGTCGCTGTTCATCTCCTTCCAAAGCACATCCTTCAGTTCGTCGAGTCCGTAACCTGTAACTGCCGATATAAACACAACCGGAATATCATCGGGTATGGTAGGCCGGAGCATATCCATCAGTTCATCATCGAGCAAGTCGCACTTTGTGATTGCAAGTACGCGCCCTTTGTCGAGCAGTTCCGGATTGAATGTAGTAAGTTCATTGAGCAACACATCATACTCATGCTTTATGTCGTTCGTGTCGCCCGGTACCATAAAGAGCAACAGCGAATTGCGCTCTATGTGTCTTAAGAAGCGCAATCCCAATCCCTTACCCTGGCTCGCTCCTTCAATGATACCTGGGATGTCTGCTATGACGAACGACTTGCCGTCACGATACTGCACGATTCCCAATGAAGGCTCAAGTGTGGTGAACGGATAATTGGCTATTTGCGGCTTGGCAGAGGATATTGATGACACGAGGGTCGACTTGCCTGCATTTGGGAATCCAACCAGTCCGACATCTGCAAGCAGCTTCAGTTCGAGTATGACTTCCATCTCTCTCATCGGCTCGCCTGGTTGAGCATATCGGGGTGCCTGATTAGTTGGAGTGGCAAAATTGATGTTGCCCAATCCGCCTCGTCCACCCTTAAGCAAGACTACCTCCTGTCCGTCTTCCGTTACGTCGCAAAGGTACTCACCTGTTTCTGCGTTATAAGCCACAGTTCCAAGCGGCACTTCAATCACCTTGTTTGCTCCTTTCTTCCCTGTGCATTTGTCCTTCGATCCGTTGCCACCATGCTCTGCATATGCATGACGCTCATAACGCAAGTGGAGCAATGTCCAATAATTGTGATTGCCCTTTAGTACCACATCGCCTCCATTGCCTCCGTTGCCTCCGTCAGGTCCGCCCTTTGGCATGTATTTAGCACGATGTAAATGTGCCGACCCGCGTCCGCCTTTTCCCGAACGGCAGTAGATCTTCACATAATCAATGAAATTAGTTTCCATCCAGTCTCATCTGCAAGTTGTAGTGTACAGCTTTCTGTTATTTCAGTGTATCGAGATAGTCGAAGATGGCGGCAAGCATACGTTCCTTACTTCCATCCCATGTGAACGAGTGTCTGATGCCTTCTTTCTCAAACCAGTCGGCAAGTGGTGCAGTTTGGTTGTGATATACATCGAAACGTTTCTTTATTGTTTCTTCATTGTCGTCTGCCCTGCCCTGTTCCTTAGCTCGGTTGAGCAAGCGGGCCATCAGCGTGTCTTCGTCGACAATCAGCTCTATCATCACTCCCATGTCGTGCTTCCTGTCGGTAAGCATCTTCTTCAGTGCTTCTGCCTGTGCGATAGTACGTGGAAAACCGTCGAATATGACACCTTTGCCCTCTGGCTGTGCGTCATATGTCTTTGCAAGGATGTCAATCATAAGGTCATCAGGAATCAATTTGCCTTCCTGTATATACCCCTGGGCAGTCTTACCCAATTCTGATCCACGTTTGATTTCCTCACGGAGTACATCACCTGTCGAGATATGTCCCATTCCATACCGTTTCACAATCTCATCGCTGTAGGTGCCTTTTCCTGAACCTGGGGCACCGAATATGATTATATTCTTCATACTGTTTATATGTTATAATGTTGATTTGTCTTTGTGTCTTATTAAATAATAATGTGTAGTGTTGGTTTCTGTTGCTGTCCTATAGCCGGCATGCATCATTTACCCGTCACAGTGTATATATCTTTCAAGTTTCTGCCCAACCCGTCGTAATCGAGTCCGTAGCCCACTATGAAATCGTCGGGAATATCCATTGCACAATACTTTATGTCGAGGTTGACTTTCAGCTTACCTGGTTTCCTGAGCAAACTGGCTATTTCCACCGACAGGGCTCCCATCTCCTTGATTTTTGGCAGCAGATGACTCATTGTCACACCGGTGTCGACTATGTCTTCCACTATTATCACGTCCCTGCCCTTTAAGTCGGTAGTAACTCCCATCAGTTCTCTAACCACTCCTGTAGTGTGAGTGCCTTCGTACGACGCAAACCGCGCAAAGGTAACTTCCGGCATAAAATCGAGATAGCGCACGAGGTCGGCGGCGAACATGAAAGCACCGTTCAGGATACAGACTATCACAGGACTTTTTCCTGCGTAATCAGCATTTATCTTGTCGGCTGTATGCCTTATTTTCTCTTGTATCGTTTCGTTGCTGATTGACAATTCAAAGTCTTTGTCCCAAATGTGTATTTTGTCCATCCTCTACAATTCGATCCGTACTGCGGTACCGCTGCAGCTAACCATTAGCATTGTTGATGTCTCACCGATAGTTGCATAGTCAAGATTGACGCCTACTATAGCGTTTGCACCAAGTGCCGTTGCGTGTTCTGTCATCTCTTTCAATGCAGATTCCTTAGCTTCCACGAGCACTTTCTCATAACTCGACGCGCGTCCGCCAATAACATCTCTGATACCAGCGAAGAAATCCTTGATAATGTTTGCGCCAATTATCGTCTCACCTGTCACCACACCATAATATTCTTTGATGGGGCAACCTTCAATTGTTGGAGTTGTTGTTATAAGCATAGCTCAATATATTTATCAAATTAATGTGCTACAAAATTACATAGTTTTTTTGACTCCCACAAATGAATAGCAGATTATTTTTGTATTCTTCTCCTTCTTCCTTCCAATGGACTGCATCATTCCATCCCCTCCGTCATACCAACTACACAACGATGCCATGCCTCCCCTTCCGTCATCCCGATTGCAGTGACTGTACCTTGTGCCGGTCAACCTCATGCAGGGTCAGCACATCCATCATTAGCCTGAAAGGCTAACCGCTTAGTAACCACATCTCATCAGTTCACTGAGGCGGGGCATCAACATAACGCTATAACTACGACCCTTGCAGGGTCGCCGCTTGATACACCTCGTAGAGGTGTCACTATGCTTAACCCCAAGTACCGCAGGCACGTGGGGACCGAGACTTGACACACATCCTACACCTTGGAAAGGTGCCACAACCATACGTAAAAAACAAGACAACATTTGTGAATATAAAAAATAATACATATCTTTGTATCGTCATTCAGTATATAAATATATGGGACAGACAATAGATACATATAAGTTAACAAGCTTGGAAGAGCCATCGGACGAAATCCTGTCACAGCTGATGCAAGAAGCTGCGGAACATGCTAAAGCCAAAGGACAAGAAGCTCAACAACGGTATTTAGATAAGTACATGGCTGATGCAGAAGTCGCAATGATGAAATTCAAAAAACAATATCCAACATCCGCAAATTGATGAAATCAGGACATAAGCCGGTTTTGATAGTAATTGCCGGGCCGAACGGCTCTGGTAAGACAACAATTACATCTGAAATTCTCAAGCATAAGTGGAGAAATGACGCTGTTTATGTCAACCCCGATCAAATAGCGCAAGATCGTTTTGGAGATTGGAATTCCACTGACTCAATACTCAAGGCGGTGCAGTATTGTGAACAACTTCGCGAGCATTGCATAGAAAACAAAAAAAATCTGATTTTTGAAACTGTTATGTCATCTGATGCTAAAATCGATTTCATCAAGAAGGCGAAAGATGCTGGTTATTTCATACGATTGTTTTTTGTGTCTACCAATTCTCCAACGATTAATGCGGCTCGAATTGCAAGGAGGGTAATGGAAGGAGGTCATGATGTACCAATCCAGAAAGTTATCTCCCGTTATTACCGCTCATTAACGAATTGTTTGGTAGTCTCAAGTTTTACGGATAGGACTTACGTTTACGACAACTCAATAGATAATGTGGCAGCTAAATTACTTTTTAGGTTGGTTGATGGAAGGCTATTTAAGCAGTATTCAGAAGAAATTCCAAGTTGGGCGTGGCCAATTTATAAACAAGCTTTACAATCACACTAAATAAGCGTTACATTCCATTATTATGAATGGAAGTTCCCGTAAAGCCATTTATAGTAACATCCATTCCCCATTAGCCTGGAGGGCTAACCGCTTTATTAACCCTCAGTCATGCCCCAGGCTGACTGGGGGCCTGCCCAGCGTACACAGACGCAGTCAGTGCACCTGGGGACCGAAGCACAACATCTCATCCAGCACCTCGTAGAGGTGTCACATTAACGCACATTGCCATCCCAATTGCAGTGACCGTGCCTTGTGCCGGTCATCCTCATACCACAACGCATAAAAGGCGGACCTTCATCATCGAAGATCCGCCTTTTATTATGTATTCAGCTATTACCGTTTGTTATTTGTCAAGAGTTTTGCGGGCAGTCTTGAGAGTGTCGAGAGCTTTTACAATCATATCCTTAGTTCCACTACCTCCGTTGACGTAGCCTACAACCATATCGGCATAGTCAATAGCCTCGCGTACCTGTGTGTTCTTATTTCGGATTTCCTTGGTCTCTGTCAGCAGGTTTTGCAACTCGTTCAAGTCCTCCGGTTCTGCAAGGTTGCCCGGGCGCATGGTGTTGATCACCATATTCAGTGACGAGGCTGCGGAGTTGACTTCTGCTTGTGTGAGCGACTTAGTTGCCTTGTTGTTCACTGCCTCAGCATTCTTCAGTTGTTCCATCAAACGTGCATAGCCGTATGGAGCCCATGGTGCGTGAGCCGGAACTTTTACAGAGAGCGCATTCCATTTCTCTTGATCGTTCTTGCGGTCGTTGGCGATCTTGATAGCTGATTCAAGTGCAGACTTGTCGAGCTTGCCTCCCTTAACCTTCTTACCTCCGTTCTGAACGTTCAGACGCAGATAGTGGGTCGACTCGCCTGTCTCATAATAGTCAGGGACAAATTTCTTGCCGGCAAGAGTCAGCGTGTATATATGGCCGTCACGTCCCGTGTCGCTTGTAGGTCCGTTGAGTTGTATCTCTTGCAGGTTAGAGCTCAAGTCGAAATCTGCCTCGTTCCATGACTTTACTTCCTCGGTCGTCATAACCAATGGACCATACATGATTGCTCCGTTCCACATTGGTGCGAACGTCTGCTGAGGATTATCGTTTGTTGCTGCAAGCTCCATCTTATCCGGACCGAAGTTGATATGTTTTGTGAATGGCATCGTTACTTCAACTACATCTCCTTCACTCCATTGGCGTGATGGTATCTCAACATACGAGCAAGGCTGATACTTCTTTGCAACCGACTTTCCGTTGAGCTTCACGTCGAATCCTTCTGTTGCCCAGTAAGGCACACGCAACTTCATGGCAAATGTAGCATTTCCTTTCTTGATCTTTATTGTCGAGTTGTCAGCAGGCCACTGGCAGTCTTGCTCTATTGTCACGCCCTTGCTGTCCCACTGAGCAACTGTTGGCAAATACAATGCTACCCAAATTGTGTTGTCATTAACGAAGTAGGCTGCTTCTTGATACTTCACATGGTTCTCGACGCCTGTTCCTCCGCAGCATGTGGATTGTGGTGTTTCATTACCAAAAGGCTTTCTTGCGTCCATACCTACAGCATACTGATAAGTAGTGGCGTAGTGTTCAGCGTCTACCGAACCTATAATTTGGTTGTAGAGTACACGCTCATAATAGTCCATGTAACGGGCATCGTCCGGATCATATCCGTTCAAGTCCTTTGTCAGCTTGGCGAGGTTGTATGCGCAACAAGTCTCGTTGATGTCTGGATCTGGCACAGCCCTGCTGTTGCGGCCCCATCCACGTATGACGTTCGTATTCATACTGAGCATTTGCGAGTAAGGCTGGCGGAACATCTCTCCGTTGCCTACCCCACCCATTGCGTATGCGTAGCGTCCTTGAATCAGGTTCCAGAAATTGTATGCCAGATTGTAGTAATAAGGATTGCCGTTGCCTTTGTACAGGTTGATGGCGCCTACAATCATCGGTATGTGCTGGTTTGCATGGCGTGTACGTATATCGTCTATATTGTGTGCCACCGGATCATAGAACGCCGGTGCGTCAAAGAAGCTTGCGCCCTCAAGCAGACGTGCCTTCTCTGTAGGGTCGGATACCATTTCCGACAGACGAGCGAGGGATTCCTGCATTCCGCCTACTTCGCCGGCAATATACATGTTCCACATTTCGTAGCGGTTGCCTGGCTTTGCCTGGCGCTCTTCTTTTGTTCCGTCGGTCTTCACATAAGTACGGTATTTCAAACGGTTCCATACCCAAAGTCCCATATCTTTGGCAATCAGCAATGCCTTGTCGGCTATTTCCTTGTCGTCCACGTTGTTCGCTATGTCTATAAGTCCGGCAAGTTGCTTGTGTATACTATAATAAGGTGCCCAAACCCATTCCTCATTATTATATGCTCTGTAGCACTCAATCAAGGCTGGGTGTGCAGCCGGTATGGCATTGATATATCCATATCCATAATGCTTGTAGTCTTTTTTATATTCGTCAAAGGCTCTCCAGTTACCGCGCATATTCTTCAACACTTCCTCCGGAGCATAGTCGCGCGCCTCAAAGTAACGTCCCAACGAGTCACTATACACAAAGGTAAGTTCCTGGCATGCTCTGAGCTCATCTACCATACGTTTGATATTGGCTTTCAGTTTGGCTTTCTGTGCAGGATCAGTTGAGCTTGCGTATGCAAAAGCCATCGCACTCATGTAGTGACCGCTTCCGTGTCCTTTCAACTTGGTTTCAGGCGAGTCCCAACCATCCGACCTTGTATAGCCTTCGGTTGACAGGCAGTATGTATCACGGTAGTTGTAGAGTTGCTGTGTTACATCAAGCGACAGCAGTTGGTTGATGTCGAGTTCTCGGTTCGATGTCAGACGGTTGTCACCAATAAGGGTAACCTTGCCAAGTGGCAGTGGTTTTGCTACCGGTACGTTTGAAGGTACGTCCCATGCCTTCGCTACTACCGTTACTTTCGCGGTGATCGGGTAACCGTTTTCAGCTGAGTTGTCACCAATAATGACTCCGTCGACAGTATATTCTTTTCCTACTGCATAGCTTGCCTCTTCCTCTTCTGTCGCTCTGGCAGAGTTCGACCAGCGGGTCTGTCTCCATTCTTGTGAGCCGTCACTGTATGTCACCCATACTTGCCATGGAAGGCGGGGTGCAGTTCCTTGTGGTGTCTCAACATTCACAGGCTCAACTTTTACAATCGAGCGTTGCTTGGATTTCGGTGCAATAGTAGAAGCAGATTCATCAAAGACCGGTGAGGCATAAGCAAACGATGCCATGCACAGCCCTATAGCCCCACAAATAATTAGATTAAGTTTTTTCATCATGTTTGATCGGTTGATTAAATATATTACATTGCAAATTTACTAATTAAATCAATATGTCAAAACAAAACCACGACATTTTTAGTCTTGACAGCTTTCTTTTATCTGACAGACAAACACCGATGAAATGTCTGTGTCATAACATCACGTTACATTTGTACTGTTGTGATGTGCCGTCTACTTGCGTGCGTCGCATACACATATTCAACCCTAATGTGCCCCACTTTCAAATATAAAACTTCTGCGTTCCTCATATTTACTACATATTTTCACACAAAAAGATGTTTGATTAAAAAAAAAGAATTACCTTTGCATTAGCTGAACAATTGTTTTGTCTCAGTGCGTTTTCGGAGCATACAACAAGATCCGATATGGCTACATTGTCTAATGAGCAAACCCGACAAGGCGGGATAAATCCTTCAGGGAACGGACTTGCATCTGATTCCCAACTCATGACAGAACAGCGCCTGACATGGGATGGCTCAAATTGTATACCTGCACGAACGCACTCTGAATGGTATCTTTTGCGTACTACAAACAACAGGATTTTTAAAGCGGGTGACGCTCTGTCTGATTATGGTATCGAGACTTATATCCCGACCCACATGATAGTGAAACGTATATTCGGTGTCAGACGAAGGGTTAAGGAACCGCTGCTCCCCGGACTTGTTTTCGTGAACTCCACCAAGGAGGCAATCGACAAATTCCGTAATGAGAACCCAAGTTCTGCTGTATACATTAAATATTATCTCGACAAGACAGCGGTCAAAGATGGTGTCGGACTCAATCCGCCACTTGTCATCAGCGCAAAAGATATGGAAAATTTCCGAAAGGTGTGCGATGCCAAGAGTGACCATGCAATACCGATCAACCCCCAGACCATCCGTTTCAAAAGCAACGACATGGTAATAGTAACCGATGGAGTCTTTGCCGGCGTGATAGGAAAAGTCGTACGGGTTGCAGGACAACAGCGTGTAGCCGTGATGCTTGATGACACCATAGGTGTAGCTACAGCCTATATCCCCGATGCCTTCCTCGAAGTCATACACCCAGAAGAGTTGCAGGAATAATCCCGACATCGGAGAAGTTACACCATATATTATAGAGTCCGTCAGACCCACACCCCTCCCGTCATCCCAATTGCAGTGACCGTGCCTTGTACCGGTCAACCTCAT
>CAYVNW010000030.1:23137-37525 GCA_964452915.1 uncultured Bacteroidaceae bacterium | reverse complement strand
CTATAAAACAGGGAATGGAGTTTTAACAACCCCATTCCCCGTCTATCTTGCCTGATTAAATAAAGTCAGTATTCATCTTCGTCCCATAAGAAGTCTTCCTTAGATGGATAGTCCGGCCAAATTTCCTCGATACTTTCATAAACATCGCCCTCGTCCTCGATTTCCTGCAGATTCTCAAGCACCTCAAGTGGTGCACCCGAACGAGTTGCATAGTCAATAAGTTCTTCTTTTGTAGCAGGCCATGGAGCATCCTCCAAATTAGTCGCCAATTCCAATGTCCAATACATAGGCTAGTCTCCTTTATTAGTTATTCTATTAATATTTAATGATTTACGAGATGAGAACAAATCGGTTTTGCCCACAGATGCCATCTCTGCTTATCACCTTTTGAGGGCGCAAAATTACAATAAAATTTTATATTGACAATCATGAACATCATTTTTTTTATTCGAACAGCGTTTTTTTAATATTTGTATAGATTACAACTGAATGTCATGCACGACCGTACATTCTTGTAACAGCTTCATCGTCAATTTGTAATATCTGTGTAACAACACAGCCCTACCTTTGCCGTCGAGAAAAGGAATAAATTATGAATAAAGAAAGAGCACACAGGATTCAAGTGGTTTACAACTACTGCCGTATTGCAATACTGGTCGCAGCACTTGCCATACTGTTTATTATTTTAAGATGATTCGATTGATTATGAAAAAGTTGAAGTGGATGAATAAATACCTTACAGCCATGGTTGCGTTGTGCACTTGTCAAGTGTGCTATGCAACAGACATAACAGGAGCTGTGAAGGACGCACAAAGTGGAGAGCCCATCATAGGAGCTACAATAACATTGAAGAGTGATGCCTCTAAGGGTACAGTAACTGATATTAATGGTGCATTTCACTTTACGGTCAATGGGTTGCCCGTTACAATCGTTTGTTCATACGTTGGTTATACAGCTGTGGATGTGGAAGTGAAGGACGAGTCTTCAGCACACGACATCATGATAAGCCTGTCAAGTGCCAACATGCAGTTGTCAGAAGTAAAGGTGAGAGGAAAAGCAAGAAAGTCTGGCGAGGCAGGCATGATTGTCGGAACAAAGAACTCAGATGTGATGCAGACAGGTGTCAGCAGTCAGCAAATTGGCAAGGCACAAGACAAAGATGCCTCTGAAGCAATAAAACGCATTGCAGGCATAAGTCTGCAAGATAACAGGTTTGTCATGGTGCGAGGCTTATCGCAAAGATATAATAATGTGTGGCTGAATGGCAGTGCAGCTCCAAGTAGTGAGGCTGATTCCCGCGCATTCTCATTCGACATAATTCAAAGTTCACAAATCGACAACATCGTTGTCATCAAATCACCTTCACCTGAATATCCGGCAGACTTCAGTGGAGGCATGATACTCCTGGAGACGAAAGACATCCCTATAAGTAACTCACTCGAAGTGAATGTAAGCGGAGGAGCAAACATACACACCACATTCACTGATTACAAGTATGGGAAAGGTTCGTGGAGCGACGTGCTTGGATTTGACGGAGGACTCCGCTCCCTCGATGGAGGTATAAACAGTAAACTTGATTTTATCGAAGGCAGTACGCAGGCAGTGAACCTGCTTGGCAACGGGCTCAACAATGATTGGAAAGTACGTACGATGAATGCTCTGCCCGACATGGGACTCGGCGCGAATCTCAATCGCAAGTACGAACTGAGAAACGGAACCTTACTGGGCTTGGTCGCCACACTCAATTGGAGCAACTCCTACAAGACCTTCAAAGACATGTCGAACAACCTGTTTGGCGCATACGATGTGGCAAACGACCGAAGCAATTATCTCAGATATAGCACAGACAACCAATACAACCAAAAGTCAAAACTGTGCACCATGCTTAATCTTGCCTACCATTCACCTTCCGACAATACAGAACTGCAGTGGACGAATATGCTTAACCAACTCGGACATTCACGGCTTATCGACCGCATTGGATTGAGCGCGCAAAGCAACAACGAACAAAGCCGTGAGTACTACTATTCAAGCCGTACCACTCTCAGCACACAATTGTCCGGTACACATAAGTTGAGCGGCTCAGAGCTGAAATGGACAGGCAATTATGCTTATTCCAACAAAAACATGCCCGACCGACGCAGATATGTTATTGACGATGCTCTGACAACCGGTGTCATGCAACTGACAAACGGCAACGAGATCAACAGAGAATGGACATACCTCAGCGAAAATACCTTCTCGGGAACAATCGATTGGCACAAGAGTTTGAAAATTGCCGCCTTGGAACCTGTCGTCATGATCGGCACACTGCTTGAACACCGTCATCGTGTGTACACTACCCGCAACTTCATCTACAATTGGAATGCGGAATCGAACAATCTGCCCACAGGATTCCGCACACTGCCTGTTGAACAGCTGATGGACGAGTCGAACTATGGTATCGACGGTCTGCATTTGCTCGAGGAAGTTAAGATGAGAAACAATTATAAAGGCAATAACACTATCGGCTCTGGCTACCTCACACTTACACTGCCCATACGGAGGTTTGAATTTCACGGTGGTGTGCGCTTCGAACACAATACTATTGAACTCATAAACAATACGCGCGATTATGAAAAAAGTGAAATGTCGATGAAATATCACTACAATGATTTTTTTCCATCTGTCAACATAAAGTACACCATCAATGAGCTTCAGCAGATCCGCGCCGCTTACGGCAGAAGTTGCAACCGGCCTGAATTCCGAGAACTTTCGAGCTCAGTATTTTATGACTTTGATCTTGCAAGCGACGTACAAGGAAATACAGAGCTTAAGACCTGCTATATTCAAAATGCCGAAATACGCTATGAGCTCTACCCATCGGCTGGAGAGCAACTTGTAGTCGGGGCTTTTGTAAAACATTTTGACAAACCTATCGAATGGACATACACAGTTGCCGGAGGAACAGACTTGGTTTACAGTTATGAAAACGCAAAATCTGCGTACAGCTACGGAGTAGAACTCGACGCAAGGTTGAAATTAGACCGTATCGGATTGCCTGACTTTGTATGGACATTCAACGGGGCACTAATACATAGCAGGGTGAAATTCGAGGATGGCAGCCAGCATCATAACCGACAAATGCAAGGACAGTCACCTTATATAATTAATACAGGACTATACTGGTCGGTCACAAGTGGCTGGCAGGCAGCAGTGTTGTATAACCGTATAGGAAAACGAATAGTCGAAGTCGGGAGAAGCATGGGCAGTACAACGGGAGAAGGAACCACAAACATACCAGATTCGTATGAGATGCAGCGCAACATAGTCGACCTGTCATTAAGCAAACAACTCGGCAGTCACTGGGTCTTCAAACTGGCAGTTCGCGACATGCTTGCAGAGAGAGTCAACTACAATCAGATTGACCATGTGACATTCGCCGACGGATCTACACATATAATAAAAGAAACGACAAAGAGCAATCGTCCTGGATGCACCATTCAGATTGGTGGCTCATATAAATTCTAAACAAATAATAGAAAACAATGAAAAGGAAAATGTTTTTTACAGCGGCAATCATTGCCGTAATTGTAGGGGCGACACTTGCCTCATGCAGTGATGACGACAAAAACAATGAAGAGAAGTACACTTTCGCTACAGACGGAGGACTCAGGTCGTGCGACAACATTTTGTTTGGCGATGTGATAGGCTATGGCGACCAAGAGTTTGTGTTTACTGGCAATCAAAACATCAAAAAGGGCACTTATACACTAAAGGGATGGGTGTATATAGCAAAAGGAGCACAGCTGACAATAGAACCGGGAACAGTTATCAAAGGGGACAAACAGACAAAAGCAGCCCTTATAGTTGAACCGGGCGGCAAACTCTACGCAGAAGGAACAGCTGACAACCCTATTGTATTCACAAGTGCCCAACCAAAAGGAAGCCGCAGGCCAGGCGATTGGGGAGGAGTGATCATTTGCGGAAGGGCCAGGAACAACCAAGGTACACAGCAAATTGAAGGCGGACCACGGACTAAGCACGGAGGCAACGACGATGCTGACAATTCAGGTGTATTCAGATATGTACGCATTGAGTTCGCAGGATATCCATTTGAGACCGACAAAGAAATCAACGGACTGACATTTGGTTCTGTCGGAAGCAGTACTCAAATTGACCACATTCAAGTATCATATTCAAATGATGACTCATACGAATGGTTCGGAGGTACAGTCAACTGTAAATATCTTGTGGCATACAATGGGTGGGATGATGAATTTGACACAGACAACGGCTTCAGCGGAAATGTGCAGTTCTGCCTGTCTGTACGTGATCCTAAGATTGCTGACAAATCTTTGTCGAACGGATTTGAAAGTGACAACTGCGCCGATGGAGCGGCAGTAAACCCATATACTTCATGTGTGTTCTCGAATGTGACATTCATCGGTCCTAAGGCTGTATCAACCGACTTCGAGAATACAGAAAGCTATATAACAGGCGGCAGTCTCTACCCTAACAACGGTTCAGGACTTGGAAAATTCCAGGCAGCCATGCAAATACGCCGTGCCAGCCGTCTGAACTGCTTTAATTCCGTAGCGATAGGCTATCCCGTCGGACTGATACTCGACGGAGAGAAAGGCGACACACAGACAAGTGCCACTGCCGGCAAACTGTCATTGGAGAATATCTGGATGGCAAACATGGACGCTGTAGGGTGCGACCAAAACAAAGGTTTCGCTGACGTGTTCTATGATTGGGCTACAAAAACCACGGACGAATCACGCCTGTCGTTTTCAAGTCAGTATTTCCTTGCACAGACAGGTAACAAGTATTTTGATTCAACAGACTCCTGGCTACTTGAAGACACAAACGGTGTAGGTACGCCATATATGCCACGCACAGGTTCACCTCTTCTGTCTGCCGCATCATTTTCCAATAGCCGACTTGGGACATGGTTTGCCAGAGTCAGCTATATAGGTGCGTTTGCAAATGGCGACAATTGGCTGAACGGTTGGACAAATTTTGATCCGCAAAACACGGACTATTAATTCATCACTACCAGTTTATAACAGAGTAAGCATGTCTTCGGGCACTCTTCTATTTGGCATAGGGGAGTGCCTTTTACTCAACCATATTCTGTTCTCACCAATGCACTAAAGCCAAGTTTAATGCGAAATCATACCTTTTCACAAAAAAAACTTGTCAACCAGCACGCATAGTTCTCAATAATTTACTATCTTTGCACCCGTAATCACAGGCTGCCGAAATGGTGGAATGGTAGACACGAGGGACTTAAAATCCCTTGGCCATAACGGCTGTGTGGGTTCGAGTCCCACTTTCGGTACAATACAAACAAGCTACTTACTATGAAACGAGTATACCTATTCCTTGCAACAGGTTTCCAAGAGACGGAAGCCATTGCTACTGTTACTATTTGCCGTAGGACAGACATCAATATCACAACTGTATCAATAACTGGCAACAACATGGTTGACAGTGCGTCCGGAGTAACCATCAAAGCCGACAAGCAGTTGCAGGAATGCGACTTCAGCGATGCCGACATGCTTGTTATGCCAGGTGGCATGCCCGGCAGTACTAACTTGCGCGATTGCAAACCTTTGCAAGACATCATCATGAAGCACTACAAGGCGGGAAAGGCTCTTGCAGCTATTTGTGCCGCTCCAATTGTATATGGAAATCTTGGTATACTCAGAGGCATGAATGTTACATGCTACCCAGGATTTGAAAGCCAACTGACAGGCGCGATCCCAACAGGCAAGACTGTAGAGGTTGACGGGCAGTTTATTACCGGACACGGACCTGGAGCATCACTCGACTTTGGCTATGCGATAGTTGAATACCTGCTGGGCAAGGCGACAGTAAAGCAAGTCAAGGAGAACATGGTTTGGCCATACTAAGGTTGCGGGAATACTACACACATGGACAAGGCTGTCATCATTGTCGCCAGCGGTAAAGGACTAAGAATGGGCGGAGATATTCCCAAACAATTTTTAGAGTTGGGAGGAAAGCCGATTCTTATGCAAACCATCGAACGTTTTTATGAGTACGACCCAACAATGCAGATTATTGTTGTGCTCAATCATGATTGGATTGCCTATTGGAACGATCTCTGCAGGAAATATGACTTTCACATAAACATCACAGTAGCGGAAGGTGGACAAGAACGCTTCCATTCGGTAAAGAACGGGCTTGCAAAAGTAAAAAAAGACTGCATCCTTACAGGAGTACATGATGGCGTACGCCCGTTTGTGTCAATCGAAGTTATCGGCCGCTGTTATAAAGCAGCAGAAAAGGATGGCGCTGCTATACCGGTCACCGACGTCTTTGAAACACTACGTAAACTGACCGATGACGGCAGTTACACAGTACCACGGTCAGAGTACAAATTAGTACAAACGCCACAAGTATTTCAAACAGACCTTCTGCGTTTGGCTTACCAACAAGGATATGTGACAAGTTTTACAGACGATGCATCAGTGGTTGAGGCCACTGGTCATAAAGTGACATTAGTAGAAGGTAACCGTGAAAACATTAAAATCACGACAAAAGCAGATATGAGGATCAATTGATACGGGCGAGCTAACTGATTGCACCCCAATTGATATTAGTCTTCCTTAATTCAGACAGCCTGCGCCACAGAACTTCGTTCTGCGGATCATGTTCATCAGGATCGTTATCAAGGATGAAAGTCGCTGCATCGCGGGCTAATTGAAGAATCTGTCCGTCGCTTGCCACATTGGCAATCTTCAAATCAAACGCCATTCCACTTTGTTGCGTACCTTCAAGGTCACCCGGACCACGTAGTTTCAAATCTTGTTCAGCAATCTCGAAGCCATCATTCGAATCGACCATTATCTGTATACGCTTACGGGTGTCAGAACTCAATTCATATTTTGTTACAAGTAAACAAAACGATTGTTCAGCACCGCGCCCCACTCGTCCTCTAAGCTGGTGAAGCTGACTAAGGCCAAACCGCTCGGCATTCTCTATTACCATAACACTGGCATTCGGAACGTTCACACCAACCTCAATTACAGTAGTCGCAACAAGAATCTGGGTCTTGCCACTTACGAATTTCTGCATCTCCGCATCCTTCTCGGCGGGCTTCATCTTGCCATGTACCTGCCCGACCTGATATTCAGGAAACTCTTTACAAATTTGCTCATATCCTTCTTCAAGGTTCTTCAAGTCCATCTTCTCACTCTCCTTGATAAGAGGATAAACAATATACACTTGATGTCCTTTTTGGATTTCCTGTTTCAACTTGGCATACATGCTGCCACGGTGTTTATCAAAAACATGCACAGTATACACCGGTTTTCTCCCTGGTGGCAACTCATCTATCACACTGACATCCAAGTCGCCATACAAAGTCATTGCAAGTGTACGCGGGATTGGTGTCGCTGTCATAACTAATATATGAGGCGGCACAGCATTCTTCTGCCACATCTTAGCCCGTTGTGCCACTCCAAAACGGTGCTGCTCATCAATCACAGCAAGTCCCAAACGGTAGAAAATCACATTATCCTCTATAACAGCGTGTGTACCGATTAGAATATTGATTTCACCAGTCTTCAGATCGTTCAATATAACTTCACGTTTCTTCCCTTTAACGTTGCCCGTAAGCAGCTCTACCCGTATCGGCATATCACCAAGAAACTCACGTATGGTCTGTAAATGCTGCTCTGCAAGGATTTCGGTAGGAGCCATTATACAAACCTGGCATTTATTGTCGATAGCCATCAAAGCACTCATAAGGGCTACAAGAGTTTTTCCAGACCCAACATCGCCTTGCAGCAACCTGTTCATCTGCTTTCCGGAACCAACATCCTTCCTTATTTCCTTCAAAACCCGTTTTTGGGCACCAGTGAGTTCGAACGGAAGGTGTTCGTTGTAAAATGTATTGAAGTTCTCACCAATCCGTGAAAACACTATGCCACGATAATGGCGCATACGGTCGCGAGCATACCGAAGGATATTGAGTTGCACATAAAACAATTCCTCAAACTTAAGACGTGTTCTGGCTCTGCGCAACAAGTCGGCAGACTGTGGAAAGTGTATGTTGCGTATAGCCTCATCATACGAGATCAAATGAAAATGTTCAATGAGGTAGGGATTGAGAGTCTCCGGAAATGGGCGGGCAAATAGCTCAAACATTTTCTTGGTCAGCTTACACATTGCTCCCGAATTGAGCCCAGACCGCTTCATCCGTTCAGTAGTATTGTAACTTGGTACGAAACGGTTTACAGCTGATCCCTCACTCGCACCATCACCATCAATTGCCATTTCCATTTCAGGGTGCGCTATGTTGATACGTCCGCCATATACTGCAGGTTTGCCAAACACAATATACGGTACCCTGTAATCATAATCCTTCAAAGCATACTTCAGTCCTTGAAACCAAACTAACTCTATCACGCCCGTGCCATCAGTAAAACGCGCCACAAGCCGCCTTCCGCGACCCTCGCCTACTGTATCCGCAGAAAGAATTCTCCCCTTCAACTGCACATATGGCATATTGCCGTCAATTTCATTAATATGGTATATACGAGTCTTGTCAACATACTTATACGGATAGTATGTCAACAGATCGCCTACGGTCTTTATCCCCAATTCCTTTTCGAGCAGACTTGCCCTTGCAGGACCAACTCCCTGCAAATACTTTATGTCTTGCGATTGAGTAATCATTTATGCAAAGATAGCTCAAAGAAAACAAATAACCAAATTCAGCAGACACTTTCCTTCATTTCCGTCACCTGGTACACCTATTATTATATAGTGCGCCACCGAACATATACGCTCAATTGCAGACTGCCCAAATAAAGTCGGGAAACCTTTCGTTTTCACATTCATTCGTTGCATAAACTTACGTTTCATATCCATTTTTTATTTGTATTGTATTTTTTTGTCAATTATTGTTTGCGCTTTCATAGATTATATGTACCTTTGCAGCGTCAAACAAGAAAACAACACATACACAAGATAAAAACGACTTATCAGTTAATGTGTATATAGACTTAAGGTGAATAATCAACCACTGTAAACATACAATTTATGGATTCTAAGAAAGTATTGGAAAACCTGAAGATGAGGTTTCCTAGTGAGCCTGAATATCATCAGGCAGTAGAAGAGGTACTAAGTACAATTGAAGAAGAGTATAACAAGCACCCCGAATTTGATAAAGTAAACCTCATAGAACGTCTCTGCATTCCAGACAGAGTGTATCAGTTCCGCGTCAACTGGATGGATGACAAAGGAAACATACAGACAAACATGGGCTACAGAGTACAGCACAACAACGCCATAGGCCCGTACAAAGGAGGTATTCGTTTCCACCAAAGTGTGAATCTTAGCATTTTAAAGTTCCTTGCGTTCGAGCAGACTTTCAAAAACTCACTCACAACCTTGCCAATGGGTGGAGGCAAAGGAGGTTCAGACTTCTCACCACGTGGAAAAAGTAATGCAGAAGTAATGCGTTTCTGCCAGGCATTCATGCTTGAGCTGGCCCGTCATATAGGTCCTGACATCGATGTTCCTGCAGGCGACATAGGAGTCGGCGGACGTGAGGTAGGTTACATGTTTGGTATGTACAAAAAACTTACACGTGAGTTCAGCGGCACATTTACCGGCAAAGGACGTGAATACGGAGGTTCACTCATACGTCCTGAAGCTACCGGATATGGTAATGTTTACTTCCTTATGGAGATGCTTAAGACAAAAGGCATGGATCTTAAAGGCAAGTCAGTTCTCATCTCTGGTTCAGGAAATGTGGCTCAATACACAGCCGAGAAGGTACTGCAGTTGGGCGGCAAAGTTGTCACCATGTCTGATTCTGATGGTTATATCTATGATCCTGACGGAATTGACCGTGAGAAACTTGACTACATCTTCGAACTCAAACAAGTATATCGCGGACGTATCAAAGAATATGCAGACAAATACGGTTGCAAATACGTAGCAGGAGAAAAGCCATGGCATGAGAAGGGCGACATTGCATTGCCTTCAGCTACACAAAACGAAATCAATGAAGAACAAGCAAAAGCATTGGTAGCAAATGGTGTAATTGCTGTTTCTGAAGGAGCCAACATGCCTTCAACCCCAGGTGCTATAAAGGTATTCCAGGAGGCAAAGATACTCTATGCTCCAGGAAAAGCAGCTAATGCAGGCGGTGTATCAGTATCAGGTTTGGAAATGAGCCAGAATTCAGAACGCCTGTCCTGGACTGCAGAAGAGGTGGACCATAGGTTACATACCATTATGGAAGACATTCACCGCAACTGCGTGAAATACGGCACAGAGGCTGACGGCTACGTGAACTACGTCAAGGGAGCTAATGTAGCAGGTTTCATGAAAGTAGCAAAAGCTATGATGGCACAAGGAATAGTCTAATTTTTTTATAGCCCTATTTGGATTGGCTCGTAAAACGTGCCGCTACCTATCATGGGCATACCAAAGAGCACACTCAGGGACACTCCGGAGTGCGCTCTTTTCTGTTATTGCAATATGAATTCTCTATCCTTTTTCAATCGGTTGTGATGACAGTGGGTATAAAGCGTCATCACAATGAAACGTGTTGTCACATTGACTTAATTTGGCCGATAACTTCATTAGGTTATGCCCATAACCTAATCAGCTTACTGCCAGAACCTAATAAGCTTAGAGGCACAATTAAGTTGATTGTAGACGAAGACGATACAATTTTGATAAACAGCAAGTAAATCTTCAAAATTGGTATATTTTCAGTTTATTCGTATAACACACCTTTTGCTGAACATGCCTACCTTTGCACCGTAATCAAAAAACAAAGGTATTATGAAGAAAATAATCATGCAATTAGCAATGCTGTTGACAATGTTGCCGTCGTGCTCAGCCAATAATGAGGATACCGACAAAACTGACGACAATGATACAACGACATATGAATTCACGACTGAGGACTTATGGACTCTGCATGGTGACAAAAAAATTTATGGAAAGCTTTATGAAAGCACACACAGACAATTCAAGCCACAACTCAAACGCAAACAAAGTCACAGTTACCATCAACGGTAAGACTTTCACTGCCACGCTTGCGGAAAACGAGACAGCAGAAGCATTCACCGCACTTTTACCAATGACTCTTAACATGACAGAACTCAACGGAAATGAAAAATACAATTATCTTGACAGCAACCTGCCAACCGACGCAAGTAACCCGGAAACTATTAATACAGGCGACATCATGTTGTATGGCAGCAACTGCATTGTATTGTTCTACAAGACATTCAACACATCGTACAGATACACGAGAATAGGACATATTGATGATGTTGAAGGCCTGGCAGAAGCAGTTGGTTCGGGCAATGTCAGTGTTGTCTTCGGATCGCAATCCTCAGCTATCAACAGCACGCAAGCGTCAGCCAAACATAATGACGATGCTTATTATAACCTACTCGGCATGCGAGTAGACAATCCCGAGAAAGGGATCTACATACATGGCGGAAAGAAAATCAAAATCTGATGACAATAATAAACCCCGTCTCGCAGTGAACTGCACTGATTGAGACGGGGTTGATAGTTTCTGTTATTAATGTTCATTAAGGATGAATGGGCGTTACTTTATACCCTTGCTTACGCAGCATGGATACTATGCCTTCACTTGCCGGTGTTTTCAATAAGTGAGCAAGTCCTACAGCCACCAATGTCTCCCCTTTCTGCATGAGAGCAGGAATTTGAGTCATCCAATACTGATTACGTCCATCTACAAGTGCCTTGTCACTATACGACTCCGGTTCCGCAGCTGTAACCAGCTTGATAATTGCATTGCCCTTACCTTCTCTGTAGAGAGTCTCTGCCTGGTCGAGTGCCTGACCTGTCTTGTATAAACTCATGAACTTTGTATAGATGAAGTCAACCATTTTCTTTGTTGTCAGTCCGTCAAGGAGTTCTTTGACATTAGCAGACTTGCTTTCCTGGTAAGCACGATAAGCATATGTGCTGTCGAGTCCCACACAAAATACAGCATCAGTGTCGGGATGTGACTTTCTGTAGTTTTCGTTTCTTGCGTTAACTGTCAGCATGATCGCATGATCCATCATCTCATAATTCTGAGAGTAGCCACTCATTATGGCATTCTGCATCTGCTTCACTGTAAGCAGAGTCGGTCCGAGCTGGGCCATTGAGAATGGGTCGATTCGGCGATAGAAGTTCTCTCCCTGCAGTCCTTGTGCTTGTGGCAGCATTTTAATAATAGCGTCGAGATTGAGAAACTGCATTGCAGTGTCCAACGAATCGAGTTGTTCCTTACTCAGATAGCGCTCATACACATCACCCTGAGTGGTATCGGCATATTCAGCTAATACAAGTGGAATAAGCGTGGACGCCTTCACACTATCCTCATGTGTAAGGGCAAGATTGGGTGTGGTATTTACAGTTTCAGGATGAAGTATGTACTCCATTTTTAATTCAGTAGCCAAGCATTTGATATCGTTAAGCAGGGAATCAAATCCCGCAATTTTATGGATGTAGTCACCATGAATCAGATGCACGGTACCAAGAAGGTACGAAGGCTGTTTAAGTCCGTTACCTTCAACTTTGAAAAATACCCCGTCTGCCTCTTGTGCAAATGTATTTGTGCACATGGACATCACCAATAGAAGCAGTACATTTCTAATCTTTCTCATAGTTTTCTTTAAATTTATTATATTAGAGTTTATCAATATCAATTGAACAAGGACAGGCGGTAGCTGAAGGTTAGCAACAGGTAAGAGGTCTTTCCTATCGTACGCGTCTCGTTCCATTGTGTATCAGATACGGAAGCCTCGAAGCCATCTATCGATTTCAGTATATCATTCCAATCAAGCTTTAACGATGCACGCTTGCTCTTCAGGAACTTGTACTCGGCCGATGCGCTCCAGATATAATGATTATCGTTTGCCGAAGCAAGTTCATAACCGAATGTCTTGCGGAAAATAAATTTGGTTCCCAACGTCAGTTTGCCGGATGTTGTAGTATACATAAGTTCGAGATTCGCATTAACCGACTGCCCGTTCGATGACTCATTCATGTACTTGTTCTTGTGATTGTCTATATTGTACAACGCCGTCAGAGCTGCAATCCAATTGGCATTTGTGTATCCACTTATTAAAACAAAATTCCAGTTATTGTATTTAGTGGTTGTTTTGCTCTGCTCTTGGTCGGATGTTGACTGCACAAACGACACACTGTTGGTAAACTGGTGCAAGGCTACCGCATTGAGTGAAACCTGTCCTATTTGCTTTGTAAGAAACAGATAAGAGCGAAGATTCCAATTGCCATTAATATTTTCAGGGCGTGTACGGCGTGCACCCGTCAGAGGATCGAGGGTGGTAAGCATCGTAACTTGGTTCTCTGTACAGCCATAGTCGAATGTGGCACGCAACAACGACTTGAATTTAAATTCAAGTCCGGCATTATGGGTGAATGCTTCTTTTAAGTTACTGTTACCGGTGTACACGTTCATAGGGTCAGAATAATCGGTTACTGCACTCAACGAAGTAACTGAAGGTAACTGATTTTGTCCGTCATACTTTAATGTGATACTGCTTTCACCACCTTGCAACTTGAATTTCAATTGTGTTGAAGGGGAATATATAGTAGTGTTGTATGTATATCGGTTATTGTCCTCCCCATATTGGCGGTCATCGATAACCAGACGAGTAGGACGCACATGCATCGACATCTTCAAGTTAAGTGTGTTGTTATCAATTAACAATGAAGCTCTCGGTCCATGAGCAAGCGTACGGTTGCGCTTCCTGTAGCTCAGGCTGTCAACAAGTATGTTACTAACGTCAGGGGTTATATCATAATACCGTTCATTGTTCTTGTCCCTGTTATAATCAAAATCGTAAGCAATTTGTATGTTGTTCTTCTTGCCAAAATTATGATTGTAGTAGACCGACGAGCTTGCAGCGTAGTTTTTAGTAGGACTATCTATCAGATGGTTGGTAAGTTGTTCTGTTCCCAATTGCCTGAAATCAGAAATAGTAAGGCTGGTGGTCTTCGACTCATTATTTGTATAGCCGAGCGAGGCACTCAGTCCGATTTCATCCTTCTTCTTCTCGCCCAACTTATGCGTGATGATGCCACTCCATTGCGCACTTTGGCTGTTGCCTGTCTGTATACTACTCTGTTGAGTGGTACTTATTGTATCGCCTGTCTCGTCTGCAATCATGTTGTTGTAGCGAGACAAGTTTTTTGAGTCCGACGCACTCAGTGTCAGGTTCATTCTCCACCGGGTACGTTCTTTAATCAATCCATCGAATGAGAAGTTGCCGTTATAATTATGTTGTTTATTGCTGCTGAAACTGTTAGCAGTTGTCTTTTGTGTATATGTAGGCATATAGTTGTGTATATGTAGGCATATAG
>CAYVNW010000030.1:0-23037 GCA_964452915.1 uncultured Bacteroidaceae bacterium | reverse complement strand
GCAGTTGTCTTTTGTGTATATGTAGGCATATAGTTGTGTATATGTAGGCATATAGATTTGTGAGAAAGTCTCCGTCTCATTATCTGTGCGTGTGTATCCATGCGACAGCGAAGCATCGACGGTTGTGTTGCCGAATTTCTGTTCGTACGATGCATCTACATTAGTAGTCACGCTCCTTCTGACAGGGGTATTACCATCAGGCAGGTCACGGATCATCAAGTTGAGCCCTATTTGCGCCCCATTCTTCACATACGTATGTCCGTCAGCCATGAGAATAAAATTTTTCAGAGTTTCAGTGATGCCAGCCGAAGCATTAGCGAATTCCAAGTTGTCGACAGCCATCTTCGTCTGCATATCCATCACAAGATGTTCATCGCTATTCACATCGAGCGTGTCGTCCGGTACATCATATACTTTGAGGCTCTTTATCTTGTCGTGCGGCATATTCTGTAACGCCACACTGATATCATGCTTGAAAAAGCTGTCGCCATTCAAGCGGATCTCTTCAATCGATTCACCCAAATAAGTAAGTTTGCCCCCTTCATATCTCAATCCAGGCAGACGGCGCACGAGGTCGAGCAGCACACTGCTCGACGGCATCTCGTATGCACCGGCATTAAAGATCGTCGTATCGCCATGCTGGTACATCTTCTGCAATTCGCCTATGACGGTAGCCTCAGCAAGTGTCACAGGCAGACTCTTAAGTACAATGGTGTCGAGGTCGATGACAATCTTATCTCCTATTTTATCTTTTCCTGGTACTCCGGTCAGCACTTTCTCGTAAGGGTCCATACCGACATACGATATTTTTACGCGCACGCTTAAGTCTTTCAATTTGTTGCGGGCGAATACGTATGCTTTGAATTTACCAGTCTCATCCGAAGCGGCACCACCGAATTGTGTCGTGTCGGCTACACAAGTTACCATGACATTAGCATTCTGCAAAGGGTACGGGACCGGCTCATAGTCGTCCGAGCCTTTTACACATCCCTTTATTTCGAAACGGTGCTTAACGAACGCAGCTATCATCGCTTTCATTTCAGGGGTAACCTCCTCAATTCCGAATTGTTCAAGCAATTCCTCCTGCGCATGCAACTGAGTTGACAAAAACAGTAAAGGCACAATGATAGCCAATCTCATATAAAAATTCTTTATACGAGCATCCAATTCATCATATAAAAACATCATCTATCCGTTTTAAAGCTGCCTATTTAATATATTCCATGGACTTAGCCCTTAACTTTTTCGTTGTTGTTGTACCAAGAGCCTGTCTTGATTTTTTCAGTACCTCTGCCTCGCCTTCTATTTCCACGTCGCCCGAACCTTCGGAGATAACGGTTATTTCATCGCAGTACACCTCAAGGTCTATATCACCGGAACCTACAGATGAAGCATCTATCGTTTTTGCACAGATCATACCTTCGATGTCGCCTGAACCATTGGTTTCTAAATCCGCATCTTCATCCAGGAATGCCTTACGTATATAGGCATCACCTGATCCTTCAATATCGGTAGTCAAAATAACGGCAAACAACTTACGAATACTTACATCACCGGAGCCGTTGATTGCTATATTAAGTTCATTACAATCCAACGTACGTACATCCACATCGCCCGAACCGTTGATTACAATATTAAGTTGGTCAACATCTATGGAATCTCTCAAGTCAACATCGCCCGAACCCTCAACATCTATTGCATTGATTGTAGGTGCATAGACATGAAGTCTGACAGTAGGCACATCATTGGAATACAAGTCCTTGTCCCATGTAGCGACAAGTTTTGCTGACGGCTCACCATCCGTTGTGTCATTCACTACGTCAAACTTATACGATTTGATAGCTTTCTCATTACCTTCAATCTGTACACGGAAGGTGTCACTTTGAAAAAACTCGATATCCACACTTGCCCAAGACTCAATAGCGGAGAACTCTTCCAACTGCAGGTCTCGTTTCACTACCTTACCCCACTTTTCGGAGTCACGGAAATCCTTGGTCCGCACACTTACATTATACTCACACGATGCAAGTACCATTGTGGCAAGCACAGCTACCACCGCAGTCAATACCTTACTTTTCATATTCATTCTGTACAAGTTTAGTTAGTTCATCTATAGTTATGCCGAGAGTCTTCATTGTCTTCACCAGTTCAGGCACCGATTCATCGACAAATTCCTCATGACGTGTTTTCATTATGTTGCTCTTGGCATCGGGACTCACAAAATAGCCAAGTCCTCGCTTTGTGTATATTATCTGTTGGTTTTGCAACCAATCGTATGAACGCATGACAGTGTTGCTGTTTACTTCCACGTCAGCCGCAGTCTCGCGTACTGACGGTATGCGTTCGTCCTCTGCGTTCTTGCCCAGCAATATGTTGTCGCATATCATATCGGCAATCTGCAAATATATAGCTTTTTTCCCATTAAAAATCATATGCACCCCACTTTATTTATTCAATATGGCAATCAACTGTGCCTTTGTGTAGCGTTTGTATGCCCAGAAATAAAACAGTACACCAAGTATTATGCTGATTACCGCACCGACGTAAGTCAATACAGGCCATGACTTAATGAAGGTGTTCCATGTCTCTTGACTGATACCATCGACATAATTGCCTAATACAATAGTTCCGATCATGAAGAGGGCGAAGCACACGAATCCGATAAGTTGCAACACTATGTAAGTTACAGGGATATTGTACTTATACATCAATGAGTTACCAAACGTGTAGATGCTTGTCTTAAGGAATATGCCCGCATACAACGCACAAACAAGAGAGTTAGCATAATCTGTGACCCAAGGATCGGGCGACATGCCAATATTTGAATAATCACCCGACATGTTGCTATACGTTATCACATCGTGCATGCCAAGCCAATCTGAAGGAGTGAACGTGGCGACAAAAAGGGAATGTACCTCCTTGCCTCCCATAACCCACCATGTCAGCAATGCGTTCAAGCCGTCACTAATAGCCACACTGGCAACACCGAGAACGATTGTACCAAAGAAGCATACTAATATATGCCAGACATACTTTTCAAGTGACGTGGCAGGGATGGTAAGATGGGTGATTCTCCCCTGCTTGTTGCGCAAAGGGTGAAAAACACATCCACCAGTGACTAACAACGCAATTGACAATATGAAAAAAAGGACAAAGCCTGTAAGTCCCAAGTCCGACATAGGTGAATCAAGCAACTTCGTACAAGCCCAACGCAAAAAGAATGAGCAGATGGTGGTGCCAAGCAGAGTGAGAGAAATCACAAGTGCAAAATTGCGATAGAATTTCCAGTTAATGGTCAGATCCCAATTGGCATATTTGCAGAAACGTGCCTTATCAAAATTATTCATAGTCTATAGTCCTTTCTTTTCTTCTTCTAATAATTTGTTGAATACATCCTCAAGGTTTATAACCTCATCTTCTTTGAACAGCTCATCCGTCTTGGTATGGAGCAATACCTTGTTGCGCTCAATCATTGTTACATGATCGAGTAGCAACTCTACATCACGTACCTGGTGGGTAGAGATTATTACAGTTTGATCCTCATCGATGCTGCCTGCCACAATCTTGCGGAACTGGCTCTTCGATGGGATGTCAAGTCCGTTGGTCGGCTCGTCCATAAGCAACAGATGGGTTCTTGCCGCAAGTGCTATACTCATATACACCTTCTTCTTCTGTCCCATACTGAGTGCTCCCAAGTTAATAGTCTCCGGCATCTCGAAAGCATTGAGCGACCTATAGAGTAATTCCTCATCGAAACGAGGGTAGAATGGCTTTACCGACTCTATATACTTTGACAATGGAATGGCAGGGAGATTGTACTCTTCAGGCACGATAAACATGTCTTCCAGCAAGCCAGGCTTGCGCAGACTTGTATTCTCTCCGTTGTATTCAATTACTCCAGACTGTGGGCGCAAAAGTCCCATAATAAGATAAAGCAACGTACTTTTGCCTGTACCGTTCTTGCCAAGAAGACCATATATGCCTCCTTCGCTGATTTCAAGCGAGAAGTGATCCAACACGTTCACTCCTTTCTTGTAACCGAATGTAATGTCCTTTACTTCTAACATGTGAGTTTTATATTTATTTGTTTGTTTATACTTATAGCGATTATTAGTGTACCACCTTACTAAGACACTGCAAAAGTACAACAGTTTTATTAATACACAATGGCTTTATCTGTACTTTAACATTACATTAACATTTGGAAGCTGGCATAAGACTGTTTTATCATAAGAAAAGGTCTGCACACCACTTGGCGCACAGACCTCAAATATATTATACACAAGATTAGTCGTGATTACCAACGTCCGTTGTCCAAAGCCCAGCAAAGACGTTTGCCATAGATATAGTCAGCTATCCCTTCCATAGCTACGGATAAGTTGTCGTTGTTGTAAAGCACCTCATTGTTAGGATAAGGGAAACGGAATGGGAGATCGTTGTGACGTGCTGTGGCACCATATCCCCATGCGCTGTGCTCACCTGGATACTGAGGAGCGGTTTTGCCGTCTGAGTAAGTCACTTCATCGAACATTTGTGTAGGATAACCTGTACGACGGTACAAGCACCATGCTTCCTGACCTTGCTTGTAGAGAGCCACCCATTCTTCGAGATAGACTTGTGCAAGCGTACCTGCGTATGCGCCGGAACCGGCAAGATAAGTTGCCGCATCAGCATCACTTACGCCATTATCGGTCATTGAGCATTTGACACCATTCTCGTACGCTGTCTGTGCTGAATAAGAACCGGTATTCCAACCCTTAAGGGCAGCCTCAGCAACGAGAAACCACGTCTCAGCGGCACGAAAGAATGGCGAGAAACCATGGTTTGAAGAGTTCTCAGTCTCATTAATTGCCATATAGAGCGGACCAGGAAGAGAGTAGTTGTCCTTAGGCTCACCATTATATTGAGCATTAGCTCCATGAAGTACTCCACAATATTCACCTGTATTTGCAGCTGGGCGACAGATAACAGACAAACGTGGGTCGTTCTGATCCTTCAGACGGTCGACAAGTATCTGTGACATGTAGAAGTCATTCGGACGTTCAAGATAGCTGTCATACCATTTTTCACGATATGAAGACGTTCCTGTCCAATTGAAATAGAAGTTCTGCGAACTCTCTTCAATTATAGGATACTGTGAAGGATTAGAAAGTATCTCATTGAATGTGGCACGGCTTGCGGCAACCTTGCTGTCCATGTTAGACACACGCATAGCGAGACGCAGGCGAAGTGAGTTGCAGAAACGCTGCCAACTCTCAACATTGCCACCATAGATAAGGTCACCTGCTCCGAGACCATCGCTACCTAAACCTTCAGCCCATGAATCGGCTATGTCCTTCAGTTTGGCTGCGATGCTATCATACACTGCCTCGTCCTTATCATAAACAGGTTTGATATTACCGGTTGACAGTCCCTGACAAGCCTCCGTGTAAGGAATGTCACCAAAGCAGTCGACCGTGAGGAACATTAAGAACTGTTGAAGCAGTTTTGCAACATTCTGCATGTTCTTGAATTCTTCCGGATCTGTACGGTTAATAATATCCTGCAACTCAGGTATTATAGTGTAAGTCACGTACCATTTGTTACCAAATTCGTTGTCGGTAGGCAGATATTGGAATGTCTCGTTCTCGTATGACGCTACAAGGTAACCACTCCAATCAGCAAGTCTCAACTTCTCGTCGCCCCATTCATCTGCTATGGACCAGATGGAATAACCAAGGATATTTGTAACCGGTGCAGTAGGAATTGCGTCCGGATCTGTATTAGTATCATCGAAATCCTTAGTACAGCTATTATTAAATCCCAATGCAAAAGCCGCAATGGCAGCAATTGATATATATGATTTTATCTTCATTGTTTAAACTCTTTTAATTATTAATTAAACGCTCTATAGCTTCAGTCCCTCATTAGAATGTCAAGTTAACCTTGAAACCATAACTACGACTACTTGGAGTTGAAGACTGCTCTAATCCTATACCATAGCTGTCGCTTGTAACACCACCCGACTCTGGGTCAATGCGCATCTTGTTCGAACTGTCGACCCAAAGCAATGCTATGTTGTTGGCAACAAACGAAATGCTTGCGCCATTTATATATTTGGTCTTCTTGAGCAGTTTCTTAGGGAATGTGTATGTGAGATAGAATTCACGCCACTTAAGGAATGAGCCGTCAAACACATATACTTCGTTCGCTGTATACATCCACTCAAACCAGTCTTGTGCACTTACTTTCGAAGCAAGTCCGCTGGCTACTGCGGCGGCATAGTCTGTATATGTTCCGTCACCATTATCGAGTACATAGTGATGATTCTTCATCATGTCCACTCCTGGGATAAGGGCACGCTCACGCAATCCATTCTCCGTTGTCACTTTCGATGTTCCTGCCGCATAAGCATGACTCATAGTTTGTGACCAGATATCACCACCAAGACGCATATCGAGCATGAAGCCTGCACTCCAGTTCTTGTATTTGAAATCATGGCGCCAAGAGAGCAAAGCATCAGGAACGACATTACCTATAACCTGCCCACTAAGTTCTGTAGGGTTGCCATAGGCATCAAGTATGATTGAACCATCTTCAGTACGTGCGTATGCCGAACCCATAAGGTCACCCCACGCATCACCGGCTTTCGCAACAGTTGAAACATCCCAAGTCCAACCCATGTCATAATAGTCAAGATCATCAGCAAGCCTCTTTACCTTAGACCAGTCCTTGGAGAAGTTGAATGTAGAGCTCCACGTGAAATCCTTGTTCTTCAAAATGTCACCCGACAATTGGATTTCAATTCCCTTATTTGTCAACTCACCGGCATTTATCAGCTCAGATGTGCAACCTGATGAATATGGAGTAGTTACATAAAGTATTTGATCTTTGGTCGACTTATGATAGTAAGCGACATCAAAGTGGAGCCGGTTGTTGAACATTCTAACTTCAAAACCTGTTTCCCAAGTGCGTGCGCGCTCTGGTTTAAGATCAAAATTAGGCGCAGTCTTCTGCTTATACATAAGAGTAACTCCATTGAACGCAGCGTCGCGTGCATAGTAATATGCGGAATTGCGGTATGCACTGGTTGCACTACCTACCTCTGAATAACCTCCACGGATTTTAAGGAAGTTTAATACATCGCTGTCAACTCCGAAAGCGGTAAGTGGCAAGAAACTGAAACTTACTGATGGATAGAAGAAATCATCCTTAAGAGTTGAAGACCAATCGTTACGTGCTGTCAAATCAAGGTAAAGATAATTGTCCCAACCCAACGATGCACTCGCATAGAGCGAACTTGAACGTATGTGACTGTGATCCATATTAGGGACTGGAGAAGTCGCATTGGAAATTGTGTAAATTCCAGGAACTGTAAGTCCGTCAGCCTCAAGGTGATCCCATGAATAAGAGTTGTCACGATAGTTTGCTCCCAACACACCGAGTATGCTGAACTTGTCGAAAGTCTTGTTAGCTGTTGCAAGGAAATCGGCATTGAACTCCGTATTCTCTATGATAGACTGCTCGAAATATCCTGAAGGATAGTCTGCATTGTAATAAACACGTTGGAAATCCTTGGCGTTGTATGTGTCAACTCCGAGACGTCCTTCAAATTTCAACCATTCAAGTGGTTGGAAGAAGAGCGAACCCTTACCGAAGAAACGGTGACGACGATATGAGTTGGTGTTCTCATTTACGTTGAAATAAGGATTGACATGGAAGTTATGGTTCCAGTTATAATATGTATAGTTTCCGAACTCATCCTTCTGATCCCAATTGTTCTTCAACGACTTCATGTTGATCTGGCGGCCGGTCCATTCGAGCAACGAGACCATAGGGTTGTTGGTTCCATATCCTTGAGCGTTAAGGTTGTCGCTCTTAGTGAACGAATAGTTGCCCATAACGTCCATCCATACCATCTTATTGAGCTTCACATCTGCATTGAACGTTCCACCATAACGTTTCTGGTCTGTATTTGGAACTGTTCCCTTTTGTCCACGATATGAAATTGACGCACGTATGTTTACGTTTTCTGAACGGCTTGCAATGGATACCATGTGGTTTTGTGTGATACCAGTGCGGAAGAAGTCTTTCACGTTATTCTTGTGTGATACCCATGGAGTGGCCTCACCGTTACTGTCAAACTGCACGGTGTTGACACCTGCATCCAGGCGTGGTCCCCAAGACTCGTCCATACCGTCCCAAAGTCCGTTACCTGCACCATCAACATAACTGAAACCTCCAACACCACTTTGTGCATATTCCTGATATGTCATGCCGTCACCATAGACGCTGTACCAATACTCGTCACCATAGTAGCCTTGGCCATACTTGTTTTGCAGCTTAGGGATGTTTGCAACATGGTCGAATGTGATGCTACCATCATAACTGACGGTTGTACCTGCTTTCTTACCAGCTTTTTTAGTAGTAATAAGGATCACACCATTTGCAGCGCGCATACCATAAAGGGCGGCAGCTCCACCTTTTAGGACATCGATCTTCTCTATATCCTCGACATTGATATCATTCAATCCGGATCCATAGTCCACAAGCTTATACGCAGTGTCACCAGAATAGTTTGAACGATTGTTGATTGGTACGCCATCAACAACGATCAATGGTTGCTGGTCTGCTGACAATGAGGAGTTACCTCGAATTGAAATTACAGAACTTGCACCTACCGTACCACCCATTGTTGTGATTTGTGTTCCGGCAGCCTTACCTGTCAATGCGCTAGCCACGCTTACCGGTGCAGCTGCAACAAGCTCCTCCGCTCCAATTTCCTGCTGTGCGTAACCGAGTGATTTTTTCTCACGGCTGATACCGAGTGCTGTCACAACGACATCATTGATAACATGAGAGTCAGAGACAAGGCGTACAGTAATCGTGCCCCCCCTACCTATGGCTACCTCTTGAGTCTTCATACCTATGTATGAGACGACAAGGGTTTTCAAATTGGAAGGAACGTCGGAGATAGTGAAATGTCCGTCAACGTCAGTCGACGCACCCTTTAACGGGTTACTGTTCTCCACAATGACCGATGCACCGATAATTGGCGATCCATCCTCAGCGTCGAGTACTCGACCAGACACTGTGATTTGGGCAAATGCTGCAGTAGTCATAATAAAACAAGCAGCGACTAAAACTAAAATTTTCTTTGCCATACAAATTTGTTTTGTGTTAATAAATAAAGTTTTACACCTATAATATCCGTTCTTCAAGCTTGAAGAGTCCATTAAACCAAAAAGCAGCCGTCAGACCTACCAAATGGGTTTAAACTCCCTTGACTTCGTGCGGTATTTTGTGTTATCCGCTGCAAATATAGGTTAATTACTTTAAACCTAAAACTTTTTTTGCAAAAAAATTTATTAAGCAATGAAACTTTTTTATTCATAGGCGTATTTTGTTACGGATTACGATTAAAAACAGACAAATGAAAGATGTTAAGGCCAACTATTGACGTTTTGATTCAGATCAAGCAAAAGGCCGCACCAATCATCAAATATGAACGCTTGCATTTTCATTGAGATTATCGAAGCAAAAAACACAATAACAACCTAATAACAAGTTAGGGGAAAGGAACATGAAAATGTAAATAAACGCATTCCTCCTATAAAGCATTTATCAAACCACTAAAATGCCTGTGTACCTTTATGTGCATGATACAGGTATATCAAGAACAGTATATATAATATATATAAGGTGTAGGCCACCACAAGAATACCCAACAATGGCATTTGCAATCATTCAAGCGGGAAAAGAAATTTGTGGATAAAGTAATCAAATTGTATTCCGCAGATTGCATAGGACATAAAGCGGACGTTAAATTACAATCAACCTTACAAAACGAGCGATACGATGACAATATATTTAAAGAGAAAAAGAAATGATTGACATTATGATAACAGATCAAAATTTATTCACTATATTTGCAATTCAAAAGAAAGACAATACATATAAACATAAAACAGTAAGATACTATGGATTGGTCAAACTTAGGTTTTGGTTACAACAAAACAGATTACAATGTACGTTGTTATTACAGAGATGGTAAATGGGGTGAGATAGAAGTATGCAGCGAAGAAACAATACCACTCCATATGGCCGCAACTTGCCTGCACTACGGTCAAGAAGCATTTGAAGGACTAAAAGCATATCGTTGCCCTGACGGGAAAGTAAGAGTATTTCGCATGGATGAAAACGCAGCACGCTTACAGTCAACATGCAGAGGCATCCTTATGCCTGAACTGCCAACAGAAAAATTTGAGGAGATGGTTACTAAGGTGGTTCGCCTTAACGAGCGTTTTATTCCTCCTTATGAAAGCGGTGCGACACTCTATATACGCCCTCTGCTTATTGGAATAAGCGCACAAGTCGGCGTACATCCGGCAAGCGAATATCTCTTCTTGATTTTTGTCACTCCAGTTGGCCCATACTTCAAAGGAGGATTCTCTACAAATCCTTATGTTATCATACGTGAATACGATCGTTCTGCGCCATTGGGAACCGGTATATATAAGGTAGGCGGAAACTATGCGGCAAGCTTGAAGGCAAACAAAATTGCACACGACCTTGGTTACAGCTGTGAATTCTACCTCGATGCGAAGGAAAAGAAATATATGGACGAATGTGGTGCGGCAAACTTCTTCGGAATTAAGAACAACACATATGTTACTCCAAAATCCACAAGTATTCTGCCTTCGATAACCAACAAGAGCCTCATGCAATTAGCTGAGGACATGGGAATGAAAGTGGAGCGCAGACAAATACCAGAGGAGGAACTTGCAACGTTCGAAGAAGCAGGAGCATGCGGAACTGCCGCAGTAATATCACCTATCGAAAAAATCGACGACCTCGACACAAAACAGTCGTTCGTTTTCTCGAAGGACGGCAAACCAGGTCCGGTATGCACAGCACTGTACAATAAATTGAAAGGAATACAGTACGGCACAGAACCAGACATACACAATTGGACTACAGTTGTAATAGAATAATGGGATAGATAAATGAGGTATTTTATAGTGTGTGCGAAAACACATGTTGTCAAACATATAAATTGAGCATCGCTATATGATAAAAATACCCTATCTTTGCATTATCCTAAAAACAATCTTTTTACCTTATAAAAATTAATACTTATTGGGGCGGAAAGGGGCGTTCGTGAGAACGTCTCTTTCTTTGCATTATAAGAGATATGCTGCTCATACACACATCATAACGCACGCCATTACCACTAACGGTTTTTTATCAGTATTATCATTCTCAATGCAAAGTCGAAGAATATAAACTTTGCATTGCCGTTTTGACTTATATCCCTGAAACAATTTTGCAACTGCTCCATGATACCAATAACATTCTTCTCGTTAATGAACGGAGAGAACTTGACCGCAAACTCAGCCTCATCGTTGCTCATATAATTAAGATCCGGGTTGTGGAAATTATACATAAAATTCTCACGTATCATTCGCTGACAATAATTAAGGAACCGTTTCTGACGTTCACGTCCCATTCCGGCAACTTCATCACTCCATTGTTTCATTTCGCGGACCTTACGCGCATAGCTCAAGCGCATAAGGCTCTTAAACAATTCCAGGAAACGTTCATGTTCCGAATCGTCAGTAATCTGCCTTATTGCCACCGACATATTACCATACGAAGTGCGTGCAATACTGTGCGCCATCGAAGGTTCAATGTTATACTGACCTATCAATGCCGACTCTATGTCTGATTGCTGAAGTTTCGGCACCTCAATGGTTTGACAACGGCTTCGTACAGTGTCGAGTAATTGTTCGGGATGTTCACTGACAAGTATAAACAAAGTAAAGGATGGCGGTTCCTCAAGCAACTTCAGCAACTTATTGGCACATTCCAGGTTCATCTTTTCCGGTAACCAAATGATACATATCTTGTATCCTCCCTGATTAGACTTAAGACTCAATTTTCGCATCAACGCTTCACTTTCATCCACATAAATAGTAAGCTGCTGATTGTCCGCGCCTATAGCATCCATCCATTCGTTATAGCCAAAATAGGGATTACCGATCACCATGTTTCGCCATTGCTTTATAAACACATCACATGCGGCAGGTTTCGATGACTCTTTTTTAAATACAGGGAACGACAAATGGAGGTCTGGGTGTTGTAAATTCGACACCATCACAGTATTGCCGAGCAGTTTGTCAGCGACAGCCAAGGCCAAGGCATAAGCCCCATTCCCTTCAGGTCCTGCCAACATCAAGGCATGAGGCAACTTGTTGGCGGCGATCTCTTGCAACAACCGCTGCTTCACCTCAGTCTGCCCAATCACATCCTCGAATGTCATAGGCGTTTCATTATTTCTTTGATACTGTTTACAGCGGAAACCGTATAGAAATGTATGCGTGGAACACCATGTTCAAGCAATTCCTTACATTGTGTTACACACCATTCTATACCCACCTGAGCCACCTCTGCATCCGTAGCGAGCTTTTCAGCGGCATCGGCAAGTTCCTTTGGTATGTCAACATGAAAAGTCTTAGGCACAACCGTAAGTTGACTTTTTTTCGCAAGTGGCTTTATACCTGGGATAATAGGTATTGTCACCCCTATTTCACGCGCTCTGTCGACGAAATCAAAAAATTTCTTGTTGTCATAAAATAATTGTGTCACTGCATACTTCGCCCCCATGTCTTGCTTTGTCTTCAGCACCTGAAGGTCGAATTCCGGATTAGGGGCTTCCTCATGTTTTTCCGGATAGCAAGCAACGCCATACTCAAAAGGATCGCCTGGTGCTTTTATATCAGAACCGTCAAGGAATTTGCCTTCATTAAACTTATTGATTTGCTCAATAAGTTCAGTTGCATGACTTGGCCCTCCCAATTCAGGCGTGAACCGAGGCTCATCCTTTGCCTTGTCACCTCTAAGCACCAAGACCTCGCTTATTCCCAAGAATTGTAAATCAAGCAACATATACTCTATGTCTTCCTTGGTGCAACCAGAGCAAACGACATGAGGGACAACCTTAACATTATACTTCTGCATAATGGCACTCGCAACCGCTATTGTTCCAGGACGACGGCGAATTCTGCTTCGAATATATGTTCCGTTTGGCAACTCAGTGTATACATACTCACTCCGGTGATTAGTTATATTGATCAAATCCGGTTCAAACTCCATCAGAGTGTCAATTGTATTGAACAGGCTTTTTGTTCCGGTTCCCTTCAAGGGAGGTAATACTTCAAATGAAAACATATCCTTCAGTTTCTTTTGCTTGCAAAGTTAGCTAAAAACACAGACATACTAAAGAAAAAACATGTCTTTTACAAATAAAATCACGTTTTTAAGTTCTCGGTGTTGAAATAATTCGTACCTTTGCATCCGCTTTAGCGAAGCCGCTGTCTGTGGATATGTTACAAGAGAATGCTTCGTTGGAACAGTTGTGATTTGCTAACAAATTAGCATCTTCGCGACTATCAGTTAACCCGTAAAAAAAGAAGACAATGGATTTAATTAAAATTGCAGAAGAAGCATTTGCTACTGGCAAAGAGTTCCCTAAGTTCAAAGCAGGTGACACTATTACAGTTGCGTACAAAATTATTGAAGGTACAAAGGAACGTATCCAGATGTATCGTGGTGTAGTAATCAAGATTTCAGGTGAAGGCACAAAGAAACGTTTTACTGTCCGCAAAATGTCAGGAACAGTAGGTGTTGAGCGTATCTTCCCTCTTGAATCACCTAACATTGACAGTATAACAGTCAACAAGGTAGGTAAAGTACGTCGCGCCAAACTTTATTATCTCCGCAACCTCACTGGTAAAAAGGCTCGTATTAAAGAGAAACTTACTCGTAAGGGTGAAGTTGAAGTGGCTGAATAAAGTTAAATATAATGGGAATAAAAAAGATGAGGTTTTAGCCTCATCTTTTTTTGTCCCCTTACTCAGCATTCATACCCTCAGCATAGCGGCTGCCGCTCTTCACGATGTGACCTTTGCTTATGCTGTCGGTCTCTGCGCCACGAGTCTTTGAATATGGATAATAACCATATCCGTAACCATCATCAATATACCAATAGTCTGACCACTTGAAGTCATCGAGTTTATCGAGTGAGAAGCGCGTACCACCTATCCTGCCTCCAAAATGGTAGTAGTCGATATAATAGTCGTATATCACACAGTCCAACTCATCGTCATAATCATAGTCAATGTAAACGTTGCCATTACGCACCTGCCAGCGGAACGAAAAACTACGCCATGCATACGGACCTGCCGGATAGAAGTCTACCTGATCACCATAGCCACTGGTCATTGTATTACGGAAAAATCTTATATTGGTGTACTGCGCATTATATTGAGTTGTATAAGATCCATACCTGGCATAATCCTCATATGCATAGCACATACCCATATCTCCTTCCCACTCGCCTTCGAGTTGGTATGCCACTTCTGTATCCTCGTCGCACGATGCAAGTATCACAACGGAAACCACCATCATCAATGTAAACATCTTTTTCATAGGCAAATATTTTTTTGTTGTTATTTCTCACATGCAAAGATAATGCTTTTAATCTTCATGATGATAGGGATACACATAAAATTCATAGGGGAATACGCTTATACCTACAACAGAGTCAGCAGAATTCTACATGGAATTTACTTACTTCCACTCCATTATTACTCATTGCACGCAAGACAGTTTCGCTCATTCTTATCATAAGCATTGCTTTTTCGCACTCATTGACCGTATCGACATAGTATTGCTATCAACGCCAAAGTCTGTATAGTCAATATAAGCGCTTCAGCTAAAGCGGATAAATGACCGGCTGACGCTTATAATCAACGTATATCACTCCACGGTATCTCATGTCGAACGCCAGCGTACCATACACCTTTGAAAGCAGCGCCCTCCATAACTGTTTGTTATTCCTCCTTATATCATCTATGACGAGAACTTGTTTATCCCTAAGTTTCCATCCTTCAGACAGCATCATATCGAAACATTGCGTAGAGAAATTTGGCGTGACATAAATGAATTCATATGAGTCCAATCGTATAGCATTAATTTGTACGGAATCAGCACCCGTAGCACTTTCAATAAGTGCACCACACGAGACATGCATATATTCTTTTGTACAATCGTCACATCCGCCCAAGACAAGTATTTTCTTGGGCTTAAAATAGTTTACTATACGAAACAGCTGTTCATCCCTGCGTCTTTGTCGTTTCTTACGATTTGGATATTTCGTACACAAGTCATCATAAGCGTAATATCTCAATCGTTCGTATAGCACATTTCTAATGAAGTAATATGCAGAAGGAGACTGTACACCGAAGCCGTATCTATGAAGGAATCGCATTTGCCTGATAATTAATGTTGAGTGATGTCACCATTATATAACTGGGCTCTTGCGTTCTCTTCATCATGTGACAACTGGTTGATGAATTCATCAAGCGACTCAAACTTCTTCTCATGACGCAAGAAGCCAACAAAGTACACACGTACCGTCTCACTATAAATATTTAAATCAAAATCAAAGAGATTTACCTCGATTGAACGCTTACCGCCACCAAAAGTTGGACGGCAACCAATATTAAGCATTCCGCCATACTCTCGCTCATCCACAACTACCCTCACGGCATAGACTCCGTCACAAGGGATTAGCTTATTGCCGTCAGTCTTAATGTTGGCAGTTGGGTAACCTATCTTCCTGCCTATTTGAAAGCCTCCAACAACGGTTCCTTCCACAAAGTACTCATATCCAAGCAACGCAGGTACATCTGCTACCCTCCCTTGCAACAACTCATCACGAATAAGTGACGAACTGACCGTAATACCTTCCTCCTTGAACACACGCGCCTTTACAACTTCAATTCCGAGTTCCTTGCCATAGCGGACATAATCATTAAAATCTTCAATGCGGTTATGGCCAAAACGATGATCGTACCCTATAACCAGCACCTCGACATCAATCTTCTCGCGAAGTAATTTCATAAATTCGTAAGCACTTAGGCCTGCCAACTCTTTTGTAAACTCCAGCATTCTGACTTCCTTTATTCCAAAGTGCAGTAGTAATTCCTCTTTCTCTTTGGGGGTAGTAAGGAACCGTACAGCAACGCCATTCCCCACCACCATCCTTGGATGGTGGGAGAACGTTATGCAAGTTGGGATGCCGCCTCTTCGGTCAGCCTCCTCTATGACCTGGCGTATCAAGAACTGGTGTCCCCGATGCACACCATCAAAAAAACCTATTGTCGCAACTCTCATCAAAGCACAAATCAGTTATTAGGAACTTCGGGTTTGTCAAACACTACCACACCTTCTTTCTTCATTCCGTCAATTTTTATAGCCAAAGGGACAGGTACGTGAACCACTCTGACATGTTCTGTTTCTTCAATTGCAGGAAGGGAGTTGAGGTAGCCTATGTCGTACACTCCATCGTCAATATAGTCGTTAACTATAAAATAGCCCACTCCAAATGACGTAAGGTTCTGGAAAAAGTGCGTTCCCTGACTCGGTTCAACGCGATAATCCTTCAATCCTGCCTCTACGATAAGTTTGGAAGCACTTATATGCGGCCATTTCACAGGTATACCCAGCCACGAGTCGTTGCTGCCCCATCTGCCCGGACCTACTAATATGTACGACTTACCATTGTCAACAAACTTGCGGTTTATGGCAGCTACCTCCTCAGCTATACGTGGGTTGTTCGATGCTGAGTAGTTGTCGGTCTTCACATAAAGCACGTCATGCACATCGGTTGTAATGCCACACCCAATCGCATTGTGGCTGCGTAACAGACAGTCGGAATCAGGAATGGACGACAGATCTTCGTCGATCATCATCTTGTTATCTACCATCGGACGGATCTGAAGTAGATAGAACTCACCTGTACGGTCGGGATGCAAATTCACAGCAAACTCGATTTCAACAGGTCTCCGCATCTCTTCCTGTCCGTACTTAAGTATCAGTTGAAGAATTTCAGGCAAAGGGAAAACACCTTGCTGCAATACACCTGCGAACGTAATCAGCTTGCGGTTTCTGCCTTCATAAAAGCCGTCGTATATGCATTGGTCCACAGGGTCGTACGTACTGCATATATATTGCAATGACCCGTCTTTCTCCACGTCACGCACCATCAATTTGATGAGGTTGAAGCCATCGTCAACCTTAAAGTCACCGTTAATGTTCTTCGTGTCGAGCGCAAGCATGTATGTTTGGGTTTCCCTCAATGCAATATCCATCTCGCTTGTCTGCAGCACCTTGTTAGGATGATACGGACATACGCGCAGGCTCATACCTCCATCCACGATGTATTTCCCAAGTCCGAGCGCAAGGTTCACGGTTCCCTCCTCTGCCTTTTCATCACCTATAGGATAATAGTTTATGCTTCGGGCCACACCCGAGATGTTCGGATAAAAATAGTCTTTGTATTGTGTTCCGGCAACCTCCTGCAATATGACTGCCATTTTCTCCTGGTCGATCACATTGCTTGTAGCTGTCATGTACGCTTTGGAATCAGTGTAAAACACCGATGCATACACTCCTTTTATTGCATCGCTAAGCAGTTTCAAATGCACATACTTATCTTCCACATATGGGATCATGTATGTGCTGTACACTCCGGCGAACGGCTGATAGTGGGCGTCTTCCAAGAGCGAAGAACTGCGGATGGCAATCGGAGCGCGTACCACATCAAGAAAGGCCATTAAGTCGTCGGCAAGCCGCTCAGGTAAACGTGCATGCAGAAAATGTTCTAAAATGACTTCATTTGGTGCATCGCTAAGTGCTATCTGGTAAAGCTCGTTCGTGTCCATAAATTCATCAAAGATGTCTGTACACAAGACGACTGTCTTTGGGATTGTCACTTCGGCATTGTCAAACTGATTCAAGTCTTCATGACGTGAGATAATATGATCGAGAAATGCCAATCCACGTCCTTTACCTCCAAGTGATCCCTCTCCTATACGTGCAAAATTTGAAAATCGATCGAAGCGGTCGCGACGGAATGTGGCAACTACTCCACGGTTTTTCATCCGTCGGTAGCTTACAATCGCATCATAGATTATGTGCCTGTGAGCGTCAACATCCTGAAGTGAATCCCATGTTATCTTTTTCAAGAAGTCGGATATAGGGAATAAGGCGCGTGAACCCAACCAACGGCTGACATTATTGCGTGAGATATGGTAAAGTAGCGATTCACGTGGTAATGTAAAAATATTGTCCTGAAGGTCTTTCAGATTTTTGATGCGCGCTATTTCTTCCAACGTATTAGGATCACGGAATATGAAATCGCCGAAGCCGAAATTGGTACGCACCAACCGGCGCAAATCGACATCAAGTTTCTTCGAGTTCTTATCAATGAAACTTGCATGGCATTCTTCTGCAAACTGACTGTTGTCGGTCTCTGACGACTCCATAATCAACGGCACAAACGGATCAGCTCTGCGTATGGCCATCAGCAACTCGTATCCGGCTCTTGGATTCTTCTTACCGTCCTTCGGAAACTCGCAATCACTGATAACTCCAAGTGTATTGTCCTTGAACCGTTCGTACAGCGACCATGCCTCCTCGTACGTACGGGCCAGGACGATCTTAGGCCGTCCACGCATACGCAGAGTCTCAAGTTGCGAGTTCAACGCCTCAGTGGCGAACTCCAGACTCTGTTGCAACACGAACTTATACAGGTTGGGCAATATGCTTGAATAGAACCTTATGCCGTCTTCTACCAACAATATCATCTGAACACCAGCGGTTTCTATATCATGATCCAGGTTCATCTTGTCCTCCATCAGCTTGATAATCGACAGCAACAGGTCTGTATTGCCAAGCCAGCAGAACACATACTCGAATACACTCAAGTCTTCATTCTCCATCCTCTTGGTTATACCATGAGAGAAAGGGGTAAGTATCACAATCGGGATGTCCGGATTGTACGATTTTATTTTCCTCGCAATGTCAAAGACGTCGTTGTTGTCACATCCAGGCATACAAATAACGAGTTCGAATTTTGTCTTGCGCAATAGGGCGCGTGCCTCGTCCTCATTCGCAGCTTGAAAGAAACGCGGAGGATAGCGTAGTCCCAACTTGGCATACTCGTCGAATATCTTCTCGTCGATCCTGCCGTCGTCCTCAAGCATAAACGCATCGTACGGATTTGCCACAATGAGCACGTTGAATATGCGCCTCGCCATCAAATCAACAAACGATGTATTCTTAAGTCTCAATTGATTATTCTTCATTTGGACAGCTCCAATTTCAATTAATTGCAGTTACAAGATACAAAGATAAAAAATTAATTTCAGTATATCGCAGAAAAGTTATAATTTTATGCTAACTTTGCCATCAATAAAACAAAACATGAATCATGGATAAAGAATATATTGTCTTATCAAGGACAAACCAGAAAGCAAAAACAGGTAATAACTATGCGACCTTGAAAATCTCATGTGAGAAAGGTAGCTCATACACCATTTCCGTTTGGGATCTTGATGAGAATGAAAGACCCGACATCGGAGATATAATAAAGGCGGACTTAGAGGCCTTGAAAAACGTAAAGTTTCCAAGGAAAGACAACTTCAACGGATTTCGGTCGTGCCACACTGCTACTGCAGACGATCCTCTTTACTCTCTCATCCCACGCCCTATTGACAAAACTATTTGGGACGACTGCCTCAACAGGCTCATTGCGTTGTGCTCTGATAAATTACTGATCGAATTCATTCAGCAAGAACGTGATACCCTATATGCGAGTTATAGTACGCAAACTGCCGCCAAAGCCATGCACCATGCATTCAAAGGCGGACTGCTCAACCATACATACGAGCTCTTGAATATGCTCTTGGGATTATATCCAACTCTTCCCCCGTTAAAGATAGAGCGATGCATCATAGCAATTTTGTTTCACGACTATGGTAAACTGAAAGAATATGATGTCAATATGGAACCTACAGAATATATGTATCTGCTTGGTCACATATACATTTCTGCACATGTTCTGCACAACAAGCTCAACAAGTTCGGCGTACGCAACGAAGAGACGATCCGCATAATACATTGTGTTTTGGCACATCATGGCAAACTGGAATTTGGCAGCCCTGTGGTTCCTTGTACTCAAGAGGCTCTTATAGTGCACTACGTTGACGAAATATCAGCTCATACTTACGCTTGCGATGAAACTCCGAACATGGAGAAAAGTATCGCCTTGGGGACAAAAGTCGTCAAAGACAAAGTATAACTAAACAGATAATCTACTTATACTAATAATTATAATACATATACAAGCATGAAGAAAACTATTATGAGAACGGCGCTTATAGTTCTGACTTTGGGACTGCCTGCAACAATCACGGCACAAAGTACTGCGCCTGTTGTCGTGACCAACTCGTTTATCGCACGTGGATCAACTGCGGCATTGGGGCGCAGTACTGTCACAGGAAGTAACATTACAGAGGAGGGATTCTGCTATAGCAGCACTACCAAGACTCCAACCATCGCTGATTCCAAAACAACGGAATACTATGAGCGTAATGGGAAACTGTTCTATATGAGCGGACTCACACCTGCGACATTCTACTACATGAGGGCATACGCCATAAACTCAAACGGTGATGTCGGCTACGGCGATGTCGTCAAGGTACCCACACTGCCTAAGAGCAATGTCAGTTTCACTTACACCGCAAACGACGCAACCACAGACCAGACAAGTCGTATTCAGGCGGCAATAGACGAAACGACCGAGCTCTACAACACATGGTCGGGTCTCAACACTTGCGTCATATCTGTCAGCTACAACGCAGGTACAAATACAGCCGACGGTAGCGCATGGTCAAGACATATAAATGTCGGACCAAGAACAGGCTACCAACGCACCGGAACATTGCTCCACGAGGTGAACCACGTGATGGGTGTCGGGCAGAAATCACAATGGACAAGCAACTCCAACCTGCGTTCAAACACCACTTGGGGCTTTTGGTTAGGTGACAGAGCCAACAAAATGGTACAGTTCATCGAGAACAACGACGAAGTTCGGGTGTATGGCGACGGAACCCACATGTGGGCTTCGGGTGGCAGTCCATTGGCATATGGCATAAATGGCGCACAAGAAGATTCAGGCAACAAACTGCTTTACATCGGAAACGTACTTATCACGCACGCCTTGCAAGAAGATGGTCTTGACCCGCCTGTCAGCTATGACAATGGCTACCCGTACTATAGCGTGGACATTGAAGACAGCGTGAAATATTACATCAAGAACGTGGACGAGTCATGTGGATTGTATACGTCATATCTTGGAGCAGGCAATGTCACTCTTACAAGAATGCTCACTACTCCAAACGACTCAGCCGCATGGTACCTGTCGTTTAATCCTCAGAATGGTAAGTACACGTTCAGAAATGTCGCGACAGGCAAATATCTGACGCACACCACACAAAACTTCAACGATGTAATCAGAATGAACACCGTTGTCAACACAAGCAGCGCACAAGAATTCCAATTGATACCTACCCGGGAGGATGTTACTGTCGGTGAATCTTGGAACGACTTCACTGCACGTCCGGTGAATATTTGCTTCGAATCGTACAATGGTTTGACTGTCAACGGATCGTATGCAGCACCTGTCGCCTACAATATGACAAACAGTGCTACTGCCCAACATTGGTTCATCATGAGCGAGGATGAAATGAAGAACTTCCAAAAGACTGTCTCTTCTCTCGTAATCGACTCTCTTATGATCGGAGGGACACTGTACCCTGGATTTGACCTCAACAAAACCAATTACTATATTGCAAAGAGTCCGACAGATACAGCTGATAGTTGTCAGCTCAGTGTGGTTCTCAATTCACGCTATCAAGGCAATTGCACCATCAATCAACCAACATCTTTCCCTGGTACAGGAAGCATAGTTCTCACTGACACTGATGGTGATACCACACAGATTTATACACTAAACTTCCTCCCTAACATCATCTACCAGTGGAATGGCGGAAACGTGACAGGATCTGCAAGTAAACCAAACCTCTTCGGATGGGGAAGCACCGATACATACGGACTTTTGTGGGGGTCGGCTAATGGCATAAATACTCACTACATAGATCCGACAGGCAGACAACCATACGAAGGCTATGTATTCAACGGTGGCCACACATACGACCAGTCGCGTATGATCATGCTGTACTTCAAAGACGCAGGCGACACCTATTATTATAAGTTCACCAGCTTGAAGCCAAACACTGAATATTCGTTCAGTACGGGTGTCGCATGGACCAACAGCGACGTGACGTCTCCTTCAGTCAATGTAATGGTAGTAAATGGACTTAACGATTCTATTCCTGTATTGGACTCAACCAGTAGCTCTGTCCTGGTTAATGAGACGTGTGCCACATCGCTGACGGAAAAGGACTTGCTGCCTTATGAGTTCACATTCATCACTCCGGCAGACGTCACAACCGACACACCATTTGCTTTGCAGTTCCACACGGCCGACAAGACGCGAATCGTACTGAGCGATCTCGCCGTTGTCGAGTTGCAGCCGACAAATAACGTTGACGTTAACGGCGACGGAACTGTTGACTCACAGGATGTACTCAAAGTATATGACTTCATGCGTACGGCAACCGGCAGTGAGATCTCACCTATCGAGGATGTAAATAGTGACGGGATAGTAGACTCTGGCGACGTCCTCATTATATACGAATACATGAGAGGACACTAAAGAGTAGCACTTAAGCACGCCATATGGCCGTCCTGCAATAGCTGAATGGTCATTGAATATGTTTCACGTATCGTCTAATCTTGGCTGGACGGTACGTGAAATGTATTGCTTACGGTAGAAACGGAACTGACAATGGAGGTTGAGCCTCCGCCTTTACCCCTCTCTTGTTCTGTTATGTTTTTTGGCTAACGACGTGGCAGTGTCAACCTCAAATGTGACTAAGCTGCAAACGTATCAACCAAATATAAAAGTAATGTTTAACCGAGTCTACCCATATTAAAAACAAGGTTCAAAGTAGTCAACCAAAAGCTTTAAACTACAGAATTCAGTAAAAGACAAAATACATTTTTGTATATCGTCTGGCAAATGCC
>CAYVNW010000029.1:0-38846 GCA_964452915.1 uncultured Bacteroidaceae bacterium | reverse complement strand
AGTTGACGTTTACTCTGTTTATTAGCTAAAATAATATATCGATGTAAAAAAAATGACATCACACGTAGTTTTTTGCGGTAGTAGAGAGTCTAATAGGTGAAATTGAAATTAAAAACAGAATGAAATATGACAGACAAAGAACAACAGTTCACAGAACTCATTCGTAAGACAAAGAACACGATATATACCGTGTGCTACATGTTCTCGAAGAATGAGGACGAGGTGAACGACCTATTTCAGGAGACGCTTATCAATATATGGAAAGGTTTCTACAGCTTCCAAAAGCAGAGTGATGTACGAACATGGGTCTACCGCATTGCACTAAACACCTGTATCTCGGCAGATCGGAAGAAGAAACGTCGTAAGACAATACCACTCACAATGGACGTTAACCTCTTTGAGGACAGTGATGCAGATTCCCGACAAGTACAAATGCTACGGCAACGGATTTCAAAACTCCAGCCTTTCGACCGCGCAATAGTCCTGCTTTGGCTTGAGAATATGAGTTACGAAGAAATTGGACAAGTGGTCGGTATATCTACAAAGAATGTTTCCGTACGGCTTTACCGTATAAAGGAGCAGCTAAAAAATAATAATTCATAACAAAAATCAATAATAAAACCATATAGGATATGAGCACTCAGAATAACGAATTTGAAGTGATGCACCAACAACTTGCCATACTTAGCAAGAAGCTCGAAGGACAACAAATCATTAACGAGCGCCTGATGCGTGAAGCAATGAAAAACAAGATGTCGTGGATAAAAAAATTTGTATGGACAGAGATACTCCTGGTGCCTTTACTTATCTGCTTTTTCTTTATAATTGCAATGACAGCCGGACTGTCTTTGGGTCCAGTGATTTACATAACGGTCATGCTAATTGCCAGCGTTATCTCAGATTATAAAATCAACATGATTAGAGACAAGGAATTCCTTGATGGCAACTTGACGGACACCGCCACAAAATTAATAAAGATGAAGAAACAACGTCTTATAAATGAGATGATATTTACACCATTCCTTCTGATTTGGTTAGTTTGGTTCCTCTATGACCTTTACCTGCACATTCCGGCAGAAGGAATATGGAATTCAGCCCTTACAGGAGGTCTCATTGGTGGTTGTATCGGAACAGTGGCAGGTGTAGTCATTGCAATAACACTAATTCTCAAAATGCAACGCACAAATGATGAAGTGATCCGACAAATTCAGGAACTCACAAAAGACGAGCCTTTATCATAAACGTATATATAAAAGCAGAACCCCGAGATATCTCATCTTGGGGTTCTCACTGCATGAACTAACATACTACTAACTTCTACTTAACTAACCTAATCTATGAAGAAAAACTTATTACATTTATTCTTTGTTTTTACGGATGCAAAGTTACGCATTCCGCCACACATAAGTTTGCACAATTGGAACATCTACATATAGATTTGCAACATTTGCAAGAAGTTTCAAATCTTACAGGATATGTTCACCTGTCCAAAGTTCACTGCCATTCAAAGAAGAAAAGCAATAACGGATTGCAAAGAAGAAGTGTTCATATTATTTGCGTCTGAATATCTCTGCATATCCACATCTGTTACACCTCTAAACAATTATAGTATACAGAGACTGTAACAACAGCGATTCCATCGATATTTTGTTCTTAGAATACATCAATTGGCCAGATCTGAAATAAACTTTATGCGCACGAGCCTTACCTCCTCTTCAGAGATACTGTCATCAATGTTTTCGTATGCCGTTTCCAGATTGTCTGTTTCACTGCTGCGGAAATAATCGTAGATTTCCTGAACTTTGTCCTCATCAATTTCCTCATTGATAAAGTAGTCGATATTCAATTTTGTGCCGCTATATACGATCGACTCCATTTCTGACAGCAGTTCATCGAAATCCAATCCTTTAGCATTAGCTATGTCATCGAGAGCCACCTGCCGGTCAATACTTTGGATAATACTAATTTTTTGAGCCGACTTATTTGCCACCGTGCGTACACGAATATCCACAGGACGCTCTATGTCATTATCCTCACAATATTTCTTTATAAGACTGATGAACTCCGTGCCATAACGTTTAGCCTTGCCGGCACCAACGCCGGATATGTTTTGTAATTCTTCAAGAGTCACAGGATAGAATGTAGTCATCGCATCAATCGACGGGTCTTGAAAAATTATATAAGGTGGCACATTATACTTTTTGGCAAGTCGTTTACGCAGATCTATAAGCATCTTGTGTAAAGTCTCGTCAAGTGCGCTTGAGTGTGCGGTTTCTCCATCAAGCGCATCATCAAATTCTGCATTTTCAACAATCATAAATGAAACAGGATTTTTAATGAACTTCTTTCCCTCCTTAGTAAGTTTCAGAAGTCCGTAATTATTAACATCTTTATTTATATATCCGGCTATCATTGCCTGACTGATCACTGCATTCCAATATGCAGGTTCTTTGTCACATCCCGCACCAAACAATTCTAACTTGTCGTGCTTGTGAGCAAGAATCAATTCATTATCTTCACGTCCGGTAAGCACATCGATTATGTAGTCGATTTTGAAATTCTCTTTAACAGCCTCAATGACCCGCAAAGCAAGCAAAAGGTGGTCTTTTGCCTCCTCACGTATTTTCGGGTGCAAGCAATTATCACAATTACCGCAATTGTCCTCAGGATAGGACTCACCAAAATAATGGAGCAGTAATTTTCTACGGCAAACAGACGACTCACAGAAATTTTTTGTTTCCGCAAGCAATTGTCTGCCTATGTCCTGCTCGGCAATAGGCTTACCTTCCGTGAACTTTTCCAACTTTTTCAAGTCATTTCTGGAATAGAAAGCAATGCAACGTCCTTCGCCTCCATCACGTCCTGCACGGCCGGTCTCCTGATAATAACCCTCAAGACTCTTTGGTATGTCATAGTGTATAACGAAACGCACATCAGGCTTGTCTATACCCATACCAAATGCAATAGTAGCCACAATCACGTCGATACGTTCCATAATAAAATCATCTTGAGTAGAACTGCGCAAAGCAGAGTCGAGACCGGCATGATAAGCAGCCGCCCGAATGTCGTTCGTCTTTAAGACTTCCGCAAGTTCCTCTACTTTTTTTCTGCTCAGACAATAGATTATACCACTTTTGTCTGGATTAGACTTGATATATTTTATTATGTCCTTATCGACGTTTGCTGTTTTCTGACGTACCTCATAAAACAGGTTCGGTCGGTTGAACGAAGATTTGAAATCAGTAGCATCTTGAATACCAAGGTTTTTCTTGATATCGATTCTTACCTTATCGGTAGCGGTTGCAGTTAATGCAATGACAGGTGCGTTGCCTATTTCATTTATTATAGGACGTATTCTGCGATATTCCGGTCGGAAGTCATGTCCCCACTCAGATATACAGTGAGCCTCATCGATTGCGTAGAAAGAGATTTTCACCGTTTTCAAGAAATCAACGTATTCAGCCTTGGTAAGCGACTCAGGAGCGACATAAAGCAGTTTTGTCTGTCCTGACTTTATGTCGTTCTTAACCTGAGTGATTCCTGCCTTACTCAGTGAAGAATTAAGGAAATGTGCGACATTGTCATTTTCACTAATGTGCTTGATTGCATCCACCTGGTTCTTCATCAAGGCTATGAGCGGAGAAACCACAATGGCTGTACCTTCCATAAGAAGTGCCGGAAGTTGATAGCATAAAGATTTACCACCACCTGTAGGCATAAGGACAAAGGTGTCTTTATGTGCCATCAGGTTTTTGATAATTGCTTCCTGATCTCCTTTAAAGGTGTCGAATCCGAAATAGAATTTCAGACTTTCCTTCAGTGTCATGTGATTTTCCATAAATATTTATTTGGCTGATTATTCTCCGCTAATCATTATCTGACTTCCGGCCTTGTCTATTTGCGACTTAACGTAATCGAGGTCGATAACTAACTTTTTGATCCGCTTTGATGGCGACTCATACATTTTCTCCATCATGATAGCTTCAACAATGGAGCGCAGACCACGCGCCCCGAGTCGGAACTCCACCGCCTTGTCGACGATAAAGTCGAGTACTTCAGGCTCAAACTGTAAAGTAATTCCGTCGAGTTCGAACAGACGTATATACTGTTTTATTATTGAGTTCTTCGGTTCAGTCAGTATGCGTCTGAGTGCAGCTTTGTCAAGAGGCTCTAAGTGAGTCAAAATAGGCAAACGTCCTATAATCTCAGGTATGAGTCCATATGACTTCAAATCCATCGGTGCAATGTATTGAATCAAATTCTTCTTATCGATTTTAGCACTATTCTCAACTGCGCCATAGCCTACTACATGAGTGTTCAAGCGTTGAGCGATACGTTTTTCAATGCCATCGAAAGCTCCGCCACAGATAAACAGGATGTTACGGGTATCGACCTCTATGAACTTCTGCTCGGGGTGCTTACGTCCGCCATAAGGTGGAACATTGACTTTAGAGCCCTCAAGCAACTTCAGCAATCCTTGTTGCACACCTTCACCACTCACATCACGTGTGATTGAAGGATTGTCGCTCTTACGTGCTATTTTATCTATCTCGTCGATAAACACGATGCCCCTTTCAGCCGCTTTCACGTCATAATCTGCCACTTGAAGCAAACGTGAGAGAATACTTTCAACATCCTCACCAACATATCCTGCTTCTGTCAGAACTGTAGCATCCACTATTGTAAAAGGGACAACCAACATTTTAGCGATTGTGCGGGCCAGCAAGGTCTTTCCTGTACCTGTACTCCCAACCATAATGATATTTGACTTCTCGAGTTCCACATCATTGTCGTCTTTACATGCACTTTCGCTTTGAAGCCGTTTGTAATGATTGTAAACGGCAACCGACAACGCTTTCTTAGCATCATCCTGTCCGATTACATACTGGTCGAGATATTCCTTTATCTCCTTTGGCTTCGGCAGTTTATCCATTTTGAACGATTGTGAAGCTTTCAGATTCTCCTGAACTATCTTATTGGCGGCTTGAGCGCATTCGTCGCATATAAAGCCGTCAATCCCCGATATCAGCAATTTAACTTCAGCCGAAGATCGTCCACAAAACGAGCATCTGTCTGTTTTACTTTTTACTGCCATTATTTCTTACGTATCAAGACCTTATCTATCATGCCATACTCCTTTGCCTCTTCCGATGTCATCCAATAGTCACGATCGGAATCAGCCCATACTTTATCATATGGTTGGTGAGAGTGTTCGGCTATGATTGTGTAGAGTTCTTTTTTTAGTTTTTGGATCTCTCTGGCAGTAATTTCAATATCACTTGCCTGTCCTTGTGCGCCACCCATCGGTTGGTGGATCATAATACGGCTATGAGGCAAAGCACTACGTTTGCCTTCCTTACCTGCGACCAACAGCACGGCAGCCATCGACGCTGCCATTCCGGTACAAATGGTTTGTACATCACTGTTTATATACTGCATAGTATCGTAGATACCCAGACCGGCACTTACACTGCCGCCCGGAGAGTTGATATAGACACTGATGTCCTTACCGGAGTCAACCGAGTCAAGGTAAAGCATTTGAGCCTGTAACACATTAGCCGTATAATCATTGATTTCAGTACCAAGAAAAATTATACGGTCCATCATCAAACGCGAGAAAACGTCGAGTTGTGTCACATTCAACTGACGCTCTTCCAATATATATGGATTAAGGTATCCGGCTTGTGCTTTGACCACATCATCAAACACCTGGCTGTTTATTCCACTATGTTTGGTTGCGTACTTTTGAAAATCTTCAAACATGTTCATCTTCATTTTATTCCTCCTATATAAAATTGTTTATTAAACAAAGGTATAAAAAATTTTGATATCTCCAAACTCTCAATGTTATTATTTATATAATTTTGCCGACTTTGCCTCTTTATCTGCTGCGCCGGCCAGTTCGCGTGCAGAAATCCGCACCGGCTCAACCATAAACTCAGGGACATTGAAGCTCTTCATCAGCTTCTTGTTGTACAAAGGATCTTTCTGCGGAAGAGCAAATGCTTTGTAGTCTTTTCCATTCTTGTCGAAATAACCTATATAGAGCCGTGTATACGTTCCGTCCTCTCTTCGTGTACTGAATAGAATCCATCGTCCGTTACTGCTCCAGGAATGATAGCTTTCTGCATCGTTACTATTAATTGATTTAAGAGGACGCACCTTACCCGTTGTTAAATTCATTACATACAAGTCACTTCCGAAATGATGAACATGGAAATACCCATAGTCGGACATGGAGAATAGCATGTACCGTCCGTCAGGATTGATTCGTGGCTGAACAGCACTCTTTCCAATCACACTTGCCCTGTATATAGTATCTGGGGCTCCTAACAATCGTGTTTTCACGTCAAACGACTGACGGATTATATCATACTGGATTTTATCATAATTGTTACCAAGGTCATAATGATGATTCTTGCCAGCTATTGGATAATAAGCAGAGCAATAATAAAGGTATTTGCCATCTGGCGACCACGAAGGGAAAGTCTCATACGAGTCAATAGTATTTTGAACTATCTGAACTTGGTTGGTATCAACATAATACAATATCAAGTCACTCAATGTGTCCATTACCTCTATTTTGTGATTTGTGTCCTTTATCAAGAATGCTTGTACCGTATTGTTAACGGAATAAGCGATTATAGGTTCGACTGGATGCCATGCCGGATAAACTCCAGAAGCTATCGTCGAGTCGGTCTTAAGGTTGAACTTCTCGGGTTTTCCATTATGTACAATCATCGTACCACCCTTGTACTGACGAATGTGGAATTGGAAGTTGTCGGTATGGTAGTTTTGGTACGAGTGACAATTAATACACTGGTACTCTGTTACAGGGTCTGTTTCGGACAATGTTTTATTGGAAAATATTATCGACTCATCGAAATCAGTGATGTTGCGCTGGCATATTGACAGTTCGCTATAATTCTGATAGCCTGGTTCAATATAGCGGTATGAGATGTAATCATCTATAGGATCCTCAGCAACCGTTATAGTGAAAGGATTGAATTGTTCCCATTTGCCATTTGTTTTCGCATAGACAGTCACAGAAAGAGTTTCGCCTTTGTTTGCCTCAAGCAATGTATGCCAATCGTCCACATCGAATTGTGCGTCTTGTCCTCCAACGACCAACTCAGTCCCCTTATTGCCACTTACTACTTCCACATAATCATCAGCCTCATCATTCACATGGAAATTTAGAGGTGCTATATTATAAGGTATAGTAACATCCGTATAGTCTGGGAAAATGGAAACATCCCTGTTGTTCTTTACAGCATCATCAGGCACACTGGGTCCGCAAGCGGCAACAGCAATTATCCCCACAAACAATATTGCTTTTATCAAATACTTCCTCATAGTCTCATTTTATTAGTCGTATATAGTAGTTTGTCGTAAATCATAGAAGTAGTAACTCCAATATGTGCCCGCACAAATACTGCGCAAAGTCATGACATCCTGTTGAGTAGGTTGGGAAAGCAAACGTGCGATTAAATCTTGGTTTCGCTCAAACTGTTGGCACACACTGCCATCTTTGCCTACCATCAGTTTTATTTGTTCCATCAGAGCCGGATTGTTTCGCTTGAATGCAAACAGCAGGGCAGCTTCCTGTACATGCTTCGGCATTGGTTCATCACGATGCTGTTTGAATTCTGCGAGAGTAACTTGCCAAAACAGCTCCTCATTACCTGCCTCCATTGCAGCGGCAAGACTAAGAATGGCTCGCTCAGGTGTCATGACAAACACTTTCTGAAAATGCTTCAACAACATGTATTCACAGAATTGAGTATTATCCAACGCGCCATCAGGAACCACAAAGATTTGTGTATGCAGTTTGTATATACTGTCTTCCTCTATTACTTTCGGGTCAAGCAATCTGCGCTGACTTTCAGCCCAGTCGCTATAAAATAATGTGTGCTCCAACTTCGAGAGATATTTGTCAGCCAAAGCAGATTCTTTGTTGTACACACAATCCTTTGCCATTATTTTTGTATCTACATATGTTGGTTTATACTTCACAAAACGTTCCATTGCCCATCGATAAGAGAAGTTCCAGAATGTATATTCCTCACACACCCTTGGACCCACAATCATTGTGTTCATACTTTCGTTCTTTGATACAATTGTATCTGCAACCCAAGAATACTGGAACATTTTATCGAGCAATTCCCTCCTTTTGTACAATTCGATATTACGGTACATAATGAGAGCGCGAATGGGCCGTTCTTGAGATGTGCACAACATTAGTACTTTATCGGTGTCACCATTTTCATATGCATGTTCAACGGCAATCAATGTATGGAAATTAGAATCTTTGTTCGCACAACCAACCACACAAGCGGCTACTATAACCGAACATGTGGCAGAAACTATGGCACACCACCTCACATTCCATGTTTTCACAACCATGGCGTACGCAGGCAAACATGCGACAGACACTATCGAGAGATATAATGGCAATATTTGACTTGAGTCCTCGTAGAAATCGAGATACGGCAGACCTGCTTCCCACATATATACTGTATTGAAACTGATGAAGAACAAACGGACTTCAATTATTGGAGTGAATATCAGCACAATCACAGACACAATCGTAAGAACCAAGTTGAATCGTCTGAGAACCAACAAATCCATCAGAACAGACAATAAGGATGACAGCAAAACAAAGCAACCTAAAAACGGATAAAGAACAACTACCGTCAGGATTTGCCATACATAGCGTGCTATACTATTCTTCATTCGTACATAAATGCCTGTAATGGTAACAGAAGCAATAAGTCCCAAGATGGCCGAGTAAAGATTTCCGTAGTGGCGGAACGTGAATATGCCATAATCCCAACGCATCACAAACATCAACAGGAACAAAGCGGGCAGTAATGCGATGAAAAAGATTTTACGTGGCAACTTAAACGCCCATGCTGATAAAACCGACAATCCGGTAAGCAACAACACAAAGATTAAGATGCCCAACAATGGATAATACGCGAATTGAGTAAGGAAACTGCCTGCATATGGAGTCAAAAATCCCGGTGACTCAGCAATTGTATTGAAATATAACTCGTCATAAACGAACATGTCCTGACTTTGTGAAACAAAGAAGATGTCTTGCGACGTTAACGCCAAATACACGAATGCAAAAACAGCAAACAATGTAAACGGCAGGTATGTGTATAATAGTTTGTTCATACAGAGATGTAAATGTTTTCCAAAGATACATATATCTTTTGAGAAAACAAAAGAAAATATGAATAAAATAAAAAGGATCGCCCTCCGACGATCCTCATTTATTATTTTTCATTAGTTCATACTATCATTCGAACAGCTTGTTGAATTCTTCAGCACTAACCTTCTTCACGTCCAATGTAACCTTCTCCTTCAGCACTGTTCCGAGTTTCATTTCTATGCATCTGTCAATTAGGTTGTCCACAGTCTCACGCTTTGTCATCATTTCCTTGACCGCATTGTCGAGCATTTCAGCAGGGACATTGAACATTCCATACTGAGCGAATTGCATACGTGTAACTTCCTTACCCATCTCAATAACATCCTTGTCGTCAACTTTCACGCCAGTCTGCTCAACCAGCTTCTCCTTTATCAGATGCCAAGTCAGTTCATTAATGCTTAAATCATAGTTGTCTTCGACTTTCTTTTCATCGCCCTTAGTATTCGCAAGCATGATTTTTTTCAGCTTCTCATCAGGGAATTGTAACTTACCGATTTTATCAGTAATATATTTGCGGGCATCAATTATAAATCGATAGTCAGCATCTTTCTTAAACTGCTCCTCAATAGCCTCACGAATCTTTGCTGTGAATTCTTCAGGAGTCTTCACACTGCCATCCGGATAAACCTGCCTGAACAGTTTCTCATCCAAATCTCCCGGAACAAACCGAGTGATTTCTGATATTTTGAAATTGAAGTCACCCTTATGCTCGGCAAGTTTCTCCTTGTCAATTCTCAAAAGTGACGACAACTCAGCCTCATTATTATCATATGCGACAGACGGATTGAATTTTACTGTGTCATTTACCTTAGCATCAGCGAACAGAGCCTTCTGTTCCTCATTTTTGAAATACTTAGGCAACAGCACAACTCCTTCTTCATTAATCACCTCTTCTTTATCAAGTTCGGTAATGATACCCTTCACCATATCGTTTTCCTGGTATGAATCTACCTTCTGGTAGCTTCCGCCACGTTGACGGTACATATTTATTTGGCTGTTCACCATATCATCGCTTACTTCTACTTCATAATAAGTCAATTTGTCGTCTTTAGACAATTCTACGTTGAACTCCGGAGCAAGTGCGATTTCAAATTTGAAATTGAACGAGTTACCTTCAGCAATAACATTCGAATTATTATCTTCTGTCGGAAGAGGCTCGCCAAGCATATTTACTTTGTTGTCGCGTATATAATCATACAATTTTTCCTGCAACAATTTGTTTATTTCATCTGCAAGAATTGAAGTGCCGTATTGTTTCTTTATTAACCCCTCAGGAACCATTCCTTTACGGAAGCCAGGCATGTTTGCTTGTTTTCTGAATTCCTTTAATGCCTTTTTATAGTTCTCTGCATAATCGTCGGGAGCGATCGCAACTGTAATGACAGCATTTACCGCGTCGACTTTTTCCAATGTAATATTCATCTTTTCTATATATTGTTTTATTGTTTTTACGCATTCGGATTGCAAAGTTACAAATAAAATATGAATTACGCAGCAACGACATCACTTTTTATTGCTTTGCCTCGTCATGCGCCATCTTAACCTGACGTAAAATGTCGGAAGCGAAAATGAAATCATCTAGTTTTTTATTATCAGCATCCATAATATCCTTGTTTGAGCCTTGCCACTCTGCCCTACCCTCACAAATGAATATTATGTTTTCTCCGATCCCCATCACGGAATTCATATCGTGAGTATTCACCACGGTGGTTATGTTGTCTTCATGAGTAATTCCCGATATCAAGTCGTCTATCACAATGCTTGTCTTTGGGTCGAGCCCCGAATTTGGCTCATCGCAAAAGAGGTATTTGGGTGCAAGCGAGATAGCTCTTGCTATAGCTACACGTTTCTGCATTCCGCCACTTAATTCTTTCGGGAACTTTTCGCCTGTACCTGCAAGATTCACACGCCCAAGGCAATACTCTGCTCTTTTCACCCTGTCTTCATAAGGTTTGTCACTGAACATGTTTAGAGGAAACATCACGTTGTCGAGTACCGACATTGAATCGAACAGAGCTGCACTTTGAAATATCATGCCCATTTCTCTTCTCAGCAACGACTTTTCCTTTTTGCTCATATGCACAAAGTCACGGTCGTCATAGTATATGGATCCTTTGTCGGGTTCTAACAAACCTACAATATTATTCATAAACACAGTCTTGCCCGATCCGCTCTGGCCGATTATCAAGTTCACCTTACCATTGTCGAATTCTGCATTTATGTCTTTCAACACCATTTTGTCATCGAAAGACTTGAACAAGTGCTCTACTTTTATCATGTCAAAATCTGCGTCAAGAAAACATCTGTAAACAAAATCAGCACGCTGCTTGATACTACAGCGTCAGTACTTGCCTTTCCCACTTCTACTGAACCTCCTTCTACAGTATAGCCCTTATAAGATGAAACGGTAGTTATTATAAACGAATAAACTACAGCCTTTATGATGCCGCACCAGAAAAACCACTGGTTGAACTCGTACCTGAATCCTTCGGTCAGTTCAGACACCGTGGTAGTTCCCAACAGCGATGTACAATACGCGCCAACGATGCCCGATGCTACACTGAAAGTTACCAAAATAGGCATTATGGTCATCAATCCAAGAACCTTCGGGAGGATCAGATAGTTGGCTGAATTGACACCCATGATATCCAGAGCATCTATTTGTTGTGTGATACGCATTGTTCCAAGTTCGGACGCTATATTCGATCCGACCTTTCCGGCTAATATCAGGCACATGATTGACGAGGAGAACTCCAACAGCATTATCTCACGAGTGGTGTACCCGACAACCATGCGCGGCATCCATGGGCTCTGAATATTCAGTTTTATCTGCAAACAGATGACAGCGCCTATAAAGAACGATATGATCAGTACGATTCCTATGGAATTGTATCCTAACTGAAACATCTCAGTTACATATTGGCGGAAAAACATACGCCATCTGTCAGGCCGCGTATGTACACGACCCATCAACAGCACATATCGTCCCAAACCAATCAATGCACCCTTTATTGATAACATAGTATCTTTGTTTTGTCCTGCAAATTTAATGAAAAAAGGGCAATACCATTGTTTTTGGCGTTTTTTTTCAGCGTCAAAACAGCTTTTCAACCAATAATTCGTATCTTTGTATGTTGAAACATGACTTTATAGCATGGCAAATACAAACGAACATATATCTGCAAGCAAATTCACAAATGCGGGCGACCAGGAGATTCCTGAGTACTCTGACAGCCATATGGCACTTTACACCCGTCATTTGTTCAAAACATACGGAAAACGTACAGTTGTGAACGACGTATCGATTCATGTACGTCAGGGAGAAATCGTGGGATTGCTCGGTCCAAATGGTGCCGGAAAGACAACATCCTTCTATATGACGACAGGACTGGTGGTTGCTAATTCAGGACGTGTATTCATCAACGACCTTGAGATAACAAACTTTCCTGTGGCAAAGCGTGCCCATCAAGGCGTTGGCTACTTACCGCAAGAGGCATCAGTATTCCGCACGATGAGCGTGGAGGACAATATAATGACCGTGTTGGAAATGACAGGCAAACCGCACAAGTATCAGCGCGAGAAGTTGGAAAGTCTGCTCGACGAGTTCCGCCTACAGAAAGTTAGAAAGAATAATGGTAACCAACTGTCGGGTGGAGAACGCAGGCGTTGTGAAATAGCACGCTGCCTTGCCATCGATCCTAAATTTATAATGTTGGATGAACCGTTTGCAGGTGTCGACCCAATTGCCGTAGAGGATATACAATATATTGTGTGGAAACTGAAGGACCGCAATATTGGAATCTTAATCACAGACCATAATGTACAGGAGACATTGTGCATCACCGACAGAGCATATCTGTTGTTCGAAGGTCGCATTCTATTTAAAGGTACTCCACAAGAACTTGCAGACAATCAAATAGTCCGTGACAAGTATTTAGGAAGCAACTTTATATTGCGTCCAAAAGACTTCCAGCTAATAGAGGAAAAGAAATTAAGAGAGGCGGCTGAAGAAGATTTATAATAGGTATATAAAAACACAGCTATAACTAATAAAAGGAGTCCTCAAAACTGAAGACTCCTTTATTATTCATATTATTACCGTTGCAATTATGCTACTTATTCCTTGTTGGTGTCATCACTTTTGATTTTCTTCAAGGAATACACATACACGATTCCAATCGTTTTCAGGGAAGACATCAGATGTAGCACCGAGTCCCTCAGTTTTCAAACGGTCAGCACTGATCTTGTATGTATTAACAAGCATATTGTAAACGGCCTTTGCGCGGTTCTCAGACAACTTTTGATTGAACTCCGCATTACCTTCCGGCGACGCATATCCTCTGATTGTGACCTTGCTGTCAGGATGATTTTTCATATAAGTTGCAATCATTTGTACAGAAGGTTGCTGAGCTTTATTTATGACACTCTTACCCTGGTCGAATATTACCACCGGCGCAAGCTGCGTTTGATTAACGACTTCAGTCTTATTCACAATAACAGTTTTGTCCTTAGCTTTCTCAGCCGCTAATTGACTTTGCAAATCAGCTATTGTTTTGTCCTTTGCACTTAACTGCCCGTTGTACTCTGTACGCATAGCATTGATGCGGGCATTCATTTCGTCCATTTGAGCCTGTGTGTACTTATTGTTGCATAGTTTGAAGCCATGAGTTCCGTTAGAATTCTTCAGTTTGTAAGTTACACCGGCTGTCAGATTCAGATCGGAACGGTTCACATTAAGTCTCCATTGATCTGTATTGTATTTGATTGCCGGACGGATGTTGATTTGCCATGCATCACACAAGTTAAAGTTAACCGACAGTCCGAAATTGGCGGCAAGGAAGTTCTTCTGGCCGCTTGTCCAATCAGTTCCATAAATATGAACCCACCCAAGTCCAGCTTGTGCTACAACCTCAACAAAATCTGACTTATCCTTGAATCCATGAAACAAGTTATTGAGGTTGATAAGTCCGTTGAGACCTACATTTGTAAAATCAAACGCGGTCTTAGTACCATAAGCGGAAAGCGGAGTAAAGACACTCGATTTGTGGTTTCCGTTATTAGCATTGATACCGGCATCAGCAGAAATTGAAAAACCGAGTATAGGAGTAATGTTTTTTCCAACCTCAACACGGACTACAGGCCGCATATCACTAAAAAAGCTCTGGCCGATAGTAGGTTCATAAACACCACCCTGCACACTAAAGAACAAGTTGTCATACAGTTTGCTGTTGATTGTTGCATTCTGTGCGTTTGCAGTTAAGACAGAAGCCACCATTGTGGCGATAAGTATAAACTTTCTCATGATAATAACTATTTAAATTATAAAACAGATATGTCTTTCTTATTAAGCTTGGTGCAAAATTACAAAAAAGAAGGAAGACACAATTTTCACAACCAAACTTTTTCGTACATTTGCTCCATAAACAACGATCAAGACGACTTTATGAACATCCGATTACAGAATTATACCATCATTATATGCGCTGTTTGCATCTTTGCGTCCTGTAGTAAAGAGACCGACAAGACAGCTTCACCATCAACGATTTTGTCTACAATACAGCAGGAAGCAGATATTGTGACAACAGAACTCACAATAAAGAAAATTGCATACTACGACTCAAGTCTAAGTGAACACATATCGATTACCGACCCGTCAACCTGGAAATATGGAGAAAGGAAATGCATAGTTCCTGTAGAAGTAAAAATAAAATACGGATACGATCTGCGTGAAATGACTCTTGATAATGTAAAAGTGAACGACAGCCTGCGTGTTGTGGAAGTTACACTGCCCGAACCCAAAGTAATCGACTCAGGATACTCCACAGATATTGATTATTCTAAAGTAGTGAGCATTTCAACAGGCCTACGTGACCAAATAGGACATGAAACAATAGAGAAAATACGTAAACAAGCTTATGAATCGGTCATGAAAGAAGACTTCCGTCAGATTGTAGGCTCAGAAATACGTAATAATGCCAGATCAATTATCAATTCATTGGTACAATGTCTTGGCTTTGAACGTTGTGAAGTTAGGGAGGAATGAAAAATGAATCTGAATCAGAGTTTCCACACATTACGCAGTTGGTTGTCTACATTGATTAAAGGCACCTCATTGTTAATACTAATATGTGTTTTCGCTATTATCATATTGGTGTGCATCATCGTATCAAAATGCACGGACAATAGCCAAGATAACAATGAAGTGATATTACAAAACACTCCAGCAGAGATTATGAAAATAATGCCCAAAGGAGAAATGTATGTTGCGACCGCGATAATAGAAGATTACACAACGGTACAACAGACAGAATACCACTTAAGTTTGTTTCCTGAAAAGCACTCATGCGTTCAGATCCTCAGACAAAAAGTTAGTTTCACGATAGACCTCAACAAGGTGGAATATATCATGCTCGATGACGGGAAAGTGCAAGTGCGCATACCACGGCTCGAATATACAGCATCGACACAGGAATCTCCATTCATCTCTGATGACGAGGCTTATTGGAAAGAGACATTGATATCCAACTACAGTCTGAAACAAAAGGTAGAACTACAAATCAGAGCACAATTTGACACGACAGAAAACCGGAATAAAGCCACTCGCTACGCACAAGAAGCAATAACACACATACTGAATCAATTGGGTCTGGAACCAATTTTCGTCGGATGGGATGAAAGACCAAGAGATTAGCTCTTGACGAATTCGACTGTCGTACATATAATACAGGCAAAACGGACCTGTCTATCCTTACATTCATGTCGGGAACCAGACAAATTTATCAATAATTCGTGCATCAGTCTTCACAAAAGCGAATTAATTGTCAACCGGACTATTGTTTTGAGAAGTTTTTTGTAACTTTGTCGAATTCAAACTTATAAAAGAACTATTATAGTATTATAGTCAACAAATGGAAAAGAAATTATTGCTGGGTGATGAAGCAATAGCACTTGGAGCAATCAATGCCGGACTAAGCGGTGTATATGCTTATCCTGGCACTCCAAGCACAGAAATCACCGAGTACATCCAAAACTCACCATTAGCAAAGGAAAGAGGCATACACAGCCGGTGGTGTACGAACGAGAAGACTGCAATGGAAGCAGCTTTAGGAATGAGCTATGCGGGAAAACGAGCATTGGTTTGTATGAAGCACGTGGGCATGAACGTATGCGCCGACGCATTCGTAAACAGTGCTATCACAGGTACAAACGGAGGACTTGTTGTACTTGCCGCAGACGACCCTTCAATGCACTCAAGTCAAAATGAGCAAGACAGCCGCTTTTACGCAAAGTTTGCCATGATACCGGCATTCGAACCAAGCAACCAACAAGAAGCATACGACATGATGACCGACGCATTCAATATGTCGGAACAATTGAAAGTTCCTGTCATGTTGCGTCTTGTTACCAGACTCGCCCACTCTCGTGCTACAGTGGAAGTAGGTGAAGCTATTAAGGAGAACTCTCTGAACGTATCCGAGGACAAGTGGGTATTGTTACCTGGAATAGCACGAAAAAAATATGTTGAGCTTATCAACAAACAGCCATTAATGCTCAAGTCATCCGAAGAATCAATATATAACAAGCGGCAAGGAGCCACGGCAAAACTGGGCATCATCGCCTGTGGCATCGCATACAACTATGTACTGGAAGCAGTTGAGGGAGATCTGACAGAACATGCAATATTGAAAATCTCACAATATCCACTCCCTAAGCAAATGATCAAAGACTTCGCAAAGTCGTGCGAATCAATACTTGTAGTTGAAGACGGCCAACCAGTTGTAGAGGAGTTGACAAAAGAAATCCTTGGGGCAGACTATACAATTAAGGGCAGGCTTACAGGGGACTTACCTCGCACTGGCGAACTCACACCCGACAGCGTGGCAGAGGCATTAGGTAAAAATGCGGGGGCGGTGTTTAACCAGGCAAAAAATTTAGCCGGCAGACCACCACAGTTATGCCAAGGTTGCGGACACCGTGATGTATACACTGCACTGAATAAAGTACTTGAGGAATACCCTACTCATCGTGTCTTCGGAGATATAGGATGCTACACATTGGGAGCCTTACCTCCATTTGTATCGCTTTCGAGTTGTGTAGATATGGGTGCAAGCATCACAATGGCAAAAGGCGCTGCCGACGCAGGTCTGTATCCTTCTATTGCTGTTATAGGTGACTCAACATTCACACACAGCGGCATGACTGGTTTGCTCGACGCAGTTAACGACCATAGTAATATAGTGGTCATAATAAGTGACAACCTGACAACTGGCATGACCGGTGGTCAAGACAGTGCCGGTACCTATAAGTATGAGGCAATCTGCAAAGCTATCGGGGTTGCTCCGGAACATGTACGGGTAGTAGTTCCACTACCAAAAAACATGCCGGAGATTACTCAAATAATAAAAGAAGAGATTGAATACGACGGAGTGTCAGTAATCATTCCACGTCGTGAGTGCATACAAACACTTACACGACACGCTCGCGAAGCGGCAAAAAAAGCGAAGGAGGGAAAGAAATGAAGAAAGACATAATATTATGCGGTGTGGGAGGACAAGGAATCCTTTCAATTGCAACAGTCATAGGTGAGGCCGCCACAGAAGCCGGCGTTTACTTAAAACAAGCAGAAGTGCACGGCATGAGCCAACGAGGCGGTGACGTACAAAGCAACTTACGACTGTCGACACAGCCTATTTATTCAGACCTTATTCCATTAGGAAAAGCAGATGTCATAATAAGCATGGAACCAATGGAAGCCTTACGCTATCTGCCCTATCTTGCAAAGGATGGAATAATCATAACAAGTAGTAAACCATTTATCAACATACCCAACTACCCAGATATAACAGCCTTAACAGCCGAACTCGATGCTATGCCTAAGGTAGTGAGACTCAATATCGACGATGTAGCAAAAGAAGCAGGAAACATACGCGGGGCGAATATGGTATTACTTGGAATGGCGGCACCATACATTGAGATACTTTCTGTTGAACAACTCCGCTCTGCCATAGCGGTGATATTTGCACGCAAAGGCGAAGGTGTAGTCAACTCAAACCTCAAAGCCTTTGATGCAGGTGTTGCGGCAAACCAATGATTGCATAACATATTTAATTTTGTAAGTACTAATAACACAATATCAAAACAAATAAATAATGATTTTAAATCCTAAGATGGAGTGCATGTCACGTGAGGACATGACAAAGCTCCAAACAGAACGTCTGCAACAAACCGTCAAAACTTGCTATGAGAAAGTGCCTTTCTATAGGAAGAAGATGGACGCACGCGGAGTGAAACCAGAAGACATCAAAAGTATAAAAGATATATCAAAACTGCCATTCACAACAAAGCACGATTTGCGTGATGAGTATCCATTCGGACTACAAGCAGTACCAATGACAGAAGTACGCAGAATACATGCATCATCGGGTACCACAGGTAAACCGGTCGTGGCTACTTACACCGACAAAGACCTTGAATGCTGGGCCGAAGGTGCGGCAAGAGTACTGGCAGCAGGCGATATAGGACCTGGCGACATAGTACATGTATCATATGGCTACGGACTGTTTACAGGTGGGCTTGGAGCTCATGATGCGGCAAAGCGACTTGGCGCAGTTCAGCTACCTGCTTCTGCCGGCAACTCAGAAAAACAAATAATGCTTATGCAGGACTTCGGGTCCGCTGCCCTTTGCTGTACTCCTTCCTACGCACTGCATTTGGCTGAATGCATAGAGAAAAGCGATAAAGTTCATCTACAGAACCTGAAATTGCGGGCAGGCTTTTTTGGAGCCGAACCTTGGACGGAAGGGATGCGAAAGGAATTGCAGGAAAAACTTGGAATCAAAGCCTACGACATATACGGATTGACAGAGATGTCTGGCCCTGGTGTAGGAGGTGAATGCGAATATCAAGACGGTACTCACCTATGGGAAGACATGTGGTTTCCTGAAATCATTAATCCTGACACTCTCGAACCATGTGAACCAGGTGAATTCGGAGAATTGGTATTCACCACCCTTTGTAAAGAAGCCATGCCAATTCTGAGATACCGCACCCGTGACCTCACACGACTCATCTATGAACCATGTAAGTGCGGACGTACGGCAGTGCGCATGGACCGCATCTTAGGACGTTCAGACGATATGCTCATCGTACGTGGAGTTAATGTGTTCCCTTCACAGATCGAAACCGTACTCACTGAATTTCCTGTATACTCTCCACAATATTTTATCACAGTAGACCGTAAGGACAACGAAGATATGTTCGACCTTGATGTAGAGCTTCGTGAAGAGTATTTTTCACCGAACCCTGCAAAACAAATGCCTTTTATCAAACCTCTCTACGACAGAATAGTCAGTTTAGTTGGCATCAAACCGAACATCCACATATTGCCTCCAGGAACCATACAGAGATCCATAGGAAAAGCTAAACATGTAAACGATAAACGTAAATTCCAAAACTAATGAGAATATTCAGTGAAGAGTTAGTTGCAGAGGCCGTAAAGGAGAATAACGTGGCAGACCTCAGCCACGCCACCATCGGGGAAACTCTGTTAGTCGCACAGTATTTGGAAAAGAAGACTGGAATACCTTTTATCAGAATGGATCAAGGTTCACCAGGATTGCCTATTAATAAATATGGTGTAGAAGCAGAGAAACGCGCACTCGACAGTGGCATAGGATCGCAATATCCAGCTGCAGCAGGCATACCAGAACTGAAAGATGCCGCAAGCAAATTTGTCAAGGCATTTATCAATATCGATATAAGTCCGCGTGCATGTATTCCAACTGTAGGGAGTGTGGCAGGATCGTTTGGAGGATTCATCGCTTGCTGTCAGAGAGACAAAACAAAAGACAAGGTATTGTTTATTGACCCTGGATTTCCTATTCAGAAATCACAACTACGCGTACTTGGTATCAGTTGGAAAGAATTTGATATATACAACTATCGTGGCGACAAACTTAGAGCCAAACTGGAAGAGGAACTGCATGACAAGGATGTAGCCGCAATAATATACTCCAACCCCAACAACCCTGCATGGATCAGTTTGGAAGAAGATGAACTGAAAATAATTGGTGAGCTTGCAACTAAGTACGACGCTATTGTCATGGAAGATCTTGCATACTTTGCCATGGACAACCGCAGGGATCTGTCACACCCTTACCAACCTCCATATGTAAGGACTGTGGCACGCTATACCGATAATTATTTTATAATGCTAAGTAGTAGTAAAATCTTCTCATACGCAGGCCAGCGTATGGCACTTGCATGCATTTCCGATAAGTTGTTCGACAGGCAATTTCCGGCTCTTGCCGAACGCTACCACGATACCGGAGTATTTGGTCCGACATTCATCGCAAGCATACAATACATGATTACAAGTGGTTGCACAGCTACCACACAATATGGATATGCAGAGATGTTGCGACTCTCGTGCGAAGGAAAGATAAACTTCGTGGAAGACACCAAGGAATATGCAGTCAGGGCAAAAAAGATGAAACAGATATTCTTGAAGCACGGCTTCACAATCACATACCCAAGAGACGTTACGGAAGAAATAGGCGACGGATTCTTCTTTTCTCTCTCCTACCCTCACCTCTCCGGAGGCGAACTTGCAAAAGAACTAATATACTACGGGGTTTCAAGCATTAACCTTGATACTACCGGGTCACTTGAACCTGGAGTAAGAGCATGTACAAGCCGTATGCGCGATGACCTGTACGATGTTCTTGACGAACGAATGACACAATTCAACTACGACCATAAATAAATTACGATGGACGACAAATCACCTTATCTGCATCCGCAATATGAGACAATATCTCGTGAGGAGATAAAGAGACTCCAGCTTCAGCGTTTGCAAGCTACCGTAAAGCATTGTATGAACAGCAAGTTCTACAAGGAACGCTTCGAAGATATCGGACTCAAACCGGAAGACATTCAAACGCTCGATGATATCCGCAAAATTCCTTTTACCACAAAGCAAGACTTGCGCGATACTTATCCTTTTGGCATGGCAAGTGTGCCACTGCGCCAGTGTGTACGTTTGCATTCTTCGTCGGGAACCACAGGCAACCCTACCGTCATACTGCACACACAGAAAGATCTTGACGAATGGGCAAATGCTGTAGCACGCTGCCTTTGGATGGTAGGATTACGCCCTGATGATGTATTTCAAAACTCATCTGGATATGGAATGTTTACCGGAGGACTCGGTTTCCAATACGGAGCAGAGCGTTTGGGAGCATTGACTATTCCTGCCGCTGCCGGCAACTCATTGCGTCAAATAAAGTTCTTCACCGATTTTGGTACAACTGCAGTCCATGCTGTGCCTTCGTATGTAACACGACTCTACGAGGTGATGAAAGAAATAGGAGTGGACCCCCGAAAGGACACCAAACTGAAAGTACTTGCCATCGGAGCCGAACCACACAGTGAGGAACAGCGTAAGAGAATAGAAGACATGCTCGGAGTCAAGGCATACAATTCGTTTGGCATGAGTGAAATGTGTGGTCCGGGAGTAGGCTTCGAATGTAAAGAGCAAAATGGAATGCACTTTTGGGAAGACTACTACATCGTTGAAATAGTTGATCCGGAAACTCTTGAGCCTCTGCCCGATGGAGAGATGGGAGAACTTGTGCTCACCACGCTCAATCGTGAAGCGATGCCACTGCTCCGCTATCGTACTCGCGACCTTACAAGGGTGTTGGGACATACATGCCCATGCGGGCGCAATCATGTCAGACTCGACCGTATGCGCGGACGTTCAGATGACATGATAGTATTGCGCGGAGTCAACATCTTTCCTATTCAAGTTGAGAAGATTCTCATGCAATTCAAAGAACTTGGCAGCAACTATCTTATAACTCTCACGACAGACGAGGATAACGACAACATGACAGTGGAAGTTGAAATTGCAGAGATGTTCACAGACGACTATGCACGCCTGCAACAACTTACCAAAGACATTACACGTGCATTGAAAGACGAAATTCTTCTCACGCCTCATGTCAAGCTTGTTCCAAAAGGCAGCCTGCCGGTAAGTGAAGGTAAAGCCAAGAGGGTGGTCGACAAACGTAAAGTTTACCAATAAAACATAACTCATTATGACAATAAATCAATTATCACTCTTCATTGAAAACAAGAAGGGAACAATGCTGACAGTGCTTGAAGTATTGAAACAAGCTGACATACAGATTATAGCCTCAACTATCAGTGATACTGTAGACTTTGGCATTTATCGTATTATCTGCAGCGATCCCGGCAAAGCATACCTTCTGTTGAAAGACAAAGGGCTAAGCGTCACACTAAGCGATGTATTTGCCATTGAGCTCAACAATACACCAGGACAAGCGGCGTCTGTGATGCAGATATTTGCAAAGGCGAACATCAACATCAACTATCTTTATTCATTCTTGGTCAAAGGAAAGGGTATATTGATCTTCCGCACAAACGACACAGAAAAAACACGTGAGATCATAAACCTTAACAGGCTGAATTTCATAACAGAGGAAAGGTTAAAATCATTGGCAGAACAATCATGACATTAATAGACAATCTTAACAATGGTGACAAGTTTGCCAAAAGTATAGGAGCGCAACTCACTGAAATCCGTGAAGGTTTTGCAAAAGCAGAACTGACAGTAAACGACACGCATATTAATGGTGCGGGAGTCTGCCAAGGCGGAGTGATGTACACATTGGCAGACTTGGCGTTTGCAGGTGTTGCAAACAGTAGAGGAATCCTCACTCTTGGTATTTCAAATACCATAACATTCCTTAAGTCAGCGCAACTCGGTGACCATCTTGTCGCTGAATGCAAGGAAACATTTGACCACCACAAACTGCCATACTGCGACATCCACATAACAAATCAAAAAGGAGAATTAGTCGCAGTCATGACCGGACTGGCGTACAGGCTGAAGACCGATTTCAAATTCGACGCACTTATGTAAAACTACATAATATGAAAATAACATTAGTACAGACTGATATAGCGTGGGCTGAGCCACAAGCGAACGCTGCACACATTGAGAAAGCCATCCTTAACGCACCAAAGAGCGACTTGTACGTACTACCCGAAATGTGGAGTACAGGGTTTGACACAACGCCTAATTCTATCGCTGAAAGTGAAAACGGAGACAGCTTGCAATGGATGCAACATACAGCCAATAACCTCAATGCGGCTATTACGGGCAGTATTGCTGTAAAAGACAGCCGTGACGGAAGTTTCCGCAACCGCTTTTACTTTGTTAAGCCACAGGACGGAGAAGAAAATAGCATTGTCTACTACGACAAGCATCATCTGTTCACTTACGGAGGTGAAAACCTACGATATACCGCTGGCAACCAGCGAGTAGTGGTGAATTGGAGGGGCATACGCTTCCTGTTGCTTGTGTGCTATGACCTGCGTTTTCCAAAATGGAGCAGAAGTGACGAGGATTATGACTGCATACTGTATGTGGCCTCATGGCCGGCATCACGCATTGCAGCATGGAACAGTCTCTTGACAGCAAGGGCGATAGAAAACCAATGCTACGTTGCCGGAGTAAACCGAATAGGGAAAGACCCATACTGTGACTACCCTGGCTCCACCCAACTCATAGATCCATACGGACATGTGACAGATAAATGCGAAGATAATAAAGAGATGACAATAACAGGAACACTTGATATGGACATGCTGAATGCTTTCCGCAAAAAGTTTCCTGTACTTAAGGACAGAGATTAACTAAAACGCACTGACTATGAAATATTGCTTGACATTTATTCTTTGCTGCATGTTAACCAGCATGCATGCACAAACATTCTCATTTGACGGGAAAGACAAGAATGCAATTAAAATTGAAGATAAAGATGTATTCAACCCCAAGACCGGATATGGATACGACATGACTCGTATTGCAGCCCCAGCCTCTGGCAAGCCATTTTTCTTTTCTGTCGCATTACCAGACGGAAACTATCGGGTGACTGTCACACTCGGTTCAAAGTATAAGGCAGGCAATACCACTGTCCGTGCGGAATCACGGCGGCTTTTCATTGAAAACTGCCAGACAAAGAAGAACGAATTCAAGCAATATTCTTTCGTTGTGAATAAGCGCAATACTCTTATCGGAGAAAACGACCGCGTGAATATAAAAGAACGAGAGAAAACCAAACTCAATTGGGATGACAAACTTACGATTGAAATAAACGGAGACGCGCCGGCATGTTCCTCAATCAAAATAGAACCAGCCGACGATGTAACTACACTATGGCTTTGCGGCAATTCCACTGTAGTGGACCAGGATTATGAGCCTTGGGCAAGTTGGGGCCAGATGATTACACGTTGGTTTGACGATAAAGTTGCAGTGGCAAACTATGCGGAAAGTGGAGAAACCGCCAGTTCTTTCATCGGAGCAAAACGTTTAAAGAAAATCATATCATTGGCAAAAAAAGGTGACTACATTTTTATTGAGTTCGGCCACAACGACCAAAAACAGAAGAGTCCCGGATCTGGAGCATACTACAACTTTGCGACAAACTTAAAAACCTTTGTCGATGAAGCAAGAGCTAAGGAGATGACACCAATATTCGTAACTCCTACACAACGGAGGTCGCTCAACAGCGAAGGCAAAATACAGGAAACTCATGGCGATTATCCAGATGCCATGCGATGGGTTGCACAACGTGAGGGAGTGCAAGTGATAGAACTGCACGATATGACACGCACATTCTTTGAAACGTTGGGAGTGGATGGAAGTAAAAAAGCGTTAGTACATTATGCCGCCAATACCTTTCCTGGACAAACAAAGCCTTTAGCCGACAATACACACTTCAACCCTTATGGTGCTTATGAAATTGCTAAAATGGTACTGCAAGGCATCAAGGACCTCAATTTGCCTATAGCGTCACATATAGTACCCGAATTCCAGGGATTCACCCCTTCTAAACCCGACAACTATTCAACATTCCATTGGGTCAACTCTCCTTTCTTCGAGGCACTAAAACCAGATGGGAATTAAACAACACAAACATAAATGAAGCAACTGCTCGTATTATTATTTTTTCTCTGCGGATCAATATGTGCATCCGCACAGACACATTCCAAGCCAATATATAAATGGATTCAGTGCAAACCTGAAGCTAAGCCCTTCACACGTTGGTGGTGGCTTGGTAGTGCAGTAGACTCTGCAGGACTTGCATATAACTTAACGGAATATGCGAAAGCCGGAATAGGAGGAGTCGAAATAACACCAATATATGGAGTAAAAGGCAATGATGCCAACAATATAGAATATCTCTCACCCAAATGGATGAAGATGCTTGGCATTACGGAAGAACTCGGAAAAAAACTCGGTATAGAAATCGATATGGCTACCGGTACCGGATGGCCCTTCGGCGGTCCAAACATCACTGAAAATGAGTCTGCTGCAAAATTAGAAGTTGTCAACGGAAAACTAACAACCGGACGGACACTTCAGAAAGTGAAACGCGCTGCTCCCGGGGGCGAGGGACTGGTAGTTGATCATTTTGACCGTCAGTCTATCCTGCGTTACTTAAGTGCTTTCGATAAGGCATTTGGCGAGAACAACATACCCTACCCTCACACGTTCTTCAATGATTCTTATGAAGTGTATAGAGCTGATTGGACACCACGAATGCTTGAAGAGTTCAAAGCGCGGCGTGGTTATTCACTTGAAGACTATAAGGATGATTTCCTTGGAACATCGTCAAGCAGCGATGACATAAAACGAAGAGTCATGTCTGATTATCGTGAAACCCTGTCAGATTTATTATACGAGAACTTCACTGTTGTATGGACCAAATGGGCACATTCACATGGAGCAATCACCCGCAATCAGGCACATGGCAGCCCTGCTAACTTAATAGACCTCTATGCAGAAGTGGACATACCTGAATGTGAAGGGTTCGGACTTACTGACTTCCATATCAAAGGACTTCGGACCGACTCAGGATTTGTGAAGCCAAACGATTCAGATTTGTCAATGCTCAAGTATGCTTCATCGGGAGCACATATTTCAGGAAAGAAATACACATCTTCAGAGACTTTCACCTGGCTCACAGAACATTTCCGTACTTCTTTCTCGCAATGCAAGCCCGATTTCGACCTGATGATGATAGCAGGCATCAACCACATTTTCTTCCACGGAAGTTGCTACACGCCAAAAGACGAAGCGTGGCCAGGATGGAGGTTTTATGCTACAATAGACATGTCACCAACAAACAGTCTGTGGCGTGACGCACCTGCGTTCTGTAAATATATTGAACGGACCCAAGCGTTCATGCAGCTTGGCGAACCCGACAATGACGTTCTCGTATACTTACCTTTCTACGACATGATTTACGAACAGGACGGACGGCTCGTGCAATTCGACATTCACAGTATGGCTAAGCGGGCACCTAAATTCATCGAATCGATAACGGACATTATACATTCGGGATTTGACTGTGATTATATATCCGACCGCTATTTGCTAAAAACCGGTATATCAAGCCACAGTGGACATAAGACTCTTACAACTACTGGCTCAAACCACTACGAGGCAATAATTGTACCTGACGTGCGGTTCATGCCGTTGGAGACATTAAATCAATTGCTCACACTTGCCCGCCAAGGAGCCAAAATAGTGTTTTACGGCAACATGCCTTCAAGTGCCCCTGGCTTAAGAGGACTTTACCAACACGACGAATATAAGAAAGTGCTTGACGAATTACGTAAGATTAGCATCGTAGCATCAGACTATTCCGTCCTTGGACAATATATCACACCCGAATACATGCGTATTCAGCAAGGTCTCAGTTGCATTCGGCGAGCCAACGGCGAAGATTATGTGTACTTTATAAGTAATTTGCAAGGCAAGGATGTTGATGAATGGATAACGCTTAGTAAACATGGTAAGTACGCAACCTTCTATAACCCAATGAACGGAGAAGTGCATAAAGCCGCAATCGACAACAATGGAGAACAATCAAAAGTGCGTGTGCAACTACTGTCCGGCGAATCTGTTATACTTGTTATTAGTAATAAGAACAATTCCGATCTTACACCTTATTTATATATAGTGGAAGAAGAAAATGCAACAGAGCTGACAAAATGGAAGCTTTCATTCGTTGAATCGGCACCTGTCAAGATAAGTAAAACATACAGGCTTACTCAACCACGTTCGTGGACCGAGCTCGGAAACAAAAAACTCAATGAGACAATGGCTACCGGACTATATTCCACGACATACAACTTAAAAGAAGACATTCAAGACTCTGTCAACCGTTTCATACTCGACCTCGGAGATGTCCGTGAGACAGCAAGAGTAAGAATAAACGGGCAAACAGTCGACACACTGTTTGCAGTACCTTACCGAGTCGATGTCACCAACTATATAAGAAAAGGCAAAAACAAAATCGACATAGAGGTCACCAACCTCGGAGCGAACCGCATAAGCAAACTCGACCGCGACGGAGTTGTATGGAGAAAGTTCAACGATATTAACGTGGTAGATATTAACTACAACACGACACTCTACGACAAGTGGAAGCCTATGCCATCCGGACTATGCAGTCCCGTAAAGCTGATTAAGGCAAAAGTGACAGCCACACCACACGACTTTATGGAGTAGCACAACCTGCATAACCAACAAAAACAAGCTGGATGAAACCATGTAAAAGACAAAAACGAGGGCTTAATCCATAAGTTTGCACGTAAAAGTTACTTTTTATCAACAAATATTTGGTCAGTTCAATAAATAGATATAAATTTGCAGTGTAAAACGAAACAGACAATGAGAAGTTCTTTTGCTACATATTTTTACTTTTACTTTTACTTTATGATCAAGTAAGAGCGGGTAATCATATATGTGCATAGCAAAGAAAAAAATAGAACATAAAATGAAATAAGGTCCCGCTCTTAAACGAGCGGGATTTTTTGTATAAAAATGAAATGAAGACAATGAAGAAAGTCGCAATTCAAGGAGAAATCGGATCGTTCCACGATGTGGCAAGCCACAAGTACTTCGAAGGAGAAGACATTCAGCTGATATGCTGCAACACATTCGAGGACGTGTTCGATACACTTAAGGAAGACAAAAGTACACTTGCACTGCTTGCCATTGAGAATACGATAGCAGGAAGCCTGTTACACAATTACGAACTGCTTCGCGACAGTGGCATGAAAATCATAGGGGAACATAAACTAAGGATATCACATTCCATCATGTGTCTGCCCGATGAAGACTGGGATGACATAACAGAGGTAAACTCACATCCTGTCGCACTGATGCAATGTCGCGAGTTTTTAAAGCGTCATCCTAAATTCAAAATCGTAGAGACCGATGACACTGCCGGATCGGCAAAGATGATAAGCGAAAATCAATTGCACGGCCATGCGGCCATATGCTCCAAATTCGCTGCCCCACTCTACAACATGAAAATCCTTGAAGAAAGCATTGAGACCAACAAACACAATTTCACCCGTTTTCTCGTTATATGCAATCCAGAGTTGGCTGATGAAATTGGAAACACTACTCCCAAGAACAAATCAAGCATAGTGTTCACTCTGGCAGACCAGGAAGGACAACTGTCACAAGTTCTATCTATTTTCTCCTTCTACAAAATCAACTTGACGAAAATACAATCGCTTCCCCTGATTGGCAGAGAATGGGAATATATGTTCTACGTAGATCTGACGTCCGACAATTACGTACGCTATCGTCAGTCAATAGACGCAATGCGTCCTCTAACAACAAATCTAACAATTTTAGGCGAATACGAAGATGGAAAATCAACAATCTAATATGGCTTACAAGCCAGCCGACAGAATAGGCACCGTAAGCGAGTACTATTTCAGTCGTAAATTAAAAGAAGTGGCAAAATTAAATGCAGAAGGGAAAGACATTATTAGTCTCGCTATAGGAAGTCCCGACATGCCACCATCAAAGGAGACCATTGACACCCTTTGTGAGAATGCCAAGAAGCCCGATGCACATGGCTATCAACCCACTATTGGAATTCCGGAACTGAGACAAGCAATGGCGAGGTTCTACAAACGTTGGTACAATGTTGAACTTGACCCCTCAACTGAAATACAACCACTCATCGGCAGTAAAGAAGGCATCCTGCACGTGACCCTTGCATTTTGCAATCCTGGCGACAAGGTCCTCGTTCCTAATCCCGGCTATCCCACATACACATCGCTTAGCAAGATTTTAGGACAACAAATCGTAAACTACAATCTGTACGAATCAAACGGATGGCAGCCGGATTTCGATGAACTTGAGGCCATGGACCTCAGCGGTGTGAAACTTATGTGGACCAACTATCCGAACATGCCGACCGGCGGACGCGCCACACACCAACTTTACGAGCAGCTTGTTGATTTCGCGCGCAGACATCATATTATTGTTGTCAACGACAATCCATACTCATTTATTCTCAATAAAGAAGAGCATCTGAGCATACTGCAAGTACCGGGTGCAAAAGAATGCTGCATTGAGTTCAACTCCATGTCAAAAAGCCATAACATGCCAGGGTGGCGTGTAGGCATGATTGCCACCAATGCCACATTTATCGGGTGGATACTAAAAATAAAATCAAATATCGACTCCGGCACATTCCGGCCGATGCAACTTGCCGCTGCACGCGCCTACGACAATACTGATGAATGGCATGAGAACGCCAACATCAAGACCTACGAGAGCCGCAGAAAGATTGCTGAAGAAATAATGACGGTGTTGGGATGCACGTTCGACCCACAGCAACAAGGACTGTTCCTATGGGGCAAGATTCCTGACAAGTACAAGAACGCAGAGGAACTTACCGAGAGAGTATTACACGAAGGCAGAGTGTTTATAACACCTGGATTCATATTCGGCTCGAACGGGGAAAGATATATCAGAATATCACTATGTGCCAAGGATGAACAGATGCGTGAGGCACTCAACAGAATTAAAAACATAAAATAGAATATAATATGGAATTTGAATTACAGCCATTGAATTTTCCAAGCGACAATCCGCGTCCGTTTGTGATTGCCGGCCCATGCTCCGCAGAGACAGAGGAGCAAGTGATGACAACAGCGAGAGACCTCGCCAAAAAAGGATGCCACATGTTCCGTGCTGGAGTGTGGAAACCACGTACTAAGCCAGGAGGCTTCGAGGGAAACGGAGAGAAAGCACTGCCATGGATGAAAGAAGTCAAGGAAGAGACCGGAATGCTCACAGCTACCGAAGTAGCCACACCGGAGCATGTGGAACTTGCCTTGAAGTATGGTATTGACATATTGTGGATAGGAGCCCGCACAACCGCCAACCCGTTTGCCGTACAAGCATTGGCAGACTCACTCAAAGGTGTTGACATACCAGTATTGATAAAGAATCCTGTGAATCCCGATCTCGAATTATGGATCGGAGCGTTTGAGCGTATATATGGAGCTGGTGTCCGCCGACTTGGAGCCATACACCGTGGATTCTCAAGCTACGACAAGAAAATATACCGCAACCTGCCTATGTGGCAAATACCAATTGAGCTGCACCGCCGCTATCCTAACATCCCTATTTGTTGTGATCCAAGCCATATAGGAGGACGGCGCGACCTCATTGCGCCACTATGTCAACAGGCGATGGACATGGGTATGGACGGACTTATCATCGAAAGCCACTGCAACCCCGACGAGGCATGGAGCGATGCAAAACAGCAAGTAACTCCGGACATCCTCGACTACATCCTAAGCATTCTTGTGGTTCGTGACCAAGTGGTAACGACAGAGAATATAGTAGCCCTGCGCAAACAAATAGACGAAATCGACGATGCTATCATCGACAGTATAGCTAAACGTATGCGTATAAGTCGGGAAATCGGACAATACAAAAAAGAGCATGGAATGACAGTCGTGCAGACCAGCCGCTACAACGAGATTCTTGAAAAGCGCGGCGCACAAGGATCGCTGCTCGGCATCGGTGCCGACTGTGTAAAGCAGATATTTGAGTCCATCCATGAGGAATCTGTCCGCCAACAGATAGAAGTGATAAATCAATAATTACACGGACACTTCAATCACACGGAATTATGAAGATACTGATACTCGGAGCAGGTAAGATGGGTTCATTCTTTACCGACCTCCTTAGCTTTGACCATGAGGTGGGCGTTTACGACATAGATCCTAAACGGTTGCGATTCACATACAACTGCCAACGGTTTACATCCCTGGACGAAATTGACGACTTCAAGCCGGAACTACTTATCAACGCCGTGTCACTAAAATACACACTTCAAGTATTCGACCAGGTCATTCCGCATATCCCAAGCACCTGCATACTGTCGGACATCAGCTCCGTAAAGAACGGATTCAAAGAGTACTATGAGAAAACCGGAATGCGCTACGTAAGCACCCATCCTATGTTCGGACCCACATTCGCCAACCTCGGACAACTATCTAACGAGAACGCCATAATTATCAATGAAGGAGACTTCATGGGACGTTGTTTCTTCAAGGAAATATACAGTTCACTACATCTCCATATATGCGAATACACCTTCGACGAACACGACCGCACTGTGGCTTATTCCCTTTCCATACCATTCGTATCCACATTTGCCTTTGCTGCCGTAATGAAGCACCAAGACGCACCAGGAACAACGTTCAAACGACACATGCAGATTGCCAAGGGCGTACTCAGTGAGGATGATACTCTGTTGCGCGAAATCCTCTTTAATCCATACACAAAGGACCAAGTCGCAAAAATACGTGCCGAGATGAAGGAGCTAATCGAGATCATCGACAACAAGGACGAGGAACACATGCAAGCATATCTCACTAAAATCAGGGCAAATATAAAATAAGACAGGCTGTATGAGGTGTGAAAGACTTTCACACCTCATATTATTTTATATCACCATTAAGAGCGACGCAAGGAAGTCGAGGCCAGACCGCCTGCTTGATTCGGCGGCAACATCCATACTCTTTAGAGTCTGAAGCACCTTATTATTTACGACATACTCCCTCAAGCGGGAAGCATAACGTTCGTCAGACAGCAAGAACCACATTTCCGTGTCGATAAACGCATAATTCACATTGCGTCTTATCCACGCAGCCGAAGGCGACTGCGTATTCAAAGCACTACCCGACTTCCACGAAAGATGCCAGAACCTGTCGGTCTGCAAAAAATAAAATGGATAGCATAACGAGGTAAGATGTTCCTGCCGTCCACTCACAAAATACCTACGGAACAGAGGCTCATAGACAGCATTAAGAGCATCATAGTCAAAGCGGTTATTCCGGAAAATGCCATCCCCTATCCCATTCACAACAGATAAAATCAACATCGGTTTGGCAATAACACGCAGACCGTCATGCCCTACAGGAGCCTGCCGCATACCGTCAATCAGCCCTTCATAATACATGAGAGCCGCCTCATAATCAAAAAAACGCAATGTCTTCCCTTTCATAATCCATCTAATAATGACATGTCAACCACAAATTTACGTCATCCAACTCACAAAAGCAACAAAGACATCGTTTTTTTGAGATTTCATTTCTTCAATCAAGTTATTTTTTATACTTTTGCAGATGGCATAAGGTGCAAGCACCAGGTGCTCAAAATTTATTGGTAATATAGATATCGTATCTAATTCAAAGAAGTTCTAAACTCAAATAGTCCGACCAAGACATAAAAAACTACGAACTTCTGAGGATGTGGATACGCCTTTATAGGCGTACCCCTTCCTTACGTTTCGTAGTAAAGGTCATCTTTGGTCGGACAACCTGAGTTTAGGAATGAAATGAAGGTCAGTACGCTTTCTTTTTGCCTAAAGTATAATTCTATATCTTTTTTAGATAAAATGAGTTCACGGTTTTTTACCAATAGAGAGGATAATACCCTTATCAAAAAATTCGAAGGTGTTCTGACCAATAATCCCATGGTCAAGAATCTTGACGCTGTTGTTGGATTTTTACGTTCTTCGGGATATTTCCAATTACGTCCTTTCCTCAACAATATCGACAAAGTAAGAATTCTCATTGGCATTGACGTAGACAGATTCATAGCCGATGCAGCTAACAGAGGAATATTGTTTTTTGGCAATCCTGATGGAGTTAAAGAGGATTATTTGTCATTATATAAAAAAGACATTGAAAGTTCCAAATATTCAAAAGACGTTGAGGATGGAATATTACTAATGTTACAGGATATTATAGACGGGAAATTGGAGCTCCGGGCCCATCCAAGCAAGAAGATTCATGCAAAGATATATATACTCTATCCTAAGGATTTCAATGAAAACACACTAAACGCAGCAGTAATAACCGGTTCAAGCAATTTGTCTGGTTACGGTTTAGGAACATCAAATGACAAACAATATGAGTTCAACGTACTTCTTCATGAAAACGAAGATGTACAGTTTGCCATGAACGAGTTTAATACCCTATGGGATGAAGCAAGGGATTGCCCTATTGAAGCACGAGACATACAGAAGACATTAGACACTACATATCTCAAGGGAGATGTCACTCCTTATGAGCTATACATTAAAATGCTAATTGAGTATTTTGGCGATCGTGTTAAGAATGAAAACATAGAAGATCCATTTAAAATGCCCAAGGGATATTTGAAATATGATTATCAGATTGACGCTGTGAATGATGGTTATGACAAACTTATACGTTATGATGGATTCTTTCTCGCAGATGTTGTTGGTTTGGGTAAGACAGTCATAGCAACCATGATTGCCAAGAAGTTTCTTATTGAAAATGGTCGTGAAAATACCAAGATTCTTGTAGTATACCCTCCTGCTGTAGAACTAAACTGGAAGACTACTTTTCATGATTTTGAAATTGATCAATATGCAAAATTTGTAAGTAATGGTAGTCTGGACAAAGTTCTTGACACAGACAATTACAACTACTGGCATGCGGAGGAATATGATCTCATCCTTGTTGATGAGGCACACAAATTTCGCAACCACACAACAGGTTCGTTCAACAAACTACAGGAAATCTGCAAGATGCCGCGTATGAAAATTGGCAATATAACAGGATACAAGAAAAAAGTCATACTTATATCCGCAACACCGATGAACAACTCCCCCATGGACATTTACACAGAGTTATTGCTCTTTCAAGATCCACGGCGTTGCAATATAAATGGCATTACGAATCTTACCGCTTTCTTTTCTCCATTGATAAAAAAATTTCAGGAGTTAAAGAGAGAACAAACATATAATTTGGAAGAATATCGCAAGCTTGCTGAACAAGTACGTGAAAAGGTTATAAAACCTATAACAGTACGCCGTACACGTTCTGATATTGAGAATATTCCTCGCTACCACAAGGACATGGGTGGATTTCCCAAGGTTGAACGTCCAATTGAGAACCGATATGAGCTGAATGACCATTTGGCAGATCTTTTTGAAAAAACCATGGGACATCTGCTGAAAGACATATCCTATTCACGTTATCAAGCGATTGCAGGACTCAAACCCGAAGTGTCAGATGGACTGTACGACAATGCGGAAATAATATCCCTGTCTCTTGCCAATATCCGTAAGACAGGACTTGTGAAACGTTTGGAAAGCAGTTTCTACGCTTTTAAGGAATCTCTTAATCGTTTCTTGCAAGCCAATCAATACATGATTGACATGTTCGAAAAAGGTAGAATCTTTATTGCTCCAGATTTAGACATTAACCACCTTTATAACTTAGGTCTGTCAGATGATGAGATAGAAGAGAAGTTGAATGAAAAGGCAGAGATCAATCCTAAGAATAAAGCCTTCACTCCAAATGATTTCAAACCAGAATTTTTGGAATTGTTACGTAATGATCATAAAGTTATATGTCAAATGGTAGAGAACTGGGAAAACGTTACTGATGATGACGACTCAAAGTTTGCGACATTCAGCAAGTTACTCCAACACAAATTGTTCAGCAAAGAAATTAATCCTGAAGGGAAACTTGTAGTATTCTCTGAATCACTTGACACGGTGAAATATTTAGAAAGACGAATAAATAGAGGCGACATCCTCGTAATATCTGCCAACAACCGTGCAAAGGAATTCAAAACAATACGTGAAAACTTTGATGCTAACTATCTCGATAAGAAGAATAATTACAACATAATATTGACCACAGACGCACTCGCTGAAGGAATCAATTTACACCGTTCCAATGTAATTGTCAATTATGACACTCCATGGAATTCCACAAAATTAATGCAACGTATTGGACGTGTCAACCGTATTGGTTCATTATCTAAGCATATTTATAACTATGTATTCTATCCTTCACGACAAGGTGACAAAGAAATAAAGCTCAATAAGACGGCACTGTCAAAAATACAAACATTCCAAACCACATTCGGAGAAGATAATCAGATTTATTCAACCAAAGAAGTCTTGGATACATTTGATAAATTATTCAATGAGAACACGTCTAGCGAGGAAATTAATGAGGAAATGCAGTTCTATGAAGAATTGCGCGACCTTTATATAAACAATAGAAAGGAATTCAATCATATCAGCCGACTTTCATTACGAAGCCGCTGCGGACGTGAGTCCAAGACATACAAAGGAATTACACTTAGTCAAGATACACTTGTTTTTTTGAAAACAAACATCCGCAAGGTTTTCTATAAGGCATCTGATCAATCTGTAGAGGAATTAACTGCAATAGAGGCTATGCATCTTTTCAAAGCAGACAAGGACGAGAAAGCCGTAGAACGAATAAAGCACCACCACAATCATGTTGATAAGGCTTGTAAGACATTTATAAATGCAATCAATCAGCAAATTGCGAGTGATGACTTAGTTGGGTCATCACAACAAAATTCTATGGGTGTACAAGTTACTACCGCAATATCTCTACTTAATACTTTCATGACTGACATCCAGGATTCAAATATACGCCTTCAAATCGCACGATTACAATCATTAGCACGCGACGGAGTCATTACATATATCCCCAAAAGACTACAGCATATGAGCAAGGAATTACGCCAAGGGACGATCTCACACGACGATGCCCTTGATGCCATAATAGCAATGGCAAAAAAATACAATGACTATTTTGTCACAGAGGAAGAGCGCAAGAATAATCCTGAGTCTGCTCCGCAAATCATATTAACAGAATCTTTTAGATAAATTCAACAATATGGATTACAAGAACGTTTTAGAAGCCAAGTATAATCGTAAGGCATGGATTTCTTTTTTATACGACATCTTTGGTCAACAAGTAACATTCTTTACAACGCCTGTACCTGTCAGTGTTGATAGCAATGTGGCAGAACAAGCTTACTATCTGGGGAAAATAACTCTTTCTGACAATCAAACAATTGCCATTTATGAAGTACAACTAACATGCCATATTCAAGTAGAACGCAACAAAGTAACTTTGCGCAATCTTTTAAATACAGAGTGGAGGAATAGTGGATTTGCTGGCGCATTTATGCTTTGTTACCGAAATGACGAAAGCTTACTCAGATTCTCATACGTTAGCGAAATATATCGTTTTGATGACAATAACAAGTTCAAGAAACAAACTACCGATACCAAACGTTATACATATCTTTTAGGCGAGGGACATCCATGCCGCACTGCCATCGAGAGGTTTTCACATTTACACGATAGTAATAAAACTCTTGATGACGTAACCAAGGCGTTCTCTGTTGAAGTTCTCACAAAACAATTTTACGATGATCTTTTTGCATGGTATAATTGGGCAATAAGCAATAACTCTGGAATATATTTCCCAAGCAATGCGAATGCCGCTCCAAATGACAATGAGGATATAGAGACAAAAATCATTCGTCTGATAACTCGCATAATGTTTGTTTGGTTCATCAAGCAAAAAAATCTGATTCCTGATAAACTATTTGATGTTGATTTCTTAAAAACAGTCTTAACGGACTTTGAGCCTTTGGCTATCAACAATGGTAATTATTATAATGCAATTCTCCAAAATCTTTTCTTTGCGACTCTTAATCGTGCGATTATTGATGAAGATGGTAGCAAACGGCAGTTCTCTCATCTGAAAGGGAAACGCGATATAAAGACACTATATCGTTATGCTGAGATGTTCAATATAACAGAGCCACAAGTTATTGACATGTTTTCATCCGTTCCTTTCTTGAACGGTGGACTTTTCGAATGTCTTGATAAAACTAAGAAAATTGATGGGGTTGAAGAAGCGTACAATTATGATGGTTTCAGTCGAAGTGATAAACGTTTGCCAAACGGTCAGTATCGTCAACGTGCGTTCATCCCTAATATATTCTTCTTTGAACCCCAAAAGGGACTTTTATCTATTCTAAACCGTTATAACTTTACTATAGAAGAGAATACTCCTGATGACCAACAAGTAGCTCTCGATCCTGAGTTATTGGGCAAAGTGTTTGAAAATCTGTTGGGGGCATACAATCCTGAGACACGTGAGACCGTACGGAATCAAAGTGGATCATTTTATACGCCACGTGAAATCGTCAACTATATGGTTGATGAAAGCCTTATAAGTTATCTTGGTGGTAGCGACTCCGTGCGGGCTATCTTCAGAGATGACTTTGAATACAATGGACAGGATGCAGCTTTCTACAGCGATGTAACAGACAAATTGAAAGCATTGAAAGTCCTCGACCCTGCCTGTGGTTCAGGAGCGTTTCCCATGGGCATGCTCAACCGCATCGTTGATATTTTGAAGAAACTTAATCATGAGCAGAATGTTTACGACTTGAAGCTGCATGTCATAGAAAACTGTATCTATGGTTGCGACATACAGAGCATTGCCGCACAAATCACAAAGTTGCGGTTCTTCATCTCACTGATATGCGACTGCGACAAAGATCCGTCGAAGCCTAATTTCGGTATGCCTACTCTGCCTAACCTTGAGACGAAGTTTGTCTCTGCCGACTCGCTTATTGCCCTCAAGCGTGGCTACTACGTACAAGGCAATCTTTTCATTGACAACGAGGTGTCACGGCTGAAAGGCGAGTTGCAAAGCGTACGCCACCAGCATTTCATGGCCAAGACTGCCGCACAAAAGAAAAGACTCAGAGAAAAAGACGAAGCCTTGCGCACACAGCTCAGCCAAATTTTGAAAGAGCAAGACACGCAGCTTAATGCAGTACAACTCGTCAAGTGGAATCCATACGACCAGAACGCTGTAGCGGATTTCTTCGACCCCGAATGGATGTTTGGACTCAAAGAAGGATTCGACATCGTAATAGGGAATCCACCGTATGTACAGTTGCAGAATAATGGTGGCGTCTTGGCCCAAAAATATGAAGGACAAGAATACAAAGTCTTTGCGCGTACAGGTGACGAGTATTGCCTTTTTTATGAGCGTGGATGGCAACTCCTGAAAAACGGTGGCCACTTGTGCTTCATCACTTCCAACAAATGGATGCGGGCTGGCTATGGAGAAAAGACAAGGGGCTTCTTTGCAAAAGAGACCAATCCAGAACTTTTGATAGATTTCGCTGGCGTAAAAATATTTGAGAGTGCTACTGTAGATACAAATATCCTGCTTTTTGCAAAGGGTAAAAACTTAGGCCATACCATTTGTGCCGTTACCAATAAGGAGAACAAGGATAGCGTCAACAAATTGAGCGTTTTCGTGCAGCAGCAGAACACCGTGTGCGACTTTTCATCGTCTGACA
>CAYVNW010000028.1:0-38922 GCA_964452915.1 uncultured Bacteroidaceae bacterium | reverse complement strand
AATGGCAAAGCATATTAATATAAATGCCCAACCATATTAATATCCTTTTTGGGGCAGTAACTTTACCTTGACTTTACTTTACACTCTTTGTACTTGTTTACTGATTTGCTTTACATGATAGCATCCTCTTTACTGATTAGCTTTACATGTAATCGGCTGCGTCTCCGTCATCTCGGGCGCTCCCTTCCGTCATTCCGAGGCCTTTGGCCGAGCGAATAAGCGTGCAAGCCGAATGCAGTCAAGTTCGCTTGAATGCTGAGGCGCCGCCGCTTATCTGCGAAGCGAATCCTCAGTGCGATATAATCGTGCTATGCCGCTATCTCATGATGCAGTGCCATGAGAATCTACTCGGCCAAGGCTCAAGATGACGATGGGGAAAGGGGCGCAATCGGGATGACGATGGGGCATGCAAGAGGAAAAAGGATGACATACAGCGTCTTAATTGTTAATTCGGTGTAAAGTAATTCTGTATTAAGCCAGTAATGATTATTTACTAAAGCGAAATAATAAAGCCCCGCCGGCTGTTGTACTGGTGGGGCTTATATATAATGCGTTTGTTGTTTTATTTCACAATGATCTTCACAACATCCTTCTTGCCATTATATGTAAATGTGGCGATGTAAAGTCCACTTGGAATACCTGTCGGTATAACGAATGAACCATCTGAGTTAACATGCCCGTCAGCAACTACAACGCCGGATGTTCCTACTAAGCGCAAAACAACGTCTTTTGCATTTGCTCCGTTAAGGTTAACCTGAACGTTGCTCCCCTGGTGGATGTCACTTGAAAGAATGCTGACGCCATTGCTCTCATAAGGATCTGCCTCGTCCGCTTTGACATCGCTGATACCTGTAATCAACTCTTCATAGGCAGGATCAGTAAGTGTCTTTTCAAAACGGTACCACTGTATATCGGTAGCGGCAACTGCAACTGCACCCTTGCCGAGGCGGAGCCGGTAATCCCAATGGTGTTTGAGTTGCTCCTCACCAGTGTATACATAATCAGTATTAACTACAACGCATGTGATAACTCCATTCGCCGGTTTGTGACTCAAATCTATACTCATGTTGCCACAACGGACTACCTGGCTGTAATAGCAGTTACCATCTTTGTCTGCATAGCAGAGTAACGCGCGCATGTTGGTATCTTCAGGACGGAATTCCACGTTTGCCACGTCACCTGTAACGTGAATAGGAATGAAGTTCGCACCGCTCCATCCTGGGTTGGTCAGAGTGTCAGGGGCCATCCAACCTGCACTGTCGTTTTGTTCGACAGCCTGGTACGGAGTCAGTTTGGTAGGTTCTACATTAATCCAGTAAGGAGACCATTCGGGCTTAACAGTAGTTCCAAAGCTGTTGATCGCTACTTGACGGTATGAGTCTCTCCACTCACCGAGGTCGAACCATGCAAGTCGTGCACGGTACTGTGTTATAATGTTACGCATGTTCTCATCACCGATAGAGTCACCAAGAGTTTCGAGCACACGATTCTTGCAGTAACGCCAAATCCAAGGTACTACTTTGTTGCCACAGACTTGTGACAGAACGAATGGGAATGCATCGGCATATTGCACACCACCTATAAGATTTCTCCATGTACATACTTGCTGACCGCTGCTATTATACATATTCACACGCTGTGCAGCCGGGCCACCGTAAGAGCCGTCTTGCAACCAGCCCGAATAGCATTCGATTGGCATGTGAGGCACAAGTACAGCTCCGGCGTTCAGATAGCCGGCAGTTCCATGTACGCCGTCACGTTGTCCGTATACCTGACCTTGCAACCAGCTGTTACCTCCCTCGTGGAACCATGAAGAACCTTGGCAAGCTCCAAGATCTGCGAAGATGGCGTGAATACCCTCGTGAATCATCGCGTTGCGTTGGTATTCACCATCCGACCACTTTGAGTCAGCATCGTCACGGAAACGGCTGAACGGGTAGTAGGACGCCCATACGCATGCGTAGCTCTGTCCGTCGGTAGATGTAGCACTTTGATAACCACCTTTCTCTGTTTTTGATGTGTTATCGTTAGCGAGTCCTGAACCGAAGATATAAACGAATGACTTATAACCATTACGTGCACTCAAATCAGGTGGCCAGCCCATGACTTCACGCATGTAGTAGAAGTCATAATCGTATTTGTCCACCATATTCTTTGCAGCGCCATAAATAGTGGCGGAATCGGTTCCAACCTCTGTGTTGAGGTCATCGCCCCAGAATGCAGACCACCAACCTCCGTAAGGATTCTCTTCTGTTTTCTTTGCCACATAATAGTTTGCAGCCCTACCATTCTTTTTCTTGATATTGTGTGTTTTGGTAGGCATTGACAGTGTAGGGTACTCTGAGTGGAAGTCGTAGGAGAGTTGCGAGTATGTAGGCCACTCGGTAAACTTGCCTGGGTTCTCCTGTACGTCGACGAAGTAGTTGTAGCTTTTGATCGTAATCTTGTTGTTTGTATCGGTCAGACGTACTGTAACAATATATTCGCCACCATCATCGTATTCCGCACTTTCTGTAAGAACGAAGTCTTCATCCTTGTAACCGCGCAAGTTCTGGGATTTGTATTTCTTCTGCTTAGAGTCCCAATAGTATTTTTTCCATTGGTACTTGCCTGCTACATACTTTGTTTTGTCGATTATGTCGCAGCCGAGGGTGATTTTGTCACCGGCATTCACCTGAATGTAGTTCTGTGTCTTTGAGTCTTGTTCGTTTTGGCGGACTACAGGACGTACAAGCCAGTTGTCGGTAATGCTTTTTCTGCCCATGACTTCCGGTTGGTCGGTAGTGACAGATTCTGCACTGCCTGCCTCACCGATTGTCACGTTGATTTCATATACTATTGTGTCAGTGTTGTATATCAACGCCTCCTTCACGGTGTAGGTAGACCCAACCTCTGCATTCGCTTCGGTGTTGTGCGAAACGAGGAAGTCGGGCTGGTCCCATACCACCTTAATACAATAGTTCTTTGATTTTGTAGTAACAAGAGCGCTTTTTGTAAACCAATGGCCTTTTTCAGCTGTAGAGCCGGTTGTGTTACCGTCATAGAAAGTCTCTTTGCCTAATGAGTTGAGCCATGTGGCCCTGAGGGAAAGAGACGACAGAGTCTTTGCACCGACAAGGCTTCGCACAAGGGATGCCTTGACTGTACATGAAGTGGGTTTGTCGGCATCAGAAGGACGCTGGACATCAAACTTGTAGGTATATCGGTTACCTGCGGATGACGCTAAGGACGTCATTGCCAATAAGACGATTAAACCTACTTTTGAGAGTAGAGTTTTCTTCATGTTGTTGGTTATATTAGTTTTAGTAATTAATTTATATCTATTATCAATATATGCTTAAACACATAGATTCAATATTACACTTCGCTACAAAGTTACATAAATTTATCTTTACTGTGGTTCAAATTCCTAAAATATTTCTTAGAATCCACCAAATAAAAAACAATATGATGTAAGAACTTAAAGTGTACCTGTTATAAATCAACCTGTTTGCCCAATCGAATACGTGGTGGTAGTTGTACCATTCAGCAAGTATTGCCAGTGTAAGCAAGGGTAGTGAGATAACGAGGAAGTAGTTGTAGTGGAGCGCGCTGATAATGTCGCCATGTATGAGGCAGTGCATAGCACGTTGTATGCCACATGCAGGGCATTGATAGCCTGTCAGCAGATGGAACGGGCATTTCGGAAACCAGTTAACAGGTGTGGTAGGGTCGAATGCGTAATATACTATTCCTGCCACCACAAGGATGGCAGGAAACAGTATTGGCATTATGCTTTTCCCGTGCATAATCAAGTGTGAGACATCAATAGTTGTAATTACAGCCGACAGTTGCGACGATAAAAATCAGTACATAGAAGATGCCAATGAGAATATCCAATACAACGGCAGATATAGCTCCCCATATAGCCCATTTCTTGGCTTTGTTGGCTGTATCGTATGCTTCCTGATATGCTCCTATGTTCCAAAGGGAGTCCACTTTGCTTGCATACACTATCGACACGATTCCGAGAGGTACACAGCACAATACAGTACAAAGTATAGCCCATACTAAGTTCGAGTCAGGCTTTGTTAGTGAAGGCGGATAGCTACTTTGCTGGTTGCTCCCATTTCCTTGTGGCTGGTAGTCGTTTTGTTGGTAGTTTCCACGTTCTTGTTGCTGGTAGTGTGATTGATCGTCCATAATATTATTATTCAAGGGTTAATTCGTTTATAATTCGCTTGCCATGTGTATATTTGTCAATTACAGAAAGCACATAGCGTATGTCAACTCCGATTGTGCGTTGTAGCTTGTTGTCGAACTTGATGTCGCCACTCATTGCTTCCCAGTTGCCATCGAATGCAAGTCCGATCAATCGTCCTTTACCATCGAACATGCCGCTGCCGCTGTTTCCGCCTGTGATGTCGTTGTTGGTAAGGAAGCAGAGAGGCATTTGTCCGATTGACTTGTCCACATAGCGGTCGCCGAAGTTGCCTTTCTTCAACCATTTGTAAACCTGTGGAATTAAGTCATAATCATGATTTGTAGGATTTTGTTCGTTCTTGTCGATTAATGATTGAGGTAGTGTGTAACATACGTAAGTCAGTTCTTGTGATGGAGAATAACCTTCTACGATTCCGTAACTCATGCGCAGGGTGAAGTTGGCATCAGGATAATATTCTTTATCTTTATTCATCTCACGTAGTGCATCACCAAGCAGGCGTTCGAACTCTTCGATTCTGCCGCTCTCATTTCCATAAAACGAGTATACTTTGGTCAGCACGCTAAGGGCGATGTCGTACATAGGATCGTAGACTATGTCTTGGCGTGTTTTTATATTAGCGAGACGATTTTTGTCTGTCAAGTTCGATGTTTCGTATATATGATTGGTATAAGCATCGATGTCACCGTTGTATTGTTCATCGATTGTGGCTATAAAGTCAGGTTCGTAGTCCTTGCTTATCGTCATTTTGCGATAGTTCTTTATCATTGCCACGAATACCTTCTTATCGAGCTCTGTATCGATATCTTTATATGTTTCCTGTATTTTCTTCTGCAAGTCTTCATCTTCGTCGTTGCCTCTTAGTGTGCGTATCATTTGCATAAGACAGAATTGCAGGATGTCGCTTCCCTCTGCAAACGATTCTTCGACCAGTTGCATTGAGTATGCGTTGTTGAAATTCTTCGCATATAATGCCTTCAGAGAATCGAGAATTCCGATGTATTTGGTCGTCCCGTTCTCTTGTGCCCATTTGGCTATTTCACTTTCTAAGTCTTGCTTCTCCTTTATTACGTTTAAATCGTCGAGAGCTTTGTTCTGTCCGAGTGAGAACTTCCAATAGTTTGAACTTGATGCATACTTCGATGCATACATGATGCGTGTGGCATCGTCCTGTTTCATAGCATCGTCCAATATCTGTAGTTTCACCGTGCGTACCTCGTAGCGCAGGTCGTTGGTAGTGCGCATCAAGTTGTTGATACCGTAACTGCTAAGATAACGGTCAGTGCTGCCAGGATAGCCAAATGTCATGCAGAATGAGCCTGGCTGGTAGCCTTGTGTGGATACGTGTGCATAGCTGACCGGATGATATGGAACGTTGTTCTTGTTATAGTCTGCAGGGTTGTTGTTCTTGTCGGCATAGATGCGGAACACGCTGAAGTCGCATGTTTGTCGTGGCCACATCCAGTTGTCGGTATCGCCTCCGAACTTGCCGAGGCTTTGAGGCGGCGCGCAGACAAGGCGTATGTCATCGTACCGTTGATAAACCGACATGTAGTATTTACTGCCTTTATAATAAGGCGTGATTTCACCGTATATCCGGTTGATTGTGTCGAGAACCTCACCTTGTATCACTTGTGCCACGCTGTCGAGATACAATGCTCGTGCCGTTTGGTCCATCTCATCGGTAACGCCAGCTGTGAGCCGATCGGTTACATCGATTGTGCGCAGATGGAATGCAACATATAGTCCATCATTAGGTAGTTCGTCCTTTTGCTTTTTTGCGTAGAATCCATTTTTCAAGTAGTCATTCTTTGTACTGGAGTGATGCTGTATGGCGTCAAAACCGCAGTGATGGTTGGTGAATACAAGACCATCAGGACTGACTACCACTCCCGAGCAGAAACCTCCGAACATGACGATTGCGTTGTTGAGTGACGGACCATTAGCGTTGTAGAGTTGGGCAGGAGTGAGTTCGAGTCCGAGTGAGCGTAGAATGCTGTCGGTCTTTGCCGAGATGTTGCCAATCATCCACATCCCCTCGTCTGCCTTGGCGAACAAGGAAACAAGACAAAACAGAGATAAGAATATACGTTTCATATATTATTTATTTAATAGTTTGTTCAATATAGGTATGTGCTTTAGCGGAATGTCACTGTAGCAGGCATAGACCGCAAACACAAGTATGAGTAGGGTGTTGACTGCGAGCTGACAAATTGTTGGCCATTGATGCGGAACTTGTTCGATTCCAACGAACAAGATTGCTGTTATCAGAACGTACACAAGCAGGTGCTTGACATCGTAGTTGATAGGGTACTTCTTCTGACCGACTATATAACTTAGGACCATAGCGGTCCCATATCCAGCGAAGCCTCCCCAAGCACAGGCAACGTAGCCATAGCGTGGCACGCCCCAAATGTTCACGGCAAACAAAACGGAGCATCCGATGAATGAGAACAAGGCGCCATACATAGTTTTGTCAATCAATTTGTACCAGAATGATAGGTTGAAATAGATCCCCATCATTATTTCGGCAGCCATCACTATCGGCACTACTTTCAGTCCTTCACGGTAATCCTCACCAATGAGGTTTTGTAGGACGGGCATGTAGCCTTCAACGCACAGGAAAGCAAAGAGGGTGAAAATGACGAAGAATTTCATTGCGGTAGCATAATACTCGTTGCTGTCTTTATCCTTGTTCTTTGCGAACACAATGGGTTCGTAAGCGTAGCGGAACGCTTGGGTTATCATAGCCATAATCATGGCGATCTTCACACATGCACCGTAAATTCCCAATTGTACTTCAGCCTCCTGTCTGTCTGGATAGACCAGCGGAAATATAATTTTGTCGGCAGTTTGATTCAGAATGCCTGCAATGCCGAGGATGAGTAAAGGAGATGAATAGGTTAGCATGCGTCGCAGCAATTTCCTGTCTACATGCCAATGTATCTTGAACATGTCAGGTATGAAGAACAGGGTGATGATGCTTGTACATAACAGGTTTATGCTGAATACGTAGTAAACCTCCGTCTTGCCCAACCACAGGAAGTATATGCAGTTGAGTCCGATATTCAGTATGATGAACAGCAGTTTCAGTGTAGCAAACCGGATAGGGCGTTTCTGAAAGCGCAAGTAGCTGAACGGAAGTGCTTGCAACGCATCGAGCGATACTACTACTGCCATCATTAACAGATACTCGTGATGATCGGCATAGCCCAACAGGTTGCTTATTGGCGTGATAAATGTGAATACGCAGATAAGGAATATGGCGGTCAGAGTGGCTATAACAGAGAAGCCGGAAGAAAACACCGTGTCGGGTTTCTCTCCTTCTTTGTTGGCAAAGCGGAATAGTGTAGTCTCCATACCGAAGGTGAGTATTACCAATATCAACGCTGTATATGCATACACATTGGTACTTACCCCGTAATCACCGGAGTCTTTCGGCATGCAATGGGTATAAAGCGGAACAAGCAGGTAATTGAGGAAACGTCCTACAATACTGCTTAGTCCGTATATTGCTGTGTCTTTAACGAGTCCTTTCAGATTTGCCATAGTTCTCAGTTAAACAGGTCACTCATGCCTGTGTTTGTATCGTATTGTCTGTTTCTGGTTCGCCCGAGGTGTTTGTAGGCAAGGTCGGTGACTTCGCGACCGCGTGGGGTGCGTTTCAAGAATCCTTCTTTTATAAGGAATGGTTCATACACTTCTTCTACGGTTCCGGCTTCCTCGCTTACAGCAGTGGCTATCGTGCCAAGTCCTACTGGACCGCCATTGAACTTGTCGATGATGGTGGTGAGTATCTTGTTGTCGATTTCATCGAGGCCGTATTTATCGATATTGAGTGCTTCGAGTGCCATTTTGGCAATTTCCATCGTAATGGAGCCATTGCCTTTCACTTGTGCGAAGTCGCGTACACGGCGAAGCAGAGCATTGGCTATACGTGGGGTTCCACGGCTGCGGCTTGCTATCTCGTAGGCACTGTCCTTATCGCACGGTATATTGAGCAAACGTGCACTGCGTGTGATGATTTTTGCCAATACATCGGCATCGTAGTATTCCAAGTGCAGATTGATACCAAAGCGTGCCCTGAGTGGGGCTGTGAGCAGTCCGCTTCGGGTGGTCGCACCGACCAGGGTGAACGGGTTCAAGTCGATCTGTATGCTGCGTGCCGACGGGCCTTTGTCGATCATGATGTCGATACGGTAATCCTCCATTGCAGAATAGAGATATTCCTCAACAATGGGACTGAGCCGATGAATTTCATCGATGAACAGCACGTCGTTTTCCTCAAGTGATGTGAGTATGCCGGCAAGGTCACCTGGCTTGTCGAGCACTGGACCTGAGGTGGTCTTGAAACCGACTCCAAGTTCGTTGGCTATGATTTGCGAAAGGGTAGTCTTTCCTAATCCCGGCGGTCCGTGGAGCAGCGTGTGGTCGAGGGGTTCGCCTCGATACTTAGCGGCTTCGACAAATATTTTCAGATTATCTACTATCTTAGTCTGTCCTGCGAAGTCAGCAAACTGTAAAGGTCGCAAGGCATTTTCAAACTCTTTTTCCTTACTCCCTTCCACATACTTTTCCTCATGTATATCAAATTCTTCTTTCATCAACAATGCTACACCTTATATATTATAATGATACAAAGGTAGGTAAAAGTTTTGACATGTTGGCCATAAATATGCAAATAAAAAAATATAAGTGTATGTCTCTGCCCGTGGTGTAGCGTATAATGTGTACTTGACAGACAATGGGTGCATTTGCTTGTAAAAAAACGGCGTGTCCTATTATGGGCTCAATAAGAGAGACAAAAAAGGATGCCCGAACAATTCGGGCATCCCAACGATTACATTATGTATGAATGTTTACTTCACAATGTACTTCTTGCCATTGATGATATTAATACCCTTTTGAGGAGCAGAGAGTTTCTGACCTGCGAGGTTATATATACCTTCTACGACAATTGCGTTGACTTCCTCAACTCCGTTGATTGCTGTTGGAGCATTTGTTCCAAGATAAACGAGTTCGAAGTTGTCGAAGATAGACCAGTCTGAACTGTCTTTTGTTTGTGACTTCCTGACACCGATGCGGAGATAACCGTCGTCACCAACCTGAACGATTGGAGTCTCGTTCTTGTAGTAACCGGCAAGGAACCATGCATTTGATGAAGTCATGTAGCCAGGGATGTAAAGTCCATCGCCTACGGCTGAGCAATCGCCTGTTCCGATACTTGCTGATACAGTGATGATTTGTTCAGTAAATTGTGATGCATCAAGAGCAGCACTTGAGGCACCTGCGATTGGCGTTTCAACACTGTCTACAGAAGATGTAGCGTAGAGGTGAGCGTAAAGCAAAGAGTCTGGATTAGCCTGCTCGATAGCATAATCTGTTGTAGCAGAACCACGGCGATAGAATGCGTTAGCCTTTAAGATATAGTATCCGGCTGGCAGTCCGCCAAGATCCTGATAAGTGTCATAAGTCTTGTTGTAGTGTTCTGCACATGTAGATTTGTTTCCATCTGCACTAAATCCAGTTCCGCTCCATCCATTGAAGTCGCCTATTGTATCGAATGTGGCATTAGTAATTACAACAGAAACATCAACAGGGTTTTCCTCACTTGCGTTGATAATGTCGATGCCTGCTTCGTTGAGTTTAGCTGATGTAGTCAATGCACTGATCATGAGAGTTGCGTCAGAGTAGAGTTTTTCAGCCTCCTCGTTTGTGAGGTTCGTGTTCAGAGTTGCGTTTTCAACTTGATCCATGAGCGTAACGGCCTGGTTGACGAGTTCTGCGTCTGCTGTTTCCTGATAAGTCTCGGCAGCCTCAGCGAGTGTGCCATAGACATCAGAGAGGTTCTGGTAGTCAGTGATAGAAGTCTTAGCGTATGCAAGAGCCTCTTGAGCTATAGCTACAGCCTCCATACAAGCGTCGCCGCTACCCGATGCGTATGCTTCGGAGAGTTCTTTGAGAGATGCGTCTACCTTGTCCTTGGCATCAGTGCCATAGAGAGTGGCATCGTTGAATACAGCGTTAAGCTGAGCTGTGAGTTCGTCGATTTGCTCCTTATAAGCGTTGGCATCAGAGCCTTGATAGTAGAGGCGGAAGTTGTCGAAGATAATCCAACTGTTGGTTGCAGTTGTCTTAAGACCTATCTGTACGCTGTCGCCAGATTCAGGTACTGTGAAATAAAGAGTTACAAGATAATCATTCTTGTCGTTGTTATAGAAGTGATAGTTTGCTCCAGGCATACCATTTGGAATGTATCCATAGTCCGTTGATTGATCATCCCACCATGTTCCATCAGAGAAGAGTTGTCCTTCTGTTGCATACGCAAGAATGTTGTTTATTTTAGCTTCTTCATTTCCAGCATACAATGTAGCAGTGATTCCTGCTTCAGGACCTTGTGTCCAATAGTTCACATAGCCACCGTCGTTACGTTCGAATGCCTGGCAAGTCAGCTTGAAGCTACCTTTTGGCATGTTTGGAATAATCTGGTACATATTGAATGCTGCATGGTAAACCTCTGCGTTACCTGATGTCAATGTAACATCAGCAAGTGTTCCTTGAGTGTTAGCGTTGGTACCTCCCCATCCAGGAGTTGCACCGGTGTGGCTCCATCCAGAGAAGCGAGTATCGAAGTCTGGATTGTTGATAAGTGCGGTGATTTCGTCGCCGTCCTTAGCGTTGGTAGTGATGAAGTTGATGATGATGTCGCTCATTTGCTTTTCAGCACCGGCGATGTATTCAGCGGTAGCTGTCTCGTCATCGTAAGCTTCTTCCCATTCCATGTAGAGGTCATTGAGTTCCTCGCTTACGCCTTCGAAGATAGTTCCCTCAAATTGTTCTTGCTTAGCTGTAAGTTCTTCCATGTAGCCCTGGAGTGTAGTGTACTCGCTTACAGAAGTGTCAAGAGCCTTTACAGCTGCTGTAAGAGATGTATTGACTGCCTGATAGTCATCCTCTGCATTTTGAGCAGCTTCAAGGACCTTGGTGTATGCAGTCTTTACTTCAGCATTTGCTTTTACATTATCGATTGCTGGATATTTCTCTTCTGCATTCTTGATAGTAGCATCAAGTACAACCTTGTAAGGGTCTTCAGTTGTCTCACCGTAATACGTAAGTGTGAAGTTATCGCCTGCAATCCAGTTTGCTGATGTGTTGACAGTGCGTAGGCCCATTGTAATGTTGCCCCCCTCACTTACAAATGTAAGTTCGCTGTGTTCTGGCGCGCCATTGCCTGTAGCTATATTTTTGAACATGTCGTTTTCGCCATCTGTAGCGAAGAGTTGTACACCTTCTACGGGGTCAGCATTTCCATCTTGGTTTGTGGCAATAAAGTCACCGGCAAGAACATATTTACCTGCAGGCAATCCTACGATAGTTTGGCTCAATTGAGCGTCGCCAATAGCACGGAAAGAGTAGTTCTTGTTGAACGATGACCCAGCCCATGCTTCAATGAAGTTAGCAATAGTAGTTTCACCATTCGTATAAGTGCTATTTTGGAAACCACAGTTAGTTGCTGTAATACCGCTTACAAAGGTATTATCCCAACCATTTGTGTTTCCTGTCTCAAAGTCAGGGTTTGTAAGCAGTGATGTGGCGTCCTTAGGGTTGTCCTCGGTTGCACCTGCAAGTGCATTCTGAACGTCAACTGCACGGGCTGCTTTTTGGAGGGTTACCTTAGCTGAGTCTATGTCAGAAGGAGTGAAATTTGAGTCCTGTAGTACGACCTTTGCCTCAGAAGCGTCAACTGTTGGATAAGTAGTAGCGATCTCTGTGATGTAGAGGCTCAAGTCGATAGCTTTGTTCAAGGTGTTCTTTACAGAGTCGAGTTCGGCTTTTGTAGATGCGCCATTGTTGTATACAGCGTTAATGCCGGCAAGGTTTATGTCGGTGTTGTGTACGCTTGCACTGTCAATAACTACTTTCAGGTTAGTTGCTGCATAATAGTTGACATGCTGTTCTGCGATTGCTTCGTATGCGTCCTCTGGTACGAGTTGCCAGTCAACGCAGTATGTGTGTCCAGCAATCACGTTGGCTGTATTCAAGAAAGGATTGAGAGGCCCCTCGAATGAAGCACCATCGTAAAGATCGAAGCCCATGTAGCAACTTTCGTAAGAGCTCTTTGCGAATTCAGGATTTGCGTCTGCGCCTACAAAGCGGTAAATGTTGTTGCCCTGATCGATGACTTCCCACATGTAGTTTGACTGAGTGGAACGATCAACAAACATTGCGTTTTCAGAGTCAATGAAAAGCAGTTTCCATGCAGACTTGTTGATTGATGAGTCGTTGATGAGGTAAGTCTTACCATCCCATGCTCCATCAACCAAATACTTGGAGAAGTAGACTTTCAGTGCAGGAGCACCGATACTCGCCTGAGTACCCCATGCGTTACCTTCTGTGTAGAAGGCTTGTGCGTCTTTGTTGTAGAGATAGTAGTAGTGGTAGGTTGCATCCTCCGATACTTCAAAAGCCACGGTCGATGCAGGGACAGGCTTTGTCCACTGTGCGAAAGCGGCTATACTCATCAACAAGGTTGTGCACAACAATAGTAATTTTTTGTTCATACTGTTAATGATTTAATAATTAGTAATAAGTTAATATATTTGTTTGTTTTTAGTAGTTTCCAAAGTTTAGTGTATGTACGTTGAGATCTGCATCTCCTACGTCGTCACCACAAAAGAATTCATACATTGCAGCTCGGCAAGTAGTTATTAGTATGCTTGAGCCACACCAAAAGTGTGACTCCCAAGTGCAAAGATATACATTTATTTTTATTAGTTGATAAACTTTTATGAAAAAATCAATCTAATGTGCGAAAAATTATTTGACACGTCTATTTATAATCTATTTTTAGGTTCAGCGTTGTGTATCGTTGAGGAGAAAATCGTACAGGCTTATGAACAACACTCCGTCGTCGTTACTCCATGGTTTGATGTTGTCTTTGACAATAACAACCTTTTGGAAGGAGTCGTCAACTTGTAGCGGGGAGCGTGTCTCTTGTTCTTCCTTTGCCTTATCTGGGATAGAAAGAGCAGATTGGATGCAGATTCGTTGACTGCCTTGGTTTGCGACGAAATTGAATTCCAGCCAGTCGCATATCTGCTTCGCATTTTTGTCATACGTTGCTTACATCAATATTCCCCTCATAAATAGAATTGTCATTGACACGCGGCTCGTTGTGTATTATACCCGTTGGTGGAATAGAAAACAGTGCAGAGTAACAAATATCTCTTTGGATTTCCATACTCTACTTGAAATTTCTGTCACATGTGACAACTTTTCATCGTAAGGGCGCAGCGCTCTTGTTGTAAGGTACAATTGGATGAGAGTCTCAGTTCAGATGAAAATCAGTATGAGACTTGACACGGGATGCCTATGGCTTCCACTTTGCGGGCGATGCCGTCGAGCTGTTCGTGTGTTGCCTTAGTCAGTTCGTGCGCTGGAGTCTCGCGGTCGATGGTATACACCATGACTTCAGACGGGCGAATATATTTCAATGCCTCAATCCATGGAAGCACGAAAGAGTCGGAGACGTTCGACACATTTACCCCGTTGTACGAGCCGCCGAGGAACATGGTCTGCACGATGCAGTGCCCGTTGAACTTCTTCATCCCTTCTATGATGTCTTGCACACGGTAGCCGCTGCTTACTGGACGGTCGAGCAGGCGGATGTAAGAATCAGACACCGTATCGAGCTTCAGAATGTTGTTGTCGACTAAGAGCAGAGCATCGAACACATCCTTCCGTAGAATTTGGGTGGCATTGCTCAGCACACTGACCTTGGCAGAGGGGAAGTACTCGTCGCGAAGGGCGATTACATCGCGTGCAATCTCAGGGAAATGCGGATTCATCGTGGGTTCGCCGTTTCCCGCAAACGTCAGGACATCGGGTTTAGGACCATTCTGCCGCATATCCTCCAACTGTATCTTCAATGCGTCGTGGACAGCTTGTGGAGTAGCGAACTTGAGGTGAGGAATGAAGTCCTTGTTGAATCCGCATTCACAATAAATGCAATCAAACGAACAACACTTGCCGTCGGCCGGCAACAAGTTGATGCCAAGGGAAACTCCAAGCCTGCGGCTGTGGATGGGTCCGAATATGGGAGATTTGTATAGTACTGTCATATCTATGGAACGCTTTAATTATGACGCAAAGTTAAGGAATATTATTTAAAGTGGTGCGCCAGCCAGTACGAAAGATGACATTGTGCCGTAAATAATCGGCAGATAAGAAACTCTAGTTCCCAATAATTTATTATCTTTGCAAGCAAAACAAAAACAAACTTATCAATACAGACATGATTTATTTTTTCAGTACGCCTCAGAAAAGTATCATAGCTGTCAGCATGGATCATGACATCAGCGCTAAGGAAACAGATGCTCTTCAGTGGCTTTTCAGTAATGCAAAGCAATTAAGTGAGACGACCATTAAGGGACTGTTTGCGGGTCCGAGACGTGAAATGATTACTCCATGGAGTACAAATGCCGTTGAAATCACCCAGAACATGGGACTAAAGGGTATACAGCGCATAGAGGAGTTCTTCCCTATAGATGAAAAATCAGAGATCGACCCTATGCTGCAGCGCAGGTACAAGGAACTGAATCAAGACATATTCACAGTCGACATCAAACCGGCTCCGATAATCTACATAGACAATCTTGAAGAATACAACGAACAGGAGGGACTTGCCCTTAGTCCGGAGGAAATTGAATACCTTCACAATGTGGAAAAACAACTTGGACGGAAGCTCACCGATTCAGAGGTGTTCGGCTTTGCACAAATCAACTCTGAGCACTGCCGTCACAAGATATTCGGTGGTACGTTCATCATTGACGGAAAGGAAATGGAAAGCAGTCTGTTCCAGATGATAAAGAAGACCACAAAGGAAAACCCTAACAAGATAATATCCGCTTACAAGGACAATGTGGCATTCGCACAGGGCCCGATGGTGGAACAATTCGCACCGCGCGACCACAGCACAAGTGACTACTTCCGCACAAAGGAAATAGAATCGGTCATATCGTTGAAAGCGGAAACACATAACTTTCCGACAACGGTGGAACCGTTTAATGGAGCTGCTACAGGTACAGGAGGTGAGATACGCGACCGTATGGGTGGTGGTACAGGCTCTTGGCCGATAGCCGGAACAGCTGTATACATGACCAGTTACCGCAACGGAAAGCATCCGCGCCATTGGCTTTACCAGACACCTGAGCAGATACTGATCAAGGCATCGAACGGAGCAAGCGATTTCGGAAACAAGTTCGGTCAGCCTCTTATATGCGGTTCGGTACTCACATTCGAGCATAAGGAAGATTCCACCGATGGTCATAAAGAGCCACAATACGGATATGACAAGGTGATAATGCTTGCAGGAGGCGTGGGCTATGGTACAAAACGCGATTGCCTCAAAGGAAAGCCACAGAAAGGGAACAAGATTGTAGTGGTCGGTGGTGACAACTACCGCATCGGTCTTGGAGGCGGAAGTGTCAGTTCGGTGGACACCGGCAGGTATTCAAGTGGAATAGAACTGAATGCAGTGCAGCGAGCCAATCCAGAGATGCAAAAGCGTGCGAACAACCTTGTGCGTGCACTGTGTGAGGAGGATGTAAACCCAATAGTGTCAATTCACGATCATGGAAGTGCAGGGCATGTGAACTGTCTGTCCGAGCTTGTGGAAGATTGTGGCGGCACAATTGATATGACCAAACTCCCGATAGGTGACAAGACTCTCAGCTCAAAGGAAATTATCGCCAATGAGTCGCAAGAGCGTATGGGCCTTCTTATCGACGAAAAACATATAGACCATGTGAGAAAAATCGCCGAACGTGAGCGCGCCCCACTGTATGTTGTGGGTGAAACTACAGGCGACGCCCACTTCGCATTTGTACAAGGAGATGGTGTACGCCCGTTCGACCTCGAAGTATCGCAGATGTTCGGTCACTCTCCAAAAACCTACATGAAAGATAAAACTGTGACACATCATTATGCTAATGTCACTTATTCTGCCGGTGAAATAGACAAATATTTGAAGCAAGTTCTAAAACTGGAGGCTGTAGCCTGCAAAGACTGGTTGACGAACAAGGTAGACAGAAGCGTGACAGGTAAGGTCGCACGTCAGCAATGCGTAGGTGAACTTCAATTGCCACTGAGCGACTGTGGAGTCGTAGCCCTCGATTACAGGGGAGAGAAAGGTATAGCGACAGCGATAGGCCATGCTCCACAGGCGGGTTTAGCGGATCCTGCCGCAGGAAGTGTACTGTCAGTGGCAGAGTCACTCACAAATATTGTATGGGCTCCGATGTCAGACGGACTCGACAGTGTCAGCTTGTCAGCCAACTGGATGTGGCCATGCCGCAGCCAAGAAGGAGAGGATGCACGTTTGTATGCCGGAGTCAAAGCACTAAGCGATTTCTGTTGCGCTATAAAGGTTAATGTGCCTACGGGCAAGGACTCTCTCTCCATGACCCAAAAATATCCTGACGGATCAAAAGTTATTAGTCCTGGAACTGTAATCGTCAGCAGTGGAGGTGAGGTAAGTGATATACGCAAGGTAGTGTCACCAGTGCTGAAGAATGTTGATTCAGTGGTGTATCATATAGATTTCTCGTTCGATTCGCTTCGTCTTGGCGGAAGTGCGTTTGCACAGAGTCAGGACAAAGTTGGAAGTGACGTGCCAATGGTGAAGAATCCTGACTATTTCCGTGACGCGTTCCTGGCTGTACAGGAATTGGTTAAGCAAGAGCTTATACTGGCTGGTCACGACATAAGTGCCGGTGGGCTCATTACATGTCTGCTTGAAATGTGCTTCGCAAATACAAAAGGTGGACTGGAAGTTTCGTTAGATGAAATGGGCGAGACAGATTTGGTAAAACTCCTTTTTGCAGAAAACCCAGGTGTAGTGATACAGGTGGCGCAGGATAATTGCCATGAGGTGGAAGAAATCCTCACTGACGCCGGAGTTGGATTTGCACGTCTTGCTGTGCCTGTTGATGACAGATCTATTAATTTGCAGTCGAAAGGGAAAACAATACATACCTTCAATATTGATGAGTTGCGTGACGTATGGTATTCTACCTCTTATGAACTCGATCAGCATCAGAGTATGAACGGCATGGCGGCAGAACGCTATAAGAATTATAAGAATGAGCCGATCGTGCATAAGTTCAACAAAAAATTCACAGGAACATTTGCACAATATGAAATCAGTCCCGACCGTGACTCTGAACCTTCACCGTCACGTCCGAAAGCAGCGATCGTACGTGAGAAAGGAACAAATGGTGAACGTGAGATGGCATATTGTCTGTATTTGGCTGGTTTTGACGTGAAGGATGTGATGATGACCGACTTGGTCAGCGGACGTGAAACTCTCGATGAAATCCAAATGATTGTATTTTGCGGTGGTTTCTCTAATTCTGATGTGCTTGGCAGTGCAAAGGGATGGGCAGGAGCGTTCTTGTACAATCCAAAGGCTAAAGCTGCGCTCGACAAGTTCTACGGCCGTAAAGACACACTTTCACTGGGTATTTGTAATGGATGCCAGTTGATGATGGAACTCGGGTTGCTTAATGACAAAGGATATGAGAATTTCGGTGCGATGAAACACAACATAAGTCGCAAGTTCGAAAGTGGATTCCTCACTCTTGATATACCACAGAACCAATCCGTACTATTCGGCTCATTGAGTGGAAGCAAAATAGGTATTTGGGTGGCACACGGAGAAGGAAGGTTTGAATTGCCTATGGCAGAGGACAAATATAATGTTGTCGCTAAGTACAATTACCATGGTTATCCTGCCAATCCAAACGGCAGTGACTACGATATAGCGGGCATCTGTACAAGTGACGGCCGTCATTTGGCTATGATGCCACACTTGGAACGTGCCATCTTCCCATGGCAAATGGCAGATTATCCGGATGATCGTAAGAAGGATGACGTGACACCATGGATCGAGGCGTTTGTTAATGCGAGAAAATGGTGTGAAAGCAATAAGGCGTGAGTGGACATAGAGGCAATTTGCAAGTCGGATGAGCGCATGAATAAAGTAGACAGCGCAAAGCATACACTTTTTATTGAATAAACGTTCTTTCATGACTTTTTTTCAAATCACATTTGGCATTTTGCTTGTTTTGCATTACTTTTGCCTATGAAACAATAATATTAATGGTATATATATGGCACAGACAGTTGAATTTAAGTATGCTCCTATGTTCCAGTTGGGCAAGGACGATACTGAATATTATTTATTGACCAAAGAAGGCGTGTCGGTCAGTGAATTCGAGGGTACGCCTATATTGAAAGTTACGCCGGAGGCTTTGACACGAATGGCTAATGCCGCATTTCGTGATGTGAGTTTCTTGCTCCGCCGCAGTCATAATCTGCAGGTCGCAAAGATATTGCGTGACCCTGAAGCAAGTGCAAACGATAAATATGTTGCTTTGACATTCCTGCGCAACGCAGAAGTTGCAGCAAAGGGCAAACTCCCGCTCTGTCAGGATACAGGAACTGCAATTATCCATGGAGAGAAAGGTCAGCAAGTATGGACTAATTTCTGTGATGAGGAGGCTCTTTCAAAAGGTGTATTCAAAACCTATACTGAGGAGAATCTTCGCTACTCGCAGAATGCTCCACTCGATATGTACAATGAAGTCAACACAAAGTGCAATCTTCCGGCGCAGATCGATATTGAGGCGACTGAAGGCATGGAATACCGTTTTCTTATGGTAACTAAGGGCGGCGGCTCTGCCAACAAAACTTACCTCTATCAAGAGACAAAGGCAAGAATACAAAACCCAGGTACTCTTGTACCTTTCTTGGTGGAAAAGATGAAAACTCTTGGAACGGCTGCATGTCCGCCTTATCATATCGCATTTGTTATTGGCGGTACAAGCGCGGAGAAGAATTTGCTTACGGTGAAACTGGCATCGACACATTATTACGACAGTCTGCCAACTACCGGTGATGCAACCGGCCGTGCATTCCGTGATATCGAACTTGAAAGAACTCTGCTGAAGGAAGCATACAAAATAGGGCTTGGAGCTCAGTTCGGAGGCAAATACATGGCTCACGATGTACGTGTGATACGTCTGCCTCGTCATGGAGCAAGCTGCCCAATAGGCCTTGGAGTCAGTTGCTCTGCCGACCGTAACATAAAAGCAAAGATCAACAAAGACGGTATATGGATTGAAAAGATGGATGACAAACCATACGAGCTCATACCAGAGGAATTGCGTAATGCAGGCGAGGGTGACGCAGTAAAGATCGACCTTAACCAACCAATGGACGATGTGTGCAAGATTTTGTCGCAATATCCTGTCAGCACACGTCTGTCGCTCAATGGTACAATCATTGTAGGCCGTGACATAGCACATGCCAAGATTAAAGCCCGCCTTGACGCAGGCGAACCGATGCCACAGTACTTGAAAGACCATCCAATATACTATGCAGGACCGGCTAAGACGCCTGCAGGCATGGCTTGTGGCTCCATGGGACCTACTACAGCCAATCGTATGGACCCTTATGTTTATGAATTCCAAGATCATGGAGCTTCTCGTATAATGCTTGCAAAAGGAAACAGATCGGATGAGGTTACACGCGCTTGTAAAGACCATAAAGGATTCTACTTGGGAAGTATCGGAGGTCCGGCTGCCATTCTCGCACAGAACAACATCAAATCGATTGAGTGTGTAGAATATCCAGAGCTCGGCATGGAAGCTATTTGGAAGATTGAAGTAAAGGATTTCCCTGCATTTATATTGGTGGATGATAAGGGCAACGACTTCTTCAAACAACTCAAACCATGCGAAAAGTGCACAATACTTGAATGAATCATTATTAATAATATAAATCCACATATTATGGAAGAAATAAAGCAATATCTGAGTGAGGCTGAAGAGGAGATGGAGATGGCGGCAATGAATCTGGAAGAGAAACTGAGCCGTATTCGTGCCGGACGGGCTAACGTGCATATTCTAGATGGAATATATGTTGACTCTTACGGTGCTTCTGTACCTCTGAGTAATGTAGCTAATCTTTCTACACCGGATCCTCGTTCAATCGTGATCAAACCTTGGGATAAAAATATGCTCAAGGTTATAGAGAAGGCAATCATAGACTCACCGGTCGGCATAACACCGGAAAACAACGGCGAACATATACGTCTTGGAATTCCTGTGCCTACAGAGGAACGTCGTAAGGAACTTACTAAGCAATGCTCAAAAGAGGGTGAACTCGCGAAGGTAAGCATACGAAACGCACGTCGTGATGCAATTGACAAGCTGAAAAAGAGTATTAAGTCAGCAGGCGTTCCGGAAGACGTGGAAAAAGATGCGGAGGCTGATTGCCAAAAACTGCACGACAAGTATATCAAGAAAGTTGATGCTATGCTTGAAGAGAAGAACAAGGAAATCATGACTGTATAGTGAGAGGACTTGTCATAAAAAACACTGGTAGTTGGTATACAGTACGTACTAATGATGGTAGTGTGTTGGAATGCAAGGTGAAGGGAAACTTCAGACTGAAAGGCATTCGTTCGACTAATCCTGTGGCTATCGGTGACTATGTGGAGGTTGCAATACAACCAGATAATACTGCGCTCATCACATCGATTGATGAGCGCAGGAATTATATTATAAGGAAGTCAACCAACTTGTCGAAGCAGTCGCATATTCTTGCTGCCAACTTGGATCAGTGCATGTTGATTGTCACGATTAATCATCCTGTCACTTCAACGACTTTCATCGACCGTTTCCTTGCAACCGCTGAGGCTTACAGTGTGCCTGTAATTATTATTTTCAATAAGGTGGATATATACGATGAAGATGACAATCAGTTATTGGATGGCATGATAAACTTGTATGAGACAATCGGGTATGAATGTATCGCAGTCTCCGCACAAACAGGAGAAGGTATGCAGCGGATAACCGATATGTTAAAGGGTAAAGTCACTTTGCTTTCCGGCAACAGTGGAGTTGGAAAATCTACGATAATCAATTATCTGATTCCAGGTCTGAATCTTAAAATCAATGACATAAGTGAGGCGTACGATACAGGGAAACATACGACTACATTTTCAGAAATGTATCTTCTACCATCTGTCGATCGTGACACAATGTGCGATAGTTATATCATAGATACCCCAGGCATTAAAGGCTTTGGCTCATTTGACATGGCAAAAGAAGAAATCGGGCATTACTTCAAGGAGATCTTTCGTTTCTCTGCTGATTGCAGGTTCAACAATTGTATTCATACTCATGAACCCGGTTGCGCTGTTGTGGAGGCAGTGAAGCGCCATGACATAAGTGAAAGCAGATATCATTCATATTTATCAATGCTCGAAGATGAAGACGAAGATAAGTATCGCCCTGGTTATTAGTTTGCTCCCTTTTTGCTGTAAAGCCCAACAGGAATATGAGCCGCTTATTGAGAACGGACTTCAGGCAGCAAAGGAGTCGAAGTATGATGAAGCGGAACATTTATTTAAAGAGGCGATACAAGTTTCGCCCAGCGATTATCGTAATGCTTTGGTGTATATGAACCTTGGCAAAATGCAAGAATTGCAAGGCAATAACCAAGAGGCGTTGAATTCGTATACAGAGGCAATAAAGCAATATCCTGAAAATACCCGCTTTATCTCGTCACGTGCAGAACTATATTTGAAACTTGAAAACTATGCGAAGGCGGTAAGCGATTACTCTGAAATAATAAGGTTAACTCCCGGAGACATGGACGCTTACGCATATAGGGGATATGCATATTGTAAGATGAAAGACCTGGATAAAGCGAAAGCTGACTTGACTCTTGTATTGAGTAAAGTTCCGACGAATTATATGGCTTCATTAGGTATGGTTATTATAGAGCAACAGATGAGGCATGAAGCCAATGCCTTGGCGCAGGCGAACATATTGATTAGTAAGTTCCCTAAAATGGCAGAGCCTTATTTCATACGCGCGGAATTAGAAACGGATGCAGGACAAAAAGAACTTGCTGTCATCGATTTGGATAAGGCTATAGAATTGGATTCATCCAATAAGAATTATGTTCTCAAAAGAGCCCGTTTGTATCTTGATTTAGGGAAAAAACATCTTGCGCGACGTGACCTTGAGAAAGCTATGAAACTGGGGGTGCCACGTGTCCTGCTGAGTGACGACTTAAACAAATGTGAATGATAAAAATAAAAATGGGTAGGCAAATGTATTAACCTACCCATTAAATGAATATAGTGAAGATGCTTAGGTGAAGCTGATGACCGTTCCTGCTTCTGGTGCTGAATGCCTGCTTGCATTCGAACGTTCATTAATCAGTCTTATATCTTCTCTTTTGCGCTTGTATGTTGGCGACGCTTCAACCATACTGATTACATCGTCGTTGTCAAGATCCTCGTCCTTAAAAATATAACAATATATTGATTTCCTTATTGTACCGTTTTTATCGTTTCCGTAGATATTGTTGCGGCGAATCTCTTTTTCGATTTCATCCTCTGTTTTCTGAACTTCCCTCTTTCTTTCATCCTTTCGTCTGCGGTTCATCCTGTCCGACATTTCATCTGTATTAATGTCTTGCACTCCAAATCCGGTAGCAAGTATCGTAACTTTGACCTTATCCTTAAGTGAAGGATCGACAGAGAGTCCCCATTTAGTCTCTACAATATCTGCGGTACGCATCTTATTCATGAACTCATGTATTTCGCTCATCTCATCCATCATAAGACTTTGTGCCCCTTCGCCGTTGTCACTGCCACTAAATGAAATATGAAGGAGGAACTTTCTTGAGTCGTATATATCGTTGTTATTGAGTAGAGGTGAATGTAGCGCATCTTCAATAGCTTTGGTAATTCTGCCTTCACCACTGCCATAACCGGTACTCATAATCGCAACACCACCATCGAGCAGGACAGTCTTCACATCGTTGAAGTCCAAATTGATAATGCCATGCATGGTGATTATTTCCGCAATGCTGCGGGCTGCATTACATAGTGTGTCGTCAGCTTTTGCAAAGGCATGGAGTACAGTCAGGTCCGGATATATTTCCCTTAAGCGTTCATTGTTAATGACAAGTAGTGCGTCAACATTCTTGCTCATTTCCTCGACTCCATCGAGTGCCTGGTCTATTTTCTTTATTCCCTCCCAACGGAACGGTATAGTTACGATACCTACAGTTAGGATGCCCATATCCTTGGCTGTTTTAGCGATGATTGGAGCAGCACCGGTACCGGTGCCTCCACCCATTCCGGCAGTGATAAATACCATTTTCGTCCCATCGCTAAGCATTGCCTTTATACTATCGAGAGACTCTTCGGCGGCTTTTCTTCCTTCTGCCGGTTTATTGCCTGCACCGAGCCCTTCCTTTCCTAATTGCAGTTTCGATGGCACAACAGAGTCGTCCAGCGCTTTCTTATCTGTATTACATACAATGAAGGCCACATCATGAATGCCTTTATTGAACATGTTGTTAACAGCGTTACATCCACCGCCACCAACACCTATTACCTTTATTATACTTGTTCCTTCTTTGGGAAATGCAAATTCAACGTTATCCATTATATCACCTTTCTATTATGTAAGTTAATATTATTCCTTAAGCAAATCATCAAACCAACGTGCAATCTTCCCTAATGGGCTGTTCCGTTTGTTTGCCTCTCTGATTATTTCAGCCAGTCTGTCAGACTCTTCGTCGCATTTGTTTATTAAGTCGTCAGCCTCCCTCAGTGATTGCTTATACTTGTCTTTATCGATGAGCAATTCCTTGTTTTTGGTGTAGTCATCGGTAATGATCAATCCGGCATCATCAATGGATTTTATAGCGTTTGCCTTCAACTTTTTGTTAGAGTCATCGGCCTCGATGTCTGTAATTGCCTTACGTAGATTGATAATAGCCTCACGCAGTTTGTTTTTTGTCTCTTCAATGTACTGTAGTGCAGCTTCTTCCTCTTTCTGTATCTTTAAGGATGCTTCTTTATGTACCGAGATCTCTTTTTCTTTCTCTTGCTCCCTGAAGATGTCAGGTTCGTTATATTCTGCACCAACACAATTTTCCGTACCAGACAAAAGGAGTGCAATTATTGAGCAAGTTGTAGAACTCTCTATGGAGAGTGATGTAATGTCACTATTCTTTATAAGTTGTGGAATTACTTTTTTTGCAATTCTAATCTTATCAACTTTCAGCGTTGAAAGGCAAGCTTTGTCAATGTTCTTGAGATTGGCACCACCACCAGTGATTACAGCTCCGCCCAGCAACTTGTCGGCATATTCAGTATTGTGTATTTGGTTGTCTACATTCAGTAATATTTCCTGCAACCTTGCTTTGATGATTTGTTGGATTTCAGCAATTTCAATAGTTCTGCCGTCGGATGTCGTATAGACAGGAGCCGACTGATCATCTCCGGTTTGAATGTCGTTGTTTGCTATTGCATCGCCATAAGTAAGTAACAACTGTTCTGCTTCGTGATATTCAATCTGTAATTCACAAAGATCTTGTTTTATGTTATTAATGCCCAAAGGCAGAGTCGTGATTTGTCTGACGATGTTATTTTTCAATACTACAATTGTGGTTGTACCTGCGCCTATATCAACAAGCACCGTGCCAGTTCTTTTCTCTGCATCAGTGAGTACATTATTCGCAAGATTGAATGCTGAAAGTCGGTAATCGGCAATGTCCAATCCCATGTTTTCAAAACAAGTCTTGATATTACTGCGAAGACGTGTGTTCGCAACGACATTCAGAAATTCACCCTCGATGTTTGTTCCTACGATACCCACAGGATCGTTTGTCTGACTAGTGTCGACTGTGAAGCCTTGAACGTAATAGCCAATCAGTTCACAATCGTCAAATGGTACCTCATGGCTCTCGTCGGTTATGGCATCAACATGCGCTTGTGTGATATACGTCGGTGTCAACATGTTTTTTTTAATCACGCTCTTGATAGAACGTACGGACTGTCCTCCCAAACCGATGTATGTGCGGTTGATTTTCATTTTCAACGAAGTTTCAAGCTTGCTGATTACATTCTTGATACTTTGTGTGGTTTTCTCGATGTTATAAACGATACCGCGCTTAATGCAGTCTGTTGACTTGTCTTCGGCATAAGCCAATATCTGCATAGTACCATCTTTCATCTTGCCTGCAATTCCGGAGATTCTTGACGAACCTAATTCGATAGCTACAATTATAGATTCTTGCTCTTCCATATATGTTATTTTTGTTTTTTGCAAATTATTTGTCCCTCGTATTCAAGATTAATCAATGAATACTTGTCCCATCCGATGACAGGAACTGCCTTCTGGTAGAAGATCATCATCCTGTCCAATTTCTTTTGAAAATTCTTTATTGTTCCTAAATGTATAGTCTGTTTGCCCACACGAGGTATCAAGTCAATAACGAATTCTTTATCAGAATTGACCGACACGTTGATTTGCTCAATTTGGTCGTTCCAGAAGTCGTTGTTAAGCAAGAATGCACCAAGGTGAGACAGCCTTTTCTCCGCGTAACGTGGTGTAATCTTTCCGGTGGCGACTGGCATGTTGACTGGATAATTATTCCTTTTTATAGATTTGCCATACCTGTCAACATAATATCCCTCTCCGTTTTCAGGAAGTATATAAATTACAGGTGTCCTTTCGGTGATATTAATAACAATATTGTTGTTTGCGGTTTTGTAGCATTCAGCATTTTCGATGAACTCGTTCTGCCGTAGTACTTTCTCGATTTTACCTGTACTGATATCGCACATACGTCTGCCAGTTGGAAATATATTTGCGTTGCGCAGTTCTCGCTCTATTATTGAGTTGTTGACGAACCCTGTATTTTGTTGCTTTTCAATATTGAGTTCAATGCCTGCGCAAATATCCTTATCATCAGCTGATAGTAAAATGGAGTACACAATGTAGGCGGCAATACAAATTGCAAGTACTGCTGCACAAATCATCTTTATGCCTTTGCTTATCTGCATTCTTCTAATAGTCTTGTTATTTGTGGAACATAATTTTCTATATCACCTGCACCTAACGAGATTAAAACATCGAAATCACCTTTCTTGACTACGTTTAAAATGTCTTCTTTGTGAATGAGATATTTTTCGATCCCGGGCCGCAAGTTATCATAGATTAACTGGCTTGTAACGCCTGGAATAGGTTTCTCCCTTGCCGGATAAATGTCGCATAGATAGACACAGTCCAATAACGACAAACTGTTTGCGAATTCTTTGTAGAAATCTCTTGTCCGGGTATACAGGTGCGGCTGGAATATTGCAGCAATCTTCTTGTCAGGATAAAGTTCCCTGACTGATTTTATGCACTGCTCTATTTCTTTTGGATGGTGTGCATAATCACTAAGGAACACAATATTATCCTTCTTAATTTTGAAATCAAATCTACGGTCCACTCCTTTGAACGACTTCATTCCTTTGCGGATTTCATCATCGGTTACTCCGTTGAGCCATGCAAGAGCCATGGCGGCTACCCCGTTTTCAATATTAATTGCAATTGGCACACCAAGTTGAATGTCTTTGATGGTGGTGGTCGGTGTTACAAAATCAAACACGATCTCTCCATTGCCTATCCTTACGTTCTCTGCGTGAAAGTCTCCTTCGTTGCGGGAGTATTGATAGATTTTTACTCCATCCTGTACAAATGGCTTCATCTCAAGATTCTTGTGAATTATGAGTGCTCCCCCTGGCTTTATCAGGGTTGTATAATTCTCGAAGCTCTTGAGATATTCTTCTTTTGTTCCATATATGTCAAGATGGTCGGGGTCGGTTGCTGTAATTACCGACATGTATGGACGCAACCAATGAAACGACCTGTCGAATTCATCGGCTTCAATAACTACAAAATCGCTTTTTGAAGATAAAATATAATTGGTATTATAGTTCTTTGAAATACCGCCGAGAAAGGCATTGCAGTCAATATGTGATTGGTGCAGCAGATGTGCAGTCATAGTCGATGTGGTAGTTTTCCCATGCGTCCCTGCTACGCATAGTCCTTTGTGCGACTGCGTAAGGAACCCAAGTACTTGTGCACGTTTATGTATTTCAAAACCATTGGTACGGAAGTAAGTAAGTTCTGTATGGTCTGATGGTATGGCGGGTGTGTATACTATAAGGGTTGTGTTTGGATCTTTGAAGCAGGAAGGGATCGTATCAATATTGTCTTCGTAGTGGATTTGGACTCCCTCTTCAATTAGTTTTTCGGTCAGTTCACTTGGTGTCTTGTCGAAGCCTCCCACGTTGTATCCTTTGGATATGAAATAGCGTTCCAAGGCACTCATGCCTATACCGCCTGCTCCTATAAAATATATTGACTTAAATTTCTTATCCATACTATTATGCGTTTGCTAAATTAATTACTTCTTGTGCTATACGGTTGGCGGAATCACTTATTGCTAACTTCTTGATGTTCTCACTTAGAGATTCTAATTTTGACTTATCCTTAACCGTGTGTATTGCCTCCTCGATCAATGTTTGTGGTGCGCGACTGTCTGTGATCATGATTGCAGCACCTTTATTGACGAGTGCCATGGCATTTTTTGTCTGATGGTCTTCCGCAACATTTGGTGACGGGACGAGTATGCATGGTTTACCGAGCAGGCACAGTTCGCTTATACTGCTGGCTCCTGCACGCGATACAACCAAATCAGCTGCTGCGTATGCCGCACTCATATCAGATACGAAGTCCTTAACGACAAGATTGCTCAATTGTGTATGTTTGGCGAGCCTTTCAGATATCTGTCCACTGTAATATTTCCCTGTCTGCCAAATTATCTGTACGTCTGAGTCAGCGATAGTATCAAGTGCCCCAAGTACACTCTCATTCATTGTTCTGGCCCCCAAGCTCCCTCCAATAATCAGTATTGTGCGTCGTTGTGGGTCAAGGCCAAATGTGCGGACAGCCTCTTCATGGCTGAGATGTCCTTCGGTCAGTATCTGCCGTACGGGGTTTCCCGTCATAACGATTTTGTCTTGTGGAAAGAATCGGTCCATTCCTTCATAAGCGACACAAATGCGCTTCGCGGATTTCGCAAGTAATTTATTAGTCACACCTGCATAGGAGTTTTGTTCTTGTATTAATGTCGGAATACCCATTTGAGCAGCAGTCTTTAGGGTAGGTCCACTTGCGTATCCACCCACACCAACAACAACTTGTGGCTTGAAGTCAGCGATAATCTTGTGTGCCTTTCGCTGGCATTTCAGTATATCGATCAACACCTTTATATTCTTCAGCAGGTGCCTTCTGTCGAATCCTTCTATGTGTAAACCAATTATCTTATATCCAGCTTCGGGTACACGCTGCATCTCCATTCTGCCCTCAGCTCCGACAAATAGTATATTGCTTGCCGGATTTATGGATTTTATCGCGTTGGCAATAGCTATCGCAGGGAAAATATGTCCTCCTGTGCCGCCGCCACTGATTATCACTCTTAACTCTTTCATAACTAAAATAAACTGCTTTATTGTATACCTGCGCTACTAAAATATTCGTCGGTTTCAATCGAACTGCCTGCTTCCGCCGGTTGGGCTGGTGTCTCGTTCACTTTCTCTGCATATCTGCTGACACTCAAAATAACGCCAAAATAGAAGCATGTTATAATGATCGATGTGCCACCCTTGCTGATTAGTGGAAGTGGCTGCCCTGTGACAGGCAGCATTCCGACTGCAACACCCATATTGATCAATGCTTGCAGAACAAGGATTATACCAAAGCCCATAATGAGGAAGGCAGGGAAGAACTTGTCGCACCTCTTTGCTATCTTGCTTACCCTTACCAACAATGCTGTGTAAAGGAAAATCACGAATATGGCTCCGCCTATACCCATTTCTTCAATTATGATTGAATATATAAAGTCGGATTCTGCATGAGCGAGGAAATCGCGCTGAACAGAGTTTCCTGGGCCCAACCCAATAATATTTGAGTTGGCAATAGCAATGTTTGCATTGCCTACTTGCCAGTCCTCCGACAAATTGTATTCGTTTTCTATGTTTTCCTCAGCCTTATCACTTTCAGCCTTGATACCGATTTTCTTTTCTATACGGTGTTTCCAGGTTACCGGACGACCACCCATAGCCCTTAAAGTAGAGTCAGGAGTTACAAGTAGTGCAACGGCAGCAAGTCCGCCAACCAAACCGACAACAAGCAATCCTTTGAGCATAAGTTTGTGTGGAATGTTCCCGATATACATTAATACAACTGAAACGACAAACAAAATAAAGGCCGTTGAGAAGTTCTCTGGTACTATAAGCCCGCATATAACGATAATCAAGCAACTGCAAATTTTGAATGGCTTGTAATAACCTCCTTTTGTCGCCATGATGACCACCTTCTTCCCTTTGCGGGTTTCCACGACTTCCTCATTCTGTGTTTTGGACAGAATGGCGGCAAGTGACATGATAAGAGCGGCTTTTGCCACTTCAGAAGGTTGGAACGATAAGAATCCCAGGTCAATCCATCTGTTCCCCTCATTAATGGTTCCACCAAAGAACAGTACGTACAAAAGTAGCATGATAGCCGTTGGGAGAAGGAATATCGGCATTAGCTTGAAGTACTTGTATGGAATTCTGTGTACTATCAAGATTATGATTAGTCCGATAAAAAGGAATCCTGCCTGTCTGATCATTGGGTCCCAGTGGTTTCCTCCTCCGTACGTAAGCGAGCTTGATGCGCTGTATATCTCAACGAGTGAGATCATGCAAAGGAAGAAGAATATCATCCATATTACTTTATCTCCCTTAAATAGATTGTTACTGATAATCTTTAGCATATTGCATTCCTTTAGCTGTTATTTTGTTATTAGTCGTTATAGCTCTCTAACGTATTGCTTGAACTGTTCTCCTCTGTCTTCCATATTTTTGAACAAATCGAAACTGGCGCAGCACGGACTTAACAGCACGCAGTCTCCTTCGTGTGCCATCTTATATGCCACGTCGACACAGTCCTTCATGTTTTTGACATCTACTATTGGCAGGCCAAAAGAGTCGAAGTTGTCATGGAGTTTTTTATTGTCAACACCAAGGAAAACCAGACCTCTGCATTTCTCTTTCACGAGCTTATATATTTCAGAGTAGTCATTTCCTTTATCAATACCCCCAAGTATCAAAATTGTAGGTTGTTTCATACTTTCGAGGGCATACCAGCATGCATTGACATTTGTCGCTTTTGAATCGTTAACGAAGTCTACTCCACGTACTCTGCACACCTTTTCCAGTCTGTGCTCTACGCCTGCAAAGTTTGAGAGGCATTCGCGCAATTTATCGTTGCTTACTCCTACGATATCTGCTGTTATACCTGCTGCAAGAGAATTGTACAAATTATGTTTGCCGGTAAGTGCCAGTTCGTCTAATTCCATGTTGAATGGAGTCGGTTGCTCAATTATGAATTGGCTATCTTCTGTATATGCAATCGAATCCTTTCCCTTCAGTTCTGAGAATGGGTACAATTTCGCTTTAAGATTGTATTTCTTCATTTCCTTCTTGACAATCGGGTCATCGTTCCAAAAGATAAATGCGTCGTCTTTAGTCTGATTCTGAGTGATCCGCATTTTTGCGTCTGCATAGTTTTGCATTTTGAAGTCATAACGGTCGAGATGATCTGGTGTTATGTTCATGAGTATGGCTATGTTTGCCTTGAATTTATACATGTTATCCAATTGGAAACTGCTCAGTTCAATGACATAGTAGTCAAAGTGTTCTGTTGCAACTTGCAGGGCAAGACTCCTTCCGATGTTGCCGGCGAGGCCTACATTGTAACCGGCATTTTTTAGAATATGATAAATGAGTGATGTCGTCGTAGTCTTTCCGTTAGATCCTGTTATACAAATCATTTGTGCGTTGGTATATCTACCGGCGAACTCAATTTCAGATATTACAGGAATACCCTTAGCTTTGACTTTTTTGATCATTGGCGCATTTTCCGGTATTCCAGGACTTTTGATTACTTCATTTGCGTTTAGAATGAGATTTTCGGTATGATGCCCTTCCTCCCATTCTATTTCATAGTCTTCAAGTAGCTTCTTGTACTTGTCTCTTATTGCAGAAGTGTCAGAAACAAATACATCGAAACCTTTCACTTTGGCTAATACAGCGGCACCTGCACCGCTTTCGCCTGCACCTAAAACGACTATCCTTTCCTTCATCTGATCTTTAATGTTATGATTGTTATTGCCGCTAACAGGATCGTTATAATCCAAAAGCGGATTGTTATCATGTTCTCGTGTAATACTGTTGTTGGCCTTTTTATAAGGTATTTACAGTCAGGCATGAGCTGGCTTTTCAATACCCTGAAGTGGTCGTGGATTGGCGCACGCTTGAACAGCCGTTGCTTCACTCCACGCTTATTTCCTTGTTTCGCATACCATACTTGTAGTATTACGGACAAGCTTTCCACCAGGAAGATTCCACAAAGTATAGGCATAAGCAACTCCTTGTGTATGACTACCGCGGTAACTGCTATTACGCCACCGATAGCAAGGCTTCCTGTATCGCCCATGAACATTTTTGCTGGGAACGAGTTATACCACAAGAAACCTATGAGTGCTCCGACAAAAGCACATAGAAAGACAACTATTTCCTCTGACCCTGGTATGTACATAACATTCAGGTAGCTTGCAAACCGAATATGTCCGGACACGTATGCCAAAATGCCCAATGCCGCACCTATGATGGCGGAGTTTCCTGCACACATGCCATCCATACCGTCGTTCAGATTCGCTCCATTAGATACTGCTGTGATTACGAATGTTGTGACCAGTACGAACAGTATCCACCCACAGGCACGTCTCGTCTTACCGTCTTTTATCCACTTGAATGCTTCGTAATAATCGAGATTGTTGTTCTTCAAGAATGGAACGGTGGTTACAGTTGACTTTCGAGCTTCGCTCTTGTGATATACAATTCCTGTCGACTCTCCTTGTTCGATCTTGACATTTTCTCTGACAACGGCTTGTGGCGACAGCCAGAGTGCGATACCGACAACAGTGCCCAAGATTAATTGCCCAAGCAATTTGACACGTGGCTTAAGTCCGTCTTTATTACCTTTTAATTTTATGTAATCGTCAATGAATCCAAGGATTCCAAACCACAAGATTGTAATTAGGAGCAGGTTGATGTATATGTTGTCAAGTCTGCCAAGTAGCAGTGTCGGTATGACCACAGCAGCTACAATTACTATACCACCCATCGACGGGGTTCCCTTCTTCAATACGCCATAAGGGTCGGTTTCAGCGTCACGTGAATTTTCTATATAGCGCTTGCGTTTCATGTATGTGATAAATCCCTTACCCACAGACATAGATATAATCAGCGACAACATGAGCGCAAGTAATGAACGGAACGAGATGTAGGTCCACATTCCTGCTCCAGGGAAATTAATTTGGTCGAGATATTGTGATATATGATAAAGCATTGGTTTGAGTCTACTTTATATTAGCGAAAATTTTTCTTACTTCTTCTTTGTCGTCAAAATGATGCTTGACTCCTTTAATCTCTTGATAATCTTCATGTCCTTTGCCGGCAATGAGTATTACATCACCTTTGTGTGCCATCATGCATGCAGTCTTTATGGCCTGTCTGCGATCGACGATTGATATAACCTTATTCATTTGCTCTTCGTTTAGTCCGGCAAGCATGTCGTTTATGATGTCTTGTGGCTCTTCAAATCTTGGATTGTCACTTGTTATAATGACTTTGTCGCTTTGTTTTACTGCTTCCTGTGCCATGAGAGGCCTTTTACCTTTGTCTCTGTTACCTCCGGCTCCACATACGGTTATCACTTTGCCCTTTCCTTCCAGAACACCATGTATTGCTTTTAGGACATTTTCGATGGCATCGGGTGTATGGGCATAATCCACAATTACAGTATATCCTGTCGGTGAATTGAGAGCTTCTAATCTTCCGCTGACCGGTTTCATCGCACTCATTGCCACAAGTATATCCTGTGGTTTTTTGCCAAGCATGACTGCTGCGCCGTATACGGCAAGCAGGTTTGAGACGTTGAATTTACCAATGAAACTTACGCCTACTTCCATCTTATTGATCTCAAGATACATCCCAGCAAAGTGGCATTCTATGATTTTTGCCTTGAAATCGGCAGGTTGCTGCATTGAGTAAGTCTTTATCGTCGCTTTTGTGTTTTGTACCATCACCATGCCATTTTTGTCGTCAAGGTTGGTAATAGCAAATGCGTTTGCCGGTAATTGGTCGAAGAATTGCTTTTTTGCCTTTATATAGTTCTCGAAAGTCTTGTGATAGTCAAGATGATCCCTTGTTATGTTTGTAAAGATTCCACCAACAAAGGTTAGTCCCCCGATTCGGTTTTGGACAATGGAGTGTGAACTGACTTCCATGAAAGCATATTCGCATCCTGCGTCAACCATCTGTGCTAACAATTGGTTCAGTGTGATAGGGTCGGGTGTCGTATGTTCTGTATGAATTGCTTTATCGTCAACGTAATTCATTACGGTTGAAATCAAACCAACTTTATGTCCCATGTAGCGGAACATGTTGTATAATGTTGTCGCTATGGTTGTTTTCCCGTTCGTTCCTGTCACTCCGACCAATTTTAGCTTTGACGATGAGTCTCCATAGAAAGTGGTTGCCACAACTCCAACTATCTGCTCTGTGTCCGTCACCTTAATATATGTGACATTTGGATAAATATCATTTGGAAGATCCTCGCACAATACTGTTGATGCCCCTAATTCGATTGCTTTGCCAATATATTGGTGTCCATCGGTTTGAGTGCCCTTTACTGCAACGAACATGTATCCGTCGTGTGCCTGACGGGAGTCTATGCAGATTCCCTTTATTTCTTTTGTAAGGTCTCCTTTTGTTTCGGTAATCTTTATATTCTTTACCAGTTCTTTGATATTCATATTTTTGTTTGTTTATAATCTGATTTTATCTTTAGTCTTGGCTTAGCTCAATGGTTACAATCTTTTGCGGTGTGGTCTTGCTTCCCGCTTCTACGCTTTGCTTTCTGACTGTTCCCATTCCGATAGCCTTTGCTCTCATTCCTCTGCGTTCAATTTCATAAACAGCATCACGCAGTCCCATTCCAACGAGGTTTGGCATGTGGTCATAATCGTTTGGCGCTATTGTGAACTGTATGTTGTTGCCGTTTACTTCGATCCCACCGATTTCTCCATTGGTCATAGCCGGTGCGTTGAATGGTATCTTGAGTTCTGTCAGTACTTTTTTGGCAGCATCAATATTGCCTTGACGGATGTAAGGTGTGTGTACGGCCAAAGAGTCTTTGTATTTTGAAATGTCATTGGTTACTGCATTGGCGTATATACTTTCCGCAATGTTCTTGAATACAGGTCCTGCTTGTCCTCCTCCTGATGCAAGACCGTGAGCAAGTCGTATTGCGACTATACAGGTGTATTGTGGGTCTTCTGCAGGGAAGTAGCCACAAAAACTGACGAGATGGCCACCGCCTTTATATCCTCCTTTACCTCCGATTTGTGCGGTACCTGTCTTGCCGGCAACTTGGAAATATTTACTGCCGGCACGTTTTCCCACGCCTTCCTTGACAACTCTTACGAGTATGTCTTGTATCTGCTTCACTGCTTCAGGCTTGGCTATTTGTTCTTTTATTACTTCGACAGGACAATTCTCAATTGTCTTCCCTTCCTTTTGTATCGATTTGACGAAACGCGGCCGTACCATTTTACCGTTGTTCGCTATGGCGTTATAGAATGTAACTGTTGAAATCGGTGGAATCTGTGTTTCATAGCCAATTGACATCCATGCAAGTGCAGTCTTCGACCAATTGCTATGGTCAGCCTTTGGCATTCTGATGACAGGGTCAGCGGAACCTACGAATTTGAGCCCAAGAGGGGTGCCGATACCTATACGACGCAGACCTTCGACGAATTTCTCCGGGTGGTTATGATATCTGGAATCTATAAGCCGGCTTACTCCGATGTTCGATGAGAACATCAATGTGTGTGCGACATCCATATCCCCGTATCCTCCGCGGTTCCAGTTGTGGTCTCGCATCTTTGCGCCGTACATATTGTAAACACCTCCGTTTCCGTCCACATGGTCGTTCAAGGTGAGAGTGCCGTCATCCAATCCCACAAGAATCGATGCTGTTTTGAATGTAGACCCAGGCTCCATCAATGCAGCAAGAGCAAAGTTTCGTGCTTCGTAGTATTGCCCGTCATCGTAGAGCGACAGATTAACAATACTCTTCACATCTCCTGTTTTGGTCTCCATTAGAACTACAACGCCCATATCAGCAAGTCCGCCTGTGCCTTTGATTACCTCGAATTCTTTCCGTAGAGCATTTTCGCAGATGTCTTGCATTGTTACATCTATTGATGTTACGATATCGTAGCCGTTCTCTGGTTTTATATCGATGAGATCGACATATTTGCTTAATATCTTCCTACGGTGTTTAATACCTGGCACTCCTTTTAGCAATGAGTCATATGCCAGTTCCAAACCTGACCGTGCTGAGTCGATGGCACCGTACATTTCGCCTAATGTGCGTCTTGCAAGTGAACCGAATGGCTTTTTACGATTGTTTCGTGGAACGATTGTAAGTCCTACATAATATTTATGCCGTTCGTATTCTTTAAAGAAAGGAAGTGACATTAAATCCTTATATTGAATGTAGTTGAGCGTTGTGCTCTTGCATATTTCAAAATAACGGCTTTGATTTTTCCACCCTTCAGCTAAATGCTCCTTGTATTCTTGTGGCGTCATTTTCGGGCATATAGTACTCAGTCCGTTACAGATTGAGTCGAGCCGTTTGGCATATTTATCACCAGTACCGGAAAAAAGAGAGTCCTTTGTAAGATACGTTATAGAATCTTGGTGTGAGAAGTCATTGAATTTTATTGCCTTTTTTGAAAGACCTGATTTGAAGTCAATATATATTTTGTAATCAGGCAGACTACTTGCCATAAGTTGACCGTCAGATGACAAGATGTTTCCACGCATCGGCTTGACTTCCAAGCTGTCTCTTTCGAATTCCTTCTTTCTGACATCTTCCCATTTCTGCTTGTCGAACACCATGGTCTTAACCATAAAGAATATTATGCCCGCTCCAAATAGGAGCGTGGCAATTATTACTATTGTTGATTGACCTGATATGTATCTTTTATTGAACTTCATTCTTTACTTGTTTTAGATTCACTCCTCGTGCATCTTGATTGCAAACGGAGGTGTTGTGGTGTGGAGAAGGGAAGAGTCTCCGTTTTCCTTAAGTTTCTTGACAATCTCGGATTGACGGCTTGCGTTGAGCAGTTCACTTTCAATGGTAAGTACTTTATACCGTTCTTCCTGTAATTGTATTTTCAGGCTGTCAATTAGTAGCGCATCCTGTTGGCTTGCATAACGGTTGCCCGTGTATATCAATGCCAATATCACCAAAAACATGAAGAACACGACTTGGTGCAGCATAAAACGACTCTGAAGAATATCACCACCGATGATAGACTTCAAACTGATTTCTCCGATTCCGTCTTCGTCTTCATCCTCATCTTTGTCGGTGAACTTCTTGATGGCTTCAATTGCTTCTTCTTGCTCCACGATTTCTTGTTCTTCTTTCTTCTGTTCGTCGAGATCCTTGCCCTGTTGCCCTTCTATGTCGGTATATTTATCTTCCATTGTTACTTTTAGCCTTATGTGTTACACTCGTTCTGCTATTCTCAGCTTAGCGCTTCTTGATCGTGGGTTCGTTGATTGTTCATTTGCATCTGGAACGATCGGTTTTCGTGTTATGATCTTAAATGGAGAATTCGTTTGTCCATAAAAATCTTTTTCCTCGATTCCTTCTGTATTGCCTGTTCTCATTAGGTTTTTCACAATCCTGTCCTCAAGAGAGTGGTATGTGATAACTACGAGACGTCCTCCTGGCTTTAACACGTCGGTTGCTGCGTCGAGCATCTCTTTTAGTGCGTCCATTTCGTGGTTCACTTCGATTCTCAACGCTTGGAACACTCTTGCCAGATCTTTCTTCTCTCTGTCTCTTTTGAGATAATCTCGTACGATTAAAGATAATTCTCCAGTTGTAGTTATCTCCTGTGCTTGTCTGGCTTTTATTATAGCGGCGGCAATTTGTCTGCTGTTGTTCAGTTCGCCATAAAGGTAGAAAACGTCTGCCAATTGTTTTTCGTTATATGAATTTACAATATCGGCAGCTGTTGTTGATGATTGTTGGTTCATCCTCATATCTAATGGTCCGTCGGTTCTAAATGAGAATCCACGCTGACTGTCATCGAAATGATGTGAAGAGACTCCAAGGTCGGCAAGAATGGCATCGACTCCATCGCTCTCTCCATAATATCGCATAAAGTTCTTCAAATATCTGAAGTTACTTCTCACGAAGATGAAGTGTTTGTTCTCTTTTATAATATTTTTTTCTGTATCAGCATCTTGGTCAAATCCATAAAGTCGCGCATTGCCTTGCAATCTGCTTAGGATTTCCCTGCTATGGCCTCCTCCACCAAAAGTGACATCGACATATACTCCGTCTTTCTTGATATTCATACCGTCAATACTTTGCTTGAGCAGTACAGGTACGTGATATGTTTCGGTTTCTTGTCCCATTTTGTGGAATATCTATTGTATGTTTATGAAAAATACTATATATAATAATGTACGCGCGCGAGTTGTAAGAATTGTCGTGGTTGATAATCAAGACAATATACTAATTTGCAAGCGCGTCTAAATCCATTAGATCCTGTAATTCCTCTCCAAGTTTGGAGTCGTCTTTGAGTACTTCCTCGCATTGTTGCTTGTCCCACACTTCAATATGGTCGTCTACTGCAAGAAACCTGACATCTTGCTTTATGCCGGCGTATTGCAGCTTGTGCTTGTTGATGAGAAATCGCCCACTGTTGTCCAGCTCCACTATTTCTGCATCGGCAAGGAATTGTCTCAGTATATGTTGATGCTGTCCGTTCCATCTGTTAAGTCTCTGTCGGAGCATGTCCAACATTTCGTTCCAAATGCTTTCAGGATACAGTACAAGACATTTTTGGAAGAGGTCGACGCGCAGGATGAATCGGGTCTCGTTTCCTGCTTCGAGTACCTTCCTGAACTGAGCTGGCAGAAATACTCTGCCTTTAGCATCAGCCTTTGCTGTGTAATCCCCTATAAAACGCATCAATTCTTACTTTTTCCTTTTACAGCGCAATTCTTGTTTGTAGGCAAATCACAACCCTTTGGTGGTTCGCACTACTTTGCGACTGCAAATGTAATGAAAAAACTCCACATTCCACCACATTTCCCCACAAATATTTATAAACTTTTTTATTTTTGTTGCTTGATTTGGTGGTAGGGCTTGAAAATCAGTGCTTTTTTATGCCGCATGTTGAGTGGGGCATTAATGTGAAATGAATGCCCAGTTGACAGTGTTTATCATGCTGGTTAATTGATACATTACGATGTAGTATCATCTGTGGGTTCAAGTAATATGTGTGGTATTATCTATGGGCAATAAGTACGCACCTTTGCATGCTGCAAATCCCATTGATGGCAGCATTAGACGTGACTTTGCCGACACACTATTTGCTCTTGTTTACTGATTCGCTTTACTTAGCCTTTAACATTTTGCTGATTTACTTCGCAGGTAAGCGGCTACGTCATGGCATAGATCAAGGTGTTGGCTTGTCTCCCGCGTATCAGCCACGCCGCCCACAGCAAGAGGAGCATCACCATGAACCCCGCAGCGTACCACTTGTAGCTGTACCAGCGGTCGTACAGTCCGTCAAACGGGGGCAGGCAG
>CAYVNW010000027.1:0-41477 GCA_964452915.1 uncultured Bacteroidaceae bacterium | reverse complement strand
CCCACGACATTCAGAACCACAATCTGACGCTCTAACCAACTGAACTACATCCACCATGTCTGCTCATCATTTCTGAAAAGCGAGTGCAAAGTTACGAATTATTTTGGAATGAGCAAAGGGTTTGCGCATTTTTTATTTGTGTCATATGTTTTTTTCTTGTCTACTTATAGAATTCTTTCTTTCCTGCCGAAAGTGTATTCTTCATAAGTGAACAGATAGTCATTGGGCCGACACCTCCGGGAACAGGTGTTATGTATGAGCATTTTTGTGCCACATTGTCGAAATCCACATCACCACAAAGTCTGAATCCACTTTTTCGAGTAGTATCTGGAACGCGTGTTGTCCCGACGTCAATAATGACAGCACCTTCCTTTACCATGTTTGCTTTGACAAAGTGTGGCTGTCCGAGTGCTGCAATAATGATGTCGGCATGTCGGCATTCTTCCTCTATGTTTTTTGTATGACTATGACAAACGGTTACGGTAGCATCGCCTGGGTATCTTTTTTGCATCATCAGTTGAGCCATTGGTTTGCCGACAATATTGGAACGTCCTAAAATTACACATTTTTTCCCACTGGTCTCAATATGATAATATTTCAATAATTGAAGTATGCCATTAGGAGTTGCACTGATATAGCATGGTAGGCCGATTGACATGCGTCCGACATTAATTGGATGAAATCCGTCGACATCCTTCCTATAGTCAATTGCCTCTATCACTTTTTGTTCGGATATGTGCTTTGGAAGAGGTAGCTGTACTATGAATCCATCAACATCAGGGTCGTTGTTGAGTTGTTCTACTTGTGCCAGCAGTTTGTCTTCTGTCACATCATCTTCAAACCTTATTAATGTTGATTTAAAGCCGCATTGCTCACATGCAAGCACTTTGTTGCGTACATATGTCTCGCTCCCGCCATCATGTCCCACCAATACAGCTGCAAGATGTGGACGTTTGCCACCACCTTTGATGATTTGCTCCACTTCGTTTGCGATCTCTTGTTTAATGGCTGATGCAACAGCCTTACCGTCTATCAATGTCATTTTATTTGATAATTTATATATGGCAATTTGGATTAATGTCTTGGCATCTTGCGCATTGCATTGCTGAACTTGTTGCCTGTCAGCATTTTCATCATTTTACGCATTTGGTCGAACTGCCGTGTAATGCGGTTAATCTCGTCAATAGAGTTTCCCGATCCTTTTGCAATACGTGCTTTACGACTTTGGTTGATACACTCAGGGTGCTCACGCTCGTATGGTGTCATTGAGCCGATCATGGCTTCTATACTTTTGAATGCGTTGTCATCGAAGTCAATGTCTTTTATTTGCTTTCCCAAGCCAGGGATCATAGATGCCAAATCCTTAAGATTTCCCATCTTCTTGACCTGTTGAATTTGGCTGTAGAAGTCATTGTAGTCGAACCGGTTTTTTTTGATTTTCTTTTCCAACCGCTTCGCTTCTTCTTCGTCGAATTGTTGTTGAGCACGCTCCACAAGACTTACGATGTCGCCCATACCAAGGATCCGGTCTGCCATACGCCCAGGGTGGAAAACGTCGAGTGCTTCCATCTTCTCTCCTGTACCCACAAACTTGATAGGTTTATCGACAACGGTACGTATTGACAATGCTGCACCACCGCGGGCATCGCCATCGAGCTTTGTAAGTATGACACCATCAATTTCGAGTCGGTCGTTGAATGTCTTTGCGGTATTGACAGCATCCTGACCAGTCATTGCGTCAACTACAAGTAATGTCTCGTCAGGGTTGCAAGCGTTTTTGATGTTTTGTATTTCCACCATCAACTCTTCGTCTACTGATTGACGTCCGGCAGTATCAACAATAACTGTATCGTATCCTTTTGCTCTGGCTTCCTGAATGGCATTTTGTGCAACAGCCACAGGGTCCTTTGCGTCGGGTTCCAGATGGATAGGCACATCAATTTGTTCGGCAAGCACCCGAAGTTGTTCCATGGCTGCAGGTCGGAATGTATCACATGCGGCAAGCAGAGGCTTACGATGTTTTTGTTTCTTAAGGAACAACGCGAGTTTGCCACTCATTGTGGTTTTTCCAGCACCGTTAAGACCTGCCATGAGAATGACAGCCGGCCGGCTGGTCAGATTGAGTTCTGTGGCTTTACCGCCCATAAGATCTGTCAACTCATCATGGACAATCTTCACCATGAGTTGGCTTGGTTTCACGGCTGTAAGAACGTTTTGTCCAAGTGCCTTTTGTTTCACCGTATCGGTGAAGTTCTTGGCCACTTTATAGTTCACGTCGGCTTCAATCAATGCCTTGCGTACATCCTTGAGCGTTTCTGCGACATTTATCTCGGTGATTTTACCTTCACCCTTCAATATCTTGAACGACCGTTCTAATCGTTCACTTAGATTCTCGAACATTATATTGTTATTATTTTGGTTCTACTTTTACTTTACTTCTTTACACCTTTATAAATAAGGTATACAATTATTGCTGCGACAATGAGCAGGGCTGCCACTCCGATAATGTGGCTGTAGTGTGAGATTGTTGCTATAAGTTCATTTTCAGGCATTGTACTATGAAATGCATAGCCTATTCCCACAAGTATGCAATTCCATATTGCGGCTCCCATACAAGTGTAAATCATGAACGACACTAAATTCATTTTGGCCAGACCTGCCGGTATGGATATTAGCTGTCTGATTGCCGGAATCATCCGTCCTATCAGAGTTGATATCGCACCGTGTCTGTCAAAGAACATTTCTGCTTTTTCCACTTTGCCTTGGTCAATGAGACACATATGGCCGAAACGACTGTTGGCAAACGCATATACAATTGGACGTCCGAGGAAATATGACAGTCCATAGTTCACCAGAGCTCCAATCAATGCTCCTATAGTCCCACAAATTATGATTAGGACAAACGACATTTCACCACGTGATGCAGCTTTGTATGCTGCAGGAATCATGACCACTTCAGATGGAAATGGTATAAACGAACTTTCTATTGCCATAAACAGAACGATCCAACCATAGTTCAAATTGTCGAGTATTCCTTGTGTAAGCTCTACTAATATATCTTCCATTTTAATGATGTAACAATTTCGAGATGCAAAGTTACTGAAAAACGGCGAAAAAACATGTCGGACGCATTTAAAAATACATGTATGAAACAAAAAAGTAGGTATTTCCATTGCTGTTCATCGGAAAATGCGTACCTTTGTACTGCAAAACAAAGACAATACGGGTAAGTCCTATACGGCCAGCTCCTTGTGAATCCTCCAGGGCTTGATCGCAGCAAAGGCAGCAGGTTGTAGCGGCGCGATGTAGATCGCTTACCCACCATATAAGAAGACAGATCGTGTAACAATGGTCTGTCTTTTTCTTTTTGTCACGTCATATTGCTTGTTTGCCTACGGTACATGTTGACACATTGTCCATTTTATGCCAAATATAGACAAGTTGACCTTCCTCTGTGTATGTGGAACATTATTTGCATATACTTTTGTGAAGTTAGGAAATCCGATAAAGGATGGAGAAACTTCAGAATAAGATAAATAAATAATTAAAATATAATTTGGAGGTAAAAACTATGTTGTTAGCTAAAAGAAATTCTAATGATTGGATGACAAATTTGTTTAATGAGTTTTTTGACGACAAATTGATGCCTCATTTCACTCAGACGGCTCCAGCTGTTAATGTATCGGAGAATGAAAATGAGTATAGGATGGAGATTGCGGTTCCAGGCTTGAAGAAGGAATTCTGCCGTGTCAGTCTGAATGACGAAGGCAATTTGGAAGTCAAGATGGAAAATAAGGTTGAACACAAGGATGAGGATAAGAAGAGACATTATCTGCATCAAGAGTTCCACTACAGCAACTATGAGCAGTGTTATGTTTTGCCTGACAATGTTGAGAAAGATAAGATTTCTGCAAAAGTAAGCGATGGTGTATTGTACGTTGATATACCAAAGATGACTCACGAAGAGATCAAGGATAAGGATAACAAACAAAAGATTGAAGTCCATTGATTGTAACTGTTGACGTTGTTTTGTTCAGCAGAACATACAAATGATATGAAGTCTGTGTGCCGGTTTACCGACATACAGACTTTTTTATTATATCTATGTGTTCAGATACAAAATGTTTTTATAACTTTGTTGTTGTTATACTGATATACAGAACTAATAATATAATACTAATAATATAATTATGAGGAAACTACTTACACTAACAACATTGTTCTTATTGGTGATGGCTTTAAATGCCAAGAGCTTAGTTTTGGTCCTCTCTGACGGGACACAAGTCTATTATTATCTCGGAGGCGAAAAAAATCCTGTGATGAAATACGATCAGGAACGTATAACGATCGAATCAGATAATTATACGTTTGAGAACATCGTGAAATTCTACGTGAGCAATACTGATGCCGATGGAATAGATAACGTGAAAGCCACTGATTTCAGTTATGATGGCTCAACATTCTATGTGAACACCACAAGCCGGCCGGTCAAAGTTTATAAGACTGACGGCACAGAGGCGAAGGTTGAAGTAAATTCTGGCAATGGTGTTACAGCTATACAGATTTCATCGCTTGAACGTGGTGTTTATATTGTGAAGATTGGTAAGTTATCATTTAAGTTCGTAAAAAAATGAAGAAGAATCTTATAATTGCAATGTTGCTGTCAATTCCGGCAATCGTATGCGCACAAGATACGTTGTGGTTGCACAATGCTGACCGGTTCGTAGAATCGGACATAATCGATATGACACAATTCGATTCTGTGGAGTTCCGCAAGGGAGCGATGTATTTCTATTATAAACCTGAACTTGGAAAGAAATTAAATCATGTGACACGTACTTATGCAAGCAAGTACGACTATTACACCTTCCGCAATCCTGGCAGAATATTATACAAGCCAAGTGCGTTGAAAAACAACAACTTTAACAGCTCTTCGAGCGAATGGTGTTTCCAACGCAGTAAGGAAAGCGAACATTTCATTGTGTTTTGGGGACCAAAGCTTGGGGATAATCCTAAGAATGCATCAGGAAATTCTCTTGATGTAGACTTACTGTTGTCACGCGCAGAGCATTTGTTTGACTACTATGCAGACAGTCTCGGTTTTGTGATAAGAGGGAACTCAAAGTCGACCGACAAGTATAAGATCGAGATATTCGTAGCCGACAGTACCGGATGGAATGCCACTGGGTCGGGTTACGACACCATGATTGGAGCCCTATGGTGCACTCCCGTGGCTTTGAACTCAAGTGGCGGACATACGCTGGCACACGAGATAGGGCACTCGTTCCAGTATCTCGTCAGTTGTGATCTCGGAACATCGCATGGATGGCGCTACGGTTTCGGCGATAACGGCAGTGGAGGCTGTATGTGGTGGGAGAGCTGTGCCCAGTGGCAGGGATTCAAGGTATATCCGGAACAGCAGTTCACCAACTATAGATTTAGTGAATATTTGAGCCATTGCAATAAAAACCTGATGCATGAGGACTGGAGGTACGCCAACTTCTTTATACAGGATTATTGGTGCATGCTTCATGGAAAGAAATTTATTGGTACTCAATGGAGAGAAGAAACCTATCCGGAGGATCCAATTGAGGCATACAAACGTACAACAGGCATTGACCAGTCTGCGTTCAATGATGAAATATTCAACTTCGCACAACGTACTTGCACGTGGGATATCGATGGAATTCGGGAACGTGGTAAATTGTTTATAGACAGTCATACTGCTTATGTTAACCAGTCTGCAGATGATCCGTATCTGTGGCAGGTAGACTCAGCGCATTGCGTTGAAAATTATGGCTACAATCACATTCGCGTCAACACCGCAAATGCCGGTGATACAGTCCGTGCCTATTTTAAAGGTATAGCCGGTGAAAAAGGCTATCGAAAATATAATGTGTCAAAAGCCGGTTGGAGATATGGCTTTGTTGCTTATCTGACTGACGGTACGCGCGTGTATGGTAAGCCATACAGAGACAACGAGGGCGTGGCGAAGTTCTGTGTTCCCGAAGGAACGGAAAAGATGTGGTTTGTTGTGACAGGTGCGCCAACGACTCATTGGAGACACGCCTGGGATGGCTCCTCAAGTAATGATGAACAATGGCCATACCAAGTGAAATTTGAAGGAACAAACAAGTATGGCTACTTTGAAGAATATCCTGAAGATTATCAACGTAAAGATACTACAGTGTATGTTGATGTTGATTTAGCATACGATGGAAGCAGCTATTCATCAGTTGTAGTACAATATGACATGGAGGCAGCGAGCAAAGCTCTTGGACTTTCAACCAAACAACTGCAGCAAGTGCAATGTACATCATCGGCTAATCCTTGTTTTATTGCCATCAATGGTACGAATTCAACCATTACAGCTAATACGACAACTACAACCAGTTCGTCAACAGTTTTAGGACACTGGTTTAATGCGTCGGGTAATGTGTGTGGGTATGGCAATAGTGCATATATATTTGCAGAGTTCCGTCCGGCAACTTTTAAATGTTATGTCGGCCAATATCCAGGACATCTAAGAAAAGGTAAGACTTATACTATTAAACAAGGTATTCGATATAAACCTACGGGTAGTACTCAGTACTATACAGTAACATTCGTTGTCAGGGTAAAAGTTGTATAAGCAGAACAAATCAGCGTTGCATTATTGCAACGCTGACATTGTTCTGACACCCCTCAGTGTTATGATTCTCACCTCCATTCTGAGGAAAGTGTGCAAAATGTAAGTTTGATGAGTACGAAAAAGGCGGCAGGCATAATGAGTGCCTGTCGCCTAAAAATATTTTTTACGAATCTTACTGCTCTATTGCTGCCTGTGCCGCTGCGAGACGTGCAATAGGCACACGGAATGGTGAGCAAGATGCATAGTTCATTCCGATTTTAGCACAGAACTTGACTGACGATGGTTCGCCTCCGTGTTCTCCGCATATTCCGGTGCGAAGGTTAGGACGTACTTTGCGTCCGTTTTCTACGGCCATCTTGATGAGCTTGCCAACACCGTGCTGGTCGAGTACTTGGAATGGGTCGACTTTCAGAATCTTCTTCTCCAGGTAGACAGGGAGGAACGATGCAATGTCGTCACGCGAGTAGCCGAACGTCATCTGGGTCAAGTCGTTTGTTCCGAATGAGAAGTATTCTGCCTCAGTTGCGATTCTGTCGGCTGTAAGTGCAGCACGTGGTGTCTCAATCATTGTACCTACTTCGAATGGTACTTCGATACCTTCTTTATCGAACACTTCTTTGGCAGTCTTCAAGATGACACCCTTCTGCTGCTTCAACTCATAAAGGATGCCTACGAGTGGAACCATGATTTCTGGATGTGGATCGAAGCCTTCTTTTTTCAACTGGCAGGCAGCGCTAAGGATTGCGCGGGTTTGCATAGCTGTGATTTCAGGGAATGTGATACCCAAACGACAACCACGGTGACCAAGCATTGGGTTGTTTTCTGCAAGTGAATTCACACGCTTTTGGATTTCCTCAACACTTACACCCATTTCCTTAGCCATTGTCTGTTGTCCTTCAAGATCGTGTGGTACGAACTCGTGGAGAGGTGGGTCGAGCAGACGTATGTTTACTGGCAGACCATTCATTGCCTTAAGGATGCCATAGAAGTCGTCCTTTTGATAAGGAAGCAGTTTGTCGAGTGCGTTCTTACGTCCTTCAGCGTCTTTTGCGAGAATCATTTCACGCATAGCCACGATCTTCTTGTCTTCAAAGAACATGTGCTCTGTACGTGTCAGTCCAATACCTTTGGCTCCGAATGCATGTGCGACTTCTGCGTCGTGTGGTGTATCAGCGTTGGTGCGTACTTCCATCTTTGTGTATTTGTCGCAAAGATCCATAAGTTCCTTGAAGTCGCCACTGAGTTCTGCTGCACGAGTAGGAACTTCGCCTGCGTATACCTGACCAGTTGAACCGTTAAGTGAGATAAAGTCACCTTCTTTATAAGTTACGCCTTCTATCTCGACAGTCTTTGTTTTGTAGTTTACGTTGATGGCTCCTGCACCTGATACGCAGCATTTACCCATGCCTCGTGCTACAACTGCAGCGTGAGATGTCATACCACCGCGTGCAGTGAGAATGCCTTCTGCGCTTGCCATACCAGCAAGGTCCTCAGGTGAAGTCTCGATACGGACCATAACAACTTTATGCCCGTCCTTGTGCCAAGCTTCTGCATCGTCAGCATGGAATACAATCTGGCCGCAAGCGGCGCCCGGGGAAGCAGGAAGACCTTGTGTGATTACTTTAGCTTTCTTCAAAGCATTCTTGTCAAAAACAGGGTGGAGCAGTTCGTCGAGTTTCTGAGGCTCACAGCGTAAGATAGCCGTCTTCTCATCAATGAGTCCTTCTTTCAGCAAGTCTATTGCGATTTTCACCATAGCAGTACCCGTACGTTTTCCGTTACGTGTCTGCAAGAACCAAAGCTTACCTTCTTGAACAGTGAACTCCATATCTTGCATGTCACGATAGTGGTTCTCCAACTTAGTTTGAAGCTCATCCAATTGCTTGTAGAGTTCAGGCATAGCTTCTTCCATTGATGGATATTTAGCCACACGGTCTTGCTCAGAGATTCCTGCACGTTCAGCCCAACGTTTTGATCCGATTTTAGTAATTTGTTGCGGAGTGCGTATACCAGCCACAACATCCTCACCTTGTGCGTTGATCAAGTATTCACCGTTGAACAAGTTTTCACCGGTAGCTGCGTCACGAGAGAAGCATACACCGGTAGCAGATGTGTCACCCATGTTTCCGAATACCATAGCCATAACAGAGACAGCAGTTCCCCATTCATCAGGTATTCCTTCCATTTTGCGGTAGAGAATGGCACGTTCGTTCATCCAGCTGCGGAATACGGCGCAAATGGCACCCCAAAGTTGTACTATAGGATCATCAGGGAAGTCTGTTCCTGTCTGTTCCTTGATAGCCTTCTTGAAAAGTGTGACCAACTTTTTGAGTGACTCAACAGAGAGATCCTTGTCGAGCTCGACACCTTGTTCCTTTTTCACCTTCTCAATGATAGCTTCAAATGGATCGATGTCCTCTTTGTTGACAGGCTTCATCCCCAGCACCACATCACCATACATCTGTACGAAACGGCGGTAGGAGTCGTAAACAAAATGAGGATTGTTGGTTTTTTCTACCAAGCCTTTAGCGACAGTGTCGTTGAGACCGAGGTTAAGAATGGTGTCCATCATACCCGGCATAGAAGCGCGTGCACCTGAACGTACAGATACGAGCAACGGGTTCTTAGCGTCACCGAATTTGCTGTTCATCAGGTTCTCAATGTGATGAACTGCTTTTTCAACATCATCATTGAGCACTTCCATAATTTTCTCCTGACCTACTTTGTAGTACTCATTGCAGGTGTCGGTAGTGATTGTAAAACCAGGAGGAACTGGTACTCCGATTAGGTTCATCTCAGCAAGGTTGGCACCTTTGCCACCGAGCTCTTCACGCATGTTTGCATTACCTTCGGCTTGTCCGTTACCGAAGGTGTAAACTCTTTTTTGACTCATAATCTATTATTAAAATTGTTATTAAATTGTGATTATTCATCTTTTGGCTTGTGTGTTGTCTAAGTATATGATGTCCTCATACACTCTTCTCACACAGTTGTTATGCAAAGATAGAATATAAAAAATGAAATAACAAATCTTAAGATGTTTTTTTTGAATTTACCGCCTCATAGATATAAAATCAAAAGAAAATACATGTAAAATGCCTTTGTTTATAAATTAAAGTAGTAAATTTGCAATGGAAACGTTATATCACACATATTATATTATATGATGAGAAAAATTGCAATACTGCAACTGTTGTTGCTTATTTCTTTTATGTTAGGAAATGAAGGATATGCACAGACATGGATTGATATTACTGATTCATATATTATAAACCCGAGGTATGATAACAACGACATGTCGACGGGTTGGGTGGGCACGGCATTAAGCCAGCTACAGCAGCGCGAAAATGCCGAACATTACAGTAAGACGTACGATACGTACCAAGAACTCACAGGACTATCGGCCGGCAAGTACCGTCTCAGTTTGAGTGCCTTTTATCGCTCAGGCATGGCATGGGAGGACTATGATCACGTTAAGAGTTCGAACAAGGCAGACTACCAGCATGCGCTTTTGTATGCGAAGACCGATACGAAGTCTTTCACGATGCCTTTGGAACTTCTGTGTGCCGATACGTTGGACAGCAGTCTGGGTGGAGGTACAACAACGGTCGGAGGTACAGGTTGGGGCTGGTGGCAGATGGGCGGCAAGTATGTACCTGACGACATGACTGCAGCTGCTGCATGGTTTGCTGCGGGATACTACAAAAATACGCTGGAATTTGAACTTGCCGAGGGTGAGAGTAGTCTGAAAATTGGTATATATAAAAATGTGTTTGTAAGTAACGACTGGACATGCATCGATAACTGGAAACTGGAATATTATGGTGAGATTGTCGCCTTGACTTCGATCGAACTCGATGCGGCTGATGTGATTGTCAATATATATGACAACAGGCAGTTTGGTGTCACTTATGCTCCTGCCAACGCAACTTACAAGAAGGTGACGTGGATTAGCTCAAATGAGAGTGTGGCTACAGTTGACGCCAAGGGTGTCGTGTCAGGAGTGGGTGAGGGTACTGCTGTGATTACAGCTACAGCCATAGACGGAAGTGGCATAGAAGCAACATGTACCGTCAATGTAGTAGACAATAAGGCAGACGGCTCATCGCTTATCATTAATGAAATAATGGCAGCAAATACCGATATGTTTGTTGACCCATCGTGGAACTATGGAGGATGGGTAGAATTGTATAACCCGACGGACAAGGCGGCCAATATTGGAGGCTATTGGGTGAGTGATGATCCGGACAACTTGAAAAAGGCAATGTTGCCACTGCGTATCGGTAGTATTCCGGCTCATGGATTTAAAACTCTTTGGTTTGACCATGCCGACACGAGAAAGGATGTTGGCGAACATTGGCTGAACACAAATGTGAACATGAAACTCGATGCTAAGGGCGGCACTGTTTATATCGCGGATGTCAACGGCAACCTTGTGGCTTCGCAAGAATACCCTGTGGCCGTAATGCGAACATCATATGCACGTACGCAGGATGGAGGAAGCGAGTGGAGGCAGACAGGCGAACCTACTCCTGCAACAGCCAATGCTACGAGCACGTTTGCTGATGAGCAAATAGAAGCACCGGTTGTCGATAAGAACGGGCAATTGTTCAACGGAACTTTGCAGGTGAAAGTGGAAATCCCTGAGGGTGCTCACTTAAGATACACCACTGACGGGGCTGCCCCTACAGAGTTGTCGAATGAAAACAACGATGGTGTGTTCACAGTGGAAAATTCTACAGTGTTCCGTTTTCGCCTGTTCAAAGACGGTTTCCTGCCAAGCAATGTTGTGACACGTTCGTACATCAAGAAAGACTATGACTACTACTTGCCGTTAGTATCGCTTGTGACCGACCCTGACAATCTGTATGATGATGAGATCGGTATCTATGTGACGGGCACAAACGGAAAAACTGCCAACCAGGATGCCACTAAGCGTAACTTTAATATGGATTGGGACCGCCCTGCCAATTTCGAGTTCATGGAGACAGATGAGGTGTCGTTCAGTCAGGAAGTTGACATTTGTATAGCCGGAGGATGGAGCCGCAAATACGAGCCAAGATCGTTTAAGATAAAGACAGCAAAAGAATATGGTATAAATGAGTTGGATTATCCGTTTTTCAAGGACAAACCGAACACGAAGAACAAAGCGTTGTTGCTGCGTAACGGGGGTAATGACAACTACAATAAATACCGTTTGAAAGACGCTGCCTTGCAGGAGATAGCACGTATCTCGCAGTTCAGACTAAATTTACAGTCGTACCGCCCTGTGCACGTGTTCATCAATGGTGATTATCTTGCTATGCTCAATATGCGCGAGCCAAGCAATAAACATTACGGTTATTCCAACTATGGAATCGACATGGACGAGATCGACGCGTTCGAGATGAGCGTCGACTCGGGCTATGTGCAGAAGGCTGGGACGAAGGACGCATTCAACCAATGGTACTCGCTGTCGGCAAACGCAAGCGATCTGCTGGCTTACGAGCAAATATGCGACCTTGTCGACATAGACGACTATGTGAATTATATGGCATTTAAATTCTATCTTTATGATTGGGATTGGCCTCATAATAACACGAAAGCTTTTAGAGATACCAATGACGGAAAGTTCCACTTTGTGACGTTCGATCTCGACAACTGCGTGGATTGGAGTAACTGGTCTACAAACACCAATATCTTCACTCTGTTTGAAAACAAGAAAACTTATACGTTTTATTCGCGCCCTGAATACAATGGTACACGCATTACAGCCGAGGTGGAGATGGTTACCATATTCCTCAATATGCTGGCAAACGAAGACTTCAAGAAGAAGTTTATCGATACGTATTGTATTGTAGGCGGTTCAGTATTTGGCGATGAAGATGAAATAACCAATCTTGTCACAGAAATGGCTGACTACATAAAAGAAGCTATGTCATGGGAGTGGAACGACCCTACAGGCACGCAGAAGGAACAAGCCCAAGGTATCATCAGTGCCGTGACCGGTAATTACCGCTCGAAAATGGCAAGTACTATCAAGGCTTATTCTAAATTCGGACTTTCGAGAACTGCCACTCAAGCACTACATCTGAGTTCAAACGTCGAAGGTGGTCAGATACTGTATAATGGTATGGTGGTTCCACGCGCCAAATTCAATGGATACGTGTTCTCGCCTGTCACCTTGCATGCAATGGCTCCTGGCGGCTATAAGTTTGTAGGATGGAAGAACGTTACTAAGAGCAGTTTGACTGCTGATGTGTATGAAAGTACTGACGAAGAGTATAAGTTACCGACGAGTGGCGCCTACACTTTGCAGGCTGTTTATGAAAAATTGTCGGACAGTGAATTGGCTGCGACAGGAATAACGCCTGTCAGAATCAACGAGGTGAGTGCTGCAAACAGCATATATGTAAACGACCAATACAAGCGCAACGACTGGATTGAACTGTTTAACACTACAAACGATTCAGTTGACGTGGCAGGTATGTATCTTAGCGACAATGAGAACAAGCCTCAAAAATATCAGATACAGACAGCTGAGGGTATCAATACGGTTATTCCTGCTAACGGACATCTGATTGTGTGGTGCGACAAACTTGAGCCGGTCAGCCAAATACACACGGGCTTCAAACTTGCAGCCGAAGGAGGATCGGTCATGATTACAGCCGAGGACGGTTCATGGGCTGATACCCTGCAATATGGTCCGCATAATGGCACAGAGTCGTTCGGTCGCTATCCTGATGGTAGCAATAAAGTGTATTTCATGAACACTCCAACCATTGGAAGTACAAACTACATAGCAAGCTATGACTCAGTTTACTTTGAAGGTCGTGATGTCAACCATCCTGACGCAATTGATGATTTGATTGCAGATAATACCATTCTAAATTTGAAATTCGAAAACGGATATCTGTTGATTGAAGGGAATGAGAATGCCAATGTACAAGTCTCTGTATACTCGTCGGCAGGAATTGAGTGTCTCAGCCAAACGCTCAAACTGGACAAAGGCAAAGCTTCAGTGTATGCAGGTAATCTGCCTGAAGGTGTTTATGTTGCACATATGAAAGATGCAGCGGGAGTGACACTATCACGCAAGTTCATCATAAAATGAATATTATAACGACTTTTATTAATTAACATAATTATTAACTCATCAATTTTATCTGACTATGAAAAAATATTTGGCAGAGATGGTCGGCACTATGGTGCTTGTACTAATGGGTTGTGGCGTAGCTACCAGTGTTGGATGTGGAGAACCGGCAGGAGTAGTCGCTACAGCTTTTGCGTTTGGTCTCGCTGTTGTTGCGATGGCTTATACTATTGGAGGAATTAGTGGTTGTCACATCAATCCGGCTATTACCCTCGGATGTCTACTTACGAAGCGCATTAGCAGTAAAGATGCGCTGTGGTATATTGTCTTCCAAATTATAGGTGCATTTATAGGTTCTGCTATACTTTTTGCCTTAACATCTACCACAGAAGTTGAAGGCACGGGAGCCAATATGTGCCAGGATGGAGTTACATGGTATGGCGGTCTGATTGCAGAAATAGTATTCACATGTGTCTTTGTGTTTGTAGTTCTCGGAACAACTGATTCGAAAAAGGGAGCAGGTAATTTTGCCGGACTTGCAATAGGTCTGTCGCTCGTATTGATTCACCTTGCATGCATTCGCTACACCGGTACTTCTGTCAATCCAGCTCGTTCAATCGCTCCAGCCATATTCGCAGGAGGTGGTAAGGCTCTGTCTGATCTTTGGATCTTTATCGTCGGTCCGTTTGCCGGAGCTGCGCTCGCCGCTGCTTTATGGAAGCTGGTAGGCGAAAGCAAAGACTAATTGCAACGAAGCAGATAATAAGAAACTTATAATTAAGGTGTGTCAGACAGATTGTTGGGCACACCTTATTATATAGGTATTATACGTCATATTTATATTATACTTAGGATTTCAGAACTGATAGTGTATCATCAACATGTAGCAGATTGTTCCTCCGGCAATAGTAACGAACATGTTCTTCCACAACAGATGAAAAAGTACGCATATAAGAACGCCCAGCATTTGAGGGGCACCATGCGTACCCGACAAAAAATTTATGTCTTTAAGACAGTATATTACGAGCATACCAAACACCGCTGATGGAAGGTAATCGCTGAGATAAGTTACGAAACGTGGTGTCGATTCCTTAGAACGGAACAACAAGAAGGGGAGTGCACGGGTAAGTACCACACACAATGCCATCAATAATATAGTTATCACTTGCTGGCCTGTGGTCATCATTTCTTCACCTCCTTTCTTCGGTATGATATGTAGAGGACAAGAAGTATGACAGCCATAGTTGGCAGGATAAATACTTGCGAGCCGAACAATGCTAAGCAAGCTGCTGTGGCACCAAGCCCGAGCCATGCAGATCCATGTGAATGCTTATGACGCAAAAAGCCATCCATAAATATGGAGACAAACATGGCGGTCACAACAAAGTCGAGTCCTTCAAGATGCTTCATCATGCTGTCGGGCAATGATGAGCCCAGTAGGTAACCGGCTATACCACCCGTTGTCCAATAAATGTAATCGAGTACCGAAACCCACGCTTGTCTGCGAAATGACCCGCCGGCGCTGTAGTTGATTGCAAATGTTTCATCACTCATCATGAAGATAAGAAAAGGTTTGAGATGGTGTGCGCCGCGCCAGCGGTCGAGCATTGAAATCCCATAAAACAAATGCCGCGCGCCGACGGTGAGTGCCATGATGACGGCAGACAATGGATGGAACGCTCCGCATAGTAGCGTCAGTGCTATGAACTCCACAGACCCGCTGTAGACCAGCATCGCCATACTTATGGGAATCCATATAGAGAATCCTAAACTCGATGCAAGCATACCGTACGTGATTCCTAAGAACCAGTATGCCCACAAGACGGGAATGGAAAGGTGGAATGCGTCTTTCATATCTTTCATCGCGTTTTATCTTTTATCCCAAGGAACCAGTAGTACACTGTTAAGCACAGTGAGATCGTAGTAACGAATCTCCTGTATTGAACATGCAAAATTACAAAAAATCTTCTGTTTATCTCTGATTGTTATTAAAAAACATTAATGTTTTATGCTTCATTTAATATTTATTATTTCCTTTGCTATGATTTGAGGTAGAACGCCTCATGCAATATGATATAAAAAATACATACACACAGTATACATGAAAGAAAAGATGAAAAGTAAAATTACCCAAGTAATAAGTTTGGTTATTTGTGTTCTGATGATTATGGCTGTATCAATCCGGCGTGATAATCGGTTGCTTGGGCATGAATTGAAAGAGACTGCAAGGGATACCACTGAGGCAGTGGCATCAGATACTGTTCGCACCGAGGCAGACGGAACGTTGGTCATTAACACAACGAGTTTGGCAAGTGATGTAACAGGTTTCGGTGGCACAGTCCCACTTGAAATCTATGTAAAGGACAATAAGGTTGTGAAAGTCGTACCACTTGAGAACACAGAAACTCCAGAGTTCTTTGAGGTAGCAAGCGACCTTCTCACTAAATGGAACGGATTAACACTCGAAGACGCTTCAAAACTGAAAGTCGACGCAGTTTCGGGTGCCACGTATTCATCGAATGCCATAAAGGGAAATATGGAACGTGGGTTGCAGTATGCCCTAAAACATTCGAACGAAAAGAGTATATGGTCGGCTGTTGAAATAACTCCAAAATCGATTGTTGGACTTATAGTCGCACTTATGGCGGCGATACTACCATTGTTTATAAAGAACCGACGCTACCGTCTAATTCAACAATTGCTCAATATCACAGTACTCGGATTTTGGTGTGGCTCATTCATTTCCTACACATCGATTATTGGGTACATGTCGAATGGAATGAATGTAATTGCCCTGCTTGTACCATTTGTATTGTTGGTCGTAGCATTCATCTACCCGTTGTTCGGCAAGAAGAGCTATTATTGCACCAATGTATGCCCGTTCGGCTCTTTGCAAGAAGTTGCAGGCAAGTGTGTCAAGTATAAGATAAAGATGAAACCAAAGACTGCTAAGCGCCTCGATACCTTCAGGCAAATATTATGGGCATTATTAATGCTCTGTTTGTGGACTGGCGTGTGGTCCGATTGGATCGACTATGAGCCTTTCTCCGCATTTATATTCAGTTCTGCATCATGGATCGTGATAACAATTGCGATAGTGTTTGTGTTGCTGTCCACTGTAATCATGCGTCCGTATTGCCGTTTCGTGTGTCCTATGGGAACCTTGTTCAAAATCAGCCAGACAAGTAAATAAGATAAAAGGTCAATATATCAACATCCCGTGTTAATCATGTTATATATACATAGATACTACATGTCAAGAGTCTGCAAGGTTGATAGTGCTTGCATAGTAAACCATAGGTCACACGGAAAAAATAATACATAAATGAAAAGTCAAATTTTAATCGCAGTGTTGGCACTCGCATTGGTAATAGTATGTGCCGAAGCATTTACAATGAAAGATAAAAATTTACAAGAGCCGGTCACTACCGACTCAATATCAAACCGTGAGGAAGCGGTCTATAATACCATAATGACTCGTTCGAGCATACGCTCATACGACAGTATGGAAGTGGAGGACGAGAAGATTGAAAAATTACTGCATGCGGGTATGGCGGCACCATCAGCAATGGATAAACGTCCGTGGCATTTTGTAGTAGTTACAAACAAAGAGACGCTTGGCAAAATTGCTGAAGTGACTCCAAATGCGGGCGTGGCAGCAAATTCACCACTTGCTATCATTGTCTGTGGTGATCTAAGCAAGGAGGTTGATGGTTGGCAGCGTGACTTTTGGATACAGGATGTCTCAGCTGCCACAGAGAATATCTTGCTTGAAGCACACGCATTGGGGCTTGGTGCTGTATGGACAGGTACTTGGCCATCAAAGGAGCGTGTTGCCGCAATTAGCGAAATCATTAATGCACCCGAACATATAATACCGTTTGCTACTGTCGTCATTGGATATCCGAAAGGGGACACAAGTCCTAAGGACAAGTGGAAAGAGTTGGACGTCTCATATGAGGTGTACGACAATTAGTTGTTCACATCTTGGTGTAAGTTAGAGTGGCTTTCATAGCGTTTGGCACAGCGGTTAGTATTATTGTGTTATGCTTCGTACATTTTCTTCATAGCCGTTATTCAAATCTTCATCAAGCGACTCCACTCCGTGTAGTTTTTTCTTGTATTCTACAATGGTAAGTTTCTGAAGCTCCTCATAGGTGCCGTTAAACACATTTATGTCTACGTTTCCTGTTATGCCGTCAATCTCACCACGATCTGAATGTTGCCAAAACTTCCATTCACCCTTATATGTCAGTTCCTCCACATAGTAGTGTGCGATCCAGAAAGGATAACGGTCAAATTCCGGAGTGTTCAGGTAATGAATTCGGAAAGAATACGATGTATACAGTATTGGTGGCACCCCATAGTGCTGTTCCACATAGTTCATCCATTTAATTACATTTTCTCGAAGATGTTGTGGTGTCAGATTGTCGATCCGTTCAACATCAAGAATAGGTAATATGTCATAACCTTCGAGTTGGGCTATACGACAGAAATGTTTAGCCTGACTGATCGGATTGCTCTGTGTGGAAAAGAAATGGTATGCACCACGTAGGAATCCGTTCTTATGCGCCTTTGCGAAATTTTCATTGAAGTTTTCATCGATGATATCCGTTCCTTCAGTTGCTTTAATCAGAATAAAGCGAATAGGTACTCCGTTGATTTCTGCGTTACGAAGTTTATCCCAATCTATTTCAGCTTGATAATGACTGATATCGATTCCTCGTATGTCACCGTCAGGGTATACAATTTCACCGAACTTCGCCTTGATGATAAATGCATTATCTATTACCACTCTGCAAGCGATATATGTCACCAGACCGACAGCTATTGCCACGAGTATTCCTAATATGTAATATGGTATACGACGCAAAGGGGAAGAATCTGTGGCTTTCTTCCCCTTTACATGTTTGGTGGCTTTTTTGACAGTTGAAGGTTTGCGTATACCAGCGTTCTTTTGCGTGGCTTTCGGCTTTGTTGTTTTATGTTTCCCCTTCCCTGCCGTCTTGTTTGCCATGATTATTTATTCTGTTCCAACTTAAGAGTCTTGGTAGGTTGGTCACATACCTCTGTCGGTCCCCAATACTGTATTGGACCTGGATATACGTAGGCAGTCTGCTTAGCCCATTCGTCTCTGTGAGCAGCGAAATACTTGAATGGAGCACCGTCGAGTTCAACTAGAGCTTTGCGGATCACTGGTTTCATTTTGCCATTACGTTTTTCCATGTTCATCATCATAGTGATAGGAACTCCACCTGCAATCCATTCAGCAGCAGGAGCGGTAGTGTTCTTTACTATTGACATGTAACCGGTTTTACCGTTTGCGATCAAGCGTGAGGCATTGTATCCAAGCGAGTAGCAATAGTCGGCATCATAGTTGGAAGGAGCTGCGCAACGTCCCTCATATCCGAAGAAGTGATGCTGTGTGCCGAACTTTCCGACATATTTGCCTTCCTTCTTCCATTGCTCGAGTTTTGCTCCGACCATAGTGGACAGAAGCTTTTCTGTCTCTATGAGAGAAACCTGTACGTTTCCGTGTGGATCACGGTCAAGAGCGAGCTGTCGTGCAACGCTTGTAGGAAGTGAGTTGAACACTGCAAGGTTTTCCTTTGAAATATGGTTCTTAACATAGTCAATTTGTTCGCTGCGTCCAAGATTCTTTGCTTCCGGCATGGCAAGAACATCATTAAGCTGTGCGATAAGTTTCTTGATGGCAGGTATAAACTCAATAAGTCCCTCAGGTATAAGTACTGTTCCAAAATTGTTTCCTTCTGCAGCACGGTCAGCAACTACTTTTGCGATGTATGTTACAACATCGTCAAGTGACAATTCTTTAGCCTCTACTTCCTCACTAATAAGGCAGATGTTAGGCTGGCATTGAAGAGCGCATTCAAGGGCAATATGTGAAGCGGAACGCCCCATGAGTTTGATGAAGTGCCAATATTTACGTGCTGAGTTACAGTCACGCTGAATGTTGCCTATCAATTCAGAGTATGTCTTGCAAGCAGTGTCGAAACCGAATGAAGTTTCAATTTGTTCGTTCTTCAAGTCACCGTCTATTGTCTTAGGGCAACCTATGACTTGAACACCATAGTTCTTTGCTGCGTAATATTCTGCGAGCACGCAAGCGTTGGTGTTTGAATCGTCACCTCCTATAATAACAAGAGCTTTGATGCCAAGTTCTCGAAGAATCTGTATTCCTTTCTCAAATTGGTCTACTTCTTCAAGTTTTGTACGTCCGGAACCGATAATGTCGAATCCGCCGGTGTTGCGGTATTCATCCATGATATCGGCTGTTATTTCTATGTATTTATGGTCAACTAAACCTCCAGGACCAAGGATGAAACCATAAAGACGATTTGCAGGATTCAATGACTTAATACCATCGAAGAGGCCTGAGATGACATTATGACCACCTGGAGCCTGACCGCCTGAAAGAATAACACCGACATTAAATGGTTCGTAGTCCGTCTTTCCTCCTGGTTCAAATTCAATAACAGGCATTCCATAAGTATTCGGGAATAATGCCTTGATTTCTTCTTGATTGCCTACTGATTGAGTTGGAGAGCCTTCCTTGGCAACTACAGGACCAAGAAGCGCTTTTGGAAGTTTCGGCTGATAAGCTGCACGAGCTATTTGCAATGCACTTTTTTCCATGTTCGTATTGTTTAAATTGAATTATTAATCTTTTAAGTCTTGTATTTACCTGCAAAGGTAGAAAAAAAATCACAATGAGAGACAGTGTTCCACAAATAATTTGTAACTTTGAAAATCGAAACAAAAGTTTTATTTTTAAATTGCAAATTAATATGGCAAAGAAAAGAATTATCAAGAAGAGTCTGCGCTACATTATGAGCGACTTGTTCACTGCGACCCTCATAGCCGCTACTGATGAAAAAGCTGACCAGACTAAGGTTGAAGATGTACAAAAGCAAATACTGAAGGTCTATAATGACTACAACTGCCGACTTAGCCATTACGAGAACAAGAAAGCAAAAGTCTTCTTCAAACAATTCAAGGAAGAAATCAATAAAGAAATAAAGGATTTAGCAGACGAAATAAACGGCATCATTGCTTAAAGTATTGACGGACGGGTTGGTCCGAATGAAACCACTTGTACCAATCCGTTCATCCTTATTCAAGATTATGCACAAAAGTGGAAGAAAACTGCAGATGCTTGCACAAAGAACTTGAATTTAATCTTCAATTTCTTCCCTAACTCATTCGCTCAGTTGAAAAATATATCTTTGCAGTGTTGAGTTAACAATGCAGCGCAAAATACCAAGAGTCATAGCCTGAAAGGCATATAACTATAGAATATTATTGTAAAATATATTACAAACTCTAAAAACATTTTAGTAATTTATGACATGCTTCAAACGAATCCTGATCATTCCTCTCATGATGTTAATGCTTCCACTTGCAAGCATTGCTATTGAGGATGGCACCTATTATCTTTATAATGTGGGTGCTGGAATGTATTTCGAACATGGCGGATCAGACAACTACACCGCTTGTTTTAAACCTCATGGTTCTCCTGTAATCCTAACGAAAGTTGGAACTGATACCTACACCATTCAAACTTGTGTGGACAAAACCCGTTACTTGAATGAAAAAGGAAAAGTATACAGTGCATCGTCTGGTGTGAACTTCACTATCAGTGCGGTCGACAGTAATACGTATCACATCTCGGTGAACGGTTCGTATTTAGGGTATGGCGGAACAAAAGCAGATTTGTTGAGCCAGACACTTGTCAGTTTTGACCTTAACCTCGGAGACGGAGTCAATGTATTGTGGAAAATCCTAAGCAAGGAAGACCTTGAAAAAGAGTTCGACAATGCATCAGAGTCGAATCCTGTTGACGCTACATTCTATATAGAATGTGCCAATTGGAACCGACACGACAAAAATCTTTCTGCATGGTCGAACTTCGTGAAAGACCAAACTTCAGGCAACTGCAGTTCATATTTGTATAATAACTGTGGCTATTTTTATGGTACAGCAACCGATGCAAACCAGGTGCTGACGGGATTACGCCCTGGTATGTATAAGTTAAAAGCTCAAGCGTTCTATTGTCATGGTGATGTTAGTAGTGTGGGTACAAACTATACAGCTGAGACAATGCCAAAGAAAGCAGTACTGTATGCGGGAACGTCAGAAACCCCTATTGAGGGTGTACTTGACGAGGTGGTTGCTGAGAATATATATACAAACGGGCAAGCTGTGACAGGCGGATATATTCCAATTGTTAAGCAATACGACAGCAATGATGCAGTTGAGGCTTTTGATAAGGGAATGTATACTAATAATGAAGTTATCGGTATCGTAGGAGCAGATGGCACATTGTCGGTTGGAATCAAACTGGAAGACGGTGAATCAGGTTCATTTATTGCACACGACAACTTCGAACTTTACTATCTCGGATCTGTAACCACAATTACGGACGAAGAGGTTGAGGCATTGCTTGCCACTATTCCTACAGGTACTATGACAGAGTCTGTGAAAAACGCTATGGATGAAGCAGTAGCCGCACTTAAATCTAATGTGACAGCAGAAAACTACCGTGCAGCTGATGAAGCAATTGCTGCTGCAAAAGCCAACGTTCAAGCATACATTGATGTTAAAAATGCTCTCGACACAGCTGAGGCAACAACCCTCAGTGATGAGGCCAGAAAACAATACAATGACGCTGTGGCGGAAATCGTAAGCGCATACAATTCTACTTCAATCACAGGTGATGGGACATCTGAGGTTGAGGCTATAAACGTCGCACTTAGTGATGCGAAAGCATACGACATCTCACAGTCGAATGATAAGACTGCGCTTATAACCAATCCGCAATTCAATGATGGTACAGCCGGATGGGAAGGTGATTTCGGAGCCGGGGCAAAGAAAGGACTTTCGAGTAACTACGTTATCACTTGCTATGGAACAGGTTTTGATGTTTACCAGGAACTTACCGGACTCACTCCTGGTATTTACAAAGTACAGGCACAGGCGTTTAGCCGTCCTGCAAGCAACGACAATACATGGTCGGATTACCAGGCAGGTAAAGAATTAGTAAATGAGACTTATCTTTATGCCAACGGAGTACATAAGAAAGTACCACTCATTGTTGAAGACTATCTGACTACTGCACAGTCGAGCGGCAGCTGGAGCACATACAGTCTCAATGGCTCAAATATCTATGTGCCTAACAACTCAACGGCATTCTCTATTGCTTTTTCTGAAGGACTCTACGAAAATGAATTGATTTGTGTTGTTGGTGATGATGGAAAACTGAAACTTGGTATTAAGAATGAGGATTCAGAAAATTCTGTGACTTACGCAGGATACGACAACTTCCGTCTGACATATATTGGCAGTACAGACTTGACCGGCAAAATTGTGAATCCACAATTCGACGAAGGTACAACCGGATGGGAAGGCGACTTCGGAGCAGGAGCGAAGAAAGGACTCTCAAGCAACTATGTTATTACTTGTTACGGAACCGGATTCGATGTTCATCAGACAATCGAAGGCTTGATTCCTGGAACATACAAACTGCAGGCACAAGCATTCAGTCGTCCTGCAAGCAACGATAATACATGGTCGGATTATCAGGCTGGTAAAGAACTTGTCAACGAAACATATCTTTATGCCAACGGAGTACAGAAGAAAGTACCACTCATCGTTGAGGATTATCTGACTACTGCACAGTCGAGCGGCAGCTGGAGCACATACAGTCTCAATGGCTCGAATATCTACGTGCCAAACAACTCAACAGCATTCTCACTCGCTTTTTCTGCAGGGCTCTATGAGAATGAGTTGCTTTGTGTCGTCAAGGGAGACGGAAGACTTACAATCGGCATAAAGAATAATGATTCTGATAATTCTGTTACTTATGCCGGTTATGACAACTTCCGTTTGACATACGTCAGCAACGACACAACCGAAGAAGACGATGACGTGCTTGAAATTGCTAATGCAGCTGTTGCTGCTTACAAGACTATTGCAGAACAGGCAACAGATCATGCTGCATTTGATGAGGTTTATAAGACGGCTGTCGCAAAACTTGCTTCAACTACTGATAAAGCAGAGATCGTCGCTGCACAAGAAACTGTATTTGATGCTTTGAAATCTTTGATGAAGAGTGGAACGACAGAATCTGGCCAATTTGATATAACGGGACTCATTAAGAATCCGGACTTCACATCCGATGCAAGTGGGTGGACACAGGAGAATGGCTCGTTCAGTTATAAGAGTATTGGTGTACTGGAGTCGACATCGAGTTCAGCAGATAAACTGACCCAAGTTCTTGCCAGTATGCCAGCTGGTAAATACACGCTTAAAGTTCAAGGTTTCTATCGCAGCAAGGAGTGGAAACAAGCCCAATACGATTATGAGCATGGAAATGAAACAGTGAACCTTTCTTTGCTGTTAAACGACAAGTCGGTGAAGATGAAAAGTATCTTTGATGACGGACAATATACACTTGCTTCAGCCTGCATATCACGTACTGAAGATGTCGGAGCTACAATCGATGGCCGTGGATTCCCTTTGATGATGTCGAAAGTAAATGAGACATTAAATCCTGGCGTGTTCTGGACTTATATAGAAGCAGACGTGGCTGATGAAGGTGACATAACTATAGGAGTAGGACTCGATGCATCATCGTATACATCCACTTGGACAATCGTCGACAACTTCCGGCTCTATTATGGCGAGCGTGATACTGTTACACTCGTATCTGGCAGTATCTACAAGATGTCTGAAGATACACCAGTTTCGGCCGTCCTCAAGAAGAAACTTACCGCAGGTACACAGAACCCTCTTTGCGTACCGTTCGATATCCCTGGAGATAAGTTCAAGGCTGTGTATGAAATAGGCTCGCTTTCGCCTTCAACTCGCACTGCAATCATATATCCTGTTGAAAATGTACGTGCAGGAGTACCTTGTTATGTTGAGGTTGATGAAACGGTGGACAGCATTATTGTCGGACCAACAGTACTTAAAACTTCAACTGCCGACACGCAACCAGTGCTTTGGGATGGTGGTACCTTGTTCCCTTATTATCGGACATTCAGTTGGCGTTCAAATGGTATCGATGCAAAGACATATGGCGCAGCTTATTATACGACAATAGAGAAGCTTGACCTCAACAACATGAGTTTCGTGGCTAACATAGAGAACTATCAAGTCCGTCAGTTCCTTACTGAGACTTATACAGAGTCGTCTTCATCTGTTGTCGCCAACTATAACAAGCCGATACCGACACGTCGTGACCTTCCTCATGCAATAGGGATTCCGATTCCGGAATCACTTGCTGCAGGAGCCATTGTGAAGTATAGTACAGACGAGAGTCTTGCCGATGCTGACACATCGGAGGTAATTGGGGCAGTTCCAATATGCTACATACAAAACCTTGTACCTGGTACACATTATTATTATGTTGTTGAATCGAATGGACAAACTGTATCAAAAGGTGACTTCAAAGTAGAAGGTCCATTCCGTTCAATTTATGCACCAAGTATATACAACATACGTGACTTTGGTGGATGGACCATGCAAGACGGACGTGTGACCAACTACGGACTTATTTATCGCGGTGGTGAGGTCAACGGCTATCACCCTTCTGTCAAAGGTGATACGGAGAGATTGAAAAAACTTGGCATCGGAGCGGAGATTGACTTACGTTGGAAGGACACTTACGATCAAGACCGTGAAACCGGTAAGTCTGGCTTTGGATTTACTCTTGGTGAGGATTACTACTTTGCTGGAGCAAATGACTATCTTGCTTCAGATTTGAGTGTAGCAGCTACACAAAACAGATTGAAAGAAGAGTTCCGCTTCTTGCTGAGTCACATACGCGAAGGCAAGGGAGTCTATTTCCATTGCGTATTTGGAGCAGACCGTACAGGATTCTTTGCATTCCTGCTCCAAGGACTGCTTGGATTCACGCTCAACGACATGTATCATGAATATGAGTTCACTTCGTTCGCAGCTCCGGCAGGTAACCGTAGCAAGAGTGCAATACAAGAACGCATAGCAGTCATACAGGCTCTTGATGGAACAACGCTTCGTGACAAGTTCGAAAACTACTGGACCAATACAGTAGGCATTACTACAGATGAAGTTGAAGAGTTCCGTACTATCATGCTGCATGAAGTGGAAGATACTCCGACGGCCATTGAAGAGATTTCCAATAAGCCGGAAGAGAAAACGTCTGTTAATCAAGGTATATACAATTTAAACGGACAGAAACTTTCAGGTTTGCAGAAAGGCTTGAATATTGTTGATGGTAAAAAAGTATATGTAAGATAATGGCATAACTGACAATTATAGCGTAACTGTTTATAGGGGTGTATCGTAAATTAATTTTATGGTACACCTTTTACTATTTCCCACATGTGCAAAGTCTTAATTTCAGAAAGAAGAATAAAGTTTATCAAAGTATTGTGTATGACAAAAATTTTTTCTATATTTGCCATTGATTTCAAATTGTGTTATAAAAATGTAGAACAGACCACAATACGAAAGGAAAAAGAGACGATATAAATAAAAGGATATAACTATGGCTAATGAAGAAAAAAACGAAGAAAAGGGTATGTCAAGACGTGAGTTTCTGAAACGTCTTGGTGTGGCTTCTGTATCAGCTGCTGCCTTATGGGGAATGGGGCCTTTAAGCTCATATGCTGAGATCTATGACAAAAAAACACATAAAAGGCGTGTCCTGCAAGCAGATCCAGGTTCAATGACGTACCGCGTAAACCATCATACCAACGACAAAGTGTCACTACTGGGTTATGGTATGATGCGCTTGCCTCAAAAAGATAGACAGATTGACCAAGATATGGTAAATGAGGAGGTTGATTATGCAATAGCGCACGGATTGAATTATTTTGACACAGCTCCTGTATATGGAGGCGGACAGTCGGAAAAGAGCACAGGAATTGCATTGAAACGCCATCCTCGCAAGTCGTTTTATATTGCAACCAAAATGTCGAACATGATGGACCACTCGTTTGAGGCCGGCAAGAAGATGTTTGAGGATTCATTGAAGAACTTGCAAGTAGACTATATTGACTATTACCTGCTTCATGCTGTAGGTGGAGGAGGAATGGAGCAACTCAACGCACGCTTCATTGACAACGGATTGTTGGACTGGCTTTGTAAACAGCGTGATAAAGGACTGATACGTAACTTGGGATTTAGTTATCATGGCGATGTCAAGGTATTCGATTGGTTGCTCGACAATAATGATAAGTATGGCTTTACTTTCGTGCAAATTGAAATGAACTATATAGATTGGCGCCATGCAAATAGCGGAAGGAAAAGTGATGCAGATGCTGAATACCTTTATAATAAATGTGAGAAACTTGGTATACAAAACGTTGTTATGGAACCTCTTTTGGGAGGCAGACTTGCAAGAGTTCCTCAAGAATATTCAGAGATGATGAAAAAAGAACGGCCTGATGCTTCTGATGCAAATTGGGCTTTTCGATGGGTTGGTACGCACAGCAATATTCTTACTACGTTAAGTGGCATGACAACTATGGAAGTGCTGAAAGAAAACATCGAGACTTTTTCTCCTCTCGAACCTATGACAACAAAAGAATACGATTTGATGACTCAAATTTCCGACGGAATGTCTGGTATCCCTGTAATTCCTTGTACAGGGTGCCAATATTGCATGCCTTGTCCGTTTGGTGTGAATATCCCTGGTAATTTTGCATATTACAACAAGACTGTGAACGAGAAAACGTTCCCTGAAAAAGGAACAGAAAATTTTTATGCACGTCTCGTCGATTTTGTAAAAGGGTATAAAGATACACTGAAGGAAAGCGAATGGGCTACGCAATGCCAGGATTGTGAACAGTGTCTGCCTAAGTGTCCGCAAAGCATCCGCATCCCAAATCAGATGGCCCGCATAGTGGAATTAATAAACAAAGAATAATTCTTCAAAAAGACATCAAATTGTGCATAATGAATTGAAAGAAAATGTGAAAGCACACAAAATCTTTCAATTCATTTTGTTATGTGCCCGCTTTGTGCTACCTTTGCAATTGTTCTGTTTAGAAATGATAGATAAAAGACCAATGTATGAAAAAAATAATTCTATTGAACGTAATTCTATTCGCTGTCGTATATGGCATGATGGCAGTAACGCCGGAGAAAATATGGCGTACTGTTACAATGTCTGACGGCACTCAAACGAAGGTTATGCTTAAAGGTGATGAGTGGGCTCACTATTACGTTACAGAAGATAACAGGGCTGTTGACCAGCTCGCTGATGGAACATTCGTGTATATCGACTCTGATTCCTTAATGACTCGAATGAAGGTTCGGATCAGGACGCATAATGATATTGCTGGCAAAATCAGAAGAGATAAATATACGAAAATTAAAAAGAGCCATGCTGTAAATTCTGTACAGGAAGAGACGGACGTATCACCCGATTATGAGAGTTTCAGAGGCTCAAAAAAAACTATTGTTATATTGGCAGAGTTTCCTGACCAATCGTTTGTTTCCGGAGCAAACAGATTCTACAACAATATGCTCAATTTGGAAGGGTTTAATACTGATGGCTCTCCAGGTAGTGTGCACGATTATTTTACAACTATGAGTGATGGCCTTTTTAACTTGACGTTTGATGTGTACGGACCGGTGAAAGTCAGCAAAAATTCAACTTATTATGGTGGGCAGAGAAGTTCATCAAGTGACTTGAGCGGCTTAGAACATGCAGGAGAATTTATCTGTGAAGCTATCAAGAAAGCTAATTCTTCATACGATATTGATTGGACAAAATATGACTGGAACAACGATGGTGAAGTTGAGGAAGTATTTGTATTGTACGCTGGATATGGAGCTGCAACAGGTGGAAATAGAGGAACTCTGTGGCCTCATATGTATTGGCTGAGTGCTCAGCGTGAATATTACAGTGATGGTGATGGAGCTCTCAAATTCGATGGCATGATTATAGACACTTATGCATGTAGCAACGAACTGTATGGAAGTAGTGGCACAACAAAATTGGGGCAAGGTACATTCTGTCATGAATTCTCGCATTGCCTGGGACTACCTGACATGTACGATACTGGTTCAAACGGAAATCGTGGAATGGGACAATGGGACTTGATGGATGGTGGCAATTATAACTATAATTCAGCTGAAATACTTGGAAATTGCCCTGCACCTTGGACTCCGTGGGAACGCCATTTTGCCGGATGGCTGGATTACACAGAATTGCATGAAAACGATAGTGTAAAGAACATGCAACCTTTGCTTGATGAAGCCAAGGCATATGTAATTTATAACGATCAAGACCATAATGAATATTATACATTACACAATGTGGGCACGTCAACATGGGATAAGGGATTAGAGAGTTCCGGACTGCTTGTCATACATGTCGATTACAACGACACGCTCTTCTATCTGAACATAGTGAACACCACTGGTGACATTGACATAGGCACAGAGACAATCAATAATGACCACCAGCGAATGATTCCGCTTGGAATATCAAGAGGTAGGGCGCCTTTAACAATTTATTACGACACTTATCCAATCAAATACGGGGTAAATTATGTCGACAGTATAACAGACTACAGCGATCCGCAGATGTCATTGTGGAACCGTAACACCGATGGTTCGTTGTTGATGCACAAGCCTGTGTATGATATCGCATACGACACATCTACTGGCTACGTATCATTTAATTATATGCCGAAAGAAAATACTACTGGCATTGGCGGGATAATGGAAGAACTTGATGATTATAGTGATCTTGAAATTTATGATGTTACAGGCATTAGAGTGCCAATCATTCGAAATCAGCTCAGATCGGGAATTTACATTGTGCGTACTAAATCATCAGTAAAAAAAATAATGATACGATAGTGAGGTATGTTCCGGAACTTGAAGAGATGAAGCAACCTGCAAGAATGAATTATATAATGATATGAATTAATTTATAATAATGAAATAAACTTTTATTATGGCGAAGATTATAACGATGGGTGAAATCATGCTTCGGCTGAGCCCAGAAGGAAACTCACGATTTGTGCAGGCTGACAAGTTTTGCATAATTCCAGGTGGTGGCGAAGCAAACGTGGCTGTTAGCTGTGCCAACTTTGGTCATGAATCGTACTTTGTAAGCAAACTGCCCAAACATGAAATAGGACAGATTGCAGTGAACGGATTGCGCCGATTCGGTGTACATACCGATTATATCGCACGTGGAGGAGATCGTGTCGGACTTTACTATGCAGAGACCGGAGCATCTATGCGACCATCCAAGGTCATATATGACAGGGCACACTCTGCAATTGCTGAAGCTAAGCCTGAAGATTTCGATTTTGAAAAAATATTCGAAGGCGCTGACTGGTTTCATTGGAGTGGTATAACACCTGCTATAAGTGATGCAAGTGCTGAATGTCTGCGACAAGCTTGTATTGTCGCTAAAAAACATGGAGTTACAGTCAGTTGCGACCTTAATTTCAGAAAAAAACTTTGGACAAGTGAGAAGGCGATCTCAATCATGCGCCCATTAATGCAGTATGTTGATGTATGCATAGGTAATGAGGAAGATGCGGAACTTTGTTTGGGATTCAAACCGGATGCCGATGTGGAAGGCGGTAAAACTGATGCTGCGGGCTACGAAGGAATTTTCAAGGCGATGATGGAGGAATTCGGATTCAAATACGTAGTTAGCACTTTGCGTGAGAGTTTTAGTGCGAGCCATAATGGTTGGAAAGCTCTTATATATAATGGAAAGGAGTTTTATCAGTCGAAACGATATGACATAAGTCCTATAATCGACCGTGTAGGTGGAGGCGATTCATTTTCCGGTGGACTTATACATGGATTGCTGACAAAGCCTACACAAGGTGAGGCTTTGGAATTCGCTGTGGCTGCAAGTGCTTTAAAGCATACTATACCTGGCGACTTCAATCATGTTTCAGTTGATGAAGTTGAATCGCTTGCAGGTGGAAACGCAAATGGTCGTGTTCAACGTTAAAAAATTTAGATATGGCAAAATTCGATAAACTGGCTGTAATGGCAAAAATAGGAGAAACAGGTATGGTGCCTGTATTCTACCATAAGGATGTCAATGTCGCCAAGATGGTGATTAAAGCATGTTACGACGGCGGTGTACGTGCGTTCGAATTCACTAACCGCGGAGACTTTGCTCACGAGGTGTTTGCGGAATGTGTGAAATATGCGGCTAAAGAATGCCCCGAACTGGCGATGGGAGTGGGTAGCGTTGTTGATGCACCTACTGCTGCTCTTTATATCCAACTGGGCGCTTGTTTTGTTGTCGGACCTCTTTTTAACCCTGACATTGCACCTGTTTGCAATCGCAGACTTATCCCTTATTGTCCCGGATGCGGTACTGTAAGCGAAATTGGTAAAGCACAAGAGTTGGGTTGTGATTTGACTAAGGTGTTCCCTGGTGATGTATATGGTCCTGCATTTGTAAAAGGTATGAAAGCTCCAATGCCGTGGTCAAAGATAATGGTAACAGGTGGAGTTGCTCCTACTGAAGAAAACTTGACAGCTTGGTTCAAGGCAGGAGTTTATTGTGTAGGAATGGGCAGCAAATTGTTTCCAAAAGATAAGATAGCGGCTGAAGACTGGCAATACATCACGGACAAGTGTCGTGAATGTCTTGAATTAATAAAGAACAACCGCTAAAATTTGGATGTTGCAGTATTTATATCTGTTTTTAATGGCATTAAATACGGATGAGAAGAAAAACGGAATTCCACAAAAGAAGGAGTTCCGTTTTTATGTATATTTACTGATGTTGCAGCAGCGTTGATGTCAATAAAGATTAGTCACATCTTATTTTTATTTGCTATGGATTGATTTGGTTATTGAATCAATATAATCTAACAATTCTTCTTTGCCTTGACCGGTAGAAGCACTTGTAATAAAATAAGGAGGCAATTCTTCCCACTGCTCTGCGATAGTATCTAAATATACATTTACATTCTCTTGTTGCTTCGTCTTACTTAGTTTATCTGCTTTTGTAAATACAAAAGCAAAGGGTATAGCATTCTCTCCAAGGAAGTTGATGAATTGCAGATCGTTTTTTTTCGGTTCATGGCGGATGTCAATCAGTAGGAATAAACAAGTTAGTTGCTCCCGTTCAAGTATGTAATGATTGATCATTTTGCTTAACTTCTCGGTTTCCTTTTTGCTGCGAAGTGCATATCCATAACCGGGCAAGTCTACCAAATACCATGAATCATTTATGATAAAATGGTTTATAAGTATTGTCTTTCCAGGTGTGCTTGATGTCATAGCAAGTTTGCTATTACCTGTGAGCATGTTGATTAAACTTGATTTGCCAACATTAGAGCGACCTATAAATGCATATTCAGGCATTGAACTCTTTGGACACATGTCTGCTTTCGGACTGCTTATGATGAATTTTGCCGTTTTTATTTTCATATCTATATTTTTATACAAAGGTAAGAAAAGAATTTGGTAAAATTCAATGAGGAAGGTCGGAATTTGTTTTACCACACGGCATTTACTACATCACCGTGTCGTAATGACTCTTGCACATCAATAATTCTTTGATTTCCGCTACCACGAAATAGTAGGGATATATCACGTTGGGCAAGTATAAATGGCCCGTCGACAAGTACATCTATATTGTGAAGTAGAGGATAGAATTCCTTGTGCTTCACTATCTCCTCCCATAGATATCCTGTATAGCACCAAATGTTATACCCGAGTTGCTGTTTTATCTGTGAGGCAAGTTCTGCTACTTCTTGTGCTTGAAAAAAAGGATCACCGCCAGAGAATGTTACAGGAAATTCATTATACCTGATAATATCTATTAGTTGCTCTATACTTGTCGGTTTCCCATGTTTTATATCCCATGATTGTGGATTATGGCATCCTTTGCATTGATGGACACAGCCTGCGAAATATATTGAAGTTCGCAGGCCTGGTCCGTCAACAGATGTCCCCTCTGATATGTCAATTACAGACAACATGTGTATATTATTGCATTCGCTTTATTTATGCACTACACGATCGCGCAATTCGGCTAATTTGCCTGAGTTCCAACGTTCTGTCGTTCCTACAAGGTAGCCTGTGATACGCTGTAGCGTGTCAATATGTGTGCTTCCGCAGTGTGGACATACTTTAAGCCCTTCCGTAGCATCTTCATAACCGCAATCCATGCAACGGTTACGATTGTGGTTTACTGAGCAATAACCTATGTTATATCGGTCCATAAGGTCTACTATGTTCATTATTGCGGAAGGATTGTGTGTCGCATCGCCATCAATCTCAACATAAAAAATATGGCCACCGCGTGTCAGTTCGTGATACGGAGCTTCTATTTCTGCTTTATGACGTGGACTGCAATGATAGTATACAGGTACATGGTTTGAATTTGTGTAATAGTCTTTGTCGGTAACGCCAGGTATGATTCCAAATTCTTTCTTGTCGAGTTTTGTGAATCGTCCGGCAAGCCCTTCTGCCGGAGTGGCAAGAATAGAATAATTGTGTTGATATTTCTCACTGAACCGGTTTGCACTGTCATACATATATCTAACTATCCGCAATCCCAGTTCCTGACTCTTTGGGTCTTCTCCATGATGATGTCCTGTCAGTGCAATAAGACATTCTGCCAAGCCGATGAAACCAATACCAAGTGTGCCCTGGTTGATTACACTTTCAATTGTGTCATTAGGTTTTAGGCGTTCTGAACCGATCCAAAGACGTGACATGAGCAATTGAAATTGCTTTGCATATGCTGTCTTTTGAAACAGAAAGCGTTCGTGCAGTTGCTTTGCGGTCAGTTCGAGTAAACCATCTAATTTTGCAAAGAATGCATTTATGCGTTCATCATAATTATTGATATTCATGCACTCAATTGCTAATTTCACAATGTTCATAGTGGAGAACGACAGGTTGCCACGGCCTATACTTGTCTTTGGCCCAAACCGATTTTCGAAAACTCGTGTGCGGCATCCCATTGTTGCGATCTCGTATTTATAGCGTTCTGGGTCATTAGCATTCCATTTCTCGTGATAGTTGAATGTAGCGTCAAGATTAACAAAGTTAGGAAAGAACCTGCGGGCAGTTACTTTACATGCAAGGCAATAAAGATCATAGTTCGGATCTTCTGGCAAATAACTAACTCCACGTTTTTTCTTCCATATTTGGATCGGAAATATGGCTGTAGATCCGTTTCCTACTCCACGATAAGTCGATTTTAGTATTTCGCGCATAACACAACGGCCTTCAGCTGACGTGTCTGTTCCGTAATTGATACTACTGAATACCACTTGATTTCCACCACGCGAATGTATTGTGTTCATGTTGTGTATGAAGGCTTCCATTGCTTGGTGTACACGTGACACTGTTCGGTTGATGGCATGTTGCTTCGCCCGTTCCGAACCGGTCAGTCCGGTTAGATCAGCAGTAAGGTAGTCTTTTATTGGTGCGTGGTATAGATCGTGCAGATCCATTCCGCTCATCTGTTCGATGTACTTTACCTCTTCTATGTATGACGCACGTACGTAAGGAGCCATGTAGAAGTCGAATGCAGGAATTGCTTGACCTCCGTGCATCTCATTTTGTGCAGTCTCAAGTGATATGCAAGCAATGACACTGGCGGTCTCTATACGTTTTGCCGGACGGCTTTCACCATGTCCGGCACTGAAACCGTTGTTGAGTATGTTGTCAAGTGGATGTTGCACGCATGTAAGAGATTTTGTAGGGTAGTAGTCTTTGTCGTGAATGTGGAGGTAGTTCTTTTTTACTGCTTCACGAACATCATCCGACAATAAATAATCATCCACAAACGGCTTTGTGCTTTCACTGGCAAATTTCATCATCATGCCGGCAGGGGAGTCTGCATTCATGTTTGCATTCTCTCGTGTGATGTCGTTGCGTTTTGCCTCGATGATTTCCAAAAATATATCCCGGGTCTTTGCCTTACGGGCAATGCTACGCTTGTCACGATAGGAAATATATTTCTTGGCAACTTCTTTACGTGGACTTTTCATCAATTCAAGTTCCACTTGATCTTGAATGTCTTCCACGCTCATCTGTTCTTTACCCTGCATCCCGATTTTATCGGATATGCGTTGGATGAGGTCTTCGTCCTCACCTTTTTCGGTTGTCAGCATGGCTTTCCTGATGGCAGCCTTGATTTTCTCTTCGTTGAAGCCGACTATTCTGCCGTCGCGCTTTTTTACGGTTTGTATCATGTTCTTATTTATCAGTAAATACTTGTGTATTCAGTTTTTCTTTCGAGCCACAAAGGTATATAAAATGTTTTTTACTAACAAACGCTTTTTGGAAAAAATTATTATGCAAGTTTTCTTTCTTGGAAAACTTTTTGATGTTCACAAATGTTTATTACATTGAAAACCAATAATATAAAATGTTAAAACGGAAAACTTTTGTTTTATCATAGTGTGATATTATTTTTTATTTGGACGCAGGTTTGCACTTTGAGAAATTACATTTATAATATAAATCCACTTGGTTGTACTGCACCGAAATTTATAATGTGACTTGCTCGTAAAGCACACTACTGACGTTACGGCTTTAAGATTTGTGACTTTAAAATGAATGTTGCAAAATCGAGTTTGATTGAAGGTCTCTACTTGTACTATAAATTAAGAATGCGTAATGAAAATTTCATGTTAAAGGTTGTCGGTTGTAGATTATTTCGTATCTTTGCGTGTTATTTAGACAATAATAATTGAAACTATAATTAGTAACACAATTTTATGGCGAATGTAATTAAATTATGCAAGGGCTTAGAGATTAATCTTTCTGGAAAAGCTGTTGCTGAGGTTGCTTCCGCAAAACAATCTAAGGTATATGGACTTGTACCTGATTCGTTTTGGGGTGTAAAACCGAAGGTAGTAGTTAAGGAAGGGACCCAAGTCAAAGCAGGAGATGCGTTGTTTGTTGATAAACTGCATCCTGAAGTGAAGTTCGCTTCACCTGTCAGCGGAACAGTTTCGCTGGTGGAGAGAGGCGATCGACGCAAAGTTTTAAGCATTCAAGTTGAAGCCGATGCCAACCAGCAGTATGCAGAGTTTGGTAAGGGCGTTCCAGCCGATGGAAAGAAGGTGTTGGAAGAATTGCTCGCCAGCGGTTTGTTTGGTTATTTCATACAACGTCCGTATGCGGTAACTGCCTCACCGACTGACACTCCTAAGGGTATTTTTGTATCCGGGTTCTCCGACATGCCTCTTGCCGCAGACTTTGAGTTTGTTGCAAAAGACCAATTGGCAGATTTCCAAACAGGTATTGACGCTCTTTCTAAGATCGCAAAAGTTTATCTTGGAGTTAAACCCGGCAGTGTACTTGAAAGCGTAAAGAATGCTGAAGTAACAGTGTTTAAAGGTAAGTGTCCCGCAGGCAATGTCGGGGTGCAAATCAACCACATTAACCCTGTAAATAAGGGTGAAGTAGTTTGGACATTGGGTGCCGAAGAGGTTATTTTTGTAGGACGTCTGTTCAATACCGGCAAACTCGACCTGCGACGTACTATTGCTGTAGCAGGTAATGAAGTAGTTGCTCCTAAGTATATGAATGTAGTTGTCGGAGCAAAAATAGGGGACATCCTTAATGAGAATGTGAAGACTGACCGTAAGGTGAGAATAATCGACGGTAATCCTTTGACGGGTATGAAAACCGACAACAATGCCTTCTTGGGAGCACACACAACCGAGATCTCGGTTATTCCAGAAGGTGATGATGTACACGAACTGCTTGGATGGATCTCACCACGTTTGAACGAATTCTCAGTGAGCCGTTCTTATTTTTCTTGGTTATTACCTAAAAACAAGGAATATACACTTGACGCCCGTATAAAAGGCGGACACCGCCACATGATTTTCAGTGGTGAATATGACTCTGTTTTCCCGATGGACATTTATCCGGAACAACTCATTAAAGCAATCATCGCAGGTGATATCGACCGCATGGAAGCTTTGGGTATCTATGAGGTTGCACCCGAAGACTTTGCTGTCGCAGAATTCGTGGATAGTAGTAAAGTTGAACTTCAGCGCATTGTCAGAGATGGTCTTGACATGCTGCGTAAAGAAAACGCATAAGCACTATGGCATTTATAAAAAACATTTTAGATAAGATGAAACCTACCTTCTCGGAAGGAGGTAAGTTAAGCGCTTTTGGCTCACTATTTGAGGCTGCTGAGACTTTTTTCTATGTGCCAAGTGAGACTGCAAAAGTCCATGGTGCACAAATACACGACGCCATCGACTCAAAGCGTTCCATTTTCTTTGTGGTAATTGCGCTCATACCTGCACTCTTGTATGGTATGTATAATATAGGTTACCAGCATGACATCGCTGTTGGATGTGCTGACGGCACTATTGTCAGTGAATTCTTATATGGTCTTGCCGTAATTTTGCCTAAGATCGTCGTATCATATGTGGTCGGTCTTGGCATTGAAGTCGCAGTGGCACAATGGAAGAAGGAAGAGGTTCATGAAGGTTTCTTCGTAACTGGTATACTCATTCCAATGATCGTCCCTGTCAATTGCCCGCTTTGGATAATTGCGATCGCAACAGCGTTTGCTGTCATTTTCGCTAAGGAAGTTTTTGGCGGTACAGGTATGAACATATTCAACCCTGCACTTGTTACGCGTGCGTTCCTGTTTTTTGCTTACCCTGCCATGATGTCGGGCGACAAAGTATGGGTAAACACAAATTATATTGACTGTATAAATGGTACGGTTGACGGATATAGTGCCGCTACTCCTCTTGGCCAGCTTGCAGCCGGCGAGCCTGTGAGCTACAGTGCGATGGATACTATTGTAGGCAGCATCCCTGGTTCTATAGGTGAAACGTCTTTCATTGCTATTCTCATCGGTGCTGTGATTTTGATCTGGGCAGGCATTGCAAGTTGGAAGATTATTGTATCTGTATTCGCTGGAGGTCTCATTATGGCTTATTTCCTCCGTTATGGCGACGCAGAAACTCTTAATTTCCAATGGTGGGAACAACTGACAGTCGGAGGTTTTGCATTTGGTGCTGTATTCATGGCAACCGACCCTGTAACAAGCAGTCGTACTGAGATTGGCAAATGGATCTATGGATTCCTGATTGGTGCCATGGCAATTATCATACGTGTGCTTAATCCAGGTTATCCTGAGGGAATGATGCTTGCTATCCTGCTCATGAACGTATTTGCTCCTCTGATTGACTATTGCGTTGTATCTTGTAATATTTCAAAGCGCGCTAAACGTGCTATAAACAAATAAATAAGGAGGAAACATATAATGGCAAAATTAAATACAAACAGCAACGTATACACAATCGTATATTCAACTGTATTGGTAATTATCGTGGCTTTCCTTCTTGCGTTTGTTGCGTCTGCGCTTAAGGATACCCAGGACAAGAATGTGGAGCGTGACACAAAGTCACAAATACTTGCCGCTCTTAACTTGCGTGATATACCTACAGAACAGGTTGACTCAACCTATAAGGCTGTAATAAAGAAAGAGGTTAATGATACCGACACTCCATACGAAATAGCAGAAGTAAATGGTGAAACTAAAACCATAGTCCATGTGAAAGGCGCCGGACTTTGGGGCGGTATTTGGGGCTATGTAGCTGTAAATGCTGACGGACAAACTATTTATGGATGCTTCTTTAACCACGAATCAGAAACTGCCGGACTTGGTGACCGAATCAAGGAACAATGGTTTCAGGATCTGTTTAAAGGAAAGAGAATCTATAATGATAAAGGTGAGGTCGACCTCGGCGTTTACAAACAGGGTAAAGCTCCGGCAAACTTGTCAGCAGACTATTATGTAGATGCTGTCACCGGTGCCACACTCACATCAAACGGTGTTAACGACATGCTTAAGAGTGGATTCAAAAAGTACTCGAATATACTTTCAGGTTCGGCTTCAACAGCATCAACGGATGAGCATATTCCGGCTGAAAGCGAGTATGTTAAGATAAAGGACATTAACACAATTGATCAACCAATAGATAAGGAGGACTAGAATATGAGTTTATTTTCAAAAGAGAATGGTGCCATATTCACTGGCCCACTCAACAAAAACAATCCAATCGCAGTACAAGTGTTGGGTATCTGTTCGGCTTTGGCTGTAACTTCACAACTGAAGCCGGCCATTGTAATGGGACTTTCAGTTACCGTCATCACCGCTTTCTCGAATGTGATTATATCTTTGATCCGAAAGACAATACCAAACCGTATACGTATCATTGTACAACTTGTTGTTGTCGCTGCTTTGGTTACAATAGTCAGCAACATTCTTAAGGCGTATGTTTATGATGTCAGTGTACAGCTCAGTGTGTATGTAGGACTTATCATTACAAACTGTATCCTAATGGGACGTCTTGAGGCTTTTGCTATGCAGAACGGACCATGGGAAAGTTTCCTTGACGGTCTAGGCAATGGGCTTGGCTATGCTTTCGTGTTGGTTATTGTAGGATTCGTGCGTGAGTTGTTGGGCTTCGGTACACTGCTCGGCATAACTATAATACAAAGTGATGCGTATATGGATAACGGTGGTCTGTACCTTAACAACGGAATGATGACCATGCCGGCAATGGCTCTTATCCTTCTCGCTTGCTTTATTTGGGCACACCGTGCTATTAACAAAGAAGAAACTAAATAACACATACCTTATAAAAGAATAATATGGAACATTTTATTAGTTTGTTTGTCCGTTCAATATTTGTGGACAACATGATATTTGCCTTTTTCTTAGGTATGTGCTCTTACATAGCAGTATCTAAGACCGTCAAGACATCGCTTGGACTTGGCATAGCAGTTACATTCGTATTGCTTATCACAGTTCCTGTCGATTACTTGCTTCAAACCAAGGTTCTCGCCAACGGGGCTCTTGCTGAGGGAGTGGACCTCACATTCCTTTCATTCATTCTCTTCATTGCCGTCATAGCTGGTATTACGCAACTCGTGGAGATGGTTGTGGAGCGATTCTCTCCTGCATTATATTCCGCTCTCGGCATATTCCTTCCGCTGATAGCTGTCAACTGTGCAATCATGGGAGCATCACTCTTTATGCAACAGCGTATCCTTCTCGATCCGGCTACGTCAACACAAGCGATCGGTGGAGTGGGCGATTGTATCGCTTATGCTCTTGGCTCAGGAATTGGTTGGACTCTTGCCATTGTCTGTCTTGCGGCAATACGTGAGAAGATGGCGTACTCAGATGTACCAAAACCTTTGCGTGGGCTTGGCATCACTTTCATCACCGTAGGTCTTATGGCGATGGCATTCATGTGTTTCTCTGGTCTTAAAATCTAAAAGAAAGGAAACGTCAAATGAACATTACATTTATATTATATAGTATAGGGGTGTTCTTGGTAATAGTGCTTGTGTTGGTTATCATATTGCTTATCTCCAAGAAATACCTATCGCCGAGTGGTCAGGTGACCATTACCATCAACGGAAAGGAAAAACTTACAGTTGACCAGGGATCAAGCCTCCTTTCCACTCTTGCCGAACAAAACGTGTACTTGCCTTCTGCATGTGGAGGTAAAGGGTCATGTGGACAGTGCAAATGTCAAGTATTGGAAGGCGGCGGTGAAATTCTCGACTCAGAGAAGGTGCATTTCACACGCAAACAAATCAAGGAAGGCTTCCGCCTTGGATGCCAGACAAAGGTTAAAGGTGACCTATCGATTAAAGTACCTGAATCTGTTCTTGGTGTTAAGGAATGGGAATGCACTGTACTTAGTAACAACAACGTGGCTTCGTTCATCAAGGAGTTCAAAGTCGCTTTGCCTCCTGGTGAGCACATGGATTTCGAACCGGGTTCGTACGCTCAAATACGTATTCCAAAGTACGATATCGACTACAACCGTGATATGGACAAATCTCTTATTGGTGATCTCTATGTACCTACATGGGAGAAGTTCGGTATATTCAACCTTAAGCAGAAAAATGATACGCCAACCGTTCGCGCTTATTCTATGGCTAACTATCCGGACGAGGGTGATATCATAATGCTTACGGTACGTATTGCGACACCTCCGTTCAAACCTAAAGATCAAGGTCCAGGATTCCAGAACGTTCCTTGTGGTATAGCCTCAACATATATCTTCTCCCTCAAACCGGGTGACAAGGTAACTATGTCGGGCCCTTACGGAGAGTTCCATCCTAAGTACAATACAGGACGCGAAATGATATGGGTCGGCGGTGGAGCTGGTATGGCACCACTTAGAGCACAAATCATGCACATGCTTAAGACATTGCATGTAACAGATCGTGAGATGCATTACTTCTATGGCGCACGTGGTATTGATGAGGTATTCTTCCTCGAAGACTTCCTCGAATTGGAAAAAGAGTATCCTAACTTCCACATGCACCTTGCACTTGACCGTCCTGATCCTAAGGCGGACAAACTTGGAGTGAAGTATACCCCTGGATTCATTGCTAATGTATTGGGCGATACTTATCTGAAAGCACACGAGGCTCCGGAAGATTGTGAATACTATCTGTGTGGACCTCCTATGATGGCAAAGACTGTGCTTGATCTTCTTCATAGCCTTGGAGTGGAAGATGATATGATTTCATTCGACAACTTTGGGTAAGTATTCTTGCCTCTATTTTATATCTAAAAACCGCGATGCTTATTTAATTATTATAAAGCATCGCGGTTTTTTACTGTGGCATGTATCCGCTACATTGACTTAATTCTGTCGATAACTTGATTAGGTTTAGTGACTTAATACAGAATTACTTTACACCGAATTAACAATTAAAGCATAATAGAAA
>CAYVNW010000026.1:0-43636 GCA_964452915.1 uncultured Bacteroidaceae bacterium | reverse complement strand
ATATTTTAAAGAATTAAAGTTATGAAGATTCAAAAAATCGTCGGACGTGAAATCCTCGATTCACGTGGTAATCCGACAGTAGAGGTAGACGTAGTTCTTGAAAATGGTGTTTTGGGACGTGCAGCTGTACCATCTGGCGCAAGCACCGGAGAAAACGAAGCTTTGGAACTTAGAGACGGAGACAAAAACCGTTATCTTGGAAAAGGAACACTCAAGGCTGTTGAGAACGTAAATAAAGTTATTGCTCCTGCTCTTATCGGTTGGAATGTGCTTGAACAGCGCGCAATCGACCAAAAGATGCTGGAACTCGATGGAACGCCTACAAAGAGTAAGCTTGGCGCTAACGCCATTCTTGGTGTTTCCCTCGCAGTAGCTCACGCAGCAGCCAATTCTTTAAATATTCCTCTTTATCGCTATATCGGCGGAGCAAACGCATACGTACTCCCTGTTCCAATGATGAACATCATCAATGGTGGAGCACACTCTGACGCTCCTATAGCATTCCAGGAATTCATGATTCGTCCTGTTGGAGCTCCTACACTCAGAGAAGCTGTACGCATGGGTGCTGAAGTTTTCCATCACCTTGCTAAAATATTAAAGAGCCGTGGTCTTTCTACAGCAGTAGGCGATGAAGGCGGTTTCGCTCCAAATCTCGACGGAGTTGAAGATGCTCTTGACTCTATCTGCCAAGCCATCAAGGATGCAGGTTACGAGCCAGGTAAGGATGTAAAGATTGCCATGGACTGCGCTTCTTCTGAATTCGCTGTTGTTGAGAATGGTGAATACTATTATGACTACCGCCAGCTTAAGAATGGTAAGAAGAAAGATCCTAACGGCAAGAAACTTAGTGCTGACGAGCAAATCGCATATCTCGAAGAGCTTATCAACAAATATCCTATCGACTCAATCGAGGACGGACTCGACGAGAACGACTGGGACAACTGGGTTAAACTTACTAAGCGCATCGGTGACCGTTGTCAGCTTGTAGGAGACGACTTGTTCGTAACCAACGTTAATTTCCTGCAAAAAGGAATCGCAATGGGTGCAGCAAACTCAATCCTTATCAAAGTTAACCAAATCGGTTCACTCAGTGAAACTCTTGACGCTATTGAAATGGCACACCGTCACGGCTACACAACCGTAACTTCACACCGTTCAGGCGAAACAGAGGATACAACAATAGCTGACATAGCAGTTGCAACAAACTCTGGTCAGATCAAGACAGGTTCAATGTCACGTACTGACCGTATGGCTAAGTACAACCAGCTCATCCGCATCGAGGAGGAACTTGGTAGCGTAGCAAAGTACGGTTACAAAAAGATTAAATGACATTATACCTGCAAAAAGTAAATCAACAGGTTTTATACTGTGTACCTGATTGATTTTTGCATATAATGAATAAACCATACTTTAGAATGAGCCTCATCGAGAAATGGGGCTCTTTCATTTTTATCAGAAGCCCATATATAGGAAATCTGGGGTAGCAAGCCCTGTGTGAAGTAAAATCAGTAAACTTTTATTGACGGTGTAAAGCAAACAGCCAGACTGAGTGAAGAAAAATCAGGTATAGTCATTCTATTTCCCGCATGCGTATATAGAATAAGGTATATACAGGTTTCTTCTAATTGAAACCTATACTACAAAGTAAGCTATCAGCAAGTAGCAGGACCTTTAAATAGAAAACAATATTATCGTTGGATTTTCTTGCACTTCCCTGAATAATCAGTCGCATCCATACGAATTATTTCAGTACGGGCGAAACTGGCATGCACATATTTTTCCCCCACCGCCTTATAATCAGGAGCCAACTTGTCAATCAGCAAGCGCAATGCATGCACCCGTTCCTCCGGCGTCAGTCCGGTGTGTGCCTCACCAAACACAATCACACTCTCATATTCGGTTGAGAAGTTTTTCGGCATAAGATGGACATTGCCAACAACACATAGAGAAACTTTTGGATGCTTACTCAATATTCGCAGTTTCCTGCCTTCCGGAGCACAATGTATATAGATTTTATCATCTCCATCCCAAATAAAATTGACAGGAATACCATAAGGTTGGTCGTCATCATCAATCATCGACAGCACTCCAAACTCGGCAGAAGACAACAACTCCCGCGCCCGTTGCTCATCAAGTAAACGATCCTGACGACGCACAGTTTCATTAATGTACTTCATTTATTAATATCATCTCTTGTTTTATACCATTAAACTCGTCCAAGATATCAATAAGCGAATCTGCGCTGCGCCTCACCCCTGCCTTGTTTTATTTAAACAAGGCAAAGTACTGGCTTATATACTTACCTATGATATCGAACTCGATATTAACACGAGTACCGACCTTAATACTATGGAAATTAGTATTATCATAAGTATAAGGAATGATATTAACTTGAAAAGTGTCCTGAGTAGGATTGCAAACCGTCAGACTGACCCCATTGACAGAAACCGAGCCCTTATCGACAGTGGTATATCCGCGTTGTGCCATTTCTTTGTCATACTTATACTTAAAAGTATATGTCCAGCTTCCTTGAGCATCCTCAACATCAGTACAGACAGCAGTTTCATCAACATGTCCCTGCACAAGATGCCCGTCAAGCCTTCCGTTCATCATCATACTGCGTTCCACATTCACCTCATCGCCTACCTTCAAGTCACCGAGATTACTACGGTCAAGGGTTTCCTTCATAGCAGTAACAGTATAAGTGCCGTTTTCTATTTTTACTACAGTAAGACACACTCCGTTATGTGACACACTCTGATCAATTTTGAGTTCGTCTACAAATGAGCATTTCAAAGTGAAATGTACGTTTTCCTGCTCTTTACGTATTGCGACTACAGTCGCACATTCTTCTACAATTCCTGAAAACATAAATATCTTATTAATATTATTAGTTCATTAATTTTTATCATCGGTTGGATTATATCCAATCAGATGCAAAGATAACAATTAATTTGTTTGTCAACATAATATTTTGAAGATTTATTGCATACAACGACCCTACATTACCACAATAAACAAAAGAAAAACGGCAAAAGGAGGGGCTATCTCACAAAAAGGTCTTATCTTTGTAAAATAAATTGGAATCATTTTGAACCTCACGTACGACATTCAAACCATAGCATGACACAGATGAATATAAAAACAATAAAGCGAAGATATCTTGTTCTGTTGGCTATCTTTTGCTTGATTACCTTCTTCGTCAGCAGAGATGCACTGCCAACCGACATCATGGAATCACGCAACATTGTCACAGCGCGCGAAATGGTGGAAGAAGGCAACTGGCTCGTGCCAACTATGAATGGGGAGTTACGGTTGGAGAAGCCTCCATTGCCAACATGGATCGCAGGGATGATAGAGATGTGGTTTCCCGACAATCTCGGAGCGCAGCGTACAGCGGCCGGAATCATGGGGAGTCTGTGGACTGTATACTTATTTCTCTTCGTGCGATACATGTCACGGCGGGAAGATCTTGCCGTAGCAACAACAATAGTGTTCCTTACTTGCTACAACTTGGTATTGATGGGACGTTCTGCCACATGGGACATTTATTGTCATGCATTCATGATGGCTGCAATATATTATCTTACACGCGCACTGTATGAAGAACATCATTACCAGCAGCGCTTTATACTGTCAGGTATCTTTATGGGACTGTCTTTTCTAAGTAAGGGACCAGTGTCGTTCTATGCCCTACTCTTACCTTACGTGATAACCATGATAGCCTTGCCACGTCCTTCGATGAAGGGCAAATGGAGAGCTCTCGTTTTAATGGCTGTTGTGGTGCTTATAATTAGCTGTTGGTGGTACATATACTTGTTGATTGCCGAACCAGACAAAGTATCGGCAGTGATTCATAAAGAAACAAGTGCATGGAGTAACCACAACGTCAGGCCATGGTATTACTATTGGCGTTTTTTTCTTGAGATGGGAGCATGGGCGTTGTTTATGCTTGCATCCTTGTTCGTACCCTATTGGAAACGGCATATTACAGTTAAGCGTGATTATTTACTTTCTATTACCTGGGCATTATCTTCATTAGTATTGCTCTCGCTCATGCCAGAAAAGAAAACGCGCTACCTTTTACCGCTTTTAGCACCTTGCTCCATAGTAGTCGGTTGCCTGATAATACATTTCAAGCAAGGCAAACAGATGGACAAAGTAAGCAAGTGGCTTTATTTGGGTAATGGTATAATCATGACGCTAATTGTGCTTGCAGTTCCAGTATTAGCTTACACATACGGAGTGAAGGCGGGCATAATCAGCATAAATACAGAATACATTATTTCGGTCTGCTTAGTAGTTATAGCTGTGTGGCTTGCATTGAGCACATTCAAGTACAGGCCAATGAGTTTCACTACAGGTATAGCTGTACTCTTTGCACTCGTAGAGCTTTTCCTCTTGAAAGTCGTAGGTAACACATTTGTCAATTCTGAAGCAAACAGTATCGCTGCAGTACGGACAGACAGACGCATCAACAGAATGCCGTTCTATTACAACGAAGGCGAGCCTTTACGAATAGAATTTGTGTACGAGGCTCACAGGAAAATACTGCCGCTCGACTTCACCGACCCAGATAAAGTAAAAGCATCACTGCCATGTGTCATGATCTCGAAAGACTGGGCAAGAAACACATTGTCGAAAGTTGCAATGGCAGAGGTCGATACGGTAGCAATCGGCATATTCGATAACAATAAATTGCCGAAAGGCAAAAGTCACTATACAACAGACTTGGTCAGACACGCTACACTGCTGAGACGAAAGGCGGTAGCGCACTAAGAATGAATAATAAACAAATAAAGATGAATAATACATCAGACTACGACATGTCGATAATAGTCCCTGTATATAACGAGGAAGACAATCTCGATAATGTAGAGAAAGCTATGGCAGAGTTTTTGCCTAAATCAATAGTAAAGGCCTGCGTGCTTTACGTCAACGATGGTTCGAAGGACGGCAGTCTGCAAAAGATCAAAACTATTTGTTCACGCAACAAGGACTCCTTCTACATAAGTTCAGACGAAAACCATGGACTGAGTACAGCAATGAAAGCAGGCATTGACATCATTGAAAGCAAATATACAGGCTATATCGATTCAGACTTACAAACAAACCCCAACGATTTCAACCTTCTATTGCAATATATTAATGATTACCAACTCGTATCAGGCATACGGGCAAACCGAAAAGACTCAGGATTCAAAAAATTGCAATCTAAGATAGCCAACGGATTTCGTCGCAAAATGACTGGCGACACAGCAACCGACACCGGTTGCCCGCTAAAAGTGATGTGGACATCATACGCAAAGAAGTTGCCCTTCTTCAACGGCATGCATCGTTTTTTACCTGCTCTAATGAAGCTTGAGGACGGAAAGTTCAAGGAGATTCCGGTACGTCACTATCCACGAGTTGCCGGAGTATCGAAATACCATTTATGGAACCGTCTGAAGGGTCCGTTCATAGATTGCTTTGCATACCGGTGGATGCGCAACCGTTATATACGCTATCAGATTTCAGATAATAACTTCAGTAAAAAATAACAGATGCAAGTATCATCAATATATGTATACATGATAGGCTTTCTTGCCCAGGGCTTTTTCTCTGCACGTATGCTCATCCAGTGGATACTCTCAGAACGTGCACGGAAAGTTGTATCGCCCAATGCATACTGGATCTGCAGTCTGGCAGGAAGCATATTACTTTTCATATATGGTTGGCTACGGGATGACTTTGCCATTATCTTCGGGCAAATTATCTCTTACTACATATACATATGGAACCTTGACATAAAAGGCGTATGGCACAGGGTGCCGCTTATAGCACGCATTATCATAGCTGCTCTACCCTTCCTTGCCATCGGGATGATGCTTCAAGACATACCGGCCTTTGTCAACAATTTCTTCCATAATGATTCCATACCAGCCATCCTCCTTATTTGGGGATCGGCAGGACAAGTAATATTCACCCTAAGATTCATATACCAATGGTACTACAGCTATCGAAGACACGAATCAGTACTGCCTGTGTGGTTTTGGATCATCAGCTTGATCGGTTGTTCCATTATCGTCAGCTATGGTATCTTCCGTCTGGATCCAGTATTGATAATCGGTCAGTCAGTGGGTTTCTTCACATACACACGCAATATCATATTATATAGCAAGAACAGAAAGTCATGAAAATACTTATAACCGGAGCCGCGGGCTTCATCGGACACAAAATGGTAAAAGTGCTTGCTGCAGAAGGAGCAGAAATTGTCGGACTCGACAATATCAACGACTATTACAGCACGGATCTCAAGTATGCCCGCCTGCAAGATACCGGAATTGACAAAAACGAAATAGCAGTACATACATCCACGCAAAGCCATACACTGCCACAATACAGATTTATCAAAATGGACCTGACCGACCGTGAGTACATCGACCGCCTGTTTGCCGCAGAACATTTCACCCACGTGCTAAATCTTGCCGGACAAGCAGGAGTACGCTACTCTATTGAAAATCCATATTCATACGTTCAGTCGAATATAGTAGGTTTCCTCAATATACTCGAAGGTTGCCGTAATTATAATGTTCCACATCTTATATACGCAAGTTCGAGTAGTGTATACGGCATGAATACACGTGTTCCATTCAAAGAAAGCGACCGTACCGATTCACCTGTAAGTTTATATGCATCTACAAAGAAGAGCAACGAAGAAATGGCACATGCATATAGCAAACTCTATGGCATACAAACCACCGGACTCCGTTTTTTCACGGTTTACGGCCCATGGGGACGGCCTGACATGGCCCCAATCAAGTTCATGAAAGCAATTATCAATGGTGATGAGATACAAGTATATAACCATGGGGATATGCTGCGTGACTTCACATACATTGACGACATAGCAGAAGGTGTCAGACTGGTGTTACACTCCGACAACAACCACGAAATCCCTTACAGCATATACAATATTGGTAATTCAGAACCTGTGAGACTGCTTGACTTCATACACACGATTGAGGAAGTGACAGGTAAGCAAGCAAAAATGAAGATGATGGACATGCAGCCAGGTGACGTCGTATGCACGTATGCCGACACAACGTTGCTTCAACACGACTTTGGCTACAGACCATCAACGCCAATCCACGATGGCATTACAAAACTATACGGATGGTTCAGGCAGTTGCAATCTTAATATCTCTTACAGCAAACTCAAAACATAACATGACACGACACATACAGACATGCAAACGATATAAATTCCAACAGATAGCAGCAGTTCTGATCGCTATCTTGCTATGTGGATGCAATTCAGGGTGTCATGCAGACATCACACGGGATAACGGCAAACAGATACATAGTGCCAAGGATATAAAAGGTAAAAAGATTGGTGTACAACTCGGCACGACAAGCGACGTATTAGTCAGCAACATGGAAACCGCTGATGGAGGAGACACTCAAGTGGAGCGTTTTACTAAATCAGCCGATGCGATACAAGCACTTCTACAAGGAAAAGTTGACTGCATAATTACCGATGAAGAACCAGCGGTTACATTCGTAGAGAAGAATCCTTCATTAAAAATTTTGCCGGAAAGTTTTGGCAAGAGCGGTCTTGCAATATGTATATCAAAAGGTAACAAAAGGTTGCTGGATAGCATTAACAAAGCAATCATAAAGTTGAAAGACGAAGGAATGATTGATTCCATAACAAACGGATTCATAAAGCAGCACAAGACTCAAGTATACAAGAAGAAGACAAACATAAAACGCGATGGGAAACTAAAGTTTGGCACCAATGCGACATTCAAACCATTCGAATACTACGATGCAGGTAGAGTGGTCGGCATTGATATTGATATAGCACAAGCAATCTGTGACATTCTTGGTAAAGAACTTGAAGTGGTGGAAATGGAATTTGACGCTATCATCACTTCTGTGCAAACAGGAAAGGTCGATGCCGGCATAGCAGGGATCACAGTCACAGAAGAGCGAAAGAAAAGCGTGTTGTTCAGCGATGAGTATACCGACGTGCGCCAAGTAGTGGTTGTCAATACGGGCGATAATATAAACGACAGCAGCATGAATCTGACAGACCGTTTTAAATGGTGCTTCCTCATCGATCATCGGTACAATTACATATTTACAGGGTTAGCCAACACCCTCATTATTACATTCTTCGCAATTATTTTATCGCTCATACTCGGTACGGGTATAGCAATAGTCAGATCTACACACGAGCGCAACGGCAACCACAAGGTAATGAATACTATTTGCAAAATATACCTGACGGTAGTACGTGGGACACCAACCATGGTACAATTGCTCATTATATATTATGTAGTGTTCGCATCTGTAGATGTCAATAAGATCTTGGTTGCCATAATCGCCTTCGGACTCAACTCTGCTGCATACATAGCCGAAGTAATCCGTTCGGGAATCATGTCGGTCGATACCGGACAAATGGAGGCTGGCAGGAGCCTTGGTATGAATTACAGCCAAACCATGCGATTGATTGTATTGCCCCAGGCATTCAAGAATGTACTGCCGGCAATTGGCAATGAGCTCATCACACTATTAAAAGAAACTTCCATAAGCGGATATATCGGATTAGTAGATCTGACAAAGGGCAGTGACATCATACGGAGCATCACATACGATGCCATGTTGCCACTCGGAATCGTAGCTGCAATATATCTGTGCATTGTCATGTCGCTTACATACGGAGTAAACAAACTGGAAAAGAAACTGAGAGAAAGTGAAAGGTGATATAATTATAAAGGTAGAAGACCTGCATAAATCGTATGACGGTCATGAAGTACTTCAAGGCATATCGACCATGGTACGCAGAGGCGAGGTAGTAGCGATTATCGGTCCGTCAGGATGCGGAAAGTCGACCTTCCTCCGCAGTCTGAATCTCATGGAGCGTCCGACAAGTGGACATATATATTTCGACGGGCACGACATCATGAATACTACTACTGACATAAATCATATTCGTCAGCGCATTGGCATGGTGTTTCAACAGTTCAACCTCTTTACCAACATGACAATCAAACGGAATATCATGCTTGCCCCTATTACACTAAAGATAATGAACAAGCAAGAGGCAGAATCAAAGGCAATCACACTCCTGCGAAGAATCGGACTGGAAGAAAAGGCCGACAGCTACCCGAACTCACTATCGGGCGGACAAAAGCAACGCGTAGCAATAGTGCGTTCATTGGCAATGAACCCTAAAGTGATGCTGTTCGATGAGCCTACGTCGGCTCTTGATCCAAAGATGGTGGGTGAAGTCCTTTCACTTATGAAGGAGGTGGCACAAGAGGGAATGACAATGATTGTAGTTACACACGAGATGGCATTCGCACGTGAAGTCGCCGACAAGGTTCTGTTCTTCTCTGACGGGATAATATATGAGGAAGGCAGGCCGAATGAAATATTCACAAGTCCAAAAACAGACAAATTGAAAGACTTCCTCGGACACACGATATGCAACAACTAACACTAACATAACACATAAAAACAACTAAATTAAAACGAACTATGAAGAAAACAATTCTAACTTTATCGCTGTTGGCGCAAGTAATCGCCTACGAAACACATGCGATTGAAATCCCTGACAGTACAATACTTGACGAGGTGGTCGTTACAGGCAGTAGATACTCTACAGACATACGCCACACACCAATGACTGTCTCCATCATCAATCATCAGACATTAAACGAAAACTATCAGACAAACATTTTGCCAACACTGACACAACAAGTACCAGGACTTTTCAGTACTACACGTGGCATATTCGGCTACGGAGTCAGCACAGGAGCCGCCGGTGGAATTAAAATAAGAGGTATCGGCAGTATGGCGAACATGCTTGTACTTATCGACGGACTGCCACAATACGCAGGACTCTACGGGCATCCTATAGCAGACAGTTACCAAACGATGCTGGCAGAAAAAGTTGAAGTGCTTCGTGGACCTGCTTCCATGATCTACGGAAGCAACGCCATGGGTGGAGTCGTTAACATTGTTACACGACAAATGCAGGAAGACGGAATTAATACAGACATAACTCTGCAAGGCGGCAGCTACGGAACCTTACAGGCATCAGCAACAAACAGAATACGGACCGGTAAATTCTCGAGTATTGTGGGTGCCGACTATGGACGGACCGACGGACACCGAAAGAATTCAGAGTTTGAGCAAGTCAGTGGATTCGTAAAATTAGGGTACGACCTTACACAAAACTGGAACCTGAACGGAGATATCAACATGACATATTTTGAATCATCAAATCCAGGAACAGTGTCAAACCCATACATAGACAACGATATGATGATAACCCGAGGAGCAGCAACAATATCGGTGACCGACGAATACGAGAACACCAACGGAGCGTTCCGCGCTTACTATAATTGGGGGCACCATCACATCAACGACGGCTATCATCCTGGAGCGACACCACAAACATCCTACTACATGCATAACGACCGAATGGGCGGATTTTCACTTTACCAAAGTGCAAAACTTTTCACCGGCAACCGCACCACCCTCGGAGTGGACTTCCAGCATTATGGAGGTCATGCATGGAACAGAAGCATGACAGACAGATCGGTTACCGAGATTGCAGATAAGAGTGTGAACGATATAGCAGGATATTTGGATATACATCAGGACATCACATCATGGATGTCAGCCGACGCAGGCATACGACTCGACCACCATTCCGTGTCGGGAAATGAATGGGTTCCACAAGGAGGCTTGACATTCCGCCTACCAGGAAACGAACAAATCAAAGCAATGGTAAGCAAAGGATTCCGCAACGCAACCATACGGGAACTATATATGTTCAGACCAGCCAACAGAGACCTTGAGCCGGAACGGATAATGAACTATGAAATCTCATTCCGCCAAAGTCTTATGGAAGGGAAGTTGAACTATGGTATCAATCTGTTTTATCTCAACGCTGATAATCTGATTACGACCACAATGGTCGATGGGCGTCCACTCAATGTAAATACGGGAAAGACAGAGCATAGCGGTGTGGAGGCAGATGCAAACTATGCAATCAATCAACACTGGCACGTAAACACCAACTATAGCTATCTCCACATGAGCAAACCACAAGAATCAGCACCTACACACAAATTATTTGCCGGCGCAAATTACAATGCAGGCCGATTCTCAGCAAACGCAGGCATACAATACATCGCAGGTTTGTACACAGTGACCGGATCTAATGAAAACAAAGAAGAGTTCTGGCTGTTCAATCTGACAACCAAATATCGCATAGGCAAAAGTATGCATATCTTTGCAAAGGGCGAAAACCTGTTGGCACAAAAGTACGAGACAATTGCAGGATTCCCTATGCCTCGGGCAACAGTGATGGGGGGAGTTAACTTGAATTTCTAAACACGAGACAACCAAGATGAAGAAATTTGTCATTCTATTTTGTGGAGTCTGTATATGCCTCCTCATAGCAACATGCAACGATCATGACAACAAGACACAACTGACAAACCTGCCGTCGGTCTATATAGATACAGAAAATGGAGACACTGTATTTTCCAAAGACCATTATACAGTCTGCACACTCACTTGGGTAGAGAATGACAACTCAACTACATATCACAATGTAATGGTGAAAGGGCGAGGCAATTCCACATGGAACCAATCGCCCAAAAAGCCATACCGGCTGAAATTTGCCGAGAAGACCAAACTTCTCGGCAAAGGTTTTGCACGTGCAAAAAACTGGGTGTTGCTTGCCAACCATGGTGATAAGACTATGATTCGTAACGCACTAACCTACGACTTAGGACGTTTTGTGGGTATGGATTTCTGTCCCGCATCCAAGTTCATTGACTTGTTCATAAATAATAAATACATAGGAACATACCAAATAAGCGACAAAGTTGAGGCAGGCAAACATCGCGTCGGAATCGACCGCCGTCATGGAATACTACTCGAAACAACCAGCCATTGGGGGATGGAAGAAAACCATTTCACAACCCGACGCAATTTCCAATACAACATAGCCAATCCCAAGAACGTACATATAGGTGATCAAATGCATAACCGGATAAAGCAGGACACACAAGAGATGGAAGATGTCATATTCTCAGATCATTTTGCTGACGCCAAAACTGGTTGGCAGACCAAAATTGACACTGAATCGTTAGTCAAATGGTATGTTGCTTCAGAAATAACCGGCAACCTCGATGCTCTGTTGGTCATCTATCTGTATAAAAACTCCATAGATGATACATTCCATTTCGGTCCGCTATGGGACATGGATTTTGCATATGGCTTAAGCGGTGAAGTGGATATGCTCCACAACCTGTCGGCTGACTTGAATTTCGAGGACCGTCCATGGCAGCAAATTTTTCAACGACTGTGGAAGGATCCGTCTTTTGCTGATGCTGTTGATTCTGAGTTCAACAATTTACTTAACAGAGGACTAGAGGACTTCCTAATGAACCACATAGACAGTCTTGCGACAGTTATCAGCCAATCACAAAAGCAAAACTTTCAGGTGTGGAACATCAGCCAACCCGTGTATAGTTGGGAAAAACACGTATACCACGATAACTACCAGGCATACATTGACGACCTAAAATCGTTCATACATGTTCACTTGCAATACATAAAGCAAAGATTCCATGAACTGCATGAGCAGGCAAGCCGTTAAGCGTGTGCCTATGAGAATGTATAAAATGCGTTACGAACCCCCTCTTATTTAAGTTCCGCTACCAGACGGCAAATATTGACTACAGTAGCCATACCCTTTTCAAGTGACTGTATAGGAACGAACTCGTACGGACCGTGGAAATTGATACCTCCGGCAAAAATGTTAGGACAAGGGAGACCCTTGAAGGATAACTGTGCTCCATCCGTACCTCCACGAATAGCTTGAATATGGGGAGTAACGCCTGCCTCTTCAATTGCTTTGCGTGCGATATCTATAACATACATCATGGGTTCAATCTTTTCACGCATATTATAATATTGGTCATTGAGGCTCAGTTGAGCCACACCGTCACCATATTTAGCATTGATAACCGCCACAATTTCCTCTATACGTTCTTTCCGGTGCCGGAATTTATTCATATTGTGGTCACGAATTATAATTGACACAGCAGCTGATTCACAATTGCCCTTTATGTCGGTCAGATGATAAAAGCCCTCATACCCTTCAGTTGTCTCTGGCGTCTCATCTTGAGGAAGCATTTGAACCAATTCGGTTGCGATTCTGCCGGCATTAATCATTTTGCCTTTAGCATAGCCAGGATGGACAGAGCATCCGTTTATGCGAATCTTAGCACTGGCAGCATTGAAGTTCTCAAATTCCAGTTCACCGACCTCACCGCCATCCATCGTATAAGCAAACTGACACCCGAATTTCTCCACATCGAACAAATGAGCACCACGTCCAATCTCCTCGTCGGGATTGAACCCTACACGCACCTTTCCGTGCTTGATTTCAGGATGATGCAACAAATAGACCATTGCTTCTACAATCTCTGCTATACCTGCTTTGTCGTCAGCACCGAGCAACGTGTGTCCATCGGTCACAATCAGGTCTTCACCGATGTGGTTGCGAAGTTCAGGAAACTTTTCAGGCGAACTGATTATACCTTCGCTCAAGACAATATCACCACCATCGTAGTTCCCGACTATCCTCGGGTGCACATCCTTGCCCGAACAGTCCGGACTCGTATCCATGTGTGAGATGAAACCCACAACAGGCACTTCGCTGTCTATATTTGAAGGCAACGTGGCATAAAGATAGCCGTTATCATCAAGTTCAACGTCTTGAAGGCCTTCCCTACTTAACTCATCCTTTAGATATCTGGCAAATACTAATTGTTTTTGCGTACTTGGGCATACATCACTATCCTCATCCGATTGGGTGTCAAATCTGACATAATTCAAAAATCGTTCCGTTATATCCATCGTCTATCAGTTATTTGTTCCGCAAAATTACAAATTAATTCTATAACAGACAGGCAAATCCTTTTAAATTTGTAACTTTGCAAATGAAATACTCTTATTCACTAATAATCAAAAACAATTAAAGATGAAAGAACTGTCAACAAAAAATGCCCCAGCTGCTATAGGACCTTATAGCCAGGGGATCGAAGCCGGCGGATTTGTATACGTCAGTGGCCAGTTGCCAATCAACCCTGCCACCGGAGAATTTGCCGAAGGAGGCATACAGGCAGAAGCGCGCCAAAGTCTCACAAACATCAAAAATATATTGGCAGAAGCTGGGCTCTCCATGAAGAATGTAGTTAAGGTAACCGTGCTCCTTGCCGACATCAGCAACTTTGCCGCAGTAAACGAAGTATATGCCGAGTTCTTTGAGGCTCCTTATCCAGCCCGCTCAGCCTTCGCTGTAGCCGCACTGCCTAAGGGAGCGGACATTGAGATCGAAGCTATCGCAGCTAAAGACTAACCGGCAGGGACCGATCGGAGAGATCGGCAATGAATCAATCTTCATGCGATGACGACACAGGAGCGATTAGACTTAACGATACACACAAAAAAAGATGTAGGACTGAGGAAGCAACTCGAACTGGTATTCTTCCTCAGTCTTCCTGCGATTTTATCACAATTGTCATCGATCGTCATGGAGTATATCGATGCCTCTATGGTGGGAAGTCTTGGAGCCGAGGCATCAGCATCAATCGGATTAGTAGCTACGACGACATGGATGTTTGGAGGCATCTGCAGTGCAGTGGCATCGGGTTTCTCGGTACAAGTGGCGCATCTGTTTGGTGCAAACAAAAAATCAGAGGCAAACGACGTTCTGCGGCAAGCTTTCATAGCTTGCATGATATTCGGAGTCGTGGTAATGATTGTGGGTTGTGGCATAAGCCGGCAATTGCCATCATGGCTTGGAGGCAATCAAGACATCATTGAAGACGCATACAGGTATTTCTTAGTATTTGCAATCTCTATACCTGTATTTATCACCTACCACCTTATGTCAAGCATGTTGCGCTGCAGCGGCAACATGAAAATACCAAGTATAATGAGTGTCGTGATTTGCTGTCTGGACGTAGTATTCAATTTCTTCTTTATATTTCCGTCGAGAGAAATTTCAATATTAGGAATCACGACCACATGTCCCGGATGCAATCTCGGAGTGTTGGGCGCGGCACTTGGCTCGTTGTGTGCCTGGATTATCGGACTCATCGTATTGTTCACTTACATAAGTTCTGAACGCTCAGAGCTGCGACTGACTTTTCATGGCAGACTGATGCCGGAAAACCGCATCATCAAGAAGGCTGTCATGATAGGTCTTCCTATAGGTATGGAGCGAATTATTTCATGCGGAGCTCAGATCACATCGACTATTATTGTTGCCCCACTCGGCACAGTTGCCATTGCATCAAATTCGTTCGGTATAACAATCGAAAGTTTATGCTACATGCCAGGGTACGGAATAGCCGATGCAGCTACCACACTCATTGGTCAGAGTATCGGTGCGAACCGTAACGACCTTATCCGCCGTTTCTCATTCATTTCTCTATGTATGGGAGTGTCAATAATGACGGCGCTGGCAGCCATCATGTATATATTCGCACCGGAACTGATGACCCTCATGAGTCCAGACACCGAAGTACAAAGCCTTACTGCTACAGTTTTGAGAATAGAGGCATTTGCAGAACCGCTCTTTGCCACATCGATTGTGTGCTACGGTATTTTTGTCGGAACAGGCAACACTATCGTACCAAGTATTATCAATCTCAGCAGCATCTGGGCAGTACGTATTCCGTTAGCCGCCCTCTTGGCAACCAACTACGGACTGGTGGGAGTTTGGATTGCTATGGCATCCGAACTCTGCATAAGGGGTCTGGTTATGCTTTTGCGTCTGATTATAAAGCTACGGAAACGCAATTAATTATCCGACCGGTTGGTTTTAGCAACAATCCAAACACTTAATTCATAAAGCATCCACATTGGGACAGCCACTATAGTCAGTGTGAAGGCATCCGTTGTCGGTGTGATCACAGCAGCAATGATAAAGATTACGACTATCACATGGCGTCGGTAGCGCGTCATGTATTCAGCCCGCAATATGTGCAGTTTTGCAAGGAGCCAGCTAATTGCAGGCATTTCAAACACCACACCCATCGATACAACCAGTGCTGTTAATGCAGAAACATATGATTCGAGCGTTATAGTGTTCTCCACGATTCCACTTACTTGGTATGTGCCAAGAAAACGGAAAGCAAACGGAAAAATTATAAAGTAGCCGAACACCGAGCCAAGCAGGAATAAGGCATAACTGCATCCTACGACGAGGCGCATGTATTTCCGCTCATTGGCATACAATGCAGGCGAGATGAATCTGAACACCTGATACAACACATAAGGCGATGCAACAAGAATGCCGGCAGAGAACGCTACCTTCATATGAATGATGAACTGTTGTGCCAGTTCTGTATTGATAAGCCTCACGTGAAACTGCGTACCACCTTCCGATATGAAATCTGCATCGCAACCTACAAGTCTGCATGCCCACGTTCCTATTTCATTAAACCATTTATATGTAGGAAAAGCACTGTTGTCTGGCGCAAGCACTATGTCGAACAATGCATCCTTAAAACAAAATGCCACAACACTTGTTGACATAACTACAACCAGCACCTTGAATATCACCGTTCTCAGTTCGTCAAGATGCTCCCAAAACGTCAATTGCTTCTCATTCATTCCACAATGTTGCACACTCCGGCCCGTGCCTGCACCGGAATCACATCCGGTCTGTTATTTCTTGTCTTCCTTTTCTTTGTCTTCCGGCTCAGAGTCGTCTTTCAGTCCTTCCTTAAAAGAACGCACTCCTTTGCCGAGCCCTTTCATGAGTTCCGGAATTTTCTTTCCTCCGAAGAGAAGTAGTACAATAAGGGCAATAACCAAAATCTCCGGTAAACCTAAGCCACCTATAAACAATGATTGTATCATACCTGCTTTCATTATATATTTCAATACAAAATTATAAAAAAAAACATCATGCAACAATTTTCATCTGCGTTTTTATCAACAATTAATTTATTCTTACTAAATTTGCGCACCAATTCAAAAGCTGAGCACATTAATGGAACAGTATACAGACAACGTAAAATGCTTCAACACCCTCTTTGAAAAATCAATCAAAGCCAATTGGGAGCGTCCCGCATTGACCGATTATCAAGGGAAGACGTTAAACTACTCTGCATTAGCATGTGAAATCGAAAAGATACATATCATATACCGCACAATAGGCATAAAGGAAGGCGACAAAATTGCATTGTGTGGCCGCAACAGTTCAAACTGGGCAGTCGTGTTTTTTGCTACACTGACATACGGAGCGGTAGCCGTACCAATACTGCATGAGTTCAAGGCAGAGCAGATAAGAAACATTCTGAGCCATTCCGAAGCACATCTTCTCTTTGCCAATGATAATATATGGAAAGAAGTAGAAGATGCCCAAATAGCAACTGCTATACCAGACTTTATGGCGGCTATTAATCTTTCCGATTTCAGTCTGTTCTACAGCAACAATAGAACTATAGCAACAGTATTTGAAAATGCTGATGACTGTTTTAAAGTAAAGCATCCCGATGGGTTCAAACCAACAGATATCGACTACGTGAAACATCCTGGTGATGAGTTGGCAGTACTGAACTACACATCGGGCAGCACCGGCAAGTCTAAAGGAGTCATGCTGTCACAAAAGAACCTGTGGGGAAACGTGCAGTTCGCTATTGACCATCTCGGCGACAAAATCGCCCGTGACGACACCAGTAGTGTGGTAAGCATACTTCCGATGGCACACATGTACGGACTGGCATTTGAGATACTAAGCGAAATCTGTCTCGGCATGCACATCTATTTCCTCACAAAACTCTCACCGACCATCATATTCAAGGCATTCTCTGAAGTGCGCCCCACTATCATCATATCCGTACCATTAATTATTGAGAAGGTCGTACGTAGAGCCCTTATGCCAAAATTCAAGGAACCACATATAAAACTATTGCTGCATATTCCTTTTGTAAGCTATATTGTGAGAAAACAAATATGTAAAAAACTGACGAATACATTTGGCAACAGATTCTTTGAAGTAATCATAGGAGGTGCCGCCTTGGCAGAAGACGTGGAGCAAATTCTCAAATCGATAGGCTTTCGGTACACGGTTGGCTATGGGACAACAGAATGTGCGCCCCTCATAGCATATAACCACTGGTTTCAATACAAACTGGGAAGTTGCGGAAAACCCATCGACAGGATGGAAGTCAGAATTGACAGCGACGATCCGGCCCACACAGTAGGTGAAATACTTGTGCGTGGTGACAACGTCATGTTAGGATATTACAAGAACGAAGAAATAACCAGGCGGACCATAGTCGACGGCTGGTACCATACAGGCGACCTTGGCATCATGGACGCAAGCAAAAGCATCTACATACGCGGGCGGTCAAAAAACATGTTGCTCGGACCTAACGGACAAAATATATATCCGGAGGAGATAGAAGATAAACTGAACAGTAACCCGTTAGTTGCCGAATGTGTTGTCATCCAAAAGGCAGACAGACTTTACGCTCTTATATACCCAAATAGCGAGGAGGCGGAAAAGCAAGGAATCAGCAACGACAACCTGCAAATCGAGTTAGACAAAATACGAATAAGCACAAACAAAGAATTGCCTGCTTATGAGCAAATTGCCGGCATTAAAATTATGGATAAGGAGTTCGAGAAAACTCCTAAGCACAGTATCAAACGCTTCCTGTATTTTGATGAAAAGGTGTAGGCAATCTACATGATTTCACCACTTCCATAACAAAGATGGTGATTTGAGTCATATACGACACAGAACTGCCCTGGTGCGACACCATGGATCCGTTCATCTGCCTGCACATGCCAAATACCATCCTGCTCCTTATGCAGTGAACCACTTAGGAATTCCGGTGTATGACGTATCTTAAATGTTATACGGTGCTCTGACTCTTCTGTGCCTTCCCAAGGGTTTTCGGTAATAAAATGAAAGTCTGCCATCTTTATATGATCCTTATATACTTTATCAGGATCGTATCCATGACTGACAAACAAAATATTGCGTTTAATATTTTTCTTAACAACAAACCAAGGCCCTCCTCCGAAACCAAGACCTTTCCTCTGCCCTATTGTATAGAACCATAATCCTCTGTGCGTGCCTATTTTATGTCCTGTCTCCAACTCTCGCACATCACCGGGATTCTCTCCTAAATTTTTCTTTATGTACTCCCTAAAGTCTATGTCTCCAAGGAAACATATTCCCTGGCTGTCTTTACGCTCTGCATTAAGCAGCCGTTCTCTTTCTGCAATTTCACGTACTTCATGCTTGTAAAGATGACCTATGGGAAACATCAGTTTATGTACCTGCAATGAGTCGATCTGGCAAAGAAAATCTGTTTGGTCTTTTACCGGGTCCGGACTTGTACTTAGCCATAACTTATCATCTATGATTGTAGTTGTGGCATAATGACCGGTAGCAGTGAAATCGTAGTCTTTCCCTGCATTATCCTCAAAACACCCGAACTTAATCAGTTTATTACACATCACATCAGGGTTCGGTGTCAGTCCCTGTCGGGCTTTATCCATTGTGTAGCCAACGACTTTATCCCAATACTCCTTATGCAGGTCAATGACATCGAACTGACAGTTGTACTTACGGGCAAGCCATTTGCAAATCTCTACATCCTCCTCTGACGTACAGTTCCATTCAGTGTCTTTATCAGGGCCTATCTTTATATAAAAAAGATGTGGGTCATACCCTTGTTCTTTTAGCATGTACACACTAACAGCAGAGTCTACCCCACCAGATACTAATGCAGCGACAGATTTCATTTACTTAGTTCCAACATTTTTCTTATTGGTTTCACAGCGAGTTCCATCAATTCAGGTGCCACCAAAATCTCCGGTTGCTCCGTTTTCAGTGCATGATGCAATTTTTCCAATGTATTCAAACGCATAAAACTGCACTCATTGCAACTGCATCCAATTCCTTCGGTCATTTCAGGCGGTGCAGGAATAAATGTCTTTTGAGGACAGGCTTCAGTCATTTTATGAAGAATTCCACTCTCTGTTGCGACAATATACTCGTCGGCATCGTCTGTTTGTGAGAATTTCAACAATCCTGCAGTTGAAGCGATCTTGTCTGCCAATGCCTGAATTGCAGCAGGACACTCTGGGTGAACCAGCACCTTAGCATGCGGATGTTCTTTTTTCAATTGAAGTATTCCCTCAAGAGAAAAGCGTCCATGAACGTGACAACCTCCGTTCCATAAAAGCATCTTACGGCCTGTAATACTATTAATGTATTCTCCAAGATTCTTATCCGGACCAAAAATGAGTTTTGCATCCTTAGGATAGGAATCTACCACTTTCTGTGCGTTTGAACTGGTTACAACCACATCACTCAATGCTTTTACATCTGCCGTCGTATTCACATAGCTTACGACCTTGTATCCTGGGTGCTCTGCCATATACGCCTTCAAATCCTCTGCACGGCAGCTGTCGGCAAGTGAACACCCTGCTTCCATATCCGGAATAAGGACTTTCTTGTCTGGTGACAGAATCTTGCATGTTTCTCCCATGAAATGTACACCACACATAACAATGATGTCTGCATCTGTCTTCGCTGCCATCTGTGCCAATGCTAATGAATCACCGACAAAGTCAGCTATGTCTTGTACGTCAGGTTCTGTATAATAATGAGCAAGGATGACCGCATTCTTCTCTTTGCGCATCTTCCGTATCTCATCCTTTAATTGTTCTTTTTCCATTACTCTTCAATGTTACTTTTTTCTTTACTCCATTATAATAAACTGTTGTGGTGCCGCCTACAGCGGAAGAAATAGTGAATGACTGAACGTTTCCGTCTTTCCATGTCATGTCGACCACAAAGCCACCACGGGCACAAAGTCCCTTGACCGTTCCGTTTTTCCATTCGTCGGGCAAGGCAGGGAGCAAAGTGATTGAGTTTTCCGTTGACTGCATGAGCATCTCCACCACACCTGCGCATCCTCCAAAATTGCCGTCGATTTGGAACGGGCTATGAGCATCAAGCAGATTAGGGTATGTTCCGCCACCGCGACTTTCTTTTTCACCATGATAGCCATCCGGACTGACATACCTTAACAACTTTCTGTATATATGATATGATTTGGCCGCATCGTGAAGGCGGGCATAAAGGTTTACCCTCCAGCCTGTACTCCATCCAGTTGAATTATCACCTTTTATTTCAAGTGTCTTTGCGCACGCAGCTTTTAGTTCTGCTATACTGTGATTCGGGAGTTCACTGTCGAACTGATGTCCTGGATATAATCCGAACAAGTGTGACTGATGGCGGTGGTGTGGATCCTGATCGTTCCAGTCATGATACCACTCCTGCAAATTTCCGCGTTTACCTATACGGTAAGGCAACAAACGGGACAGAGCCGCGTCAATCTTCTCGCACAATTCAGTATCTACGGAAAGTTCTTTTGCCGCTTTTTTGGTGTCGATGAGACATTCTCTGACCATAGCGACATCGGCTGTTCCGCCATACAAAGTTGCCCCTTGGTAGCCGCTGTCGGTAATATATATATTTTCAGGCGATGTGGAAGGAGAAGTCATCAAATATCCGTCTTTTTCTATCAGCCAATCCAGACAAAATTCTGCTGCTCCTTTCAACACAGGATAATATTCAGCAAGAAATGCACGGTCTTTGCTGAAAGCATAATGTTCCCAAATATGCGTGGAAGTCCATGCACTGCCCATATTCCAATTCGCCCAACACGGACTGCCTGAATGCAAGCCTACCGGACAAGTCATTGCCCATATATCAGTATTATGAGAGAGGCTCCATCCGTGTTGTACTCCGTAATATTCTTTTGCCGATGTTACTCCAGTAGAACTTAAGTTTTTCAGAAAAGAGAGCATCGGCATATGCATCTCGCTGAGATTAGCGGTTTCTGCGGGCCAATAATTTTCCTCAAGGTTTATGTTCGTCGTGTAGTTGGAACTCCACGGCGGCAATATACTCTCGTTCCACAATCCCTGTAAATTTGCAGGAACGCCCATCCGGCGCGATGATGAGATAAGCAAATAGCGCCCGAACTGAAAATACAAGGTTTCAAGTTCCGGATTGTGCTGATTAAACTTAGTATAATTATACAACTGCTCATCGGTTGGCAAGGAGGCAATCTGTCTGTCGGTCTGCCCAAGATCAAGAGTCAAACGATTGAAGTATTTCTGATAATCTTTAACATGATGTTCCATCAAAGCAAATACAGGTTCTTTTGCCGCTTTGTCAACGATGCGTCTGACAATCGGCTTGTAGTCTCTACCTTCTTTGACCGGATCCTTATCAAACCCATTAAAACTTGTGACATTAGCAATGATAATCTTAACATCAGAATTATTCCGAAGCCTTATTGTTTCTCCCTCGGCATAAAATCTGTTGTCAGCCAACACTTTTACTATTGTACGATAATGGATTCCACGGTTTTCATCATATAGGAATTCATTTTTTACATAGTTTGGATAGGAATGGTAAGCGGCATAGCCATCGGAAATGATTTCATTGCCATTCACTACCGTCATATGGGGCAATTGCGACTCTAAGCGGATAACAGCACTGAACATTGATTCGGATTTCAGATGTATAACGATGACACTGTCTGGTGCGGATGCAAAGTATTCACTTGTCATCAAACTGCCGTTACGCTTGTATACGGTCTTTGCTACAGCCTGAGAGATGTTGAGTGTCCGCGAATAATCCGTTATGTCATTCCGGCTTAAACGGTTGTCGGAATTCGGATCAAAGTCAGCATCAACATATTCAATCGTCAATGTACCCAATGGTTGATAATTCTCTGTATAATGTCCTTGAATTGCTTTTTGCAACTCGTCGGCTTCTTTATAGTTTTCCTCATTCAGTGCCTTGCGTATTGCAGGCAGTGACTTATACGCCCCAGGCGAATATACGGTCTTATCGGGCTCACCGGTCCACAGCGTGATGTCATTGAGTGATATCTTATCGGTAGTAGTACCTCCATACACAGTTGCTCCGATCGATCCGTTTCCTACGACCAATGCTTCTTCAAAAAAATCGGCCGGTTTGTTGTAATGCAAAGTCAAGTCTTGGGCATACGCTGACAATGACAATATAGACAATAAAGATAGCAAGAGAGATTTATACATTGATTTATACATTGATTTATTCATTGATTTATTCATTGACTTATAAATTTATTTCTTCTAAAGTGACGAGTTTATTGACAACACAATAAATTGCAATACCGGCTGACGAGTGGATATTCAGTTTGCGTGCAATATTACGCCGGTGTGTCGTTACGGTGTTGACACTTAGAAACAGCTGATCAGCAATTTCCTTGTTCGACAACCCCTTTGCCACACACACTGCAACTGCTTTCTCTCGGTCGGACAATACAGATGATGACGATGTCGTCTCATAGTTGTTTGACGGCTTTGAGACATTCACATAGACCGCTTTTGTACGCCGGTGCTCCATTTTGCGTAACAGCGGGATCAACAAGTCATCCTCAATCCGGCAATGTATGTTTATGTCTTCCTCTACCCGATAAATACCATAAACGACATCGTTCAGTGCATCGTTGCTTCCTTCTTGCGGATAATACTGTAGAAATACTTTTATAAGATCATGTAGCTTTCCTACGAAATCTTCATTGTGTTTATGTAGCAACACTTTCTTATCTGCAGGGGCTTGTCCGTTTAAAAGAGTTCCGGCAAACGTGTATACCTCGGTTTCCTCAAACTCGATGTGATTCTGTACCTCAGCAAAGTACATATCAAAATACTTGAGCAAAAGAAAAGCCACTTCGTTCTGCAGAGAGCAGTCTAAAGCTCCAAGCAGGTCACGCCGCATTCGTGGCAGTTCATGGTTTAATATATAATAATGTGTACGTTTGAGATAATCCAGCAAAGACTGTACATTTATCAAATCCAATGAAACTTCCGCCTTAGCATTCGATTGCTGATAATTTCTGGCGGTATTCATAACAGCAAGAAATGTATGAACGTCAACACCTTGTTGATGACATACTTCACTGATGCTTTTATCAGCAAAGCCCATAGTAATGCCAAATCTGGCTATTACCTGCATAAGCCGGTAATCGCATTCCACGATTTTCGACATTTTGTCTGTAGGTTTAAAGTCGTCCATTTTCATATACCTAATCCAATCTCTTTATCTAAATAAACCTTTTAACGTCTAATCAAAGAGGTGAAAACTTGATAATCTTCACTACTCTCTTTTCCATTACAAAATTATATCATTTTTATTTAACGGCCAAATAACCTGTAATTTTTTTGCTTGTACAAAACAATTCATTAACTTTGTAGTATATCAGATTCACTAATAGAACCACAATGAAAGAGATTTAAGGATAATGAAACGAATTATCATAGCATCCGACTCATTCAAAGGATCACTCAGCAGCATTGACGTTGCAGGCACTGTAAGGCAGGCCTTGCTCCGGAAACTGCATGATATTGAAATAACAGAGCTGTATATATCCGATGGAGGCGAAGGGTTTGCACACGCAGTGACCTCTGCCTTGCATGGTATGACATACGAGACAGATGCACACGATGCTTTGCTTCGCCCAATCAAAGCAAAATTCGGGGTGGTAAATGGGAATTGCGCTGTAATGGATGTCGCATCGACTGTCGGACTGACACTCCTGCGGCCTAAAGAACTTAACCCGATGAAGGCATCAAGTCAAGGTGCGGGCGAGATGATAAACTATATTGTCAGCAGTGGGATACATAAAATAATTATCGGACTTGGCGGCTCTGCTACCAATGATTGTGGAAAAGGGTTGCTCGATGCACTTAGCACCACAAAGGGACTCAATGAATGTGAGTTCGTTTTGGCATCGGATGTGTCTAACCCGCTTTGTGGTCCTGACGGAGCTACTTACACTTTTGCACGCCAGAAAGGTGCAACAGATTCAATGTTGCCTGCTTTAGAGGCAAGGAACTACAAATATGGACTTCTGCTTGAGGAAAAGTCGGGAAGGGAGATAATGAACCGGCAGGGCGCAGGAGCTGCAGGTGGTATAGGAGCTGCTTTGATGACAATGAATAAGGTACGTATTGTTAATGGCATTGATTATCTGCTTGACCTGTATGATTTCGACCACTTGGTTACATCTGCATCCCTTGTGATTACCGGTGAAGGTAAGATTGACAATCAGACCATGAACGGTAAGGCCCCATATGGAATTGCAATCCGGTCAAAGCGGCACGGGGTGCCATGCGTTGTTATATGTGGTTCGGTCGGTAAAGATTTCAATTGGACTGCATCTGTATGGGACAAAATAATTCAAGTCTCACAGCCCGACCAATCTTTGTCGGAAGCTATGAGACCTGAAATAGCTAAATCGAATATTATGGCGGCCATACAACGCACCGACCTGCATATCTAAGTGTGCTTTTGCAAGCATTCCTTATAAACAGGATGTACCCGATGCCGTCTATTGTTTCAATAATTCTTTAGTTTTGTCAGAGAGAAACTGTGTTACGTCCTTCGTTAGCAATGTACCCTCAGGCATTCCTATTGCATACGGGGCAATCTCATATGCTCCATATATATAAACCACACCACTGTCTGCCAACCAAGGAGTTGCAGAAGGCATAGGGAACGCAGTCTTGACGTTGTCAAACAGCAAATCATCGATATTGTATTTCATGCTGTCTGTCCGTGATTTATCGTCTACATAAGCCGACAACCCTTTCTTGAATAAAGGCTTTAATTTGGTTGTATCACTGAATATGTCATTCCAGCCTAACTCAGTTCCTTCTTCCTTTGTGAAAGTCACACCATATTTATAAGGCATGCCATGTGCGCCGCCTGTATAATAATAATCTTCTACTGTGTAACTGACAAACTTATCAGTATTGGCTGAAACATAAACCTTTGTGGTCTTCGATGCTCCGGTGCCGATAAAAAGATCATTATCCTCACACTCCTGGAAATAAGCATTGGCATAGTGGGCAAGCATATCGTGATTGAAGTTGTATTCCCCTTCATACGAACCGCCAAGTTCCTTATTCAGCCAATTCCTAATTGTGTTAACCAACTTAGTTGGTCCGGATACCGGAACATCCAAGTCAATATCATAATATACCATTACACCATTTTGTTCGAGACTGTCTCTAAACGTGACTTTAGTTGTCTTGAATTCAAAATCGCCCAATGCAATTGTATCTAGTTTCAAGGAATCTGAGTCGTTGGCTGCAGATTCTCCCCCTGTCAAGCCACAAGATGCGGCAAATGACAACACAACACAAACAAAGATGAAATAAAAGATCTTTTTCATTGAAATACATTTATCAAATAAACAATGCCGACACTCACCTCACTGTAGGGAGTGCCGGCAAGCAATTTCTACTTTAAGAAATCATCAAGTGCACTTTTTACTCCTTCTGGCGCGTTTCCACCATCACCATTTGATTCCTTTTTTTCTGAATCGGCATGATGTGAGTTTCTATGCTGGAAGCGATCACCATGTCCTCCTCGTTCTCTACGGTCACGGCGGTCTCCCCTATCTTGGCGTGCAGGACGTTCAGGACGTTCTTCATATCCTTCCGGCTTTTCTACCAAAACACGGTGCGATAATTTGAATTTACCCGTCTTCTTATCTATATCAAGCAACTTGACATCGATTTCATCTCCTTCCTTGATTCCTGTTTCTTCCATTGTTCCAAAACGTTTCCAATCTATTTCAGAAATATGAAGCAGGCCTTCCTTGCCAGGGAGGAACTCAACGAAGCAGCCGTAAGGCATTATCGATTTCACTGTACTCTTGTAGACTTCTCCTACTTCAGGTACTGCGATGATGTTTTTGATTTTCTTCATCGCTGCATCTATCGACTCTTTGTCAGGTGCTGCAATCTGAACCTTACCGACTCCATCTTCCTCATCGATAGTGATGACGGTGTTGGTTTCTTCTTGCATAGCCTGAATAACCTTACCACCAGGGCCAATAATTGCTCCAATCATATCCTTCGGCACAATTATTTGTTCAAGTCGAGGTACATGAGGCTTAAAGTCTTCACGTGATGCGGAAAGGGTCTTCATCATCTCAGCCATAATATGCTCACGGCCTACCTTTGCCTGCATCAAAGCTTTCTCAAGAATCTCATACGACAAGCCGTCGCATTTAATATCCATCTGTGTAGCGGTAAGGCCGTTGACAGTACCAGTTGTCTTGAAGTCCATATCGCCAAGGTGATCCTCGTCACCAAGTATATCGCTCAAAATAGCATACTTCTCTTCGCCTGGATTCTTGATCAATCCCATTGCGATTCCTGCAACCGGATTCTTGATTGGAACACCGGCGTCCATCAACGATAATGTTCCGGCACATGTTGTTGCCATCGATGAAGATCCGTTTGACTCAAGTATATCACTCACTACACGTATTGTATAAGGGAAATCTTCTGGGATCTGACCTTTAATGGCTCTCCATGCCAAATGTCCGTGCCCTATTTCTCTTCGTCCTACACTACGTTGAGCTTTTGCTTCACCTGTAGAGAAAGGAGGGAAGTTGTAGTGAAGGAGGAAGCGCATATTATAACGTTGCAGAGCACCGTCAACCAATTTCTCATCGAGTTTGGTTCCGAGAGTTGTTGTTGCTAATGCCTGTGTTTCTCCACGGGTAAATATTGCTGAACCATGAGGTCCAGGAAGCGGACTTACTTCGCACCAGATAGGACGGATGTCAGTGGTCTTTCGTCCATCAAGACGCGTTCCCTCATCAAGAATGCAACGGCGCATTGCGTCACGCTCAACATCGGCATAGTATCTGTCAACAAGTGTGTTCTTCTCTTCGAGTTCATCCTCTGTCAGATCTGCGTGTGCTGCAGCATACTCTTCCTTGAAACCCTCACGTATAGCTTCAAACGCCTCGGTACGCTTTTGTTTCTCCAGACCCTGTTTTGTAACATCATAAGCTTTCTGATAGCATTCCTTTCTTACAGCCTCACGCAGTTCTTCATCATTTACCTCATGACAATATTCGCGTTTTACATCTGTTCCAAGCTCTTTCATAAGCTCTTTCTGGAGACGGCACTGAGGCTTAATTGCCTCGTGTGCAGTTTTCAGTGCCTCAAGAAGCTCTTGTTCGCTCACTTCTTTCATTTCGCCTTCGACCATCATAATGTTCTCTTCCGTAGCACCTACCATTAGGTCGATATCGGCACTCTTCAATTGTTCGAACGTCGGGTTGATAACAAACTTTCCATTGATTCGTGCTACACGGACTTCTGAGATAGGTCCGTCGAAAGGTATATCAGAACAAGCAAGGGCCGCTGATGCCGCAAACCCTGCCAGTGCGTCAGGCATATCCACTCCGTCAGCAGAGAAAAGAATAACATTTACATAAACCTCTGCATGATAATTCGATGGGAACAGAGGACGGAGGGCGCGGTCGACAAGACGACATGTGAGAATTTCCTCATCAGACGGTTTGCCTTCACGCTTTGTAAAACCTCCAGGGAAACGGCCGTTTGCCGAATACTTTTCACGATACTCTACCTGGAGTGGCATAAAATCTGTTCCTGGTACTGCATCTTTGGCGGCACAAACAGTGGCCAGGAGCATTGTATTACCCATCCGCAACATTACTGCTCCATCGGCTTGTTTTGCCAACTTTCCTGTCTCAATACTGATTTCTCTTCCATCAGGTAAAGAGACTTTCTTTGTAATTACATTCATTTTATATTGTTAAGCTAAAAATTCATGCAAAGGTAGCAATTAAAAGTGAAAGTGTAAAAACGTTATGTGGAATATTTTATCACTACTCGTTTTTTTTATTGTTTTTATAGGTGCAATGCTTTTTTATAAGTAATTTTGCACCACGAACAAATTTATAACAAAACATATACAGACATGACAAGCAAAACTAAATACGTCTTTGCCCTTATCTCCGCACTGGCTCTCGTTGCGGCATGTGACAAATCCCCTAAGTTTCATGTAGAGGGGACTATAACTAAAGCTAAAGGCTCAATACTTTATCTTGAAGCCATGACTCTCGACGGAATACAAAAGATTGATTCGACAACGTTGTCGGAAAGCGGACGTTTTTCTTTCAGTGCTGACGCTCCGGGAAATCCTGAATTCTATGCTCTTAGAATAGGTGACAACAGAATTAACTTCTCTATAGATTCTACTGAGACGGTCGTTTTCAATGCCGAGCTACCCACAATGAGTACACAATACACTGTTGAGGGATCGGACAACTGCCAGAAGATAAAAGAGATTTCTTTGCAGCAGATTCAATTGCAAAAGCAGATCACCGATATGGAGAAAAATACATCTATGCTCCCTGGAGACATCGCGGACAGCATCAATTCCATTGTAAGCAAATACAAAGAGAAGATGAAGTTTGATTATATTTACAAAGACCCGATGAAGGCTTATGCATATTATGCGGTTTGTCAATCTATAGCCGACTTGAATACAGCGTATCAGTTGTTCGACCCTCTGAACAATCGTGACGATGTAAAATGTTATGCTGCGGTAGCGACTGCATGGGACGGATTCTACCCTAACGCTAAACGTACGGAACAAATTTGTAACCTTGCGATAAAAGGTATGGAGAACACGTCGCCTAAGAAGACGAAAACCGTGGATATCGACAACTCTAAGATTACAGAAATCAACTTGATAGATTTGTCACTACCCGATATCAACGGGAACTTACATACACTCACCTCGTTAAAAGGGAAAGTGGTGTTGCTCGACTTTACTTTATATGGAGCTGAGGAATCTGCGGCAAGGACCAGGCGTATGCGTGACCTGTATGATAAATACAAAAATCAAGGTTTCGAAATCTATCAGGTATCACTCGACGAAGACACACACTTTTGGAAATTGTCATGCGAGAATCTTCCATGGATTTGCGTGCATGAGACCGACGGCACAGCGACAAGACTGTACGGGGTGAACGACTTGCCTACTTTCTTCATCATTAATCGTGACAACGAGCTTGTAAAGAGAAACACGCAAGTAACTACAACCATTGAAGACGAAATAAAGAAGCTCCTGTAATCGGGAGCTTCTTTTATTTTATATACCATGGGATAATGACAATTGCGTCTGTCTGATATCATCCCTGGAATTCGTCATTGTACCATTGTCCCTCGTACACCTCACCATCTGTAGTGGTCAGTTTGCCATACCCATTACGCATGTCATTACGCCAATTGCCTTCATACTTATTACCATTGCTCCAAGTGTAGGTGCCATATCCTTCTGATTTCCCTTTGTGGAATTCGCCTTTATAAACACTTCCGCTCGAATAGTAATAAGTTCCTTCACCCTCGCTTTTGCCGTTCGACCATTCGCCTACATATTTATCACCGTTAGGATACTCCATCGTCCCTTTGCCATTAGGCAAGCCACGGCGGAATTCGCCTGTGTATTTTTCGGAAAACTCATTTATCGCAACACCTTCACCTTCAAGCCATCCGTCTTTGAATTTGCCTTCCTTCATCGATCCGTCAGGTGCTAAATATTTGCCATAGCCGTTTGGATGGCCATTTTTGTAGGTGCCTACATAGTACGAGCCGTCCTTCCATGTATATCGCCCTTCACCACAAGGTACGCTGTCACGGAACTCTCCTTCAAACTTGTTCCCATTTTCCCATGTGTATGTTCCTTGGCCATTTGGATTGTCGTCTTTCCATTCACCTTCATATGAACAGCCGTCACTCCATATCATCTTACCATGACCATTGCGTTCACTGTGTTTCCAATTGCCTTCATAAACACTACTGTCGGCATATTGATAACGCGCGATTCCCGACTCCGGTTTCTTACTGCCTCCACTGCACGCACAGAGTGCCACAATTGGCAATAACATCATAAATAATATCTTTTTCATTGGCATCTCATTTCTATTCGGCTGCAAATTTATAAAAAAACAAATTACACCAAATACAAAACCCCAAACTTTTAGTAACTTTGCAAAAAATTTGAATCAGACGTGGCACAAGACAAACAAAAATACAATAAAAATAAGTTCCTTGCAAGTTTCATCATCTTAATGGTGGTATTGGCTTGCATCAGTCATTTTGCAGGGCTAAGTCCTTTGAACAATACAGACAACAATAAAAAGACAAACCACAACACTAAAGCCGACGAAGAAGCAGAACTAATAGAATCTGAATTGTCGGACAATGCGGATTCAGTAATCAACAACTCACCGGACAATTCTGTATCGGCTTCTTGTTGTCTGACTAATCAGTATGGTACTGACTCATTCAGAAACGAAACCGCATCCACCAACCTCTTTGCATCAAATAAGGTGTGGAGTTATCCCGAATGCTTTCCTGACAGCAACGCTACTCAATTGGAAGCTGCCATCAACAACGGCATCACGCCTGTGTCGACCCGTGCAGAGATAAAAAAAGATATTAAGAGGCACAAACTCACCAACATTACGAGTTCTCCTTATTATTATGTGGAAGAACTCACACACTCCGTACCATACCTCGTTCCCAAAGCTCAAGCTCTTCTAAATTGTATAGGAATAAATTTCATTGACTCCCTATATTCGAAAGGTCTGGATCTGCACATACCGGTTGTAACGTCCGTTCTCCGAACCGATGAGGATATCGTCGGACTTCAAAAGGGTAACAAGAACTCCATTACGAATTCTTGCCATTGCTATGGCACGACAATCGATATTACATACAACCGCTTTATGCCATTAGCCGGAGATGAGCCGACACGATACGACGAGAATCTGAAAAAGACGCTTGCCGAAGTGCTGTTTGACTTGCGTGCTGAGGGCAGATGCTATGTGAAATATGAAAAGAAACAAGCTTGTTTCCATCTGACAGTAATCTGACAAATGCGCTACTTCATTTTCTTATCGTACGACGGAAAGAACTACCACGGATGGCAGGTACAACCAAACGCTGACAGTATACAAGCTGAAATGATGCGGGCTTTGTCATTGCTGAACGGCAATGAGGTCAGTGTCATCGGAGCCGGACGCACCGACACAGAAGTTAACGCAAGCATGATGGTAGCACACTTTGACTGCGACCCGACAGTGATAGGCAGACAAAACAAACTCGGACAACCATTTGAGGAGTGGCTATGCAACAAACTTAATACTATGTTGCCTCAGGATATCGCAGTTGAAAAGATTGTACGGGTAAACGACGAGGCACATGCGCGTTTCAGCGCTATATCACGTACATATCATTACTATATAAACCTCAATAAGGACCCGTTTTGCCGGCATTACAGTTACAGGTACCCACATCCGCTCGATTTCAATAGAATGAATGAGGCTGCACAGACATTGTTTGACTACACCGATTTCACAAGTTTCTCCAAATTGCATACGGATGTCAAGACAAACGACTGTACAATAATGAAAGCAGAATGGACACCGGTTGGTCATACATCGGGAATCAAAGGCATAACGGACCACACAGAGTGGGTGTTTACCATCAAGGCAAACAGGTTCCTGCGCAATATGGTAAGGGCAATTGTAGGCACCCTCATCGAAGTGGGACGTGGTGCACTTACCATTGAGGATTTCCGTCATGTAATTGAGAAGAAGGACCGCCAGCTCGCCGGCAGCAGTGTACCCGGCAACGCACTGTTCTTAGCCGACATTGAATACCCCCGTTCAGTATTTGATATTTGAACTGTAGGGAAATAACATTTGAATTGAGAATTTATTAGATATATATACGTATGAAAGGAAAAGTGAAAGCAGCTGTTACATCTTGGGGCGGAATCCTCTTAGGGAGTTTTGTCATGTCCGCCGGCTTTGTACTATTTATAAATCCGTACAACATTGTGCCAGGCGGGGTTTATGGAGCAAGTATCGTACTACACAACCTTATACCAAGTATACAGGTCGGTACTTTCGGTTATTTCTTCGACATACCGTTGCTTATCCTCTCAGTTATCCTTTTAGGCAGTAAAATCGGAATAAAGACGATTGTGGCAAGTCTAATCAACCCGATATGGATGAACGGGCTGTCTATGCTTTGCTATCCAAACGAGCAAGCTTTGCGCACGCTCGACCCTACCCTACTGCTTGGCGGCAGGCTCGATTTGAGCAATCACCTGATTGTGGCTGTAATCATAGGAAGCATTCTCATTGGCATGGGTTGCGGAATTGTAGTGAAAAGCGGTGCTACTACAGGAGGTACAGACATAGTCAGCATGATAATGCAGAAATACCTGCACATACGCTTCTCAAGAGGAATCCTTATTGCTGATGGCACCGTCGTTTTATTCGGACTGATTGTATTCAGTTGCGGTATTGGAGTCAAGTCTGAAGCTGATCATACAGTAATACAGCAACAGGCACAAGGTATCTTGCTTTCATTATATTCTTTAATGAGCATATACTTGTCGTCCCGTGTACTTGCACGGACTATCAACGGAGCTAAAGACGATAAACTCCTGTTCATCATATCCGACAAAGACTTGAAAGAACTCCACCGCTACATACTGGAAGAAATGGAGCGTACCGCCACAATAATTAAAAGTAGCGGACTATACACCAAGGGCAATAAAGAAATGATATTCATTGTTGTCAGTTATAAGGAGGTGCATGCGCTCAAACAACATGTAAAAATCGCAGACCCGAACGCGTTCGTCGTCGTAACCGACGCTTACGACACATTCGGAGAAGGATGGAAAGACCTGCCTGAAAAGGGAGACGTGCAACCTGAATAGTCACCAAAGAACACCCTTCCGTCATCCACACTCACGCCGTGGACACGCCAGACTTATTCATTTAACTTCTTGTGCAGATATCAGTGATGTTGTATTTTAAAAATCATCGGAATACATGCGTGAATGAAAGGATTGTCATAACGTTGCAATTAAAGCTGCTTGAAAAAAGACGCACATAACCCCATAACTCGCTTTATAAAGTGGCGACAGTGGAGTGAATGTCGTTTGAAAAAGTGGCGCAAGATGTGACTATACCAATGAAACAAGTGTCAAATGCCGACAAAACACATTGAGATAACAGCAGTAAGAAATAGCAACTTAGCCAAGTAATATGCACAGAGAGAAGGACGACCCTACAATGCGGTAGAGCCAATGTTCACGATGACATAATTCGTTCCAAATACCCTTGCAAGTATTTTATGAAACACAACCGTGATACCGGCTTGGGAAATTCGAAGTCTATTTTCTTTCTAAAAGCAACACAATACCACCTTTCTCTTTTCTGTGGTAAACCAAAATCTAAGGATGAAAGTACTTTCCAGTGTGGGAAGTAACCTAATTTGCGCAATGTAGCAAGAATGGTATTTAATGTTTTACCTTCCTTATGAGAAACAAGACCTTTAACATTTTCAAGGAACACCATAGAAGGTTTATGATAATCAAGTATCCTGCAAATATCAAAGAAAGATGTTCACTTATAACAGCTTTATAATGACTATTTAAATTCTTCGAGGTACTTTTCAACTTGCTTCTTTAAAGCTGGGATATCGTCAACTGCCGTCTCCCAAAGCCTTCGAGGACTTACTGTAGCATAGCCGTGTACAAGGACGTGACGCATACCGATTATTTGCTGCCATGGAAGCTCTGGATGCAATGCTATAAATTCTTTTGTCAACATATATGCGGCTTCACCCACGACTTCTATGTTCTTCATTATTGCAAAATAGCGTATCTTGTCCTTGGCAAAATACTCGTATGTGATTCCGGTCGTCATCTCCTCAACGTTTGACGCGTACTTGACTATATGTCTAAGCCTTCCTTCGTCTCTAATAGGTTCTCTCATAAATCAACTGTTTGTCCTTATTGGCTGTTTCAGCTGCATAATCTTCCAACGTCCCGTCCTCAACAAGGTCGACATCTCTTCCAAGAAGCTTCCGCAAGTCCATGTACATTCCTCCCATCGTGAAAAGAGATACCTTTGATGAAGGGTCAAATGAGACCAGCAGGTCGACATCGCTGTCCGCTTTCTCCTCACCACGGGCAAAAGAACCGAATATCCACACCTTATTGACAGGTTGGCGAGAAAAATAGTTCCTAAGCGATTTAAGTGTATTGTCTGTAAGCATGCCAATTCCTCTAATTACTTTTTACTTTGCAAATATACGATTTATTTTTAAATCAATGAATAATCCATGAACAATTAATGACCATTCGTGTTCATCCCGTTCATGAAAACGATGTTGAAGTGTCCTTGCAACTCGAATCCCAAGTCAAGGAATCCTGCACCGGAGAAGAAAGAGAAGATGTTCACTTATTCAATTCTAACTTTTTATCGCTTTTGTTTTCGACAGCACTACGGAAACACGGCATTCAGATGTTCTTTTGCCTGACTTTATATAAAAATTTATCTTGATCCGATGAAAAGGAAAAGCATTGACAGGAGGACGAGGAAAAGATCTACTACCTTGGACTTCAAGTTCCGTTCCTTGAATAAGACTGCTCCAAACAGGAATGACACCACAACGCTGCTCCTGCGAATCATGCTTACTATGCTTATCATAGCATCGTTCTGACTCAAAGCATAAAAATAGACGAAATCAGCAGCAGAGAGGAACACCGATATGAGGATTATACACCAATCCCAATGAAAAGGAGTGGTTTTCTTCCTTGTAGGGAACCACAAACACAACAGCATGATTCCCATCATAAAGAACTGATAAATATTGTACCACGACTGTACTGCCATCTTGTCGAGACCGACACCTATACCTGCCGGAGCCATGAGGTAACGGTCGTATAATCCGCTTATCGCACCAAACACATTTGCCAGCAACACCAACACTATCCATTTGTTGTGCTTGAAATCTATACCTTCCTTTTTGCCGCTGCGGCTCATTATGAAGAACGAGAAGATTGCTATGGTAACACCAATCCATTGCCACAGGTTCAGACGCTCACCCAGAAAAGTCAAGGCACCAAGAAGGACCATCACCGGACGGGTAGCATTTATTGGTCCAACAATCGTTATTGGCAGATTTTTCATTCCGAAATAGCCGCACAACCACGAGCAGAGCACAATGACTGACTTTAGCAGTATGTATTTATGTTCATGCCATCCATAACTGTGAGTGAAGAAGAGGCTGTCTTCTGACAACCATCCTTTGGCTGATGATATAATGAACGGGAGGAATATCAGACTTGAAAACAGTGTATTGAGGAACAACACAGGTACCACGGCATTACCTTTCAAGGACTTTTTCTTGAAAACATCGTAGAACCCCAAAAGGACCGCAGAAAGGAAAGCTAATAATAACCACATATTCTATATACATTTAAACAAAGTGCCGTAACTGGCGGCGTGTTTCTACAGTAATATCTTCCACTCCATGTTGAACACCCAACGGTTAGTGAACCAGTCTGAGAACGTATGACTGTAATCACATTCAACACCCATAGTGAATTTATCTTTTTGCATGAAGTCGAATCCAATGCCGGCACCGGCTTCAGGGTCTGTATCATGATTTATGCCAAGCGACTTTATGTCCATGTACCTGCCACCGCAAAAAGCGCGGCCTGATATACGAAAGTCCGGCGTCAAGGGATATGAATACTTAAATGCCGCATCCAGATGATACCGGTCGATGTTGCCCGAGATTGCCATGTCATTATCATAAAACATTGAAGTAGATAACCTGCCGAATACCTCGACTGCTATATTTTTATTAAAGAAATAACTGTATTCCAATCCGGCAGTAAACGTTGTGCTTGTGTGCACCTTGTCCTCCTTCCCCCATTCCAACCCGGAGATAAGCGACAGAGAAGTAGGACGCATATTGAACTTCACTGTCCGTTCTATATCAGCCATAGTCAGTTTGGGCTGATTAAAGCCATCCTCACCAAAGATCTTGTCAGCTACAAAGTAAGCGAAGTTAGTGGCTATAGTACCGATCCCAGCTCCTACATACACGTCAGTCACCCAATGGGCATTATGCCTGAGCCTCAAGTATTGCGTAGCGGTAGCAGTGGCATATCCCCCGACACTAATCCACGGACTTATATAACCATATTCTCGGTGTAGTATCGTAGCACTGGCAAATGCCATTGCGGCATGTCCCGAAGGCATACTGTTTGAATCATCGGCATCCGGCCGTTTTGAATCAATCATCGATTTCATTCCCTTTGTCATTGCAGCGGAAAGTCCCAAAGCCAAAGCATTGGCCGTAAGCATACGGTTTGTTTTGCTGCGTGACTCGACACCGAGAGCCTTCAGTCCCCATGTAACTGCAAGAGGGGAAAAAGCCAAACCATATTCAGCGGCGTCACTATCATACTTCTTCAAAGGATTAAGATTTTCATTCCGAAAAGTTTTTTCTTTCGACGAGCTCAAGACTCCGCGGACAAGATAGTTCAGTCCTTCGAAATGAAACGACATTTCCTGTTTCTTCATTACCTCCTCGTAATTCTGAATTACGTCCTCAGCCTGCTTCACCTTCTCTTCAGCCAGCATCTGTTCAATCTGCGCCATATACAGCGAGTCAACAGGTTTGTATGTCACACCTTCGTTCTGCGCTTGCAGATTTGCACAAGGCAACAACAGGAGTAAGACAGGCAAGCACCTCGCCAGCACTTTTTTCCAACTTACCGACAAATACAGAGTACGGACAAGCAAGTGCACGAAATAGCCGGCATAGACTGCCTGCACACCTACCCATGAGTGTAAAACGGCATAGCACACCAGAAAGCCCAAAGCAGCATACATCATACAGTTGCGCACCTTGCGCCCTGCCGTAGCTCCGATGTAAACACCGTCCCACATAAATGCGGCACAACTTATAAGCGGCATAAGCACCAACCAAAACAAGAATGGATGTGAAGTTTTGACAACAGTCTCGTTGGATGTCATCAGCCTTACCATCCCCTCGCCCGACACAATATATATGACTGTAAACACAAGCCCTATTCCGATACACCAAATAAAAAGATTACGTACTGACTTGTTCACCAGCATCTTGTCCTTCGCTCCTATAAACTTGCCTACCAGAGCCTCGCCCGCATAAGCAAAGCCGTCGACAAAGTAACTGAACAGCATAAACAACTTCATCATTATGGCTCCGACAGCCAAAGCTTCATCGCCATATTCCGATGTTAATGCCGTAAAGCCGACATAAACGACCATAAATCCGAGCGAGCGCAGGAAAAGGTTACCGTTAAGAGAAAGGAGATGCTTTAGTTTCTTCCATCCAATGCTTGCTTTTATATTGAACTGCTTCAAGTACGGCCTATATCCATGCAGTAACAAGACAATAGCTGTCACTATACCTGTGTATTGAGCTATTACTGTTCCATAAGCCACACCTATTGCGCCCAGCGGAGTGTATACTGCAAAATAGAAACTTGACACCATGTTCACTACGTTGACCGTTATATCACAAATCATCGGATTCACAGTGTTCTGCATTCCAATAAACCACCCTTTAAACACCATGAGCGAGAGAGTGGCTGGTGCTGCCCATATTCTTATGTTGAAATACTGCCGTGCGAACGACTCAACCTCGGCTGAGCATGGAACACAATACATCACTATGTCGACAAAAATCCATCCAATCAGAAAAACGAACAAGGCTGCACCGAGAGCAATAGATATGCTTTGGGAAAAGATGTCTGTAATCTCTTGCCTGTCTCCCCTTCCGAACGCTTGTGCGGTCATTCCGCCTGTCCCCACTCTGAGAAACCCGAAATTCCAATAAAGCAAGTCGAACAGCATTGTGCCGACAGCTATGCCACCGATAGCCGAAGCATCAGCTATATGTCCTGCTATGGCAACATCAATAATGCCCACAAGCGGCACTGTTATATTCGCAAATATACTTGGGACTGCAAGTTTAAGTATCTCTTTGTTCATGCTCCATGTTAAATTCGGATGCAAAGTTACTAAAACTTTAGTGTTTAGACATTAGCGTCATTAGTTTTTTTGTATTTTTGCATTTGAAACAAACAATTGTCCGATGATAAGAATTGCTATAACGTTAGTCTTCACTTTCATGCCTCTCGTCACGTATTCGCAGACAATGAAGGAGATTTTCGCTACTTTGCCCGATTCCATATTGCCGTCGCTTACAAAAAACGACCGGCTCGATTGCATTGATTTCATTGAAAACAATATGACAACCGAGGTTAACAACGCATTAAAAGGCAAGACTCGCCTGACTGTACTCACCGATAACCTTGCTAAGATACAGGTGTCGTCATTGACAGAGATGCAAATATGCAAGCTGGCTACAGCAAACAGCTACATCATTTGCCTCGTCCACTCATCGTATGTTGGCGGTTGGGACAGCACAATCCGTTTTTACGACAGCGCATGGAAACTGCTGGACACATCCAAGTTCATTGACCTGCCTGCAACAAGCGATTACATACCGCAACCTGCCGATATGGACACCTCAGCATATTCCAATATCATCAATCTGGCAGATTTCCCGTTGATTCAAGCAGATTTCGGTAATACGACATTATCACTTATATACACATCATCAAACAGTAATGATGAAAAGTATAAAACCACCGTCCTGCCGCTTGTACAACCTGTAATCAAATTTAATTGGAATGCAGCTGACATGCATTTCGTAAGGGAATGACAACCGGCATTGTCGGCAGACAGCACTTCCATGTCGGTGATATTGATTAAACGCAGTCAAGGATGAAGCAGATATGAAATGTTTAGACAAATTACGTCAAGTGTGCCGCACGACACACACCTGTAAGATTGCATATAAAATACTGAACTATTGTCTCACACACGAACGGGTCGGTATGGACTTACCGTCGGCTGAAGCAATAATGTCGAGCCACTATTCCGACAAGGGAAACAGTTGCATCATGGACAATGCAATCGAACCGGAATCAAAATTTGACGTGCAAATCATAGTGCCGGTATACAATGATTACGCATTCATAGAGGAATGCCTGATTTCGCTCCTCACCCAGCATACCCAGTACTCATATCACATCATCGTAGTGGATGACGGCAGTGACAAACCGACGCTGGACATTCTACACCGGTTCGCCAATGAACAGCGGCTGACAATCATCGAACAGGATCATAAAGGTGTGTCAGCCGCAAGAAACAGAGGACTGAAACATATTGATGCACACTATGTGATGTTTGTCGATGCCGATGACATCTTGTCTCTATATGCCGTCGAAGCTTTGCTCGACAAAGCATATGAATGTTATTCCGATATAATAGAAGGCAGCGTAGAGTCGACAAGCGGTAAAGCACTTGTCACACATTCCGACCGGGACTATAGCACCCTACTGTCGGGGTATCCATGGGCAAAACTCATTAAGGCACAGATGTTCGAACATGTAGGATTCCCCGAGGGCTACCGCTACGAAGACACTCTAATGAGCATGATCCTCTATCCGCAAACTCACAAAATGTCAACCATCAGCGACACCGTATACTACTACCGCCAGCACAAGGGCAATTTCACTTCTCAGGAAATGCACAACTATGCCACACTCGATGCCTGGTGGGTGGTTAAGCAACTGCTGTCCGACATAAAGACACTTGGCATTCAGTACGACAACAATATCTACGACAGCTTCCTGACAACTATGAAAATGTCCGGTCCACGGATCAGCTCGCTCGACATGGATACGGCGCATGCTTACTTCTCCGCAATGTGCGCCACAGCAGAGACCCTGTTTCCAACAGGCAAGGCAAACAAACAACTGGAGGCATTTGACCAAGCTGTACGTAACAACGACTATACTCAATACTTGCTTGCAAGCTATTTCATATAACACACAACAGACACCGTCATTCTCATGATATCAGTCATCGTTCCATTCCACAACGAACAGGCAACGCTAAGCAGGTGCATTGAGAGCCTGCAGTCACAGACCTATCCCAATTGGGAAGCATTAATGGTGGATGACGGAAGTACGGACAACAGTGCTGCAATATGTGAGGAGTACCAAAAGAGCGATAGCCGCATTCGACTGTTCCGTCAGCAAAAACAAGGGGTAAGCAGCGCACGCAACACCGGACTGGCACAAGCAAAGGGAGAGTCCGTCACATTTATCGATGCAGATGATTGGGTAGGCAACGACTTCCTGCAAACGTTCGTTGATAATAGTGATGGAGAACAATTATGTATACAAGACATGCAGATGCACCGGAACGGAGGCGCAACATCGACACTCGGCATAAAAGATGTCACAACCACCGACCCAGCCTGTATCGCACGATCTACACGACTGTTCGGCTCATGTTGCAACGCCTTGTTCCTAACCGGAATCATCAGGAAACACAACTTACTGTTCGACACACGACTTTCGCGTTGTGAGGACACCGACTTCATCATGCGTTACTCCCTATATATAAATAAGGTGAGAACGACATCACATGCAGCATATCATTACTATATGCCCGATGCAAGGAAGACCTATGGCACCTCTACCCTACTCTACACATCAGTAAAGCTATACGAAAACATGCTTGCACTGACAAGCAACTTGGATAAGAGTGAAAGAAAGAAGATATTGGAAGAGGAAGCAAAAGAAGACGTCGATTGGGCAATAGAAGGCATATTCTATTATCCGCATACAGAAAAAGAGGATTTAAAGGGATTGCTTGCGAAGTTTCGGGCATACTTATATCCGTGGCTCCACTTGAGTCACCGTAAATCCTACCGCCACCGTCTGTTCAAGTTGCTGTGTATCACGTCCAATCCCAAATACGTCTGGCTTTTGTCATGTGCCATCATGAATCTGCAACGCATAGCGGACAAACTCCCCATCCGCCGGCAGAAAGAGCACTTGTAGTATGTAAATGTGTGTATGGCATGCCTTGAGCTTTCCTGTGTCCACACCACATAAATGGAAAGAATACCAGAGAGCGGTGAGAAGTCTGAAAAGTGCAGATTGACACGTATTTTGTATAAAAGGCATTGTTCAAAATCATCGTAACTTTGCACTCGAAAACAAGGAAACAAACAAGAGACATACAACTATGAAAAAAGAAGTACGTCAAGGACAATGTTTCTATTATCGAGGATTTCTTAGAAAGACATCTGTAATTCGTAAGTTATGGAAAATCAAAATAATACCGCCTTATTAGTGGACGAATCGGCTATAAAGGAAATCGTAAAAGACCGTTACGATGGTTGCTGCCGGCACAAAGCATTCCCCGACCAACTACATACGTTTGTTGGCGATTGCAGTTCGGATATTCAGACAGTGGTTCTTGTTCCTGAAGGTGATGTAAAATTTTCATCCAACAAAATCAACGGGAACAACATAATCGTCGTTATCGGCGAGAAAGTCAGTGCAGACTACTTGGAATTTCTGGAAGATATGCAGATAAGCTATATTTTCGCAGGACACGACGGCAGGGACGAGAATGTCATGAAAATGCGGCTCAGACATGACTTTGGAATAGAGCATCTGATAGATTACAACAAGGGGAAAGTCGCATAAAGTAATAAATATAAGGATAAAAGTGCCGGCCATTGCTTTAGAGCGACCGGCTCTTTATTATTGTCTGAAAGCCGATGGAACTACTCCAAGGTTCTTTTGCACAAAACGGCTGAAGTAGGCTGGCGACGAAAACTCGAACATGTCGGCAATCTGAGTGAATGTCATATCACGCTCACGCAGCAACTTGCGTATGTGGATAGTAGCGAATCGGTTTATCCAATAGTTGGCGGCCTTTCCGCTGACGCTCTTGCAAACTTCAGAAAGATACTTGGAAGTTACGAACAGCCTGTCGGCATACCACGTCACCTCACGGTGCTTGATATAGTTGCCGTCATTGAGCAAAGCCATGAAACGGCTTATTATCGAGGCACTCTGCTCTGACACCGGTTCCTTGTCGTCACCGAGTTCCGACGCACGGAAGTCGAAATAGTCAAGGAACAGTGCTTGTGTGCAGCAATACATGATGTCATCCTGAAAACGGTGGTCATCCAGATTGTAACGGTATTCCATATAGCGGAAATCCATACTCAGCCTTTCGAACTGCTCGTCGTTAAGGTGCATGACAGGGTTCTCGAACAATGACAGGGTGCCACGTGTGCCATAGTTGTTCTTTGGCGAACAGTATTCCAGATAAGGCATAGTCACGTAAATGCAACTTGCTCTAAAGTCAGCCGAAGGCTTCATGTTCTCAAGCAACCGCGGCACAGCAACTATCATGCCGCAATGAGATTCTAATGTAAATGGTCTGCTATCGAACAGAAAGTCCATCTGTCCCTGATAGCACAGAATGTGAGCGACCATGTTGGCAGTTTCATCCGTACCCAAGCGGCGCAGATCGTGGTCGATTATCATGTTTGTCTTATCAAAGCCCATATTCTTTATATTTTTATATGAACATGACAATCAAAGCAGAAGTCAAAAAGATACCTCCCATCCGGGATAGTATTGCAGAGCATACAGGACGGATTTTCCATAAGCAGTAGATGTGTTTCGTCTGCAAAGATAGTAAAAAATAATCAGCCAACTTCATGCTCCGAGCATTTTTTTTTCAATACTCAAGTTTGAACGCTGTAAATCTTGATTAGGAATATTAACTGAACGTGTTTTTCTGTTTATCATCAAAAAATTGGTCGGTTGACAGGGTATGTAACACTACTCGTTACTACTGTATCTCGG
>CAYVNW010000025.1:0-45845 GCA_964452915.1 uncultured Bacteroidaceae bacterium | reverse complement strand
CCTCACCCGTCTATTTCTCCAATGAGAAATGGCAGGAATGCCTTTCGTCACACGGTATACTCGTAGACAAAGAAGAAAAGACCCTGACCATACAATCGGAACAAGTCCATGCCGATATGGTCTATGACATCACAGATGCGGAATTATCCGCACTGGCATCCAATTCCATTGAAAAGCATCCGGTTGAGAAACGTCTGGAGATTCTGGACAATGTCATTCAAAATGAGTATTCCGATAAAGTCACATTGGAATCGCTGAATAGCAAGGAGCGCATCAGCATTGCCCTGCACCCCGAAGTGGAGCAGGATCTGGCTATGCGTAACCAGCAGGAACAGGACTTGCTCCTGCCATTGGAATCCGACAACAGCCTTACACCGAACTCAGCCGAACATATCATCAGGGAGCCACACACCCGATACGGAAATGTGTGTACCAAGCCTGTTCGCCAACCTTGAACGTTCCATTGCTGAAGACATCGCCCGGGGCAATGACAATTTTATCAGTAGATCCGGCTGCACCACGGCAAGGCTGGTCAACAAGGAATGCTGAATAGCCCTTGCGTAGGAAGATGTCCAACCATCCCCCACGTCCATCAGGCGTTGTCTGCCAACCAATCCTTGTCTGTCCATATTCATGTAGAAACACTACTGGGATGCCATTACCACCAACAGGAATTTGGTAGAAGGTATTGGCATGGTCAACGAGTTGAAGAAGCCTGCTCACCACTACGAGCGTTTCACTATTGGTTACTAATTCACGGCGCAAACATCGACAAAAAATCAAAAAACTAAAAAAAACAAAGGTCATAAGGGCTCAAAATGGGCTTTCGTGACCTTATTTCTTTGTAGGTCAATCGAAAATCATTATCTTTGCGGTCGAAAAGTTAGTAACTGCAACAATACGACTAATGACAAGGAATCAAATCATAGGTCCTGTCTTTCCAGAATGTCCTGTAAGGAACGTCCTTGGCAGACTGTGTGACAAATGGACTCTTCTTGTGCTGCGTGCGCTTGAGATTGAAGATCATACATTGCGCTGCAAGGAACCGCACAAGAGCATAGGCGACATATCTCAGAAGATGCTGAGTGTGACGCTCCATGAACTGGAAGCAGACGGATTTGTCATGCGCAAAAGCATATTCAGAAGTGCCGCCCCGTGTGGAATACTCTCTCACAGACAGAGCTCAGTCATTTCTGCCACACATGCACCAACTAGTAGGATGAGCACTTGACAACCTTGACCCAATCGTTAGCGATAGAAAAAAGTTTTTTGAAGAAGAAAAAATAAGCTAAACATTACCGAGATATGAAAGAAACACTATTCCTGCTCATCGCAAGTATGGTCCTTTGTCTAAGCGCATCGGGCCAGGAATCCATCAGCCGCAAGAAGGAGATGACGGTTGCGGGCGGGCATCTAGTGCTCACGCCTCTAGCAGACAACGCCCTCCGCGTCCAGTTCCATCCGGAGTTAACACCCGTCGATACCTTGCCAAGTCTGCTCTACACAAGTCCTGCGTCCAAGCAGGTGAAGCCATCGTTCAAGGTGGCGGTAAATAACCAAGACGGCACCCTTACCATCCTCGACGCTAAAGGGCGCGTGCTGACCACCATTCTCAGTCAACAACTTCTCCCGTCGGCTATTCATGGCAAGCCCACGCATGAGGCAAGACTGAAGCTGTCGCTTGATGACGGAGAAAGTCTCTGGGGACTCGGACAGTTTCAGGACGGACTCTCAGACTTAGCCGGCATGACCCGTCGGCTGACGCAGGTGAATACCCAGATTTCCATGCCTGTCATGCTTTCGAGCAACGGCTACGGAATCGTGTGGAACAACTACGGACGAGTGGACTTCAACCCGCCTACTGACAGTCTGCGTCTAACGCTGAAGATCGTTTCGAATCAAGCCGAAGATGTGAACGTCACATCAACCGAGGGTGGCGTGATTGAACGCCGACGCGACCATGTTTATGCGGGCACACTCGACATCCCTCAAGACGGCGAATATTGTCTGCTCCTCGATGTAGGTCGTGGCATGGGAAGCCGGTATAATATCTCAGTTGACGGCAAGCAGTTGGTGGATTGGGAAAACTCTTGGTTTCCTCCTACTTATCCCGTTCGCGTGAGTCTGACGAAAGGCCGTCACGCCATCACCTCCATCCTTACCGACCACGACAGTCCCATCATCTACTACCGGTGCATGGATGCCACCACGACTTTCTCGTCTCCAGTAAGCGACTGCGTGGACTACACGATCCTAACGGGAAGTCCCGACGAGATTATCAGTTCTTACCGCAACATAACGGGCGGAGTGCCTCTGATGCCTCGCTGGGCTTTGGGATTCATCCATTGCCGCGAGCGTTACCACTCATCTGCTGAAATTTTAGATAATGCGCGTGAGTTCCGCCGCCGTCAGCTGCCGATCGACATGATTGTGCAGGACTGGCAATATTGGGGCGACCATGGCTGGAACTCGATGGAGTTCGACCGCACACAATATCCATCTCCTTCCGACTTGACGGCTCAGCTGCACGACTCGCTCAGCATACACCTAATGCTCTCCGTCTGGTCGAAGATTGACATCGCGTCGCCTCTCGGCCAACGATTCGACGCCCGAGGTTATTTCATTCCCGGCACGTCGTGGGTGGATTTCTTCAATCATGATGCAGCGGAATACTATTGGCAGAACATGCGCGACAGCCTGTTGCGCTACAACATAGACGCTTGGTGGCAGGATGCTACGGAACCCGAGAACGACGACCTTGTGGGACGTACGCTCGATCGTGGCAGACTGCTTGGCGAGCAGATGCGCAACGCCTATCCTTTGCTTGTCAGCCGTACTGTCTATGAGGGACTGCAGAAGGATGATCCGGGGCGACGTGTCATGATTCTGACGCGTAGCGGTTTCCCGGGAATCCATCGCTATGGTTCCACACTTTGGTCGGGCGACGTGGGACACGACTGGACCACGCTTCGCCATCAGATTCTCGGAGGTCTGGGACTGATGGCTGCGGGACATCCTTGGTGGACCTTCGACGCGGGTGGATTCTTCCGTCCTACCAACCAATATACCGACAAGGCTTACATCCATCGCATGCTCCGTTGGATTGAGGTGGCCACGTTCCTACCTGTCATGCGCATCCATGGCTACATGTCGGAGACTGAGCCTTGGCGCTACGGGGCTGAAGCCGAAGAGGTGATTCGCCGCCAACTCAACTTGCGCTACCAGCTTCTACCTTATATTTATACGGAGGCTTCGGAGGTGTCAAGGAAGGGTCGCACCCTCATGCGTCCGTTGATATTCGACTTTGCCCACGATAAGGAAGCGCTCCGCCATCCGCTGGAATATATGTTCGGCAAGGCGCTACTCATCAGTCCTATCACAGAGCCCGACGTGGTCGAGCAGCAGACTTATCTTCCCGAGACAGAAGGAGGATGGTATGACTTCTATACCAACCAACATTACGAGGGCGGACAGACCGTTACTACGCAGGTGGACATCGACCGAATCCCTGTCTTCGTGCGTGCCGGAAGCATCATCCCAATGGGACCTATCATACAACAAAGCGAAGAGTCGGCTGGTGGCAACCTGACTTTCCATATCTATCCGGGCAAGGATGCCGAATACGAACTGTACGAGGACGAAGGCGACAATTACAACTATAAGCAGGGAGCATTCCGCACGACACTCGTCCAATGGAATGACGCTAAACGTACCCATAAGATAGAGCAGCCGAAAGGCTCCTACGACAGCATGAACGGAAACAGGTATCTGGAGGTTGTAGTCCATTAAGTTCCCAAAACCGATGAACATCGACAACTATACCGAAATATGGCAACTCAAGGATTCCATCACGACCGTTATGAATGGAAACAGTCTATCCGTATGGGAACTGTCCCAAACAGAAGATGGCTTTCTGCTTGAGTTTGAGCACATCGACGATGATGCCGTCAGCATTCTGTGTGGTCAGTTTCCCATAACTGCCGACTATGCAGGCGAAGGAAGCCATGGAACAAGAATAAGTTTATACAATGAAGACAGGAAAGATTCGTTCACTCAGCGTCTCACCTGTTGGCATGGGATGCATGGAGCTATCACACGGCTACGGCAAAGTTCCAGAGCGTGAATACAGCATAAATGCCATTCGCAAGACTGCTGACTTTGGCTGCACCTTCTTCGATACGGCAGAGGTCTATGGACACCAACAGTTTTGGTTCGGATACAACGAGGAACTGGTAGGCGAAGCTCTCAAAGGCTTCCGCAAGGAGGTAGTTGTTGCCACCAAATACCACCTGAAAGAAGACGTGGAGTGACTGAAAAGCGAGCCTCTTTATGATGTCATCCGCGGACATCTGGAGGCATCCATGAAACGTCTGCGTACCGATTACATTGACCTCTATTACCTCCACCGCACCAATAAACTTGTGCCACTAAGTGAGATTGCCGAAGTGATGGTACGACTCATCGAGGAAGAGCTCATTTGCGAATGGGGAATGTCTCATGTCTGCATTGAAGCAGATACGTGAGGCAAACGAGATAATCCCTCTCGGAGCCGTACAGAATATCTATAACATGGTAGAGCGTGACTACGACAACGAAATCTTCCCATACTGTGAGACGGAATGCATTACGGTTGTTCCGTTCTCTCCTATCGCCAGCAAACTGCTCTCCGGTAAGGTCAACACCCAGACTGACTTCAGTCATGGGGATGATGTTCGCAAGTTTGTTCCGCTGTTTTCGAAGGAGAACATCGAAAGCAATCAACCAATTCTCGCTCTTATCAAGGAGTATGACGACAAGAAGCAGGCTACCATGGCGCAGATCTGTCAGGCCAGGATGCTCAACAAGCACGAAAATGTGGTTCCCATCCCTGGCTCAAAAAATCAGGAGCGCATCCTTGAAAACCTCGGTGCATGGAATGTGGTGCTCTCTGCTGACGACTTCAAGCAGTTGAATGACACGATCTGTTCTATTCCCGTCTTCGTCCATAGAGGTTGCATAGAGAGCGACCAGCAAGGCTTTGGACAAAAAAGTCAACCGGCGCATCTGCTGATGCACAGAATGAGTCAAGAGGCTATCCACATCACGATGGAGATCAACAACAAGTACCACACGCCCGAAGAACTGCGTGACTTGCTCTATGAACTCTGGGGAATTGAAGTACCTGAAACCGTAGGTTTGTTCCTTCCTTTCAATACAGACTTTGGCAAGAACACCATCGTGGGTGAACGCACCTTCATCAACGCAGGATGTAAGCTTCAGGACCAAGGCGGCATCCGCATCGGAAACGACTATCTCCTTAGGCATAACGCCACACTCTGCACCATCAATCACAACCCCGACCCCGAACATCGTGGCGACATGGCGTTCAAGCCCATAGTCATAGAGGATAAGGTTTGGCTAGGGGCAAATGTAACCATTCTTCCTGGAGTGACTATTGGCGAAGGCGCAATAGTGACAGCTGGAGCTGTAGTTACAAAGAACGTGGCACCAAGAACCATCGTTGGAGGCGTGCCTGCCAAAAAGATAAAAGACATAGAAGACTGTTTACCAGGATCAGGAACATAACAGAACTAACATTCAGCCCAACTGGCAGGACACGTGCTGTAGCAGATGCCGTCTGCCAAGGTCTGACGGACGAGAAGGTATTCGTTGACCTTTTTTCCCTAAGTTCAGCGCAGACGAGTTTTAAGCGTTGTGCAGACGATAGGGTGCTCATCGCCATGTCCGTTGATGGAGGTCGCATACCCGCCTTGGCAGCCGAACGTCTCCGCTTGATTCCTTCGGGAGGAGCCCAATGCGTGTGCGTGGTGGTGTTCGGCAACCGAGATTTTGACGATGCCTTGCTCGAACTTACCGACCTTGCCCGTGAGTTAAGTTATAAGGTGGTAGCTGCAACTGCCATAAGTGCTTCCGCTGAACACAGCATCATCAGAAAGTATGGAGCGGACAGACCCGACAAAAGCGATATGGAAGAACTTATCTCCTTTGGCAAAACCATTCAGTCATTGATGGAGGCAGGCAATGAGATGTAATCGGAGGTGCAAGGCAATCGACCATACAAGAAAGCTATGACAGGTATGGCTCCGAGAGCGAGAATGTTGTGCAAGCTTTGCGGAAAATGTGCAGAGGTGTGCCCCATTGAGAAGATGATTCCGAAGATGTTGATGGCGTAGGATCTGCCCTGTATCGGGAAACTCTTTATATGGATTACCATCGTCATTTGTCGGTTTCCGAATTGAGTATTCCCCGGCATCCGTCCTCAATGAGATCAAGAGCGAGTTCGAAGCCAGTGTCTACTCCATAATACGGGTCGGGCACGTCATTTCTTCCCTTGTACTTTATGAAGTAGTCCGCTATGCGTATGACTTTCTTACATTCATTTTCACCAAGAGCCTGACAGATAATATTTTTGTAGTTCTCGTCATCCATGACTACGATGTAGTCAAAATCATTGAAATCATGCTTGGCATCGAACTGCCTTGCAATGTGGTCTATCTTATAACCTCGCCTTGCGCCGTGCCTCCGCATTCGTTTGTCAGCAGGCTGTCCTACGTGCCATGGACCGATACCGGCAGAGTCAATATAAAAATCGTCGGTTAGTCCCTCATCGTCGACTAACTTCTGCATGATGGCATTAGCCGCAGGAGAACGGCAGATGTTGCCCAAACAAATAAAAAGGATGCGCTTTGTTACCATGACTTCAATGATTTTGGAGTTTAGAATTTTATCTCTTTCTCAGGAGTTGTGAAAGAACTCAACTTGGCAACCCCATTCTTAATATATAGGACAGCAGTGTTGTCATCATCAGCTGAATACATACTTTTCAATCCAGGGTTCTGGTCAAGGATATAAACTTTAGCTTCACGGTTATCGTCGTTCACCAATTCACCGCTGATTTGAATCCATTCAGTCCCCGAAGGCTTTACTGCCGTAATCTCAAACTTAGGGTTGGCTATCATCTGCTTGAACACATTCTTTTTCTTGCCAGTCTGAATGTAGAGTTTTCCATTATACACTTCGCGACTCCAAACGGACGTACATGTGGCTGGTTGCCATCAACTGTTGCTATATAAAATGTGCCGCACTCGTGAAGAAAGTCACGCACCTCCTGCACAGCCAACTTAGTCTGTGCACTACATGCCATTGCTGTCATGATCATCAAAGATAAAAATAAATTCTTCATATTGTCTATTTTAAAATAACATCTTACGTTTAATGCCATACACGGAACATAACCCAATCCGGCATACACGATGCAAATATAGTGCAAATCGAACGCAATACAAAATAAACTTGTTTATTTCAATCCTGCAAAGTCACAAGCCAAGAAAACAGTCCGACAGCACTTGCGTTCCAGTTGATGGCTATCTCGTTCGAAGCATATGAGAACTTGCTGTCTACGTATGACTCATCGGGATAATCAGAAGGATAACCACCCCAAAAATTGATATATTCCTTGTCCTGCTGACTTGCGTTTGGACCACCTACAAGCAGTCCAGGAACAGGGGCGTCTATCCCGTCAGCACTTGAGATTCGGTGATGAGGATTAAGCGGCGACTTTTGACCGTATCCTGTAATGAAGCAATAACCCGTGGCATTCCGACCGAGAATATAGTCGGCATTTTCCTGTGCCATTGTTATGTAGCGTTTGTCGCCAGTCAAATGATATGCAAAGAGGAATGTTATGCCGGGCGTTGCAAAATTCTCGGCAAGACTTGCCCAGCAGAAATCACTTGCGACATTGCCACTTGGGGTCTGAAAACACGAAGTAAAGACACTGCTGCCCTTTCCGTTACTATAGTCGACAATCTGCTTACGGCTTTCTTCCACAAGGCAATCACCATCATTGCTTATGGCCCACTCGTAACGGGCAAGGCCAGCGACGTTGCCCCATACCGGTGAGACAAAATTTTCGGGAGCATACTCATGAGCCTTTGACAGATATTCTTTTTCGTTTGTGAGCAGATACAATTCCGTGGCTGCCCAAAAGAATTCATCTTCGACGTTGGTGTCATCATATGCGCCGGTGTTTATCTCTGGTTTGAATTGCTTGTTCATCTCAGCCTGGTCATAATAGACTTGAGGATTCGCAATCGCCCACGTCCATGCCTTCTTTGCAGCATCGGCTGCCTTTGAGCTGAAATCAGGGTAATCTGTATTACCCTCGAAGATTCTTGAAGCAAGGGCCATGACCGCGGCAAAGTCAAGAGTGGCGGCAGTTGTCTTCTCAACAACATAGCGCGTCTGGTGACAGTCAACAGGCATTACTGTACTTTCAAAATCCGGCGTTGTCAACTTATGGTAGACACCGCCGTCAGCGGGATCTTGCATCGTAAGCATCCATTTCAGATTAAACATCATCTCATCAAGAACGTCGGGAGTTGAATTGTCTTTCTCTGGAATATCGAGATGTTGCTTGACAAAAAAATCCTTGTTCACCTCATAGACAATCAGAATCTGCCCTATGGTAAATGCCGAGTTGACAATATACTTGTTGTAGTCACCGGCATCGTACCATCCGAAAGGTGATGGGATTACAGTTCCTGTCGGGCGAGTCTTTGTAGCTGCGCTTTCATGCACGAGCACATGGGTATCTAGATGACCGAGTTCTCTTTTGTATATACCGGCATACTGTTCCTCAATTGGTATGCCGGAACGCAAGATATAATATGCATGGAGCAGCCCTGTGGCAATCTTGTCAAGCGCATGGTCATTAATAATAAACGCAGCAGTATCATTGCCGCAGACGAATTTGTAGCTTCCGCGCTTGTCAAATGACGAGAAGTCAGCTATGGCCCGCTGCTTGCCCGACCACGGAGAAGTAGCGACTCTCGAAGTCCTGCCTTCGAAGACCACATCGCCATTGTCGCTGATAATCTTGAAAGGCTCGCCATACTTGCCATTCTCTATTACCGCGATTTTCTCCTGACCTGGGTACATACCTACTTGATTCAGTCTTATTCCATTGTCTGTCTTTCCATTGGCAAAAGACAGAATGGGGAAAAACATAATGAAAAACAATAGTTTCTTCATATTATTTATTATTACTTGTCGTTATTATTGATATATTGCATCATAAGGATTCTGCCAGGCCATCAGCTCAAGTCTGGCACCACCATCTGGCAAATCCAGCATCAGAGAAAGTAACCCAGTTCTTGGATTGTGATACCTTGCTCCTTCCTTCGCTCCAAAGTATTTCATGAAGAACACACCTACCTTTTCAATGTCTTGGCAGTTAATGCCGATGTGATTGACTTTCATCTTATACTGTTAGTAATGTCTGTGCAGCCATTGCATAATATTTAGCTTCGCTCGGCATAACTCAAGCAAGCTTGGTTCTGCTCTCACTTGCAAAATATTTCCATGATGACTTGCGTGATATAGTCTTACTCTTTCAGGGTCAGCTGTCTGCCCTTCTCTATCCCATGCCACTTCTGCAAACAGCCACGGCAGCAACAACTGCTTAGGTATTACCATTATTATTCATCAATTCCTGATATAATGCCAAGCCCTTGACTGTAAGCAGATACTTTTGACGGGGATGGTTTGGACTTTCGGGATGAAGCATTTGAACGAATCCTGACTCAATTGCAGGAGATAATGAATATTGCATGAAATTCTTTCTGTCCTTCAGCTTTACAGCTTTCATCATTTCCCTTACCGACAACTTTGTTTCTCCTATTGCCATTACCAGCCTTTTTACAGTTTCATTGTCCGTCAAAAACTGATTAGCAGAACTTGTGGGGGTAGTTGTGGGGGTAGTTGTGGGGGTAGTACTATCATTTTGCCATTCAGAAGGAGTATTGATAACCAAGTAGCGGTTCTTCAACTCGTTATTCTCTCCCATCAGCAAGTTGCGAAAGAAAATTTCAAGGAAATGTATATCCGGATCAATGCCTTTCGCAGCGTTGCGATAATTGGCACGTACCAATGCATTGCGGAAGTACCAACTATTCTCTGCAAAAAGATTATTCTCCACCTTAAAACCAACAGAGCGAAGATACTTAATGGTAAAAACCGCAGTAGTTCGTGTGTTCCCCTCACCAAAAGGATGTATCTGCCACAAACCTGAGACAAACTTCGCAATATGGCTCACAACTTCAGTCATACACAATCCATGATAGTCGAAATCTCGTTCCTGCTCCAAATCGTATTCAATGGCTCGTTTTATATCTTCCGCATTTACATAGAGAACAGTATCACCACGCAACACCCATTCTTTCTTGGTTATATCGTAGTCACGTATCTTTCCTGCAAACTTGAAGATACCCTCAAATATCCTTCTGTGTATAGATGTCAGACCAACAAGACTGAAAGCAAATGAAGGCTCTGAAAGAATCTTGCTGATATGCGCTGAAGCCAAATCAGCTTCTTCCATTTCATCATCATCAGGAGTTCTGTTCTTCTTGGAATGATAATAATTTGTAATAAGTTTCTGAGCCTCGTCAATCGAAATTTCACCTTCAATATTCCGCTTGGCAGTTTCCTTCAAGTAGTCAGAAGTAGACAATCCATCAACCTTCTGAAGTCCTATCGCAGTACTCCAATAATACGCTTTTTGCCTTGTATGCGGTTCTTTCGCCCGCTCGTAGGCTTCAAAATCCAAATATCCGTTATCAGGGTTGTCCATATCAGTTAATAACTATACTCGTAGATGCATAGCAACACATTCGCTTTGCAGATAATCGGCTACGTCATAGCATAGAATCAAACTGTGGCTTGTCTCTGCTCATCTAACTTGCACGATTATTCGCTGCGATCACAGAGGACAAAGTTACTGAAATTTTCTGTATGGCAGATGGTTTTTGCAAAGTTTTTGACGCACAGGGAAGTAAATATGCTATTAAGGACACACAAAAACGTAAATGCTATAGGAACTCCACAACGTCAGAGGCTGAAGTTATGGAAATAATCATAATGTTCCACTCATCAGACTATCGGTTGCTTACACATATTCCTCTATAGCCTTTTTTATCTTCTCTACCTCGCCACTACCAGCAGTAGAAAGGCGAAGTAATGGTATACTATACTTTTTCAGTATAGAGTCTTTCAGTTTATCCCGCTCAGCTTGTTTTGTTCCTTTATGATGATAGGCAAAGCCGTCAACTTCGATTACCAGTACGGGCTGTTTACTAACTCTGTTTTCTATCAGAAAGTCAACGTGGCTCCAAGATGCTCGGGCAAACTTATATTCATTTTCAGTAAGCCGTGAAGTGTCATTAATCAATGCATTCAGATGATAATGAGGAATGACTTCAAGACTTGACAGGTCGTCATTCTTTTTCAGAATGGAAGACAAGACATTATAAGCTATGTTTTCTGAGTCAAATTCAGAGACATTGCTTTTCCCTTGCAGATAAGATTTCCTTTGCTCTGTATAGCTTGAATACAACAAGTCAAAGATTGAGTGCAGACTACTGTCCTCTACTTTGCCATGATTATAGTTGATATAGCCAATAAGGTCTTTGATGTTGCCTTCCTTGGGGTTGTCATTGCCATTGGTTATGAGAATAAACTCTTTCTTAGCTCTCGAAACAGCAACATTGATTAGATTGGCATTGTCAACAAAATCATTATACTGGTCAGCGACAGTACTCATAACGATGATGTTCTTTTCCCTACCTTGATACTTATGAATAGTGTCGGATTCCAAACGACCATCTTGTACCGTATCCTTAAAACGTAAAGCTTGCCCCTTGTATGGAGTAATGATACCTATGTTCTCCAAAGGTATATCGGGATTGACATCCTTTAGACGCATGAACTCATCCACTTCTCGTTGATTGAATACATATACTTTGTCGTTAGAGCTGATGCTTCGTGAATGATTACCCCTTACAGTCCTTATCACTTTAATGGGTATGTGTTCGTCACTTTCCTTTGTCATTATAATCAATTCACCGCCATAGAATTTTTGGTTACAGAAGTTTATTATCATCGGAGCACATCGATAATGTTCTCTCAACAAGGTTTGTGGCACATTAGGGAACACTTTTATTATTGATGATAGGAAGCTATTCTTTAGGCAATTATATCTATCATCGATTTTGTATGCCACATTCAATTCCTCTATATTCTCCTTATCGTCATCGGTTATGATATTCGGCAGTTGTTTCTGATCACCGACAATGACAGCATTCCTTGCACATGACAAAGCTATAGCAGCAGACTCTACAGGCACTTGTGATGCCTCGTCCATAATGAGATAGTCAAACACATGACCTGGCAGACTGGATATAGCGGAAAACGTGGTAGATAGTACAACCGGATATTCTGTTACAACGGCATCCCTATTCTTCCACAAATCATCCTTTACGAACTTGGGGCGTTCCTTCGTCCCGCCATCATAATTGAGGTACAATGCTGCTTTGAGTGCTTTCATTGACAAAGTAGCCTGTTTCTTCAATAATTCATCTGCATGCTTATCTTTTAAATAAATCGTAATTTCATCAATCTCTGATTGCAGTTCCTCCTTTCTTACGATATAGAACATCGCCTTGATATCCATAAGAATATCATCGTCTGACATTTATTACCCTATGACCATTTATGATTTCTGCTAACGTCTCTCGAATATCATTGAGGAAGTATAGTCTTGTATCATTTCTGAATGTAAAGTCTTTCATTGTAATGTGTTATTTAGCTATTTTGTCATAATCTTCCTTACTAAGGAAGTCGTACCATTTTACGCCTTTCCTATCGGGGTTGGTATTGGTCGCAAGATGTGCCATACGGGAGCCAGGAGCAGCTCCATGCCAATGCTTTACGCCAGGAGGACACTTTGCCACATCGCCCGGATGCAGGACTTCAACCTTTCCACCCTCAATCTGATGATAGCAAACACCATCGGTAACTATAAGTATCTGGCCACCGGCATGCTCGTGCCATGCGTTGTAGACACCTGTTTCGAATACTACGTTGTGAATAGATGGTGCTCCGGAAGCGTTGTCATCACTCAATGTGTTTGACAAGCGAACATCTCCGGTGAATGTAGGTAGCTTCAGGAGTGAATCACCAGGTGCGAACATACTTATGTCTGACGAGTTATGATGATTGCGGTCTATAGTGTCAAGATTAGCATAATACGTATCTGTGATAATATTGTCCGCATCGTGATAATTTACTCCATCATTCCATTTATTATCGTAGATGACAATCTGCTGGAACCATTCGCCAGGAAATGATCCGTGCCAGTGACGGACTCCTGCCGGAATATGAACTACATCGCCCTTCCTAAGTACTTGTGCCTTCTTGCCTTCCTCCTGATAGATGCCTACTCCGCCTGCAACAAGCAAGTCCATGCCACCGTGCCGGTGCCAATTGCTGTGAGATCCTGGAGCAAACGTAATGATGTTTGTCTGCGGAAAGTTGAACACTGTGTCGTTGGCAATGATATTGTTGATGTATGCTTCACCATGAAAAGCCTCTTTTGGTAAAAGATCACCATACATGAAAGGCATAGCTTGCTGCGCTGTCACGGTCAGACATGACAGCACAGCAAGGACAGATAATAATCCAGTTTTCTTAGTCTTATTCATTTGTAACCAATTTGGTCGTGAAGAAATCCTTAAGTTTGTCTGCAATCTGATCGACATACTCCTTGACAAAATAAGTACGAATGTGTGTGGCGCCAGGAACTATGAAGAGTTCCTTGTCGACTGTGTGGTTAGCCTTTGCGAAAGCCTCCTCGCTCATGTAACGGCTATCAGCTATTGAACCGGCAATAATAAGCAGCGGTTGGGTGATTAGGTCTGCGTGGTCGGTAGCGTCCCAAGCCATCATGTCCATTAGGGAACTCTTTAAGTAAGTGCCAGGAGCATTCGGAGACTTATGGGTTACACTATAATAGAAATAGCCGTCACGGTATAGGTCAACCTTTATCTTGCGTGCCTCATCAGGAGTCATGTTCGTGAAGCCCATGATTTCAGGCTCTGCTCCTGCAGCCTCTTTCTGACGAGCAAGAGAAACATCACGAAGCCGCTCATCAATATTATTCATCTGAGTACGCATGTATCCGTTACGACGCACATCACCGGTATTGAACAGACTCAAAGTAGCTACAGCCTTGATGCGGTGATCTTCGGCTCCAGTTGCAAAGGTATAGCCTCCACCGCCACATATGCCAAAAGCGCCGATACGTTCAGGGTCTACACCCGGATAATTCTGAATGTAGTCCACCGCTCCCATAATATCACCCATGCGGTTGGCAGGTTTGTCGGTACGACGTGGCATGCCACTACTTTCGCCTTGATAGCGAGCGTCGAAAGCTATAGTTACAAAACCTGCCTCAGCAAGCTTCTGAGCATAGAGCCCAGCAACCTGGTCTTTACTGCCACCATTTGGATGAGCAACAACGATAGCCGCATAACTGCCGTCTTTAGTATAACCTGCCGGAGTGTAGACATTGGCAACAACATCTATGCCCTCAATTTTGTAGTTCACACGATGGATGTTCACCTTGCCTGGTTCATTCTTCTCTATTGCGTTCTCATAAACCAGTCCTAACTCGTTAGGAGTCAGTGTAGGACCTTCATCACCATACGATTGTGCGTTAATATTCTGTGACATAATCAATACTCCTATTAATGTTAATAATATCTTTTTCATTGTTTGCAATTTATAGGTTATGCTGCTTTAGCCAATCTGTTATAAGATCTGCTATCTGACTGTTATTCATCTCCTCGAACATGAAGTGGCTGTTGCCGTGAATGTTCACGTCAGGCAGATATATAACTTTAGCATCGCCACCATCCTTATTATATTGTGCAGCGAAATCACGGCACATCTTTAGCACTGCCTGCCAGAAACTTGTGGACTGTATGTCTTTTGGACCGTTCTCAATATAGTCACCAAAAAGGAACAATATTGGAACCTTGGCATCAAGAAACTTCTTGTACTCTGCAGAACCGATCTCAGGAGATCCACCTGGCTCCACTGCTACAATAGCAGCGATATTGTCTGCATCAGTCTGCCACCCTACCCGTCCACCTTGCGAGTGAGTGATGTAAACAGTCTTTTTGCCTGTCATCTTCCTAACATCAGCAAGTACGTCACTCAGAGCCTTACCAAACAGTTTCTCATCGTAATTGCCCGTGTTTGGCGTCATTTGGCAGAAGAACTGCGTCTGAGCCTCATCACCGGAAGGAAATTGTGAGCCTTCATAACGTTCTGGGGCTACTCTACCTATGCGGAAATGAGTGTACCAAGCCTGTTCGCCAACCTTGAACGTTCCGTTGCTGAATACATCACCCGGGTCGGTGACAATATACTCTGTTGCTCCGGCGGCACCACGGCGAGACTGGTCTACAAGGAATACCGAATAGCCATTGCGTAGGAATATGTCCGACCATCCCTCACGTCCGTCAGGCGTTGACTGCCAACCGGTCCTTGTCTGTCCATAACCATGAAGGAACACAACTGGGATACCATTCCCGTTGGCTAGAATCTGACAGAAGGTGTTGGCATGGTCAACGTGTGTTGTTGTTCCCTTACGTTCCGGATCCATCCAGTTCTTTGTAGCGTCATACTCGCCGGGAAGAGGTGCTGTAACACTACCCCCTGATGAGAACACTCCCTGCTTCTTAATCTGTAATACATTAGCTTCTTGTGCGTTGGTTCTCTGGCTTGACCCTGCCAGCAGCCCGAATGTCAGTGCGATGGCACTTAGAATTACTTTCTTCTTCATTGTGTGTATTCTTTATTGTTTTTTCCGAATGCAAAGGTAATAGTTTTTCACGAATCAACTTTTATGAAAAAGTCTGTTTACAATCACTTTTTTACAGAAATCACTTCACTTCAACCTTTGAGCCGCCAAACACCTGGCTCATCGGAATCTTGTCGAGCACCGCATCTATGGCGGCTACTTCCGTCTTTGTCAAATGTATGTCGACAGCTCCTATATTCTCCTTCAAACGGTAAATCTTGCGCGTTCCGGGGATAGGCACGATATAGTCCTTCTTCGACAACATCCACGCAAGTGAAATCATAGCGGGTGTAGTATGTTTCTTGTCGGCAATATCCTCAACAAGGGCAATGAGTTGATGGTTTTGTTCGAAGCTCTCCTTTTGAAACTGCGGCATTGAAGCACGGAAATCCGTTTTCTTATCAAACTTGGAGTTAGCGTCATAATTACCGGTCAGCAATCCGTTAGCCATTGGCGAGAAGGCAACAAAACCAATGCCAAGCTCTTCGAGAGTCAGAAACAAACTCTCATGCCACCGTGCCATCATAGAGTAACGGTTTTCGATCGCTGTTATCTGACATACTTTATGCGCACGACGTATATAGTCTTCTGTTGCCTCACTGACACCCCAATGCAGTATTTTACCTTCTGCTATAAGGTCAGCCATAACAGAAGCGACCTCTTCAGGCGCAACTTTCGGGTCTATACGGTGCTGGTAGTAAAGATCTATGCGGTCGGTCTGCAAGCGTTTCAGCGAACCCTCCACTGACTTGCGAATTGTCTCGGGACGAGCGTCTGGGATAAGAGGATGTGTAGCTGATTCTCCATCGCTCATGCCGAACGATATTCCAAACTTCGTAGCGATAACTACTTGGTTGCGGTAAGGCTTCAGTATCTCACCTACGAGTTTCTCGTTATGATGTGGGTCTATGTCTTTACCATACACCTCTGCCGTGTCGAAGAATGTCACACCGAAATCCACTGCACTTGCAAGCAAGTCGTGTGCATCCTCAAAACTTGATGCCGCACCGTAAGCATGGCTCAATCCCATGCAACCAAGTCCTACAGCGGAAACTTTCAGTCCGCCATTACCCTTTCCCAATATTCTGTACTCCATAATAGTTATTTATTAATTGTGGCAAAGTTACAACCATTTATCTAAACGCCCTTTATAATAAATTCCGCTAAGAAATACATTTTTACAGAAAAGCCATGAATGAAGTTCCTAACGTCATCGTATTCATCCACTCATTGCTATGTCGGCTGTGTGAAGGCATGAGGTTGTAGTCGGGGAATAGTCGTAGGCCATAATGGTTAGCTGCACGATAAGTCGTGGACAAGCCCGTACTGAATGTCATCCCACTACGGGTAGGCACGGTATTGTTTAATAGCTCAAGCTTCGGATAATGAACATAACCACCGAGCAGTTTGCTACCAACACTCCACCGCTTTGTCAAAGGGTAAGAACCATAAACACCTGCCAAGCCTGACACTGCGTCAAAGGTATTATCCTCCGCCTGCTTGCCGTTAACGATAATATTTGTATTCGAGGCTGTAAAGCGCCCACCAATACCAATATAGGGATTCCAGAACCAAGCGTCCTCTATGCCTGCCGAACTGCCCGAAGATGTGCGAAACTCATCGTTCTCGTCAATATCGTATTTGCTCATAGGAATATTCATGCCGAGATAAAGGCTGACAAACGACGGATTGTCAAGACGGTCGAGAATGGTTGTTTGAACCATCTGGCCGCATGACGTGTGTTGTATGTTTCAACGTATTTACTACTCCTGCCATAATTGTCGTAGAAAAGACGTCCGAAGTCAGCATTCTATTCCAAGAACTACGACTTTCACCCCATCGCCTTTAACCCAACCATTACTGCTGCCGGAGCAAACTGCAAGTAGTTATCCAATGTTCGGTGGAAACACGACAAGATAATCATCGGCTCCAATCTCCCAACCTTTTATTTTGTCGTCAAGAGAGTCTTTGGCTGAGACGATAATGACGCCTGCGGAATTATGCCTGCTTCTTATCTCCCTTAAAATATCCAACCCGTCACCACCAGGAAGCATAAGGTCAAGAAGTATGCAGTCATAGTCAGACACTCTGACCTTCAGCAATGCGTCCTAAAAGGTGAAGGCCTGCTCGCAAAGATATTTCTCACCACTGAGATAGGCTACGATACAATCCGAGAGTTTCCTCTCGTCTTCGATAATCAACAATTTCATTATTTTATCAACATTACGATACTACCTGAAGTTATAAGCAGAGCTCCTATTATTACTTTTAGACTTACCTGCTCGTTCAACAGTATGAACGACAGAATGATTGTTAACACAACGCTAAGTTTATCGATAGGTGCGACTCGTGACACGTCACCCAGCTGCAATGCCTTGAAATAAAATAGCCATGAGAGACCTGTAGCACAACCTGACAGTATCAGAAACAGCCACGTATGGCTTGGTATTGCCTTTATTGATGCTCCTAAAGAGTGACCCTGTATCGTAAAGAATGCTATTCCCCACGTTATAAGCAGTATCACCGTTGTACGGATTGCCGTAGCAAGGTCCGAGTTAATGTCTTTCACACCGACTTTGGCGAAGATTGCCGTAAGAGAGGCAAAGAATGCTGATAATAACGCATAATATTTCCACATAATGCACTCGCTTTCAAATTACAACTTGCAAAGATACATCTAAACTTTGAAGAAAGTTTGAGGAAAGTCCGTTTATTTTGGAATAACATTACGCGAAAGGGCTTGCGGCCACATTTCTGTAACAACAAGCCTTCTATAAAACTTAATATTTTACTTGTCAATCAACGCCTCGCTTGCGGCATTATAGCGGTCACCGGAGAGCTGGATGGACTTTAGTTGTTCGTCGATTGACTTTAATTCATCAGGTGTGAATGTTATGTCCACACTGCCGATGTTCTCCTTGATTCGACTGAGCTTGCGCATACCAGGGATTGGCACAATCCAAGGCTTCTGGGCAAGAATCCATGCAAGGGCGACCTGTGCCGGTGTAGCGTTCTTCGCTTTTGCTATCTCACCGACATAATCGGCAAGGCAGAGGTTCTTGTCGAGGTTCTCACTATTGAAACGGGGAACGGTCGAGCGGAAATCGTCCTTTGCGAACTTCTCGTCCTTCTTCACCGCACCAGTGAGTATTCCTTTGCCAAGCGGTGAGAAAGGCACGAAACCTATGCCGAGCTCCTCAAGGGTGTCGAGCAGTCCGTTTGTCTCAGGCTCACGCCAGAACATCGAGTACTCACTCTCAACGGCTGTGACTGGATAAACCTTATGAGCACAGCGGATAGTCTCAGGCGATGCCTCTGACAAGCCATAGTGCAGGATTTTGCCCTCCTTTATTAGGCCGGCAAGTGTGCCTGCAACATCCTCAATCGGAACACGTGGGTCTACACGGTGCTGATAGTATAGGTCGATGTGGTCGGTGCGCAGACGCTTCAAAGATCCTTCTACTGCCACACGGATGTGTTCCGGCTTACTGTTCAGCACGGAGTTATCCATATCACTGGTGCTTGTAAAGTTGGTGTCGGCAACATTGAACCCGAACTTTGTGGCGATAACGATCTTGTCACGATAGGGTTGCAAGGCCTCGCCTACAAGACGCTCATTCTCGAACTTACCATAAATCTCAGCTGTGTCGAAGAAGGTTATACCCTCACCGATTGCCTGGTGTATAGTTTTGATACTCTCTTCCTTTGAAGGGAATGGCGGATAAGCTTGGTTGAATCCCATGCATCCCATGCCTACAGCGGAAACTTTCAGTCCGCCATTATCCTTTGCCAATATTCTGTATTCCATCCTTTATCTTTCTTTAAAGCTTACTTCTCAATTCCTTTGCCTGACTCTTGTTGTTTGCCATACCCTCGTAAGTGAAGCCATACATTCCGGCAAAACGGCTCATCGAATATTCTCCGTCGTCAAGCATCATCTTTGTTGGTGCTGCTCCCTGATAGAGGAAGAAGAGTTTCTTGCCTTTGAATGTCCCCTCATTGATAGTTCCATAGAAACGCTCCATGACAGTACGGACAGAAGCACAGATATTGTGCCAATACACAGGCGAGCCGATGACTACAATATCAGCGGCTTTCATCTTGTTAATGACAGTGTCAAGCTGATCGCCTGGCAATGTCTGTCCATATGCATTAATGCGATAGTAGGTGAGCATCAAAGTCTCATAGTCATGGCCTTCGAGCAGAATCTTGGCAAGTGCAGCAGTATTGCCGTTCTCGCGGGGACTGCCATTGATAAAGAGAATCTTCTCTGTCTTTTCTGTGTTGTTATTCATTTTGATTCCTCCTTTTTCTTCGCAGCTTGCACCGGCCACGATAAGTAGCAGTGCAACGCAAAATGCAATTAACTTTCTCATTTGTATTCTTTTAATTGATATTGATATTTTTTCGAGTGCAAAGGTACGTCGTTTCATGGGTTTGTCTTTTACACAAAATCCCGTTGATAAGAACAATAATTCAGAAAACGACTTTCTCACCATTTATAATGTAAACGCCATGTTGTGAAATGCTGTTTATTTTGCGCCCGTCTATCGTGTACAACTGCGAAGCCACCTTTGGCCTTACTTTAACAGAGCTTATGCCACTTGTAGTTTGTGGCGGGAAGAAGAAAGGCAGGGCATTATAGATGTATTCCATCATTGGGAGGTATTCGTGTCGTGCACCATTCTTCTCGTGGAACGTCAGGTTTTGCAAAGTGAAGAAATCGTTCTCAGCCATGCCTTCTATTTGGTTTAGCGTCTCACGATATGCAGAATCGTAAGTTCCACTTGCCGCCCAAATATAGAAGTCGTTCTGAGCAAAACCTTGTTCTTGGATTCTGCTAATTAAGTAATCGGTTGTTGCAGATGGGCAGTTCATTCCTGCGAACGCTCCTAAAGACCAACAGTCGCCTGACATTGGAAGAAAGTAACGGAATAAGTTCAGCGATTTATCCAAAGCGTACCATGTCGTTACTCCACCCATAGAGAAGCCACCTATTGCCCTATGGTCACGGGATGCAGACAGCCCAGCAGAGTCCGCAGACTCTGCGTAAGTATGGTAACGGGTTTCAACTATCGGCATAATGTCTTGTTCAAGTTCTTGCGGCAAAGCCCGACAATAAGGGTCGGCATCAACATAGTTGGAAGTGGGCTGCCCGTAGTTGTAAGTTGGTGTGACTACAATTATCGGATCAATGTCGTGGTTCTCAATCATGTGATCAAGGACATTGTGCAGAAGTCCATTCTCAATTGTGAGGAAAGTGGACGCATCGCCATAATGTCCGTGGACGAGGTACAATATATTATAATGTGTGGCTCCACTATCATCATAACTGTAAGGGAGATATATGTAGGCATTGCTCGCACGTACCGCACCTGTGCCATTGGCGTAGTCGCGAGTATTATAGATGATTTCAGTCACCGTTCCCTGATGATTAGCCGACTGCGTATAGCTATTGGGGTAAGCGACAGTTTGGCTTATTAATTCATCAAAGTCTGATGCGCAAACCTCTTTGGCCGCATGGTTTTCATTTACTAAAGCCATAGTGTCACATAACGAACAAACTTCCATGGCGAGCAAAGTCAAGCCACATAGTGATATATTCATCATCTTACGAGAAACTTCTTTCCGTCCATAATATACAGTCCTTTCGAAAGCCCTTCGAGAATACCACTGTTATTGACAAGCCTTCCGTCAACCGTAAAGACAGACTTTGACTCGTCTCTCTGTGTGAGTTGCAAATCGTTTATTCCGTTTACAACATCCAGTATTCCGATGCGCTGCAGCCATGAAGCAATATTGGAAGAATTGTAGCTGCTTGCTCCGCGCGTGCCATAACCGTCGAGGTGGTTTGCTTCGGGCGTACCTGCTACAATATCGGTCAGTGCGGCAGACGCTCCACTATAATATGTGCAGAAGGGAATGACTGTCTTACCTGCAAAGCCATTATATTCCGGTGTCTCCATAAACGTGTGAATAATAATCGGGTCCTGCATCCACCACACCGGGGTTCCTATAAATATATAGTCGTAGTCGGCGAGGTTCTGAATAGTGTCCTTGATTGCCGGACGTGCATTGTTGTCACGTTCTTGGACGCTTGTAGTATAAGCAACTGTATTATAATTGGTGGAATAAGGCACTACCGGTTCAATGCGGAACATATCGGCACCCGTCTGTTGCTGTATCTCCTCCGCCAATGCCTGTGTATTACCGCCCCATGAGAAGTAGGCTATAAGAATTCGTGACTGTGCGCCGACACTTGTTGCCATGAGCAACATAAGATTCAAACTGAGTAAAAACTTTTTCATGTCCTTATTTGTTTTAATTGTTATTTTAGTTTTTCGGGTGCAAAGGTAGCGATGTTTTATTCTTGCATTTTACACAAAATGCCGCTTGAAAGCATATTTTTTCAGAAACGGAAAAAGTCGGACTCCGATTCAGAAAAAATCATATTCGCAGACGAAATTAGTGCAACTGTGGTTCACACAAACCAATGTACCTTTGCAGCCGAAAACAAACAGATCACAATGAAAAAGACATTATTAACTATGTGCATGTCGGCAATATCAGCTCTCTGCCTTGCCGCATGTTCCGACAACAACGACGAAGCCACAGACAATGGCGACAACACTAATAACAGTAGTAATACAACATCAATGGAAAGTTGAATAGAGACAACTGCGGCAGTACCAGAAGAATACTTTGGTGTAGCCTCACAGCAGGGCACTGTGGAAGTGATGAACTATGAGTCGAAAGACTACACACAAAGCAGCCTGCCGACGACCTACAAACCTGCCTACGTCTACCTGCCATATGGTTACGACGCAAGCAAGAAGTATGACATTATATATTTAATGCATGGTTGGACAGGCACAGCGCAAGAGTATTTCGGAATACCAGGCCGTCAGCAGATGAAGAACATCTTCGACAACATGATTCAGCAAGGACTCGTCCGCCCTTTCATCGCCGTTTCACCGACATGGGACAAAGATAACGAAGCTAAGGGTTGGGGAGAATCAACAGAGGAAGTGGCAGCATTCTATAACGAGTATGAAAACGACCTCATTCCTGCCATTGAGAGTCAGTACTCAACTTATGCCAACCTCACACAAACCCAATCACCAAAAGGTGAGGAACTTCATGCGGCAATAGTTGCTTCCCGTGACCATCGTGCCTTCGGTGGATTCTCACTTGGCGCTATAACGACATGGTATATCTTCGAATATTGTTTTGACTTGCAGAAGTATTTTCTTCCAATGAGTGGGGACAACTGGCATGTAGCAATGTTCGGTGGTGCAACCTATCCGACAGAGACTGCAGCATTCCTTGCAACAGTGGTAGATGCGTCACAATATAAAAATGAATTCCACGTATGGCATGCCGTCGGCACATCTGACGTACGCTATGATCAAACCCACAACCAGGGCATGTCGATGATGCAGTTGCCGGAATTCGGTCCGTCGACTTATTCATACCATGAGCGTCCAAATGGTCAACATGACTTCAACTCCGTATGGGAGTTCGTATATAATGCTCTGCCAACGTTCTTTCCTACAAACAATTCAGATATGACAGAAAACTATTATACTCGCACAAGTCTCATTTCAGATGTGATGAACGATCCTGTCTTCGAGGATTACGGCAGACTGATATTTCCTGTTGACGAGGGATATTGGAGCGGTAACACACTGGAGGACTTGCATCTCGTCTGGTATAACTACATTGACCCCGACAAGACAGTCGAGATAGTAAACTACATGCACTCTAACGCAGAGAAAGGTGAGACAATATTCTATAATATATATTCAGATGCAGAGAAAACACAAAATCCGGAACTGAGAAATACAGGGTTGTTCTTCTTTAAAGGCAACCCAGGTGCTCCTTTTGCAATATGCAATGCAGGAGGCGGTTTCGCATACGTAGGAGCTATGCAGGACAGCTATCCTCATGCACTTGAGCTGTCGAAAAAAGGCTATAATGCCTTTGCTCTCATTTACCGTCCTAGTTATGCATATGAGGACCTTGTACGAGCTATCGAGTTTATCCACGACAATGCATCAGTTATAGGGATAAGTACAGAAGGATATTCCCTTTGGGGCGGAAGCGCCGGAGCCCGCATGGCTGCAACACTTGGTAACCGCAGCAACCTTCAACGGTTGACAGGCCGAACGGATATTCCGCAAGCCTCGGCGGTAATCATGCAATATACAGGTTATTCTGCCGTCAGCCAGTATGACGCACCCACATACGCTTGTGTCGGTACAAGTGACGGTATAGCCTCATGGCGAACTATGCAGAATCGTCTGCAAAGCCTTTCTAACCTTGGTATTTCTACAGAATTCCATGCCTATCAAGGATTATCTCACGGTTTCAGACTCGGCATTGGTACTGTAGCCGAAGGATGGATCGATGATGCCGTCAACTTCTGGCAGAAGCAGTCGGGAACATCCGAAATTAATAACGTGAAAGATAATGCTGCCAATAAAAGAATTACCATTTATGGTATTGACGGCTTACGACATGAATCTCTTCACAGGGGCATCAACATCGTTAATGGCAGAAAAATAATGAAAAAGTAGAAAAGTGCAGATAGTGACGAAATTTGTATAAAAGAACTTTTCGAAAATGTTCCTAACTTTGCATCATCAAAGGATAAATAAATAAAAGACATACAACTATGAAAAAAGAGATTAAGGATTTAACCATGAGTGCAGCCCTTACTGCAACAACACTTTCAGAATATGCTCAGGTAGAAGTACCTGCCAACGATGACATTCTTCCTGAGCCCACACGCACCGATCCACTGAAACTAATCGAGCCGGAACTACCAATAGAGAGCGTAGACCGTACTCCGGTGACATTCGAGAACAAAAACTTAAAACTAAAGCTTTCGGGCATTTTGTTCCAACCACACAACCGCAAAGCAGGTGACAAGCTAAAAGCTGTTATCGTTGCCGGGCCTATGCACAGCACCAAGGAACTGCCGCAAAGCAATTACGCTATCATGCTGGCCAATGATGGTTATGCCACCCTTGTTTATGACAACAGCTATATAGGCTCAAGCGAAGGTCATCCACGCGGACTTGAAGATCCCGACGTAAAGGCAAGCGACCTTAAGAGTGCCGTCAGCTATTTACAGACTCTCGATTTCATCGACAAGGACCATATCGCTGCTATAGGTATCTGCGGTAGCGGCAGCTATATTCCTTATGGTGCAAAAGATGACCCAAGAGTCAAGGCGATAGTGAGCATCGTGCCATTCACTATTATGGACAGGATTATACAGACACCCAACAGCGAACTACTGAAAGACAAGGAAGTGTATGAGAAGACTGGCATTGCAAAGCGCGTGAACCTTACCGCAGGTTCTCCAGGTGAGGCTTATTATCTTAATACACAACGTGGCGCAACACCCAACTATGTGAATGCGGTTTCATGGAGTGCGTTGTCGTGGAAAAAGTTTCACCCAACACAGTGGATCAGCGAACTCAAGCAGCCTTACCTGGTCATCGTAGGCGAGAATGCATTTTCAAAGAACGGTGGTCTGCTGATGTACAATAATTCAACATCGGAGCATAAGGAACTGTACATCACAAAAGAAGCTACCCACTTCGAGATGTACGATGGTGAGAAGTACGTAAAGGAGAATATATCTGTCATCGAGATTTTTTTGAAGAAATATCTTTAAGCAACTAAAGAGTAAGAATGTAAATCATGGACACAGCCACCCTTCAATTTGGAGGTCAAGATGCATGACCCCCCGCCAATATGCGTGAGCAATATGCCGCCCTTTACTAACTTGATGATACGAAGTTTGTCTTGTAATGAATGTTGCATATGTTATGCTTTCCCTTTGTTTTTTCAACCTTTGGAGAGCTGTTCAGTCCCCAATATCGGAGGACTGAAACGGTTGCAAAACATCCGTAGAATATAACAAAGATAAAAGCCAATATAAAGCAACTTCCTTTTCTGAGCGGTGTATATGCATTCGTGGTTCAACTCCACAGCACTAAGTTCCTGAACAGAGAAGATAATACCAAAGAGGTTGATAGCATAGAAACCGCTCTTTATTTGGAAACTCTTTATATGGATTACATTGTCATTTGTTGGTTTTTGAATTGAGTATTCCACGGCATCCGTCTTCAATGAGGTCAAGAGCGAGTTCGAAGTCAGTGTCTCCTCCATAGTACGGGTCGGGCACGTTCTGCCTTCCCTTGTACCTTATGAAGTAGTCCGCCATGCGTATGACTTTCTTACGTTCATCTTCACCAAGAGCCTGGCGGACAATATTATTGTAATTATCGTCATCCATGACTACGATATAGTCAAAATCATTGAAATCGTGCTTGGCATCGAACTGCCTTGCAATGTGGTCTATCTTATAACCTCGCCTTGCACCATGCTGGCGCATCCGCTTGTCGGGCAACTGACCGACGTGCCACGGTCCGATACCGGCTGAGTCTATATAGAAATTGCCAGTGAGTCCCGCCTCATCAACATACTTCTGCATGATGGCATTAGCCGCAGGAGAACGGCAGATGTTACCCAAACAAATAAAAAGGATTCGCATCGTTCCCATAACGCCAATGATTCTCAGCTTAGAACTTTATTTCTTTTTCCGAAGCGGTGAAAGAACTCAATTTTGCAACACCGTTTTTGATGTAGAGAACTGCAGTGTTGTCATCATCAGCTGAATACATACTTTTCAATCCAGGGTTCTGGTCAAGAATATAAACCTTAGCTTCACGGCTGTCATCGTTCACCAATTCGCCGCTGATTCGAATCCATTCAGTCCCTGAAGGCTTTACTGCCGTAATCTCAAACTTAGGGTTTTCAATCATTTGCTTGAACACATTCTTTTTCTTGCCAGTCTGAATGTAGAACTTACCATTATACACTTCAGCAACACCAAACGGACGCACACGTGGCTGGTCTCCGTCAACCGTTGCGATATAAAACGTGCCACATTCGTGAAGATAATCACGTACTTCTTGCACAGCAGATTTGGTCTGTGCGTTACATGCCATTGTTGTCATAAACATCAATGATAAAATTAGATTCTTCATATTGCCTGTTAAAAAAATTACGTCTTATGTTTAATGCCATACATGGAAGCAAAACCATATCCGGCATATACGATGCAAATATACTAAAATTCCAAATGCGACCCTTATTATTCAATAAAGTTTTTCTATATATCTACTCAGAGTATCCACAATTATAGAGATAGGGAACCCATATATTCAAGTGTCTTGCCACTGCTCTGCACGACAGCCTTTATACAGAGGATGACACGCAATGTCATTCGGGCAGATTAACTTTTTTGTTGCTTTACATACATAACATTGCACTAAATTGTTATGCATACGGCAGATTTATATGTCATGCGGTTATGTTTTATTTAATTTTTATGTACCTTTGCACATAAAGTATTATTGTTGCTGGCATAGGCAGGCGGCATTACTCATTTTATACATTATACATTATATATTTTACGGGTACGACATACTTATCACTATATAACTTTATAACATTAACATACTATTAAATGAAGAGAATTAAATTTGCGCTGGCTTTAATGTTGATCATGTCAAGTGTAATCGCACAAGAGAGCGATACAATAGCAACTTTTCGTACGTGGGCACTGACACCCCCTATGGGTTGGAACTCGTGGGATTGTTACTACTCAAGTGTGAACGAGGACTTGACGATGCAAAATGCGAAATACATCGTAGACCACGGATTGAACAAATATGGATGGAATTACATCATAGTCGACATCAGATGGTATTGCAACCACCCTTCACTCGGTGGCGGCAATTATAACCAGAACGGTACGCAGGACTATGTGCTTGATGAGTACGGACGTTATCTGCCATCGCCTACACGGTTTCCTTCCGCAATAGTAAACGGCAAGAACGAGGGATTTAAGGCCATGGCTGACTCACTCCACCACATGGGACTTAAGTTCGGCATACATATTATGCGAGGAGTGCCAAAAGCGGTTGTCGGATCTTCGTATAAATTGCTCGGTGCGGAAGATGTAGCTTGGAACCAGGTGTATGCAAATACCACCCCTCCTTGCACATGGCTGAAAGACAATCTGCTGGTCAAGAACAACGAATACGGACAACTCTACTATAACAGCATAATCGACCTGTATGCCCAATGGGGCGTAGACTTCATAAAAGTGGATGATATAAGCAGGCCTTTCTATAACGACGAAATAAAAATGCTGCGTAAGGCAATCGACCAGTGCGGCAGGCCGATTGTACTCAGTCTGTCACCAGGCAAGACTCAATACGTCTATGCTGAGGACTGTCTGGCAAACGCGAACATGTGGCGCATGATGGACGACTTATGGGACAACTGGAGTTCGGTGGACCTTGTATTCAATGAAGCCAACGAGTGGTCGAAATACACACGAAAGGGCAACTATGCCGATTGCGACATACTGCCTCTCGGACAAATTGCAATGACCGTAGCCGACCCAGGATATACAAGCGCACAAAGCGGACGGTGGACCCGTCTCACGGAGAACGAGCAGTACTCCGTGATGACATTATGGGGAATCTGTCACTCTCCTCTGTTCTTTGGTGGTGAAATGACTAAGAATGATGACTTCACAAACTCACTGCTGACCAACGAGGAATATCTTTCTATGCACAACTACGGCGAAGATGCCCACCAGGTAAACAACGATGAGGACTTGGGACAGACTGTGTGGACGAGTGTGGACCCGGCTACAGGAAACCGCTACCTTGCCCTGTTCCAACGTGACAACAACCGTTGGATTGTAGGCAACAAAGCCTTATATAAATCGGAAACCGTAGCTTACACAACCGAAGGGCACAAAGTGGACGTAGATATAGACTGGAATGAAGGAAGCAAGACATTAGTCCTCGTTGTAGACGATGGAGGAGATAACTATAACTACGACCATGCCGACTGGCTCAACCCTACCCTCGTGTTACGCGACGGCACAGAGGTGCCGCTGACAGGCGACTATCTGACACGCACTTATACCGATTCTTACTTCAACCGCGTGTATGAGAACCGCAATGTGCAGACCGGAAGCAAGATGACCGTAATGGGAGTCACATACGACCGAGGTTTTTCCACAGACGCTAACTCTGCCCTATTCTTTACAATTCCTGACAGTATGGACGTAGTGCGGTTCAAGGCAGCAGGAGCGGCAGACGACAGCGGCATAAACCAAACTGGGTCGACAACCTCAATAAGGTTCATGGTGTTCGATGCCAACCCACTGACAAGCGAGCAAGACAACACGCAGGCACGTACAGGACTTATATCGCGAAGCGGAACCAAGTCCGCTAACGTGGAATTTGACGTAACCGGTGCAGAGCAACTCAAGATAGTTGTAAGCAATTATGGCGACGGATTCAGTTACGATCGTGCTGACCTTATTAATCCAGTTTTGATTGACGAAGACGGGAACGAAGTATCACTGACATCGCTTAATTACGCTTCATACATCAGCCAATGGGGAAACGTCAACACTAACAAGAATGTTGAAGGCGGAAGGCTCCGAGTCGACGGCAAGTCATATACTACAGGATTAGGACTAAATGCTGAGTGTACTCTAATTTACGATTTACCAGCGAACCACAAATACAAGACATTCAAGGCACTTTGCGGATATGACTCCAGTTGCGACACCGACAACCCATCTACAACGGGTACAACCATGGAATTTTTGTTCTACACAACCACGACACAGGAAATAACCGTAGACCTCACCCAATTTGGCTACTCTACAGACGAGGAAGTGCCTGTATATAACATTTGGGAAAAAGCAAGTGAGGGTACAGTCACCGGTCAAATTGCAGTCAAAGTTCCTAATCACGGAGTAAAGCTCTACCGCTTAGGTGATAATGAGAACAGTGCGATCGAAAGCATATCAAAAGATGAGGCTATCAATATGGTATTACAAACCGGTTCAAACGGTGTATACGACATGAACGGCAGACAGATTTCAACCAGTCTGAATGACCTTCAGCCAGGAATATACGTGTTCAAAGGCAAGAAACTCCTTGTAAGATAGTTATATTATCCGGCAAGCCTCCTCATAAAACAACAGAAAAGAAAAAACACAAATATATGAATTATATAATAAGGCGATGGATATCATGCAGCTTGGTGTTCAGAATAGTAGCAGGACTCATAGTCGGTTTGATTTTAGGACTGGCGGTACCACAGCTGACAGGTTTCTCAATCCTGGGAACATTGTTTGTCGGCATCTTGAAAGCAATTGCTCCAATTCTTGTTGGAATACTTGTCATGTCCTCAATTGCAAATGCACAAGGGAATACCGGGCCGCGTTTCAAGACAGTCATACTACTCTACATCGTGTCTACACTGATAGCTGCAGTTGTAGCAGTTATAGGAAGCTTTATAGATCCGGTAACCATAACACTTCAAGAATCAGCCTCTGAAGAAGCACCCAAGGGCATCACTGACGTATTCATCAACTTGCTGTCGAGTATCGTATCCAATCCTATAGAGTCCCTCAGCGAAGGACGCTATTTAGGCATACTATTTTGGGCAATTACATTAGGACTTACATTAAAAGGCATAGCATCAGACCAGACGAAACAATGTCTGTATGATTTTGCTCAGGCGGTATCAAAGATAGTAAGTTGGATAATACAATTCGCTCCATTCGGAGTAATCGGATTAGTATTCTCGGCTGTTTCAGAGAATGGCATAGAAATATTCACAGAATACGGCAGACTTATCTTGCTGCTTGTAGGCTGTATGCTGTTCACCGCATTCGTAACCAATCCACTTCTTGCATGGGCTGTCGTCAGGCGTAACCCATATAAAATTTTATGGCAGTGCGTTAAGGAAAGCGGATTGAGTGCATTCTTCACTCGCTCTTCCGCAGCCAATATTCCTGTCAACATGAACTTATGCCAACACATGGGTGTGAACAGCGATTTCTACTCAGTAAGCATTCCTCTTGGCGCAACAATAAATATGAATGGCGCAGCTGTAACTATAACAATATTTGTCCTCTCGTTATGCCACACACTCGGTGTAGAAGTTAATTTTGCAAGCGCACTCCTTCTATGTTTCCTTGCGGCATTGGGAGCATGCGGTGCGTCGGGTATCCCCGGCGGTTCTTTGCTACTGATCCCGATGGCATGCTCACTATTTGGAATATCCGATGACATAGCGATGCAAGCAGTCGCCGTAGGATTCATAATTGGTGTAGTACAAGACTCGTTTGAGACAGCGCTCAACTCAAGCGGTGACGCATTTTTCACTATAATCGCCGACATGAAAGGAAAAGGAAATGAATGACCTACTCCGACTATAATTACGAATTAAATAATAAACGGCCCGAATAAATGTACTTAACGCAGTTTTATATGTTCCATTTGGATTCAAATCAACAAAATAAAATATAAAACTAAAACTCCAACTCCTTTTTACTTTGTATATGTTGGAAAAAAGAGCTAACTTTGCACGTCAAATTTAAAGCGTAAAAAGGAAGGCATAGTTTGCCATCCAAAATCTAATATGACAAACTAAACGGATTAAATAAAATATAGTATTATGAATCGGGGAATATTAATTGTTCTTACGTTAGCATCTTTTGCACTGCTTATAACCGGCTGCAAAAATAAAAAAGAGTCGGATCAGACTCAGTATGTAAAAACAGAAGTAGCGAAAGGTACAGGAAACTTCGGAACCATAAGCTACCCAGGAAAAACAAAATCAGCAGATGAAGTCAATGTATCGTTTCGTGTCAGCGGACCAATACTGAAGGTATACGTCAAAGAAGGCGATCACGTCAAGAAAGGCCAGCTCATAGCAACGATGGACCCACGTGACTATCAGGTGCAACTCAGTGCCACAGAAGCCGAGTACCAGAATGTCAAAGCCGACGCTGAACGTATTATTGCGATGTACAAGGAAGGAAACACAACCGCAAGCAACTACGATAAGGCTCGTTACGGACTAGAACAGGTAACACAAAAACTAAGCAACCACCGGAACCAGCTGAACGACACGAAATTAGTATCCCCCATCGATGGATATGTGCAGGAAGTGCTTCACGAAGCAGGAGAAACCGTAAGTGCCGGCTTACCGATCATATCAATGTTCGGAAGCAAAACAGTGGAAGTCGAAATTAATATATCCGCATTTGACTATGCAAACCGTGACTTACTGAACAGCGTGTATTGCAAATTTGACATCTTGCCCGAAGGTGTATACCCTTTGTCAGTAAAAAGCATAAGTCCTGAAGCCAATGCAAGCCAGCTTTACACTGTGCGCCTGCAATTCAAAGACAGTTATGACCAGTCAAAGATTACTCCAGGAATGAGCGTCATGGTATATGCCGACATCGCCAAAGACAGCTCTAATACTATAGTAAGCGTTCCTACAACGGCAGTTCTTAGTGATAATGGAGAAAGTAAAGTATTTGTATACGATGCTAAAAGCGGTACAATTAAGAGTCGTAAAGTAACAGTGAGCCGCCTCAACACTCGAGGCTACGCAGAAATAAGCAGTGGACTGCAAGACGGAGAGACTGTCGTTTCATCAGGTGTTCACTACATCACCGACGGACAGAAAGTTACACCACTACCAAAACCATCAAAATCTAACGTTGGAGGACTGTTATAATGGATTTAAGTAAATGGGCATTAAATAACACGAAGCTTGTCAACTTCCTTATCATAGTACTCATTATCGGCGGATACTTCGGATACCGTTCAATGAGTAAATACGAGGATCCTGTCATAACAGTACGTCAAGCTTTGGTCGTTACAACATATCCTGGAGCATCGGCTCACGAAGTTGAGCTTGAAGTGACAGATAAGTTAGAGAAAGCAATACGCGAAGTCTCGTCAGTCGATAATGTACAAAGCCAGTCAATGAACGACTTGAGCATCATCACCGTCGAGCTGGTATCAACAACCAAAGACGTAGAGCGTCAGTGGGACTTGGTACGCCGCAAAATCACGAATATCCAAGGCAACCTGCCTGAAGGTGCCAGCACACCTATCGTACAAGACGATTTTGGAGATGTTTATGGAATGTTCTACGCACTTACCGGCGAAGGGCTAAACGATAAGGAACTTAACGACTACGCAGAGTTGATCAAGCGTGAGATACTTAATATCGAAGGAGTATGCCGCGTAGACTTATATGGTAAACGCAGCCAATGTATAAACATAAAACTCCAACCTGACAAAATGGGCAATCTCGGAGTCATGCCAACCGAGGTCATACAAACCCTTAACGGACAAAACAAATCTGTATACTCAGGCTACTACGATAACGGAACCAACCGTATACGCGTGACTGTCACCGACAGGTTCAATAATACAGAAGATATTGGCAACATGCTCATCCAAGGGCACGACGACGAACAGTTGCGCATCAAGGACATAGCAGAAGTTACAGAGGACTATGAAGACCCTACACGCAACGAACTTAAATACGACGGAGAACATGCTATAGGTATTTCCATAGCCTGCTCCGATGATAAGGACGTCACCCAAGTCGGCACAGTCGTTGAACAAACGCTGAAAGATCTTCAACCGCGGTTCCCTGCAGGTGTAGAATACCACAAAGTATTCTTTCAGCCAGAACGTGTATCCGATGCACTCAACAACTTCATGATCAACCTTCTTGAGTCAGTGCTTATCGTCGTACTGGTCCTCATCTTTTCCATGGGCTTCAAAAGTGGCGTCATCATCGGTTTATGTTTGGTTACTATCGTATTTGGTTCAATATTAGTTCTCAACGGCATGGATGGTTCGCTGCAAAGAGTAAGTCTTGCCTCATTCATACTTGCAATGGGCATGTTGGTAGATAATGCGATAGTTATTGTCGATGGAGTTTTAGTAGATAAGGAACTTGGCAAACCAATGATGAACGCACTTACAGACATAGGTAAAAAGACTGCCATGCCACTGTTGGGTGCCACACTCATTGCAATACTCGCCTTCCTGCCAATATTTATGAGTCCTGACACTACAGGACTCTACGTACGTGACCTCTTCATTGTACTTGCTGTATCACTGTTGCTCAGCTGGGTACTCGCACTAATACAAGTTCCGCTTATGTGCAAATGGATGCTCTTTAAAGACGGTAAATCCAACAAAAAAAATGCGAACGAGAAAAAAGAATCAACTGAAGACCTATATAAAGGCAAATCATACGTCATACTCGAAAAGATTTTGCAATTCTGTCTCGGACATAGAGCGGTCGTAGTAGTCGGAGCAATCTCTTTAGTTGCAATCAGCGCATTCTGCTATAAGTTCATCAACCAGGCATTCTTTCCCGACATGGAGTATGACCAACTCTACATGGAATACAAACTGCCGGAAGGCACCAACTCTACTCAAGTGGAAGCGGATTTACAGGAAATAAGTGATTATCTGAAAACACGCAAGGAAGTAACCCACATCACAACTTCAATCGGAGGAACACCAAGCCGGTACAATCTTGTACGCAGCATTGCCAATCCATCACTGTCGTATGGAGAACTAATCATAGATTTCACATCCTCTGCCGACCTTGTTGCAAACATCGATGATATTCAAGCCGAACTCACAAAACGCTACCCACAGGCATACGTGAAACTCAAACGCTACAACCTAATGTATAAAAAATACCCTATTGAGGCAGTGTTTACCGGACCGGATCCAGAGGTACTGCACCATCTTACCGACTCAGCTATGAATATCGTTCGCAACAGCGACATGGTATACCTTCCTACAACCGATTGGGAACCAAGAGTACCTGTAATGAAGGTGGAATACAACCAGCCGACAGCACGTACAAGCGGGTTGAGTCGTAGCGAAGTAGGCACATCAATCCTTGCATATACTGGAGGAATTCCTATCGGCAAGTTCTATGACGGAATCGATCCCAAACAGATATATATAAAATGTGTGGATAATGATGGCAAGCACATAGAAAACCTGCACGATGTAGAGGTATTCGGCATGCTTCCTAATATTGCACGCATAGCCAATAAGGAAACCTTAGATAAAATTGTCGCCGGCTCATATAACAAGGAGAAGTTGATTGAAGACCTGACAGGAACAACACAACTACGTCAAATCATCAAATCGATTGACATAGGTTGGGAAGACCCTGTAGTTATGCGTTACAACAGCGAACGCTCACAACGCTTGCAATGCAGTCCACGACCAGGTTATGGCACAGAAGAAGCACGTGCAGCTTTTGCCCAGGAGCTGTCAAAACTGAAATTGCCTGAGGGGTACAACCTCACATGGGAAGGAGAGAAGAAAGCAAGCGACCTCTCAATGAAGTATCTGTTTGCCAATTTTCCTTTGGCAATCATCATAATGATAGCAATCCTGATCTTGCTGTTCAAAGACTACAAAAAGCCAACCATAATATTCTGTTGCGTACCGCTTATACTTATAGGCGTAATCCCGTCTGTGATGCTTTCAGGCAAACCATTCGGCTTTGTCGCAGTAGTCGGAGTATTAGGACTGATTGGTATGATGATAAAAAATGGTATAGTATTGATGGACGAGATCTCCTTGGAAATCAATAGTGGATTGGAACCACGGTACGCACTTATCAACAGTGCAAAGAGCCGTCTCCGTCCAGTCATGAACGCAGCCCTAACCACCATCTTGGGTATGATTCCACTATTGCCTGATGCCATGTTCGGCTCACTTGCAGTGACCATCATGGGAGGCTTGTTTGTTGGAACACTCATCACCCTACTGTTTATTCCGGTATTATATTCATTATTCTTCAAACTATGAGACTCAAAACATTATATATACTGATTCTTGCGGCATCCCCCGTAATAAGCAAGGCACAGTCTGAGAGTCTTACTCTCCAGCAATGCCGCGAAATGGCAATTGCCTACAATAAGGAAATTGCAAAAGCTAACATTCAAGACAAGCAGTTGGAATTTAACGTGAAAACATACAAATCAAATTTCTTTCCGCGCATCAACCTTACAGCGTTCGATGTTTACTCCACTGCAAAAGGCGACCTCACGATGACCGGAGGCAATCTTCCAATATACAACTACTCATCTGCACTTGGTCAGTATGTGCCCGATGTGACTGTAAATTCAGATGGAAGTTACACGATGAACCGGTACGCCATGTTTCCCGACCAAAAGTTCGAATACAAAGTCAAGAACATTTTTATGGGCGGAATCAACCTCACACAGCCAATCTACATGGGAGGGAAAATTACAAGCGCATACAAAATGTCGAAAATAGGGAAAGACATAGCTGCACTTAATATTACTCTTACACAATCCGACATAATTGTTCAAACAGAAGAAACATACTTCCTTGCGATAAGAGCAAAAGAAATGATACAAGTAGCGAACAAGTACAAAGATCTGTTGCAAGAGTTAATGAAGAACGTCAAAAGTGCATTTGAACACGGATTGAAGACTCGGAACGACATGATGAAAGTACAAGTGAAACTAAACGAAGCTGACCTCAATATCACCAAAGCAGAAAATGCCTACAGGTTGGCATGTATGAACCTGTGTCACTTTATAGGAAAGCCGCTCACAAGTTCAATCGATGTAGTTGATACAGGGTTCTTGAATGGCAGTGCGAACAAAACTACAGACAGCAACATCGACATAAGCAAACGCTCCGAATACGAAATACTTAACAAGAAAGTAGAATTGGCCGGACAAGAAGTTTCACTTACCAGAAGCGACTATTTGCCTAATGTGGTATTCATGGGAGGTTACACCTACACTAACGGAGCTGAATTCAGTGGACGCAAACTACTCGATAACGGTTCTGCATACGTTTCTGTCGGTCTGAAAATGCCGTTGTTCAATTTTGGCGAAGGGATCAATAAGGTCAGGTCGGCAAAAGCAAAGCAACAGATCGCTAAACTGGAGCAAGAAGACCTCAGCGAAAAAATGATGCTCGAACAACAACAAGCTATCAACAATGTAGAAGAAGCTAACAAGGAAGTCAATCTGACCCAGTCAGCATTTGAGCAGGCAGAAGAAAATATGAAACTTTCAAAACAACAATACGAGGTTGGGTTTGAAACCCTATCCGACTATTTGGAGTCACAAGCCATATGGCAAGACAGCTATGCCAACAAAGTAGACGCGGTGTGCCAATACAATCTGGCATGGATTAAATATTTGAAATCAAAAGGCGAACTATAACAAATACTGCCCGAACAAAGAGCCAAGCGTAAATGTCACGAATACTATCAATCGATTACGGAAAGAAACGTGCAGGACTTGCAGTTACCGACCCATTGCAAATCATCGCAAACGGTTTGGCAACAATCGATACCTCTACCCTATTTGAATTCCTCCAGGATTACTTGGAGAAAGAAAATGTGGAACGGATCGTGATAGGACAACCACGACAGACAAACGGCCAGGACTCGGAGAATATGAAGCGCATCCAACCATTCGTAAACCGTTTGCGCAAAATCTACCCCAACATTCCCATTGACTATTTTGATGAACGGTACACATCAGTACTCGCACACAAAGCGATAATCGAAAGCGGTATAAGGAAAAAAGCCAGACAAAACAAACCCCTTGTCGACAAAATAAGTGCCACAATCATTCTTCAAGATTATATGGAAATGAGACGTCATATGCATAACTGACAATCGGACGGCAAAGAACAGAGACGAACAAATATTAGAAGTTAAACAAGCAAAACAAATAATATATGGTATTACCAATGTATATATTCGGACAGTCGGTCCTAAGAAAAGAAACAGAAGAAATCAGCGCCGACTATCCAGATTTGCAAACCCTTATTAAAGACATGTATGAAACCATGCTGAAAGCCGATGGTGTCGGGTTGGCCGCACCGCAAGTCGGACTCTCCATACGCCTGTTCGTAGTGGGGCTCGACGTGTTGAGTGATGACTTTCCTGAATACAAAGACTATTTGCATGCCTTCATAAATCCACGCATCATTGAGACAAGCGACGAGATGGAAACAATAGAAGAAGGATGTTTAAGTATTCCTGGTATACACGAGAATGTACGCCGACCGAAATCGGTACATGCAACTTTTCTCGATGAGAACCTGCAGCCACACGACGAATGGATTACAGGATATGCTGCACGCGTCTTTCAACATGAATACGACCATCTTGACGGCAAGCTGTTTATCGACCACATATCTACACTGCGTAAGCAACTTATCAAAAAGAAACTTATCGCAATGTCAAAGGGACACATTCAGTGTAGTTATAAGATAAAGCACTGACAGGTTGTTCCATACGTTCGATAATGCAGTTATCCATTAATAAATACAGTTTCACGAATAGCATAAACTAACTATTTACGTACGCAACAATCAATGCAAAAAGTTCTCATATTCATATTGCTTATTACTAAAGCACTTACCATCTCGGCCCAGATCAATACCGATCAGATGATGATAATTGCACGTAACGCATTGTATTATGATGATTATGCATTGTCGATCCAGTACTTCAACCAAATTATTTCCGCCAAGCCATATCTGTATGAACCGTATTTCTTCAGAGGCCTCGCAAAATTCTATCTCGAAGACTTCTATGGAGCAGAAAGCGATTGTTCACAGGCAATCGACCTCAATCCATATTACGGAAACTCATACGAAGTACGCGGACTCTCACGTATTAACCTGAAAGATTACATAGGTGCTGCCAGTGATTATGAAAAGGCTGTAGAGATACGTAACGATAGTAAAAATCTGTGGCATAACCTTATTTTATGCTATCTCGAGGTCGACAGTCTCAATAAGGCGGAAACAGCCGTGGAACGACTTATAAAGAAATGGCCTAATCATGCCGACGGATATCTGTTCAAAGCCGAGATACTGATAAAAAGAAGTGACACAATAGCAGCCGAAAAGTCGGTAGATGAAGCTCTCAACGTTGAGAAATACAGCATTCAGGCTAATGCAATGAAGGCGGGACTACTCATGAATCGGGAAGAATATGCCACAGCCGAAACATATCTTGACGAAGCCATACGATTGCAGCCAAAGAATGCGGGAAACTTTATAAACAGGGCATTGTGCCGCTATCAGCAAAACAATCTGCACGGTGCGATGAGCGACTATGATTTGGCACTCGATATAGAGCCAAACAACTTTATAGGCCATTACAACCGTGGACTGCTCCGTGCTGCTGTGGGTGAAGACAACAAAGCAATTGAAGATTTCAACTTCATTCTGAACATTGACCCCAACGACATTATGACTCTATTCAATCGTGCACTATTATTAGACCAGACAGGTGATTATGAGGGCGCCATACGCGACTATACAAAAGTTATCACACAGTTTCCTAAATTCTTATACGGTTATCAGTTGCGCGCTGCAGCCCGAAGAAAGATAGGCGACAGCAAGGGCGCGATAAAAGACGAAGAACACGTGTTGCGTGAGAGTGTTGCACACAGATACGGCTATTCAACACCAACAAACAGACAGAAGAATAAAACACGAAAGAAATCGGACATTGACCCCAACGATTATCAGCAACTTGTTGAGGAGGACGATGCACGTGTGTATCAAGATGAGTTTCGTGGAAAAATTCAGAATAAAGCCGCTGACACTAAACTCATGCCTGTCATCGTGTTGGCAAACGATGGCCAAACCGCCTCACAAAGCATACTTAACGATTACACACTTGCCGCATACAATCTGAGCCAGGAATCATTAGACTCGTTTAAAAAAGGAATTGAATACAGCATGGAGGCAGACAAAATACGGCTGAATGCCGACAAGACAGCATTGGATATAGAAAGCAAGACAGAAGTCTATGCTATGCAAAAGTCCGCAACCGCCAACACTCTCTCCAACGGCACCGCTAAAGGGGCATACGCTAAGGCATCAGAATCATTTGCTGCCTGCATAGCCTCCGCACCACAATTTGCCGAGGCATATTACAATCTAGCATACACACAAGCGATGCAAGGCAATTACAATGCAGCTATCAACAACTTGAACTCCGCCATACAAAAGAAGCCGTCGTTCGCTCTCGCCTACTTTAACCGAGGCATCATCCGGTTGTTCAATGGCGACCGGAAAGAAGCCTTCAGCGACTTAAGCAAAGCAGGTGAGCTCGGTATCTATCAAGCATATAGCATAATCAAACACAACAGACAATAATATATAAGCACATATAATGAAATCAACTGCAATACTTCTACTACATTGTCCTGACAAGCAAGGCATAATAACAGAAATAACAAAATTCATAACTGACAACAACGGCAACATAATCTACCTCGACCAGTATGTTGACCACATAGAGGAACATTTCTTCATGCGTGTTGAATGGACACTTGACAACTTCATCATTCCGTCTGAAAAAATCGAGGACATACTAAATACGCTCTATGTGCAACGCTACGATATGCAATTCAACCTATACTTCGGCAACGTACGTCCACGTATGGCACTGTTCGTCTCGAAACTGAACCATTGCCTGTATGACCTGCTCGCACGTTATCAAGCAGGAGAGCTGAACGTTGAAATCCCCTGCATCGTATCAAACCACGAAGACTTACGCCCCGTTGCCGAACAATTCGGCATACCCTATTACGTATGGAAAATAGAAAAAGACTGGTCAAACAAACGTGAGGTTGAAAATGCAGAGTTGGAACTTCTCAAGGAAAAGAAAATAAACTTTATAGTACTCGCACGCTATATGCAAATAATCTCCGACGACATGATAAAGGCATATCCAAACAAGATCATCAACATCCACCACTCGTTCCTTCCAGCATTCGTAGGAGCGAAACCTTACCATCAGGCTTACCAGCGTGGAGTGAAAATCATTGGGGCAACAAGCCACTACGTCACAGCGGAACTCGATGCCGGTCCGATAATCGAACAAGACGTTGTACGCATCACCCACAAAGATATCCCCGAAACCCTCGTGCTTAAAGGTAAAGACCTTGAAAAGATAGTATTGTCACGTGCCGTCAGAAAACACGTCGAACGGAAAATACTTACTTACAAAAACAAGACAATCATATTCAGTTAACCACACTTTTTCTCATACATCCGCTGCCGAACAATAAAAAGCAGTATATTTGCATCTACATCACTTAAAACAACAACCCGATATGCACTTAAGCAATATTTCAAAAGAAACTATTCATGACGCAGTCCTTCAAGCCACAGAGAAAGCAGTATCCGGCAATGACTACGAAGTAATAACAGATTTTCACCTTATCTTAGACACAGATACAGGCAATTTGTCCATTCTTGATGATAACGACACCATACTTACGTCCGTCATCATCGACGAATGGAGTAACTTTGACACTGAAGATTCTCTTAAAACAGTCGCAAGTTCTTTAACCGCCATTCTTAGGCAGATGAACAAAAACGGAAACTTCAAAAACGTAAACATCTTTAAGCCTTTCTCCTTCGTTCTGGAAGGAGATGACCGTGAAGCCGTAGAGGAACTCTTCATTGTAGACGACGACAATGTGTTCCTTAACGGAGACCTACTTCAAAACTTAGATAAGGACCTCGATGACTTTCTTGACCAACTGATGAAAGAAGAATGACGAGTTGGTCGGACTGGTTGGACAAATTAGATCAATCATAAGAACACATGACTCTGTGATGAAAATGCAATGGAGTCCGCTATGGTGACACACTCGCTACCTTGGAATGACAAAATACTCCCAGGTTTGATGGGTGGTGTAGCGGATGACTTTTATCTCCTTTTACATTAACCGATTGCACACTTTCCGTTTTTTTTGCAATCGAAAGAATCTGAATAGGAATTAAAGTGCACTATTAGTCCATTCATTATTTCATTACTCATTTATAGGTACACTGAGTTACGACAAATTCACGTATCTTTGTCCCCGCATAACATGTATAATTAATAAGATTGTAAACTAAACAAGACAACAAAACTATGAGAAAAGAATGGAGAGGTTTTAAAGGAACCAAATGGACTGATGATGTAGATGTACGCGATTTCATACAGAATAATTACACGGAGTTCGAAGGAGATGAATCGTTCTTGAGCGGTCCTACACAAGCCACTAACAGGCTGTGGAACATACTGCAAGACTTGCAGAAGGAAGAACGGGCAAAAGGCGGTGTGCTCGATATGGAGACAAAAATCGTAAGTGGCATTACTGCTTACGGACCAGGATATATCAGTGAACAAACAAAAGAGTTGGAGCAAGTCGTTGGCTTACAGACCGACAAACCTCTGAAACGTGCCTTCATGCCTTATGGAGGTATCACCATGGCAGAGCAGGCATGCACCACGTACGGCTATACTCCCGACCCTGAGCTGCACAAAATTTTTACTCAATACCGCAAGACCCACAATGATGGAGTGTTTGACGCATATACAGACGAGATGAAACGTGTTCGTCACAATCATATACTGACCGGCCTGCCCGATACTTATGGTAGAGGCAGAATCGTAGGTGATTATCGTCGTGTCGCACTCTATGGCATTGACTTTCTTATAAGCAAAAAACAAGCCGATCTTAAGATGATTGGCAGTGGAACTATGTCAGAGGATGTCATACGCCTTCGCGAAGAGGTGGCAATGCAAATAAAGGCTTTGAAAGACATGAAGGAACTGGGCAATATATACGGTTATGATATTTCACAGCCTGCGGCAAATGCCAAGGAAGCTGTACAATGGCTCTATTTCGGTTATCTTGCTGCTATAAAGACTCAAAATGGTGCAGCTATGAGTGTAGGACGGGTTTCTACGTTCCTCGACATATATATTCAACGGGATTTGAATGAGCAAACTATTACAGAGGAACAAGCTCAGGAGTTGATAGACCATCTTGTCATGAAGTTCCGAATGGTGAAATTCGCACGCATTCCTTCATACAATCAACTCTTCTCCGGAGATCCCGTTTGGGCAACACTTGAAGTTGCCGGCATGGGACAAGACGGACGTTCGATGGTTACAAAGAATGATTTTCGTTTTCTTCATACATTAGAAAATATGGGTCCTTCACCGGAACCTAATCTTACTGTACTATACAGTCCGAGGTTGTCTGGTAACTTTAAAAAATACGCTTCAAAGATTTCTGTTACTACAAGCTCTATTCAATACGAAAACGATGATGTCATGCGTCCGGTATGGGGTGATGACTACAGCATCTGCTGTTGTGTTTCCGCAACGCAAACAGGAAAAGAAATGCAATTTTTCGGTGCACGCGCAAACTTGGCAAAATGTCTTACATATGCAATTAGCGGAGGAGTAGATTCACGTACACGTGAGCAGTGCGGTCCTGCATACCGTCCAATTGAAGGCGACATACTGACATACGAGGAATTTATGCCGAAGTTCGATGCCATGATGGAATGGCTGGCTGATATATACGTAAACACACTGAATCTCATACATTACATGCACGACAAATATTTTTATGAGGCTGCAGAGATGGCTCTTATCGATACAAACGTACGGCGTACATTTGCTACCGGTATAGCCGGTTTCAGTCATGTGGTTGACTCAATCAGCGCAATCAAGTATGCAACAGTACACATCAAACGTGATGATACAGGCTTTCCACTGGAGTTCGAAACAGAAGGAGATTTTCCACGATATGGGAACGATGACGACAGGGCCGACGAAATCGCAGTGTGGCTGTTGAAGACATTCATGAACAAGATCCGGAAATATCATACGTACCGGAATTCGGAGCCTACAACGAGTATCCTAACTATAACATCGAATGTTGTATATGGTAAATTCACCAGTAACATGCCTGATGGCCGCAAGGCAGGAGCTCCGTTGTCACCAGGTGCAAATCCGTCGTACGGTGCCGAGAAGAATGGACTATTGGCTTCACTTAACTCTGTTGCGAAGCTTCCGTATGAATATGCACTCGATGGTATTTCCAACACTCAAACTATTGCGCCTTCTGCCTTGGGACACACACAAGAAGAACAAGTTATTACGCTTGTGAATGTCCTCGACGGATACTTTAGTAAAGGTGCGCACCACTTAAACGTGAATGTGTTTGGCATAGATAAACTCATCGACGCTATGAATCATCCGGAAAAACCAGAATATGCCAATTTTACTATTCGTGTCAGCGGATATGCAGTTAAGTTTATCGACTTAACTAAAGAGCAACAATTGGACGTTATAGCACGTCGTGCACACGAACACTTGGCTTAATTCCACTGGCAATTAATAATCCTGTCTTCATTAGCAATACAAAGTGAAGACAGGATTCATTATCATACACTGATACACCTTATTTATTATATAGCACCATAATGCAGGTCAATTCAAAAACAATATTAGGGAGAATCCATTCCATAGAGTCCTTTGGATCAGTGGATGGTCCGGGCATCAGATTTGTCATATTTCTAAAAGGCTGCCAAATGCGGTGTCGTTACTGTCATAATCCTGATACTTGGAAATTAGACGACAGCGATTTGCGTACAGCAGATGAATTACTCGATCAAGCTGAGCGATATCGTCCTTATTGGGGCGAACAAGGAGGCATCACTGTCAGCGGAGGAGAGTCACTGCTTCAGATTGACTTCCTGCTCGACCTTTTTAGTAAAGCGAAAGAAAGAAATATCAACACATGCATCGACACATCGGCACAACCTTTTACACGCGATGAACCATTCTTTACGAAATTCAAGGAGCTGATGCAATACACGGACCTTGTACTCCTTGATATTAAACATATCGATAATGAAGCACATAAATCGCTTACCTTATATGGCAATAATAACATACTTGATTGTGCTCGCTACCTGTCAGAAATCAATGTACCGGTATGGATTAGGCACGTCCTCATTCCAACCATAACAGATGATGACGCAAGTCTAAGCAAATTACGTAAGTTTATCGATACTTTATCTAACGTTCAAAAAGTGGAGATACTTCCATACCATACTTTGGGCATTTACAAATGGGAACAACTCGGAATTCCTTATTCTCTTAAAAACATTCTTCCGCCATCGGCGGAACGTATAGCCAATGCCGAACGAATCCTGACTTCCCCTACCTTTGAAAGAATATTATAGTTCTTAAACAATGCTATGATGGTCTACCCTGTAAATACCCCAAGACGATGGAGACTGACGGTATAAAAAAGCGGCACCTGCATCATATAGGTGGTACTATGATATGCAGTGCTATAGTGGCACTCATATTTCGTTCAACTTGACACATAAAATATCAAGTTGAAATTTTGTCTTTATATTATTTGTCAAGTACTGGTAAATATAGTAACTTTGCAGCCGTTATGAAAGATACAGCAACTATTAAGAACTTGAAAGATGCCATGCGCAATGGTGGCATAAGTCAGAGACAGCTTGCCGCAATGATCGGTAAGAACGAGACAGTCATCTCACGTTGGCTTGCCGGCAAAGTGGGAATCTCAAGAAGTTCTATCGAACTTTTAGAATCTGCATTGAATACAAAAATATTAATTGATAAGAGTAATATGAAAACAGCTTTGATTACAGGTGTTACCGGTCAGGACGGTAGCTATCTAAGTGAGTTCCTTTTGGAGAAAGGGTACGATGTTCATGGCATCATTCGCCGCAGTTCAGTAGACTATCGTGAGCGAATTGCGCATCTTGAAGGCCATCCAAACTTCCATTTGCACTATGGTGATCTCGGTGACTCTATGTCGCTTGTAAAGGTAGTGGGTGCGGTTAAACCTGATGAGGTATACAATTTGGCAGCACAAAGCCATGTGCAGGTCAGTTTCGACTCTCCAGAATTTACAGCCGACATCGATGCTACGGGTGTTTTGCGTATCCTTGAAGCGGTAAGGGCGTGTGGGTTGGAAGACACTTGCCGTATTTATCAAGCTTCAACATCAGAATTATATGGGAAGGTAGAAGAAGTACCGCAAAATGAAAACACACCGTTCCATCCTTACAGTCCTTACGCAGTTGCCAAACTATACGGCTATTGGATCGTAAAGGAATATCGCGAAGCCTACAATATGTTTTGTTGTTCAGGCATTTTGTTCAACCACGAGTCGGAACGAAGAGGAGAAACTTTCGTTACACGTAAAATTACGCTTGCTGCTGCCAGAATATCCCAAGGAAAACAAGATTGTCTGTACTTGGGTAATCTCTCATCGTTGCGCGACTGGGGCTATGCAAAGGACTACGTT
>CAYVNW010000024.1:19523-47312 GCA_964452915.1 uncultured Bacteroidaceae bacterium | reverse complement strand
AAATTGTATTTATTGCCTTCATGTGCATAGGGCAAGCCATTGGTTGCCAGTTAGCATTTGCACAATCTGGAGGCAACGCAACGACAAGACAAACTACTTCAAATACAGTGGAAGGAGCCGTTTATGATACCGGAGGCGAACCGCTGCCTGGTGTTTCTGTATTAGTTGACGGCCATGCCGGACTCGGCGTTGCTACAAATGCCGAAGGTAAGTTTATACTCCGTAATGTACCTGCTGATGCAAAGACTCTCACTTTCTCTTACATAGGAATGAAACCACAAACGGTCAAAATCAACCGTAAGAAAGCAATAAAAGTTTTTTTGGAGGACGATACACACCAACTAAAGGATGTTGTCATCGATGGTTATCAGCAAATAGACCGCCGAAACCTCACCAGTTCAGTCTACACCGTAGACATGGAGGATATCAAGATTCCAGGTATAGCATCAGTGGACCAAATGCTTGAGGGAAAAGTCCCTGACCTCACTTTCACATCCAACTCAGGCGAAATAGGAGTGACACCACGGTTACGCGTACGCGGTACCTCAACATTGATTGGTAACCGTGAGCCATTATGGGTACTTGACGGAATAATACTTACCGACCCTGTTAACCTTAGTCCGGATGTACTTAACGACCCTGACTACGTAAACCGCATTGGTAACGCAGTGGCAGGCATCAATCCGCAAGACATTGAGCGAATCGACGTCCTGAAAGACGCAGCTGCGACGGCCCTATATGGTACGCGCGCCGCAAACGGCGTAATCGTCATAACGACCAAGAGCGGACGCGTGGGAAAGGCGCAGATTTCATATAATGCAAACTTTACATATCGCCGTCGTCCACGCTACACAGACAAGAAAATCGACTTGATGAACTCGAATGAGCGCATCCAGTTCTCACAATACCTTGCAGAGAACCACTACTCCTACCCTTCTGGCATGCCACTCGTCGGCTATGAGTATGCACTCGACCAACTCTATAAACGGCAAATCACACAGGAGGAATTTAACGAGCAAGTCAACCAAATGGCAAGTTTGAACACCGACTGGTTCAAAATTTTGGATCACGACTCTTTCTCTCACGACCATTCGGTAAACGTTTCCGGAGGTTCGGATAGAGTGCGGTACTATACATCCATCGGCTATACCGATCAGGATGATGTCATTAAGAATACGACAAACCGCAGATACACTGCCATGACAAAGGTGAACATGACACTATCGGATAAGTTCAGCCTTGAGTTCAACGCCAACGGCTACGTGAACGACCGTAAGTATAATGTCAGCGAAACTAATCCTACCGACTATGCATACAACACCAGCCGTGCCATTCCGGCATACAATGACGACGGCTCGTACTATTATTATGGTAAGTACTCATCGACAGCACGTGGCTATCTCGACTACAACATCTTAAACGAGTTGGAGAACAGCAACACAAAACAGCGTGTATCGAGTGCAATGGCTACCATCAACTTGCAATACAGGCCGTTAGAATCACTATTCTTCAACTGGACTGTCTCGGCAAACACACAGTCAGCCAATATCACCACATGGTATGACGAACGCTCTTATCACGTGTCAGCGCTGCGTGGGTCAAACTATGGAGAGGACCCATCATCGTCATCATATCTGCCTTACGGAGGAGAGTTGGGAACATCAAATACTGACACCCGCTCATTTACGACCCGATTCCAGGGTAATTTCAACCAGCACTTTGGTAAAGAACTCGACCATATGATTAACTTCGCTCTCGGTGTGGAGGCAAGTTCCACCAAAACCGACGGCTATTCACGGACCGACTACGGATACTTTGCAGACAGAGGCAAGACGTTTATTACTAATATAACAGAGTATCCTAATTACACCAGCTTGCTACAAAGAACCGTCCCTTCGATATCAGATGGCAAGGTCAACATGTTGTCAGTCTACGGAACACTTACATACGCCTACAAAAAGTTGTTCACCCTTAACGCCAACGGGCGATATGACGGTTCAAACCGCTTTGGCTCACAAAGTAACGACAAGCTGTTGCCAATTTGGTCTGTATCGGGCAACGCCAACCTCATAGAGATATTCCATCTCAACGATAAGGAATGGCTTGACGAACTGACGTTTAAGGCATCATACGGTCAGCAGGGAAATATGATTGACGGACAGACTCCGGTTATGATACTGAAGAAAGGGAGCCTAAGCAGCCACTACAACGAATTCATATCCACAGTCAATTCATTCTCTAATCCAGACCTCAAATGGGAGAAAACACACAGCTCCAACATAGGGCTCGATGCCAGTTTCTTCGGCGGCCGCCTGCAGATAGGACTTGAAGGCTACTACAAGAAGACAGTGGACGCATTCCTCGAAAAAACAATCTCAGACGTTAACGGATATGAGTCGTACGTCATCAACTCTGGTACGATTACCAATAAAGGATATAATGTGACTTGGAGTGCGACTCCAATAAAGCTTAAAGACTTCTACTGGATTCTTTCGGGCAACGTGTCGAAGGTGTTCAACGACATCAAGACTGCCCCTGGAGCGGAGACATATGAACTCAACGACTTCCTCAGCGGCACAGCAGTAGTGCAGGGACGCCCTATTGGCACAATATGGTCGTACAAGTTCTTAGGACTTAGCCCTATCGACGGAGGTCCTATTTTCGAGGACTGGGAGGAACGGCAATCTGAACTTGTCAACATGGACAACTACACCACATATACATCTGTTCTGGTGCCTACAGGTAAACGCGAACCAGACATTACAGGCTCGGTCAACAACACCTTCACCTACAAACAGTGGAGATTGGGCATCAACTTGTCGTACTCGTTCGGAGCAAAGACTCGCCTCTTTCGTATATTCGACGACCACGATAACTATAACACCGAGTCGAACGTGAACAAGGCACTTATCGACAGATGGGTATTCCCAGGCGACGAGAATAAGACAGTAATACCGGCAATACTCGGAGAAGACACCCCGGGCTATTATTACTACAACGGACATTTCAGTGAAAACGGAAACTCAGGAGCGATACTCGCATCCAGCTATTGGACAATGTATGACTATTCGGACATACGGGTAGTAAGCGCAGATTACGTGAAATTGCAAAACATTACCCTAACATACGAGTTCAGTCCAAAAACACTCTCCGATTGGGGGCTGTCACGATTGGCAATCAGCCTTACTGGCACTAACCTGCACACATTCTGTAGCAGCAAACTGAAAGGACAGACACCAACACAGGGGGGATTCAGTGAGGTACAATTGTCCGACCGTCCTCAGTTCACACTCGGACTTAACATTCAATTTTAAAAACACGACATGATATGAAGATTACGAAGAAACTTATATATATAATAATGTGTGCGGTGGTAAGCGCAACGGCTGTCTCCTCTTGCGGTGACTTCCTTGATGAGTACTCACAAGACCAGTACTACGCACACAACTGGGAAGACCTCGACGAACTGCTGATAGGAAGCGGCTACATGGACTATCAGGTGCCGCAACATCCAAGTCTGTGGGGCAGCACGCAAGACGGCTCATTCATCCACTTCCTAACAGACGACATCGACGAAAATGTCACGGCAGTCTCACAGTCATATGACGACCAGGATACATATTTCGGCAATTTCACATGGCAGGAACGCACAGGAGTGAAACCGGAAATGACTGAATACAACGCAGAGAATCCGACCTGGACTCGCTGCTACTATCATATCAATGTATGCAACAACATCATTGCAAGCCTCAATGACATAGAAGTAAAAGACGATGAGGACAGACTGGGCTACCACAAAGTGTCGGGCGAAGCACACTTCATACGCGCTTACCTGTATTTCTTCCTCGTCAACTTGTATGGCAAACCTTACGATGAGAATGCTGCGACCAATCCAGGCGTTCCACTCAAACTGAGCGAGGACGTGGTGGACATAAAGTTCACGCGGAATACGGTAAAAGAAGTATACGACCAAGTGCTTTCCGACCTTGAAACAGCACGTACCGAACTGTCACAATACACCAAGGCACAAAAGTCGTACTATAGGGCCGACAGCGTGGCAGCCGACCTACTCTCCGCACGGGTATACCTCTACATGCAAGATTGGAAGAACGCACGTACCTATGCAAACAAGGTAATAGCCGAACACCCTGCCCTTGAAGACCTGAACAGTCCGACAGAAGAATATTTCCATTCTGCAGACAATGTTGAGAATATTTTCTCAATGGGTAGTGATAACGTACCGACCATAATGTCGTATAATCTGAAATGTCTCACCGCCACAAAAGACCTGTATAACCTATATGAAACGCAAGACCTGCGCAAAACTCAATGGTATTGGACTATGGGCGATTTCGTGGGTGTGACAAAAATACTCGCACACCCAACTTATTGGTGGACTACATACACGACAAACGACCCGCATTATTATGAATATGCATATTACGAGAACGCAAGTGCATACAACACTTATTTCTCAACCGTATTCGGACTTCGCAGTGCCGAGGCCTACCTCATCAAGGCAGAGGCCGCAGCCTACCTCGGAGAGGAAAACGAGGCGAGAACAGCAATCAACAACCTACGCGTAAAGCGCTATTCAAGCAACTATGGAGGATACAAAATCATATCGTCGGGCGACGAGCTCATACAAGAGATAAGGGACGAACGCCGTCGGGAACTTTGCTTCGAAGGACAACGGTGGTTCGACCTGCGACGTTACTGCGTAAACAGCGTTCTTCCGGAATCGCACGAAATACAGCATACATTCACATACTACCAAGACCGTGAGTCTGCAAAGGCAGTGCAACGTGTGCGCTACACTCTTGAACCATACGACGAGGCATACACCCTACCTATACCTTACGAGGTAATAGAATTCAATACAGGTATGGAACAGAACAAACGTCCAAACCGCCAACCGGAGGTCCTGCCTCTTGACAATACTGATAATTAAACGTTCAGAAGACATGAGAAAGAAATACGCATATATAATCGCAACAGCACTCGCCATCTCAGTGATGGCATCATGCGATAAGTCTGAGGATGACATAGTTCCAAACGTAAAGGATACATCATTCTTCTTCGCTCCCAATGACACCTGTACCGATGAGGAATCCGAAATCAGACGTCAGTTCTTCAAAGACCATGGCTCATACCTGCTGTTCAACGATACCATACAGCACTATTTCGTTGGAGTGAACATAAATGGTGACTCAACATACTTCACCGAAGTACTCGACTTGTCATACAGTGTAAACTCTTCAAGTTTCAGCATTTCCTCTTCATATGAATACACATACACACTGCTTCCAAACCTCACAAGAAAAAAGAACGCAGTAGAATTCATGGAAGAAAATATACTATATCACTTTACGGAAACACTCCAACCATTCAGTTGGCTACTCGTAAACCGGATATATTGCAATACAGGAACTACAACAACAACCCCTGTAGCGGCAACAGGCGAAAGAGCCATTGCAGTGGGGTTGGCAAACCTGTCGAGAATACGTACCGAAGCACAGAAGAAGAACTTTATTCAACAGATACTGATGGCGATTGTAAATAAAGTGATTAGTGACAACTCACTGAAATTCGGAGCATTCACCAGAATATCGGCAAACCTTTACTCCAGGACGTTCACTGGGTATGATAATAAGACTGCTGACGAATGCTTACAGTACCTCAATTCACAAGGGTTGCTCTCGCGTGGTAAAAATGAATGGTCAATAACAACCAACGGCTACTACCCTACTATGGACACAGACCTCGGAGACTACGCACGCCTCGTGATAATCAATGATATGGAGACCATCGAAACGAAATACTCCCAATACCCGATAATTATAACCAAGGCAAAAATAATGATTGAATGCCTCCAAACATTGGGTTACGTATTTGAAAAAGAAGAAACAACAGAAAATGAAAATGAAAAATAGACTTACATACATATGGACAATCGCTATGCTGACCATAGCACCGGCATTCTTATCATGTAGCGATGATGACGACTCAATTCCTGACATGGTATACCCTACTCAGACAGGAACCTTCACCGATACACGCGACGGTTATATCTACCACTGGGTACGTTATGACTCACTCGACTGGATGGTGGACAACGGACACTACTTGATTAACGATGATGCATACTGCAAGGTATATTCCACATCCGCGGGAAATGGAAGCACCGACTACAATGACAGAACAAATTGGAGCAAATACGGATGTCTGTACACCCTTTCCGGTGCCCAGATGGCATGTCCTGACGGATGGCGCATACCTACAGATGAAGACTGGCAAAGTCTCGAACGCTATTTCGGCATGTCACAAAAGGCTGCCCAATCGTATAATTGGAGAGGCATGATAGCACAAAACCTGATGCGAAATTCAGAAGACTCAACTACCATACACCTACAATTAGGCGGATTTTATGCCGAGAGTTGGATCAACTGGGGCTCACACATGCGCGAATGGTCGGTAATGGGTTACTATTGGACATCTACAATCGACGAGTCGAAGGAGAACGAACTCTACTTCTATCGTAAAATCATGTGGAACAAAGACGGTGTGTACCGTCAGAGCACATCGCCCGAAGATCTTTTCTTTAGCGTGCGATATGTGCGCCGTGCAGAGCAATGAACAATGAACAAACATACACCCATCTTTTATAATAAGGTATACGGTGTGTAACAAATATATTATTAGGTAAAAGTTTTAGGAAAAACTATGAGAAAACTACTTATGTCAGCATTGTTGCTGACAACTTCGTTGGTTACGTCCGCACAATCCTCAACTATAAAAGGGACATTGAAGGATTATAAACCGACAGACATCGTGACTGTATATATTCAAAGTCACGACAATTTGGATACCATGCATATCGATCCCAAAGGACGATTCAGCGTGACTGCCGACATTAAAAACATGTCGGAAGCTCTCATTTTCCTTCAAGGACGTGGAGGACAAGGACGTGAGCATTCATGTTGCGTGCTTCTCATTCCAGGGAAAAACAGTGAGGTGACTCTTCGTACGTCGAAACCAGACACAGAAGGAAAGGTAAAATTGCTTGCGGACTTCAAAAGCGACGACTCTGCCATGCAAGAATATGCCAACCAATTCTACAACCTGTTCAGTCTGTCAACCGACATGAGCTCTAACGTACTTGCAAAGCAAAACAGTTATGCAGACTGCAAGAAGTATATTACAGAGAAGTTGGATCCGCTTCGTGCCACTATCAAAAAAGTGAAAGACTCTGATTTCGCATCAAAGGCAAACAGTGCTATCGACTCACAAGCAGACAATGCACTTCTTACTTATGCGGTTGCAGCCCAGAGCGCAGGAAAGAACATGGAAGAAGATAAAGATTTCATGACATTCATCAACTCCATTGACAAGAACGACACACTGCAAGTCAACAATATTACAAGTTATCTGCAGTGGCATCAAGCTGCACATGGCGACAAATACCTTCCACTGACAGGAGAAGCTGCACAACTGAAACATCTTGGTGAGTACACTCAGAACCAGGATGTACGCAATAAAGTGGCAAACAGCTATCTGCAAGCCATCTTGTTCTATGCATCGTTCGGAGTAAGCACTTCTTCTCCCGATTTCAAGAGTCTCTATGAGCAATACCTGCAAGTAAGCACCGACACAACCTACACTTCATTTGTCAAGAGCCAATTAGACAAGATGAAATATACAGCTGCCGGACAGGAGGCAGTCAACTTCACCCTCACCGACTTTAATGACAACAGCCATGAATTCAAGGATATCATCGGTAAAGGAGCAGTCACATATATAGATTTTTGGGCAACGTGGTGTGGTCCTTGCAGGAAAGAGATTCCATACCTTGCAAAGATGGTGGAACACTTTAAAGGCAACGACAAGGTACGTATCATCAGTATATCCATCGACGCAGATCACGACGCATGGAAGAAGATGATTGGAGAGGACAAACCAGCGTGGGCACAATACTTGATTCCTGACTTGGCAAATTCAGCTGCTATCAAGAACTACGACATCACCAGCATACCACGCTTCATGATATTCGACGCTGAGGGCAAACTGTATAATGCATCTGCCTCACGTCCGTCACAAGCAGAGACTACTGAACTTATTGAATCATTGATTAAATAAAAATGAGAAAACATGTCCACATAGTGTTCTTGCTTTTGTCTGTGCTGTTCGCAAACAATCTGTATGCTGAAAGCGCGGACAGCATCACTCTGTCACAAACTGACACGATTGCCAGCGACACCATAGAGGCTGACAGCTCAAACTTTATACATTCGAGCATCCTCTCCATGGAGCACAACAAGAGCAAAGTCGCCACTTACTTCGGACATATAGCATTGCGGTTGCAATGTCCGTCTGTCAATCTCGACTATGTTTTCACCTTCTCAAGCAGGAATGACAAAACGATACTTGACATTGTATTGGGCAACGATATGGTCGCACTTGTTCCTACTAAAATCAATGACTTTCTCAAAGCATACAGCAACGAAGGCAGGGATGTTTACGAGTATCAGCTAAATCTCTCTTTGAACGAGAACAGGGAGTTATGGAAACTCGTAGACAAGTACGTCAAGAAAGGACTGTACCTGCCAAACGACTACTGCAACCGAGGTTGTGCACAAGAAACGGCATCACTCGTGTTGGCTATTATAAAGGGGCACATTGAATATGGTGACTACATAAACAAAGTCGGAACTACATATAGCACAATAGTCAAACGAGAGGTTGATGAGGGCAGTTGGTTACGTCTGCTTACATATATGATAGCAGGCAGCGACCGCAACCGGTATTTAAATGAGGAAGAGCGTTTGATTCTACCTACTGACATGATTGAGGCATGGAAGCAAGCGAAAATTGTTGATGATGTCACGGAACGTAGCATGTTCAAAAGCAACACTCCAACCATCTACCATTCAAATAAATCTGTAGCCTCATCTTCAAGCATACCTTCTACTACAACAGTGTTCAACATTATACTCGCTATTGTAGTCGTTATTACCATACTGCAATGGATAACACACAAAGCCGACGGCATAGCCAAAGCGACAGACGCAACCCTGCTGGCATGCGTTTCAATATTTGCCGCCATAATGCTGTTCATTCATATGGCATCATGCTTGCCAATTGCACAAGGATGGACCCACAGTTATGTTGAGTTCAACCTCATTCCTCTCATTATCTACTTGGTGTCTTTGAAACATAAATTCAACAACCAAACATGGATGTACATCTATGCCGCCTATACAGTGATACTTGTCCTATTGGCAATATGGATGTTGATGAATATGGAGCAAATCGACGTAGTGGAATTCTTAATAATAGCTACTCTTGTACTTAGGTGCACGGCACGAACAATATTAAACAAAAAATATAGACTAAATTAAACAACGAAAGAACTATGAGAAAAAGCTACAAAATTATTACGAGTGTACGTCTGTTATCGACAGCACTTATTCTTACATTATCTGTATCACAAGCAAAAGCAGAGGAACGAAAATACTATTGGTTCGTCACAGATGCTATGGCTTACCCTACAGGCGGAGGAACCGTCTATATAGCAGACCAGGAAACAGAAGAGATTGACCGTACTTACACAAGCGAGATGGAAATCAAAAATGTTGGAAACCTCTATGGTAACAGTATGTACTTCTACGGATACTCAAAACCTGCCAACGGATATATGTTTGTTGGATGGAAAACGCTGAACGCCACATACTATGATGATATCGAGGACAACCCTAACATCAAAATCAAAGACTACCTTTCAGATGACTTCGTCAGTTACAATCAGGATGATAACTTTTATCTCAGTACAGCAGTGGAGTCTGGTAACACAGACACTGAATACTATTCGTTCATTCCTGACAACACATTAGTTGCCATGTTCGGTCATATAGCTTTGCGTTATGTTCCAGGACAAGCAGACCTCGGTACAATAGAGGTAGAGGACCCTTCGGCAGAGATTGGCGACATTACAAACATAATCGCTACACCGAACGCAGACGTTAATGCTACATTCCTCTATTGGCTGAACGACAGTGGAGTGGTTGTCTCAACGAGTGCAGAATATGCTACTGAGATAACGCGCAACATAACATACACCGCAGTATTTGCTGCACCAGGCTACGAAACCATCGACTTTGGCAAAGATGGCGGCTACAAGCTTATTAGTGATCTTGACCACGATATAGACTACGAATATGGAAGTGCATCCCATGTTTACATCACGCCTGAGATATGGTCAAGTATCACATACACATTAAGAACAGATACTGTGTACGGAACAAAGACTATAGAAGTAGACACTATAATCAACGGTGTGGATACATTCGCAAACGTCATTGTACCCGACACTCAATACATACGTACCGACACGACAACCTCATATCTAACCTACGACAATAGTTTCCATGGTAATGAATATATTACTAATGTGAACGAATACTCATACGGGTTCAATGCGGGAACTGCTACATTGGTTCATGGTACAGGACTGGTAACATTCCATCATACGGAAAAGGACACTAATTCTACACCATTCACACAAGGTAATTTGGTTGCAGCAGGTTCTAACGGCACAGATATTTCTACATTGGCACAAGACACCGCTAAATACTACTTGTTCGATGAGAAGACCAACACGTTCAATGCTGTCACATCGGGTGTTGTACCTGCCGGTTCTGGTTACCTGGTGATAACCAAAGACATGCCTGAGTACAAGTACGATACGCTCTATTTTGTGACTGAAGAAGAATATAATGCCTCTCATCCTAACATGGATGTAAACAACGATGGATCTATAGACACAGATGACGTGCTCACAATATACAATGCAATACAGACAAACGTTACCGACGGCATGGACGTTAACAATGACGGTCAGGTCGACACTCAAGATGTATTGAGCGTGTACGAATACATCAGAGCCAACTAACGACATTTAAATAAATTCAGAAGAATGGAAATGCATACTTATGTGTGCCATATTCCATTCTTCTTTTCTTAGAAATATACAACAACATGAAAAAGATATTCATACTGCTTTTGCTTGCTTGTTCCTTTCAGATATACGCACAGCAGCACTCATTTACAATCCATGGAAAAGTTCCTGGACTGAAGAAAGGTATGACTGTATCTGTGCTCAAAGCCGAAAGAGACGAGAAGTCAGACTTCAATGCAGAAGACTTTGAATTGGGATTGATTGACCTAAACAGTATGCCTCAAGAGACAAGTGAACTTGCCACAACAACTGTAACAAAAAACGGAGAATTCCAGCTGACAGGGACTGTCGACCATCCTCAACTATGTACTCTCATCACCAACAACATGGAACTGATAGAGAAGAAGAATAAAGGGAAGTCATACGATGGCATCCGTTGGACATACACTCCGGTATTCGTTGACAATACAGACATGGAAGTGATAGTGGCAAACTACGATCTATGGACAGACGAGCCTATAACTGATGACTTCAAAATCATCGGAGGAACGGTTCAAAACGACTTCAACGAATACAATCTTATGATCAAAGCTGCCGGTGACACTAGCAATGATGAAACTGCACGGTTTGAATTAGACAAGAAGTTCATTGAGTCTCATCCTTCATCTGTTATCTCACTATACCTTGCGAACAATATACTGACAAACGGATACAACCTCACTAAAGACCAAATAAGTTTTCTTCAAGGAACAATAAAACCATGTACTACTGATACAGCACGTTACAATACATTCTTGTCAAAAGTAAAAACAGCTGAACTGACTGCAGTTGGTAACCCTGTAGTAAATCTTGACATCAAAGATGACAAAGGGACAGCAACAACACTGACTGATGTTATTCCTAAGTCAAAGTTGGTATTGGTCGATTTTTGGGCAAGCTGGTGTGGTATATGCAGAGCATCAACCCCTGGAATCAAAAAATTGTACAGCAAGTACCCACGTGAGGAGTTTGACGTAATTAGTGTATCGTGCGACACTTACCATGAAAACTGGGTAAAAGCGATGGAGACCGACAATATGCCGTGGAAGCAATACCTGTTGACACCACAAGGATATAAAGACTTCTTTGCTAAATACCAGCTCATAGGTGTTCCTTATTATTTACTGGTTGATGCAAACGGCCACGTGATTGGCAACCCAGGAGGAATAGAGCACATAAAGGAAGTCGTCAAGGAATATTGCAAGTAAAAGACAATCCGATTCTTATATATTAAAGATGGCTCTGACATCATGTGTGCCAGAGCCAGATTCGTATATAGCGCCACTGCCCTAAGAGCACTGCTTTATGATGCTAATAAACGTGGCATTCCACATAAGAATGTCACTGCCATTATTTTACGTTTTATGTTCATCAGATTCAATGATACTAACAACCTACCCTTTAACCAAAGCTACAGTATCCTTTGCTAGCATCAATTCCTCATCAGTCGGGATGACACATACGGTTACCTTACTGTCAGGAGCGCTAATGACGGCTTCAGTGGCACGAATAGCATGATTTTTATCTTTATCTACCTTCACTCCAAGGAATTCAAGTCCTTGTGTAGCACCTTCACGTACCTCCCACTGGTTCTCACCTGCTCCACCGGTAAACACGATAACATCAACGCCACCCATTGCCGCAGCATACTGACCTATATATTTCTTTATGCGGTAAGTATACATTTCTTTAGCAAGTCTTGCACGGTCGTTACCAGCTTCAATAGCGGCAAGAATGTCGCGGAAGTCACTTGAGCCACCACTTATACCTGCAAGTCCCGACTGTTTGTTCAACAAGTTGCTGATGCCTGCTGTATCAAGACCGAGTTTATCCATCAAGAATGTAACAGCACCGGCATCGATGTCACCACTGCGGGTACCCATAATCAAGCCCTCAAGCGGTGTCAATCCCATTGATGTGTCAACACTCTTACCATCCTTGACTGCCGTTATTGACGCCCCATTACCTATATGGCAAGTAATGATTTTCTTTCCTACAGGATTAATTCCAAGGAATTCGCACACACGGGCACTTACATACCTGTGGCTTGTTCCATGGAAACCATACCGGCGTACTCCATATTCCTTATATAGTTCATAAGGCAGGGCATACATGTAAGCGTAATCGGGCATAGTCTGATGGAAAGCCGTATCAAACACGCCGACCTGCGGTACATTTGGAAGGAATTTCTTTACAGCATTCACACCTTTTATGTTAGCAGGATTGTGCAGAGGAGCCAAGTCATTGCAGCTTTCAAACACTCTCATCACCTCATCGTCGAGTACTACGCTCTTATTGAACTTCTCGCCTCCATGCACCATGCGGTGACCCACAGCATCGATTTCGTCAAGCGACTTTAGCACGGCAGTCTCACCCGAAGTCAAACACTTGAAAATGAACTCCACGCCTGCGGTGTGCTCGGCAATGGGTTGGTCAATCTGCACCTTCTTGCCTTTGTACTTTATTTTTATGAAAGAGTCAGGCAAACCGATTTTCTCTATTCCTCCCGATGTGATGACAGAATTGTCTGTCATGTCATACAGGGCATATTTAATAGAACTGCTACCGCAGTTCAATACAAGTACTATCATTATCTGTTTCTTAATTTATTGTTTCATTATTATTTAGCGTCCATTGCCTGACATGCTGTAATGGCTATCATCTTATATATGTCATCAACACTGCAACCACGACTCAAGTCATTAACTGGTCGTGCAATACCTTGAAGAACAGGGCCAATGGCATCAGCCTCACCAAGCCTCTGAACCAATTTGTATGCAATGTTGCCTACTTCCAAACAAGGAACGACCAAAACATTTGCTTTACCGGCGATGCCACTGCCCTGAGCTTTTTTCTTAGCTACACTTGGCACCAAAGCGGCATCAGCCTGCAACTCGCCATCTATTTTCAATTCAGGATCCAGTTCTTTTGCAATCCGAGTAGCCTCGACAACCTTGTCTACGACCTCATGCTTAGCACTTCCCTTAGTAGAAAAGCTCAACATAGCAACTCGTGGATCATCGAAACCAGCGACACTCTTTGCAGTCTGAGCTGTACATACAGCTATTTGTGCCAATTGGTTAGCATTTGGTACAGGTGTAACAGCTACGTCACCTATTACGAGTACTCCGTCTTCACCGTATTGATGAGTTTTGGTGATAAGCAGCATCGCTCCACTGACACAAGTAATGCCAGGAGCGCACTTAATGATTTGAAGTGCAGGACGCAACGTGTCACCCGTAGTAGAGAGAGCTCCCGAGATTTGTCCGTCAGCATCACCGCTCTTAATAATTAGGCAACCAAAATACAAAGGATCGAGCACTTGCTGACGTGCCTTCTCTATTGTCATGCCTTTCTTCTGCCTCAGTTGGAATAGCAGTTGTGTATATTCCTCAGTCTTTTCAGATGTCTTAGGGTCTATAATTGTAGCCTTGTTGATGTGTTTCAACCCCAGTTTTGTGGCATACGCATATATTTCATCGGGATTCCCGATAAGAATTATGTCAGCCAATTCATCAGCAAGAGCACGGTCGGCAGCGGTGATAGTTCTTTCCTCAAGGCTTTCAGGAAGGACGATGCGTTGCTTGTTAGCCTTTGCCCGTGTAACTATTTTCTCTATCAAGTCCATTTTGATATGTATTTATAATTATTCTTCATAGCCTGTTTTGAACACACGTATGACAGCAGAATTGAATCCTGCATGGTCCATCTCATTCAATCCTTTGATGGTATAACCACCAGGAGTGGTCACACGGTCGATTGCCTGTTCAGGATGCTCACCTGTCTTATGCAGCAACTCCGATGCTCCCTTCATTGTCTGAATGGCTATCTTCAGTGCGTCGTTCGGATAGAATCCCATCTCAACACCCGCTTCTGTTTGCACACGCAAGAATCGCATTACATATGCAATGCCACACGAAGCCATTAGCATGCCTGGGGCTACCATTTTCTCTGCGCAGCAGAATGTATCACCAACCATCTTGAAGAGGGTTTCAACCCGTTCCTGTATGTCTTTCGCCACATCGTCTGAAGGACAAATGAATGTCATACTTTCACAGAATTCAGCGGCAATATTCGGGATTACATAAAAGAGAGACGGAATCTGGCACTGATGTTTATAAAGTAATGCCTTTATATCCTCCAGCGTGACACCGGCTGCTAACGATATGAGTATCTGCGATGCAGCCAAATTGGGTTTAATGTCAGCTATCACAGTCTCAACCTGCCATGGTTTTACAGCAATAATAATAATATCAGCGTTCTTAACTGCCTCTGCATCACCTACTATTGTTTCCACCTTTGGACAATCTGTCTTTATCTTATTAAGTTTCTCCCAATGTACGCCCGACACAGTCAGCTTTATCTCGTCATTTTCATTCTTGCTCCAGCCACGTGCCAATGCACCACCGATACTGCCGGCTCCGATAATTGTTATATTCATATTGTTTTTTGATTTAATTCGAACATATAGCTTAATTCTTTTGCTCTGCGAATAACAGTCTTGCCTCAGAATACCCCAAGCAAGGGCTTGACGATACTCTCGGCTTACACTATTACTAACATACAAAGATACGCCAATTCAAATGAAACGAGAAACTTTTTCAAAAAAAACTATAGTTTGCATCCATGATTAATGAAATATTTATTACCTTTGCAACATAATTCAGTGTACAAATTATAGATATATTTATTTAAAAAATCATTGTATGGCTTATGTAATTTCAGATGATTGCGTTATGTGTGGAACATGCGCAGGTGAATGTCCTTCAGAGGCTATTTCTGAAGGCGACAGCAAATATGTAATAGATCCAGATTCATGTGTTGAATGTGGAACATGTGCAGACGCATGTCCTGCAGGTGCAATCAGTTTAGGGTAATAATTATTCTGCAAAGCAAATAATTAATCAGTGACTGACAGCCACATTCCTAAACAACAAAACAACAGTAGAAGGCGCACAAATACGTGTGCCTTTTTTATACCCGTTTGTGAAGAAGCATACTCAACCCTGCCTACATTTCATGCTTGTAAATTACGTGAGTTCAACGAATTCATAGAAAAGTGGTAGTCCAAAGAATCCACAGACCATTACGGCAAGAGCGGTTTTTGGGAGAATAAGCTGTACACTACTTGGTGTAAAGATGCGCTTACGCAGATAGTTGGCACGGAATGTGTGGGTTCCAAATCCGTTCATAACCGTTCACAATCCGTTCACTCTCAAGCACAAAATCTGTGCTTGCCCATTCTTATAGTCTTAGAATGCCCATCCTTAGCACCTATGAATACCCAAGCATAGAACATCTTGATAATCAACTGTTAACGATTAGGATACAGTTCGTCAATACCCTAACGCTATTTGCTTACGCAGATAGCAGGCAGCGTCATGGCATAGCTTAAGCAAGCTTAGCTCTGCTCATCTGACTTGCACTACTATTTCATCTCATGCTATCCCGACGTAAGCTCCGCAGAAAACAACACATTCCCTCGCGCGCACGTATATATAATAAGGTGTCGCTATACCCCACGTCATCCCAAGCATAGCGCGTGAATAGCTACAACAATGAGAATACTATTCAAAAAAAGAGGATGCATCGTTTATGACACAACCTCTTTTTACCTTTGAACCAAAAGTCGGATTAAGACTCTGCAACTGGAGGGATAACAGATACGAACGAACGGTCTTTGAATCCACGTTTGAACGAAACATATCCGTCTACAAGTGCATAGAGAGTATCATCCTTACCCTGACCTACGTTCTTACCAGGGAAGTGTTTGTTGCCACGCTGACGAACCAAGACGTTACCAGCTTTGGCAAATTCACCACCAAACAATTTAACACCGAGTCGTTTGCTGTGTGACTCACGGCCGTTCTTTGAACTACCTACACCTTTCTTATGTGCCATGTTACTGTTACTGTTTTTAAGGGTTAAACACTAAGCGACAACACTCTTGATTGTCAATTCTGTAAATTGCTGACGATGACCGCGCAACTTTTTGTATCCCTTACGGCGGCGTTTGTGGAATACCAACACCTTGTCGCCCTTTACGAGAGGAGTTACAACTTCACAAACAACCTTGGCTCCTTCCACAGTCGGAGTACCAACAGTTATTGTGCCTTCTTTGTCAACGAGCAGCACTTTCTCAAACTCAACAGTCTGTTGAGCCTCAGCATTCTGAATATGGTGAACGAAAAGCTTCTTGCCTTCTTCCGCCTTAAACTGCTGACCATTAATTTCAACGATTACGTACATCTTGATAACTTAAAAATTAAAATTAATCGGACCGTGGGGCGGGCATGAAAGAACATTACAATTCCTCTGTCACTTATGTAGCTCCCAACGGCATATCGGCTGCAAAGTTACGAATTATTTTTCACATGCGGCACGAATGTTCCACTTTTTTTATACATACATTACTATGTATCAATATATAGGTTTACACATTGCACACCAACCATCTACAAAGCCTTAATTGTAGCAGATGCAGATTTCAGCCCTTCTGAGCTCACATTAACACGCACCTTACCTTTCTTGCCGTTGGATATAACTCCTACGACCAATTGTCCGCCAAAAGCTTTCATCGTAGGTTGCGTAAACACTTCGAACGATGTTGCGTCGCCATTGCATATACCCTTGAAGTCGGCTGCACCTTTGACTTCCACATTGATACGGTTGGCCGCATTTGGACACAGATTTCCATCCTTATCAACTACACTGACCACAAAGAATGCCATGTCTGCGTCATCAGCTGACAATACAGCATGGTCATTATATTCTTCAAGTGCCTGAAGAGCGACTACAAGATGGTCTGGAGCTCCAGCAGTACGCTGCACCGTCTCACCTCGACGTATACCATTAGCATCATATACAACAACACGAATCTCGCCAGACTCGTACTTAACATCATTCCAACGTATTCTGTACCTGTCTATCAACGAATCGCCAACATCTGTAGTACGTCCTTTGCCAATCTTCACATCATTGTTTTTTGACTTGCGTCCATAGCTTTTGCCATTCACAAACAATTCAGCGGAAGGATAATTCGTATAGCAATACACAGGCGTCAACTCTCCTTCACGTCCGGTCCATGTCCAATGAGGCAATAAATGTATGGTTTCATTCTGCGTGTTCCATCTGCTGCGATACAGCCAATAGCGGTCTTTTGGCAGACCGGCCAGGTCGAAAATACCGAAATAGCTGCTACGTGCAGTAGGATAAGCATCATAAGGAGTAGGTTCTCCCAAATAATCGAAGCCGGTCCACACAAATTCACCAATAACCCATGGAAAATCATCTTGCAATACCCAATCATCCTCCGGAATATTGCTCCACCAACATGCTTCCATATCGTAACTGCTGCATTGTCCGTCATCATACGCCTTACCATCGGCACGGACAACGGGGAATTTATATATGCCACGGCTGCTGACTGTTGAAGCAGTCTCACTTCCCAAGATAAACCCCTGGTGCAACCTGTTGTATGCTATTTTGTATTTCTGTGTCCTGTAGTTCAATCCGGGAATATCTATAGAGTCGGCAAAACCAACTTGCATAGCATTGTCTATTCGGTCCATACCGGTCGTACACAGACGCGTACTGTCGAGTTTATGAACCAGATTTTGCATCTTAACTAACATTGCAGTTCCTCCTCTACTACTTTGCTCAGGTATTTCATTACCGATACTCCACATGACAACCGACGGATGTATTCTGTTTGCCATGACCAAGTTAGCCAAATCACGCTCCCACCAATCGTCATAGAACAAACAGTAGCCATTCTTGCATTTAGGATATTTCCACATGTCGAATGATTCAGCCATAACCATCATGCCCAGCGAGTCGCACAAGTCCATCTGCATCTGCGACGGCACGTTGTGCGAGGTTCGAATGGCATCACATCCCATTGTCTTGAGCAACTTTATCTGCCTTATTAAAGCCGCCTTGTTGACCGCAGCTCCCAGCATTCCTAAGTCGTGATGCAGACACACTCCTTTTATTTTCCTGCTGACACCATTAAGTTGGAATCCGTGCTCGCGTGTAACCGACAGTGTCCGTATGCCCACACGCCTGGTTTCCTCATCGAGCAATGTATACTGCCCGTCGGCTTGCACTTCGTATACACGCACCACAAGGTCATACAGAGCAGGATTCTCAGGCGACCATAAATCTGGCTTAGACACCACCATCGATACTTTAGCGACTCCACCGTCATCAATTTTTACCTCACGCTGCTCAACTGCGGCAACCGACCGGCTAAGTACAGGCCGTGGTTTCAAGTCAAACCCAACTGCAATCGTCCGGCCTTCATAACCTACAAGGCGCGCCTCAACTGTAACATGTGTCTCATCTGCCACTATACTGTCTGTAACAAAATTAATTCCCCAGACATCAATCGCCGTTTCTCCCGTTTGAACCAGTGATACAGGACGATATATACCGGCACCGGGATACCAACGGCTGCTTTCCGGCAGATTCTGCAAACGCACCGCCAGCAAATTATCATCAGACTCTTTATTAATATAAGGTGTAATGTCTACATTGAACGCACTATAGCCGTATTTCCATTCACCAGCCTTCTTCCCATTCACATATACTTCGGGTTCAGCCATCGCTCCGTCAAAATTGAGGATAGCACGTTTACAATCTTTTTTCACATTAAATTGCAGCCTGTACCAGCCTGTACCCACCCATGGCAAACTGCCGGTACGTCCTGTATGCTCTGTAGCTTTTTTCTCGCCATTCTGTTGTATGGCAACCACTTGAAGGTCGTTTCCACTATCAAACGGGCCATTTATAGCCCAGTCATGAGGGACTGATACTTTCTCCCAGTCTGAATCATCAAATTCAGTTTCAGCAAACTCAGGATTGTCGCCACGCACGAACCTCCATCCTTTATCCAATACCATTACAGTCCGTTGTGCCGACGCCAACAGGTTATTGCACGCTAAAAGCGTCACTATCAATATTACGTATCTATTCATAGATAAGGGAAATTATCATACTCGTTGCATCCTTGCCATTTTCTCCACGCTACTTATTTCTCACACACAGACAATTCAGCGCACAAATTTAATAAAAAAAGCGTTCCGTCAAACGGAACGCCTTCTAAAATATGTTATTTAAGTTCGTTTCTTTTAAAAAGCATTATTTCAATGCTGAAATATTGCTGATAATAAGGGCTAAAATCATTATAGCCAACATGATAAATACTATTGTTTCCATAGTTCAATCTTTTTACCTTTTGTGTTAATTACTACTGGAGACGCTTCTCCATTTTTCAATTGCTAATTGTTGTACTTACCGCCTGTTTATCATTTTGCATTTCACTCAACCCGTTACATCGAACTTCATTACAGACATTCACCTGCCTGTCTCGTGCCGACGCACATCTTGATTTCTTTTTGACGCTGCAAAGGTACGGCAACTTTCCTTGACCGCAAGCGTTCAAGGTCCTATTTTTACGAAAAACACATGTTTTATTGACTAACATCAAGCATTGTTATCGCCAACACCAACAAAAAGAACACACTTATTAACCTTATGAAAATATGACAAAGTCATAAGTCATCAAGCTTTGAATACGTACTGAGCTGTTATTATGCAATTGAGGCGAGAGGAAAATGTGGCCATGTTTACCCGTGTTTCATCTCGCTTTCCAAGGGTTTCTATTTCAGACATTATATCACCATACGAATATACGTCCGTATCATAAACGACATAATCCGGAGTAGAGGCAGGACTTTCCTTGAGGTCATACAATAAGTTATACTTTTCGCATATTGACACCATGGTTTCAATTGACTTGTTGGATCCCTTCAGCAAAAAACGTTTTTTGCGCATATAACTCAACATGCCCTTGCGTTTCACAAACAGTCCACGCACTTTCCTCGACACATACTCTGCCGCTCCTCTTAAATATATTGCTGAACGTATAGGCACAGATAGAAGCCAACTGTAATCGCTATAATGCTTACGGAAGAAAATATACATTGCCTCATAGAACACATAGACATACTTAAACGTGTTCTTCCGAGAACTTTCCCCTTTATAGTGTATTATACGTGACGGTATGTAATAATTAATACCTCCGGTCTGCAACATTCTATACGAAAGATCTATATCCTCGCCATACATAAAGAAGTCCTCATCGAGCAGACCGCATTCTTCAAGCACCGACCGACGAATAAACATGCAGGCACCGGAGATAATTTCTATTGGTGTTGCAGAATACTCATCTAAGTATTTCATGTAATAATGTCCAAAGATCATATTTTTTGGGAAAGCATCATTAAGCCCCGACATCTTGCAGAACGCAGTGAACGGCGTAGGTACACCTCTTCGTGACTCTGGCGCAAACGTACCGTCTGGATTTAACATGCGTACTCCAGTAGCACATATTTGTGGGTTACTATCAAGCAAAGCTATGCAATCTTTGAGTAACGACTCATTAATAATGGTGTCAGGATTGAGCAGGAGCACATATTCCGAAGCAGTCTGCCGTATAGCTATATTGTTTGCACGGGCGAAACCAAGATTCTTACGGTTTTCAATAAAACGTACTTGCGGGTACATTTGTTTCAAATAAGCCACAGAATCATCACAACTGTAGTTGTCAACAACTACGATCTCCCCATTTATACCGTCAAGCGCTTTCTGCACCGAATCTATGCATTGTGCAAGATAATACTTGACTTTATAGTTAACTATGACAATGGAGAGTTTCATCTACACATTATATTTTATAACTGATATCTTATTCACTGCGCATCACTTTGACTTCCACTATTTTCATTAACATCCGGCAGCTCCTCAACCTTCTCGTCCTCTTTTGAAGAAAGGAACTTGTCGATCTTTTCTCGCGATGGAATGCAGAAAAATGTGACCACGAGTGCTATGCATGCACAAAAGACCCCGGTAGAGTCCATAAGGAGGAAATACGACACGAGCCCCACCTCAACACACAGGGCAAGCATTCCGAGTCTTATACCACTCCACAAATGATATGATCCCAGTGCTTCATCCTTGTCCATTCGCCTCAAGCCTTTTTCTGTATTCAGTGAAAACAGTTTTAACGCCAACGGCACACACACTATCACAAGTGCAATGTTTACAATATTAATATAGAATTCCATCTTGTGGTCACCTCTTATCAAGATGCCATTAGGAATTACATCAGCCTCGCCTAATAGAAATGTCAGAATTGCAATCAGCCAAACGAGACTGAACTCAATTATTAAGTAACGCATCAAACGTTTTATCAGCTTATCCATAATCAATCTATCATTCTTATTACAAATTAGCATTGAAATCAACTCTGTCGGTTATCGACCGTCCCAAAGTGACCTCATCGGTATATTGTAGTTCATCATTGATTGAGAGCCCCCGTGCCAACACAGTGAGTCGTATTGTATTCATGTATGGAGACAACTTCCTTGCAATATAAAAATTTGTCGTGTCGCCTTCCATAGTTGGACTTAGAGCGAGAATGACCTCCGACACGCCTCCATTCGCCACTCTGTCAACCAAACTTTGTATTTCCAAATCCGATGGTCCAATACCATCTACAGGGCTAATCACTCCGCCCAAAACATGATAAAGGCCACGGTACAACGTAGTGGCCTCAATAGCCATAACATCTTGTATATTCTCTACTACACAAATTGTGCCGGAGTCTCTCGAAGAATTAGAACATATCTGGCATATATCACTATCCGATATATTATGACATACCTTACAATAATGAACGTTGTGGCGCAGACTACTGACTGCTTCACAGAATCCGTCAACCGTGCCGACATCAAGACGCAACGTGTGCAGAACAAGGCGCAAGGCAGTCTTGCGTCCTATCCCGGGCAACTTGGAAAACTCTTCCACAGCTCTTTCAAACAGTTCCGATGAATAATGCTTATCCATGTATGTAAATACTCATGCAGAATAAATCCGACTGCAAAGGTAGTCATTTTTTATCAAAGAGTAGCAATAAACTCAGAAAAAGACACTGGCATGACACTTCACACTTCACTGATAAGCTCCACATCAGAGACAAGACAACTATCACAACCCTTAAATATACATCTGTAAAATCATTTTTTCATTAAAACATTTGGCAGTTTGCGATAAATTGTAGTATCTTTGCAGTGTATCATAAGTTTACAAACAGAAACTTGGGACAGCACAGTAAATTCAAATTGATTTAATAACATAAACAAAGAAGACAAGGAAATGAAAAGAACAGTAATTATCGGCTTGGCAATTGTGTCAGCTATTGCATTTGTGTCATGTAAATCGAGCGAAAGCAGTTACAAGAAAGCATACGAAAAAGCAAAAGCTCAAGAACAATCGCAGCAACAGGTAACAGAACCAGTTGAAGTTACTCCTGTAGTAACTCCTGTACAAACTGTCACACCAGTCGTAACCGACACAGAAGACAATTCCGACGTACGCAAGGAAACCATCACATCAGTAAGCGGTGGTTCGCTCAGCCCATATAATGTAGTCTGCGGATCGTTCAAAAACATTGACAATGCAAATAACCTTTGCAGCACACTCAGAAACAAGGGCTACAGCGCAATCGTGGCACAAAATCCTACAACAGGCATGTATCGTGTTATAGCACAGTCAACATCATCAAAATCAGAGGCTGTATCTACGCGCAACAAACTTCGCGCCACATATCCTGACGCATGGTTACTATTGACTGAATAATATAACAAAACATACACCACACCCATTTAACGTGTAGAACCACGTTCTTATTCGTAATGGATGTCGTGCAAAGAATTTTCAATCAGCTTAGTTTAAGCACATTTTAATTTCTTTTTGGTAAGTGAGAATAATGTAAGAATTATCTCCGACGGTCACAAGTTGTGAAACTCGTGACCGTCAACTTATATATACCAGTGTCACAACAGTTGCAAAATAAAAAATAGCAAAATGAGGCCGTCAAACAACGTTTAAACTATAATTAAAGTGAAAGACTTGCTTTTTTGCGCTTTTTTTTCTATATCTTTGCATATTGAAAAGTAAAACATTTATAGATGAAAGCAAATAAAGTATTGTTCATCACTTCAGGAATGAAACCATTCATCCCCGAAACTGCTCAATCAGCAAAAGGACTCACGATGCCAGAGGCAATACAATCGCTCGGACATGAAATAAGAACCTTCTCTCCTGATTGGGGAACAATCAACGAACGGAGGAATCAATTGCATGAAGTCATACGCCTTTCAGGGATGAACATCATCATCAATGATACCGACCACCCACTAATCATCAAAGTAGCATCTATACAAGCCACCCGCATGCAGATATACTTCATCGACAACGAAGATTATTTCAGCAGGAAAGGAATGGCAGCTGGTCCCGACGGCAAAGAATTTACTGACAATGGCGAACGGGCCATATTCTATGCGCGCGGTGTGTTGGAAACTGTCAAGAAGCTACGATGGGTTCCAGACGTTATTCATTGCTATGGGTGGGTTGCGGCATTAGCTCCACTGTTCATAAAGAAAGCATATGAAGACGAACCGTCATTCAGCGATGCGAAGATTGTGTTCTCTGTCACGTCAAACGAGATCAGTACCGACATGGGACCTACATTCCTCGACAGTATACCATTTAAGAATGTAACAGCAAACGATATCGCAGATGTTTGCCAAGGCAATTGTACATACGACGAATTAATGAAGATTGCCGTAAAATTCTCCGATGGTATAATCATCGATGACCAAAACGCATCACAAGACGTAATAGAATATGCCAAGTCCGCAAAGAAGCCAATAATGCAGAAATCAGAAGTTTTCAATGCATACAGTGAGTTTTATGACAAATTGATGGACTGACCGGCATATATGCAAACCTGGCAACAAATACTGTATAAAATCAATAATAAAGCACAATTCAACGAAATTTGCCTTTAAACAATGAGATCAAGAGCCTTATACTTATTAGCTGTAGTAATTGCGGCTACCATAACGTATACATCATGTGACGATGACACTGATACATTAGGAAGCGAAATGATGCCATCCGAAGATTTGGTTACAAAAGAGAGTACCTCATACAACGTATATACACAATCATTCTCTGCCGGAGACTCCGTTTTGGCACGTTCCAGCATGTCATATCTCGGCAGATTCACCGACCCTGAAACAGGTACAATCATCAAGTCCGACTTTCTTGCACAATTCCATTGTATCGAAGATTTCAGTTTTCCTGATTCCGTTATCAATGACAGCATCTTATCTACACAGATACGACTATATGTCAACAAGTTCATAGGCGATTCTCTCGCTACATTCAAAATTAGCGTCTATCCATTGACACGTATTATGGACCCGGACGCAGACTACTACACTAACATCGATGCGGAAAAATACTATGATACGACAGAAGAGCCTCTGACCGTTAAGTGGTACACACTGTCCGATCGGACTATAGATGAAGACGAACGCAATAGCTCAAGTTATAGCAACAAAATAGTAATACCTCTTCCTAACGAAATAGGAAAAGAGATATACCAAGCATGGAAAAACCATCCGGAATATTTCAAAGACTCGGAAAGTTGGATTAACAGCGGACTCCCTGGCAGTAAAGGGTTTTATTTTAAACTCGAAAGTGGCGACGGAGCATTAGCATACATCAACATTGCGCAATTCAATATAAACTACCGCTATCACGATTCGACCTACGATAAAGACACTACAGGTATTTGCCAATTTGCGGCTACCGAGGAAGTCATACAGGCAACACATTTCGAGAATTCTAATCTAAATAAATTATTGGACGACCATGATGCAACTTATTTGAAAAGTCCTGCCGGAATCTTTACACTCGCTACCCTGCCTGCATCCGAACTGAATTACAACGACACTATCAATCAAGCCAAACTGGTTCTGACACGATACAACGACAAGGTAAACAACGGGTTCAAGCTCGACATTCCTAAATATATTCTTCTTGTACGTCTTGATGATTACAACAACGGATTCTTTGAACAATATAAGGTCGCAGACTCCCGTGAGTCATATTTGGCATCATTCAACAGCAGTACCAATACGTACACGTTCAACAATATATCCCCACTCATGAGCATCATGAACGAAGAAGTGCGTAATGGAACAGCTACAGAGAACTACAATAAAGTTTTGTTCATCCCTGTAGAACCAACATTCGAGACAAGCACAACTTCCTCATCTCAAAAGACATTGGTTAAACTCTGCCATAGTTTTTCAATGTCAAGTGCAAAAATCATAGGAGGATCTACACCAATAAAACTTGAGGTGGTATATAGCAAATTCAAATAGAATGAAGATACGGTCATAAGCCGAGTCAACCCATATTAAAAACAAGGTTCAAAGTAGTCAACCAAAAACATTAAACTACACGTTCATTCATTGTCTGCCATTTGCCCAACAATTGTATGGCAATTGCCAGACGATTGTACGGCATTTGCCAAACGATGTCAACCTGTCTTTTACTGAATTCGCTTCGCAGATAGTCGGCGGCGCCATGGCATAGCTCAAGCAAGCTTAGCTCTGCTCATCTGACTTGCACGACTATTCACTTGTCAACTTTCCAACTTTTATACTAAATCACTTGTCAATATATATCCTCATTGTACTAAAAAGCTTGTCACTTCCGCAAATGTCTTACTGGTTAGCTTTTCAACTTCTGCATGAGGGAAGATGGGTAATACCAAAGCAACCCTTGTATGCGACTGATGGCAAAGGTACGGCTTATTTTCCGTCCGCGCAAAGATAGACGATAACCTGATGCAACAGGATAACTGCCTGACAATAAAAATCCCTTAGTCCGTTTGGGACTAAGGGAATAATTTTCACACGTAAAGTAATCTATTAGAGTCCAAGTTTACCTTTTACATCGCTGGCTGCCTTGTCAATTGCGTCCGAAGCTTTCTTTTTCTGTGCGTCAACTGCTTCTTGAGTCTTCGCCTTACCTTCTTCTACAACGTCATTTACCTTTTGTGTAGCAGCCTCTTTTGTTTCGCTTACTACATTTTCACCAACTTCCTTAGCTGTCTGACTGACGTCCGACGGTATAGCAGCGACTTGATTTAACAGGTCGGCTACTGTATTAGTGGCAGACTCAGCCACACCTGAACCCACACTGTTGATAGTCTCTTGATTTTCCTTGATAAAGTTGTTCAGCTTTTCGATATACTTCTGTGCAGTAGCAACATCACCTGCTTTAATCAAAGCTTGGATCTTAGCTTTATAAGCCGCGATGGAAGATAATACAGCGTCACCCTGACCAGAAGCAACACCTTCCTCAATTTCGCCTTCAATATCCTCCAGATCTTGATTAACTTTAGCTGCTCCGGCCTCATCCTCAACCTGAACCGCTACAGAATCAGAGTCATTTTCACTTGAACTTGAACTTCCTCCGCTGCATGATACGAGAGTCATCCCGCATGCAACCATTACCATAACAAATAATTTCTTCATAACACCTTAATTTTATTGAGATTAATATATACTTTAACTGACTGCAAAGGTAAGCATTTATCTCAATACGAAGGTGAAAAAAACTACTATTTTTTTATCTTGCCACAGTAAGTTGTTATTGTAGAGCCCAATAGCAAATGCATAGTTACAAAAAGTCTTTGGAGATACATTTCTCAGAATCTCAAAATTCCAATCTTCCATTGAACTCCGTTTTGTCACTGCCATGATTATACACCTTATTTTATATATATGCGTGTGAGCAAATTGCGTTCTGTAAAGCGGCAGAAACAGTGTGGTCTTACAACCGACTTGATTTTGCCTTGAACCTAATTA
>CAYVNW010000024.1:149-19423 GCA_964452915.1 uncultured Bacteroidaceae bacterium | reverse complement strand
CTAATTAAGTTATCGACCGAATTAAGTCAGGATGTGATTGTCATTACGAGTGCAGAAAGATTACGCTGACCTTTTGTTTTTGCACAGATTCATATTCCTTTTTTGTGCTCCGTTCCTCCGGAAACATTGCATTTCTAAATAGAGCCTTCACTGTAAGTCAGTTTCTGTATGCTAAGAACCTGGTCCTTTGACTCAAGTTTCATAAAAAACTCTTTACTCTATGGCGATATGATATGAGTATGCGAACTTTAAATAAGCTTTCGCTTCCCGTATTATACTCATTTCTGAGTATTGCCACATGTATATTATTGGCATACCTTTGCGCCGCTTTTATATAAGCCATATATATAATAAATGGATTACGTTTTATAAATAAAATCATGATTATGAAAAGAGCATTGATTATGTCGCTGTGCCTTTGCATGGCAATGGTAATGTCTGCACAAGAGAAAAATGAAACAAACACCCACAACAACTTCTATATCGAACTGGTCGGCGGCTCTTCGCTGGTAGGTGTCAATTATGACGCACGATTTAACGACCATACCCGCTGGGGATGGCGAGCCGGCTTAAGTTGGACCTATACGAACAGGACAGGTTTCATAGACGTCTATAGCAACGACATCCGCTATTGGGCAGTTCCAATCGGTATTAACTATCTTATTGGAAACAAGAAAAAAGCTCTTGAAATAGGGCTCGGTGCAAGTGTAGGTCTCGTTAATTATCATTATACATTGGTTTCCAGCAGAACGGAAGACGTCTCGCAAGCAGACTATGAACGGTATAGCAACGATTATTCGCTGCTGCCAAATAACGCTGTATTATATTACGACGATGATGCACAAAAAGCGTATCTTGTCTCTTACGATTATAATAACAGATCAAAGAACACGTTTGGATATTATTTCTTCGGAGACATTGGTTACCGTCATGTGGCAAACAGCGGATTTCTGTTCCGAGTCGGACTAAGTCCGGTACTTACCTTCGGAGGCAAGCATGCTGTAAGCCGCTACTATGGTGATGACTTCCACAAGTTCAGCATTGGCGGATACATTGCCTTCGGCTGGGCATTTTAAGTGACAAAAGCATAAGAGGATCAATAAATAATTTTTATTTATTATGAAGTACAGATTTTTAGCATTACTGATTTGTATGTCAGCATTCACTGTGGCAGACGCACAGGAAAAACATTGGGAGCACAACATTTACATTGATTTTGGCGGAGCGAAGAGTTTCAGCGACGGTGAAGATCCTTATGCCTTTCATATAGGCTACGGACTTAACTATTACATCGACAAACACTGGTCGGTTATGCCGGGCATCGCTTATCGCGCTAAATTCAAATGGGGAGACACCGATGATGGTGCCAGTGACTATGACTGCTCCTACATCGACATTCCCATAGTCGGACAGTATCATTTGAACTTTTTCAGACACAGCGGAGTTGTCTTCGAGGTCGGTCCGGTGTTCTCGTTCCGGGCCTCTGGGAACGGGTATTACAATGATTTAGGCACGTACGAACCATGGGACGGCAAACAAATATACAAGAGTTTTGACATCGGCATTCAACCTGCCGTGTACTATCAAGCAGGTAGACACTGGCGCATCGGCGTCAAGGGGCACATCGGACTAATAAACCAATGCAAGAAATATCCGGGCATCAATGAGAGTTATCATGCAGATGATATCACTGCCTCTCTCGGGTTCTGCTTTTAACATCACCACGCTGACGGCATTGCACATGACTTGGTACATGGACATCCTCGACGATGCTGACCACACAGAGAAATTCAAGAAGCTGGATTAATTCAAACCTCAGAAGAGTTTTAACTGTGCCGGCAATAGCCGTTACTTGTCTACAATGACATCAAGTTCTGCTAACGATACGCTTCGACCATCGGTTTTGGTCAACCGTATGTAACGGCACAATACCTTGGGGAAGTCAACCTCTGTGCAATATGGCAACCAATCGCCACTCGATACCGGTTGCCATTTTTTTCCATCTTTACTGACTAAGAACTGATACTTACGTATAAGTCCGCCTACCGGTCCGTCCATACGTGGGGTAGCAAGGAAACCGCAGATGTATTGTTTTTCCCCCATGTCGATTGTGATTTCTTGAGGAGAACTCGAACGTCCCATATCAAACGACGTATGCCATATAGTATAGATGTTACCATCAATGACATTCTGACCCGGCATACTCACAGTACCATTCTCCTGGCTGCTGCAACCTATGACCTTCCATCCCTTCTTGTCTGCAAATACTTGTTTATTTGGAGTCATACGCCATTCGCCGGTAGTAAAGTTAATGTCAAACCGCTCGTAGTAGTTGAAGGTACAAGCAGTATCGTCAAATGAGATCGGGAAGATGATGATTTTGCTCTCCGGCAAATTAGGGTCTTGCCAACGGTCACCCACATACAGGTATGTGGTCTGCTTAGTTCCTGTTACTTCAATGATTGCTGCCGCCTGTGTGTCGTATGCGATAGCATTGCCTACATTTGTAAGCGGAGTCCATCCAGATTCCAGATTGTCCGTATACGACATCTTACACTGGTTTGGATCCCAACCCGAACACGCACTATTCAACATAAAGTACCGCCTACCGACTTTCACAATGACAGGAGCCTCACGTCTTTGGTCAGGGAAGAGTTGGACGTGATTCACAGCGTTATGATACTCAGCGTCAAGACGGAAAAGTCCCAAATGCCGGTTTTCCTCAGTAGTCGATATAAAATATGCTGTACCATCGGTATCCTGGAAAACATTGCAATCGCGACTCTTAATTCCTAAAGGTCGTCCGCTCCAAACATATTTGTACGGACCATTCACGGAATCGCACTCAAAACAAGCGGCCTCCGACGCTCCATAGTTACTTGACTCATAGTGGCACCATACCACATACTTTCCCGTATGTGCATTATACAGAAGCTTAGGCCGCTCAATCATGCGTGTACGGCCAAGTTCCTCGGTAGTCACGCCATTCTGTATGATTTTCCTTTCAAACCTCCAATGTACAAGATCTGCTGATGAATACAAATTCACATCAGGGTTCCAACTGTTGGAGCGGTCTTCACCACACATATACCACCTGTCACGGACCTTGACGAAGCCGGGCGCATGAGCTTGCACCACGCGCCCTTGGTCATCAGTCCATATTCGTCCGTTTTGTATGGTAACCCACTCCGATTCTTCTTCCTCAATCTTGCTAATGATTTCTGCCTGCACTCTTGTTGTCACAGCGGAAACAAGCAACGCACAAAGTATAAAACACTGTCTCATTGGGCAATACTATTCCATCGTGAATGTCTTAGTGCCCAACAAAACACCATTATAGTAGTATTCGAACCGATACGTACCGCTCGACCAATTGCCAGTGTTGTTGTAGCCCCAACCTATCAAGTCGTATGTGTGCACGCCTTCATCCATTGTGACGGCATCCTTAGAACTATATCCTGTTGGAGAATTGTCTCCCGTAGACAGCGCACCCGAAGGAGTATAAAGTTTGAAGTATATCTCATACGTACCTGCCGTCTTGACGTTCACAGTTATTCTTGATTTCAGATATTTGCCTTGGCTTGCATATATGGTATTTCCGTAACCGGAAATTATAGAGCCACCGCTTTCAGTGTTAGCTACCTCAGCCGACAATATTGAGAATGGAGCTGATGAAGCCTCACTCAGACTGCCGTAATAGTTCCCGACAGAATTATAAGCATCGTCCAACGCCTTAATATTCTTATAGAACGTATACTTGAACTCCTCTGCCGAATGGCAGAAAGTTTCAACTACAATCGATATAGTCCCATCATTCATATACGTTTTTACACTCGGCAGGTTCTTGTTGACCATGTTGCATGCTTTTATAACCAAATTCTCATCAGCATCAGTGCAGTTCAAGCCACTACGATAGAACTCCACAAATAATGGTGTGTCGTTTGCTATATTGATCCAGTAGAGATTGCCTTCCTTCTTAAACATAAGGCTGTTATCCTCGTCAATATAGGGAGCGAATCCTTCTTCCTTTAAGAACGCCATAACCGACGAACGGAAAGCTTTCTGCTCGGGCGTGTAATCGTCGGCGTAAGACGGCACGAAAAACAAAGCCGTCAAAAATAAAATCGATAATATTCTCTTATACATATTATGTTCCCTTACTTATTATAAAGCACCCGCTCCGCCTTGTCTATAATTTTTACATGTACAGCCACGCTCGAAGGCAACTGGAAGGACGATTTAAAGTTTGTCCTCACCTGGTTTCCTATTTCTTTCACCGTATTCTCCATCTCATCCGTCATGTTGTACTTTGAAACTTCGGCAAGCTTTATGACAATAGTGACACTGTTGCCTGACGTTGAGAATGACTGAACGTACACACCGTCGGCAATTTTCAACGGACATTCACTATTAGCCTCCTTGATAGAGTTTTTCCATTCAGATGATGTACCAGAACTTCCGGACGAACTGTTGCCACTTGTTCCTCCGGCAACTTGCAACTCATTCCATGACATTGTTGAGAAGTTGTAGGTCTGCGAACCGAGCAACGACCCGTTGGCACGATAGAACTTGCGCGAAGTGTACTGTCCGTTATCATTATAAGTCAAGGTGATCTTGTGGAATCCGGCATCACAATCGGTAGGTTTTCCGGCTTTATTATAGTAAGCAACAGACGTTGCCAGTCCGTTTATGTTGTACACCATCCTCTCCATGTGAATGCCGTTCACTAACATCGGCTTACCGTCTGTGCCGAAATAAGCCTCCTCGATTTCGTTACCATTGTCGTCATACCTGTATTTGATCATATGGCAGCCGCCTGAGCCAACCATCGGCTTGCCGTCTGTGCCAAAGTATGCCTCCTCAGTCTTATGACTATTATTATTGTACTTGTAAGTGACTTTATGATAGCCATCCGGACCTATCATCGCTTTATCGTCAGCATCGAAGAAGGCGGTGGACACAAGTTGCGACTTATCGTCGTATGTAGCCCGCTGTATTGCCCATCCTGTATTAGGATTGATAATATAGTGTCCCTTGCCGTCCTGTGCCGCAATGAAAAGCATATTGCCATTGTTGTCGTATTTGCATATTCCAACAGGCACCATCACACTCGGATCGGTAGGTTTGCCATCAACCCCGAAGAAACTTTGTTTGATAATGTTGCCAAACACATCGTACTCGTATTTGGAGCTGCTCCAACCCTCACTGCAGACACATGGTTGTTTATCTGGTCCGAAGTACGATGCTTTTATGCGGTTGCCCTTATCGTCAAACTCATTTTTCATAATGGCAAAACTATTGTTCCCAGATGCCATTATCAACTGTCCGTTCGTATTGTAGTTCCGCTGCTCTATCATCTGGTTATGGCTGTTAAACACATATTCGTAACGGTGCACGCCAAATTTATCGAGAGCCGGTTCACCGGAGGCTTCATACAAAGAGTGTTCGATACAATTATTAAACTTGTCGTACTTGTACTTCGAAATCAGGCTGCCCGCAGCCAGACCGCCATTGATACCTACCGGCTTCTCTTCAAGTACGTTGCCACGCTTATCGCGCACATAATCCCATCCGGCAATTCCATTCACGAGCGTTAGTTCGTCACTCGGAGTCAAATAACGGAGTGTCAACACGTTGCCGTTGTCATCATACGTAAATTTAATCTTTGCATAATGGTCGGACAGAGAAGTCACAGTATTTCCCTTCACTCCGAAATACCGCTGTTCCAAAAGGTTTCCCTTATCGTCGTACTTGCTTTCAAACCCAGCTACCCCCCTAATATCAAGTCTTGGAGTTTTTTCGTCGGCCTCAAAGTAAGACACCTTTATGGTATTACCTCGCTTGTCGTACTCAAAACGGACGCATATACGGCCATCATCATTCGGAGCAGGCTTCATGTTCTTGCCCAAGCTGACATATGTCTCCTCAAGGTTCAGCTCATTGTATTTTATGGTGAATCCGGCCTTTCCGTCAACCAATACTGGTTTCTTGTCCGTTCCGTAGTAAACCAGCTTTACAAGATTGCCTATTGAGTCGAATTCCTGGCGTATACCCGCATAACCCGCACTGGTCTCACACAGTTTGCCATTTACATTCTTGAACCATTCTTCGATTTGGTTACCTTGTTCATCGTTCACGTATTCCCTAAATGCATTACCATCTTGCGACGCTACCGGATTGCCTGAAGGGTCACACAATGATTCCTTGGTTACATATCCATTCTCATCGTACTCATACTTGACTATGGCGAAACCGGCACCCTTAACGAACATCGGCTTATGGTCGATACCCAAATAATCCTCCTCTGTGATTTGCCCGTCGTCGTCATACACATAGTGCACTCCTGCCACATTGTTCTTCTGTGGAATCATCGGTTTTCCTTCCCCGTCAAAATGGTATGCATTGACAACATTGCCATAGTCATCATATTCCAGCGAATATATAGCAAGGCCATCAGTGTCATCATACGCAGGTTTTCCGTCAACAGTCAGGTAAGTACACTTAATCCAATTGTCATCCTCATCGTACTCATATTTCTTGATGCCAAGTCCCCACTTAGTTGGCTGTGGATTGCCGTCAATGCCTATATAGTGGATTTCAAGCGGACGCCCCTTCTTGTCGCGCACGTACGTCCTGCCATATATTCCGTTCTCATCGCCTACAGGCGAGTTGTCGATGCTATAGTATTTCTCGGATGTCACGAAGCCGTCATCGTCATATTCTATCCACCAACGGGATATGTGTCCATGGTCGTTATTGTAATTATCCTCCAACAGGCGACCATAGCCAACAGTCGACCCCGACAGCACACGTTCCGTGTTGTGTTCATCGTCATATTGGAACACCATGACGTTGAGTTTGTCGTTGTAGCTCTTCACGTACAGCACCTTACCGCCCCTGTCCTTTACCTTAATATGGCTTACCTTGCCATCCTCCGTGTAAGAGAACTCCTGGTCGATCGGACGTTCGTTACGCTCGCTTTCGCCATCCTCTATCAAGTGGTCCTTGCTGTTAACATGCGAGACACGCAACAGGTGTCGCTTCTGATAAGTAAATTTATATGAACGCCGAGAATGCCCGTGTTCGCTTGAGCTTAGTTCGCCTATACCTTGTGGAATACCCCATTGCTCAACATAGTCTTTGTAATAATATGTCTTTATCCTGTTGTAGTCCCATATATATCCTGCGACACCTACTACTATCAGTACAGCAGCAACGGAAGCCACCTTTGCCCATAGCGGCATCTTGGTCGGATAGACGGCCTTATGAAGGGCTTTTTTGAATTCCTCACATGATTGGAACCGGTCTTCCGGTCTTTTGGCTGTCGCCTTGTCGACAATCTTCTGTATCTTTTCGGGAATATACTTGTAATATGTAGCCATACGCGGCAGCGGCTCCTCGACCACCTTTTGGTTGATCTGCTGTTCTGTAAGCGTTGTGGTATCATAAGGTGCGTTTCCTGTAAGCATCTGATGAAGCAGCACGCCAAGCGAATATATATCTGAACGTGCGTCAAGTTTTTCTCCCTTGATTTGTTCCGGACTCATATACGACGGGGTACCCATAACCATCTTCGACTCGCCGTCCTGCTCGTTGACAATCTGTGCGATTCCAAAATCCAGGATTTTTATTTTCGGCTCCTTATCAAGTGTTATGACGATATTCGAAGGTTTTATGTCACAGTGGATAATCGGGTCAGGCACCAGTTTACCATCCTCATCTTTTGTTTTATGGTTGTGTGCCGCTGCTATTCCGTCGAGTATAGGCTCGAACAGCGGACAAATACGGTCGACTACCACAAGGCCGTTTATCTCACGAATGAATTTTTCGATGCTCACGCCCTCAGCAAACTCCATAATGAGATACACAGAACCTTTCTCATCCTTATGGAAGTTGATTAGTCGCACAATGTTCGGATGGTTCAACGAAGCCAGACGATGAGCCTCTTCCTCAAGTCTCTTTCGAGTGAAATCGTTAAGCATATCATGGTTAATAACCTTTATTGCAACCTTTTGCTCCTGGATGAACTTGTTCACACCCATGTACACTGTTCCCATTCCGCCCTGACCGATTATGCCTGTTATACGGTAGTTAAGAATTTCTTTCCCTATCATGATTATAGTCCGTTAATGTATTTCAGCTTAAATCCGTTATTCTCTCTTTTATAAATAATATGATGCAAAAGCTGCGCAATAGCTAAGCAGGTTAAGGACGAATCCTATACCAAAACCTATCCATGCAAGCGTGGCTGCTTGTGAGGCACGGCGAGGAGTCTGGTCTTTCCAAACGAAATACAAGATCCAGCCTGCAATTGGGATGAAAAACGACAGTATTCCCCAACCAGCACCTATGCTCTCACCCTGCTGTCTGACAGGCTGATAGCCGGCATGGGTGGCATTCTCGTATGGCCTGCTGCCTTGCAATGGCAGTTGGCTGTATATTTGATTCCATGGGAGCGGCACTTTTCCGGCCAACATGATTTCGGTGCCTGGAGAGACTGTTATCTTTCCTCCGTTTATGAATTGGCCCGCAACTACAGAGCCATATTTACTGACATCTTCGTACACGTATTGCCCGCCCACGATACTTATACGGGCATGCACACGGCTTACGCTGTCGTTTGGAATAATTATGTCGCACTGACTACTGCGACCTATAGTTAATGTATTCATATGTTAGTCATTTAGTATTCATTTACTATTATTATAAAGATTGTCATTAGGACATTAAACACGAATTGCACGGCGAAGCCAATCCATGCCCATTTGGCAGAACTGGAGGCTTTGTGGGGATATTCTTGTTTCCACACAGCCCACAGAATCCATCCCAATAGCGGCACGATGAAACATATTACTGCCATGCCGGCATCAAGTTTGTCGTTCGGATTCGTCGGTAAAGGCGTAACATTATTATAATTTTGTCCGGAGGACGGATATTGCTGTCCGGAAGCCTGTGCCACATGCTGAGCTGCCCCACTTTGCCAGCCCTGCTGTTTCAATTCACGAATCACTCGGTTCCAGTCTAATTCACATTCAGTCCGTCCTGCAAGTAGCACCTGCGGAAGTTGTGCTGTCGACGTATAGTCAATTGTTTCAGTCTGATGATGAATGCGTCTGCCATTAAGTCCCGAACCATTAGCGCTGATATCCTCTATTTCAATTTGGTATGACGTTCCGCTTCCGGTATTAAGAGTTTCAAGTCCTCTTATGACCAAGTGGTGTCTACTGACAAAATCATTATTGATAGAGATGTTGTTGTCCGCAGTCCGGCCGACAGTCACCGTAGGGATCGGATTGAGATTGGTAGGACCAGAGGATTGTGCATTGGACTGTCCGAGGAACAGTGCTTGCCGGAACTCGTTTGCCGTCTGAAACCGTCTCGTCATGTTCCTGTCGGTTGCTTTTTTGAAAGCATCGTCCCACATTGGAGAGATTCCTGGCCTGACACTTGACGGCAGCGGCAGTTGTGAATTCAGAATCGCATTGATCGTTTCGTAACTGTTATTCTGGGGAGAGATGGCAGATCTGCCTGTGAGCATGTAGAACATCACACACCCGAGCGAATAGATATCTGTACGACTATCGATATTCAGTCCTGCCGCCTGTTCCGGACTCATGTAGCCGTCGGTACCGATGATGCGTCCTACGGTCATGCCGGTAGAGCCAACTTTTGAGTCCTTCGCAATTCCGAAGTCGATTATGCAAATGTCATCGCTTCCGTCGCGAATCATAATATTGGATGGCTTGATGTCACGATGTATACAGTGTTGATTGTGTATGTACTGAACAGCATCCAGTATTTTGCCCATCATATTCTTCACTGCACTCTCGCTCATCGGACCGTTCTCGCGGACATACTGCTCTATGGTTTTTCCGCTTACGAACTCCATCGGCAGGTATAAGTTTCCTGCACTGTCGTTGAATGGATCGCCGACAATGTGCACGACCGACGGGTGATTCATCCTGCGTAGCGTATTGACCTCACTGTAGAACAACTCACGATATTCCGGATGACACGTAACCTGGTTGCTCATCATCTTGATGGCCACCACATTGCCATTTTGGTCACGCCCTTTGTAGACGCAACCCATGCCGCCCTTTCCTATTACATCGCTTTCGCTAAATTGGTATGGCATATTCAGTCAACTTACTTTTTATACTTTACCCTTACCTTAATTGTTACGTTCTGCGTGGTCGGAACTTCAATAACGGCATCTTCAGGTAAAGGATTCTTGATAGTCAAGACACAAGTTGCACCTTCATCTTTGATACTTATCGAATACCATCCTTTCTGTTCCGCATCAGAATCTGTGATAAAGTTATATGGTTTACCCAAATATGCATCACTTTCGGTAGGAGTTCCTGTTCCCATATGCAGAGTGAAGGCCTTAGCCGTTTCATTTCTCTCTATCTGGAACGTTGGACCTTCTTCTGTCTTTGTCGTGCTGGCACTTATGGTGTCCTTGCTTGCCGATGGGCCCTTAGTCGTGATGGTACCGACACCGTCTCCCAACTTTGTCAAGTCTGCCTCTCTTTTCTTTTCCGTCTTATCCTTAGGCATACCTGTCTGTTGGACAGAACCTTCAGTTGAGCTCGGAAGTGTATTTACGACCGGCACTACAATGACATATTTAGAGTTGCCGTCAATGCCCGACAGAGTTATGCCAATCTCAGCCTTTTCGCCAATCATGTCCTTAAACACCAAACGGCATTTCAGCGTATCATTCTCGTCATATTTCAGTTCAACTAAATCGTCCGGAATAAACTTCATGCCTTTTATTGTGAAATCGCCCAATCTCAAATTCTTGTTTTGCGGCGTTGAATGAACTTTGACTTTCACTCCCCAATCCGGATCCTCTTCAAATTCGACAACGACTTTTCCCTTCTCGTATTGAACGGATATGGAATTCTTAGCCAAATCGATTGTGGAATCTGACGTTTGGATTATCTTTTCCAGTTCATGAGTGCGGACAAACTGCTCATCCGCCTTGTCTCCTCCTTTGACGGTAAGCAGCAGCACGATTCCTGCGATTACTATGATTCCTGCGACGATTCCAACCGCAGTCCAAATTTTCTTTTTGGGCTCGATTGTCTCGGCTTTTGCGCCAGGAGTCACTGAGAATTCCACGATTTGGCATGTGATATTATCTAAACCGCCGTTTCGTTTTGCACGCTCCACCAGCTCTGCAACTCTTTCTTGTTGCGACAATTCGCCCTGCTTGCTGACAGTCTTGCAAATGTCCTTGTCGGACACCATGCCGCTTAATCCGTCAGAACACAAGAGGAAGCAGTCGCCCGCCTCAGGGTTAATGGCCTCTGGAAGGACTGTGGCAGGTTGCATATCACGCAATCCCAACGCATTGGTTATCTCGTTCTTACGTGGATGGTGCTCTGCCTGTTCTTTCGTGATCTGTCCCGCATCAACAAGCATCTGTACATAGCTTTGATCGACGGTCAACTGGCGTATGGTGTGTTTGCGTATCAAATATATACGGCTGTCACCCACCGAGCCGATATACACTTTGCCATTACGCACGATCAGCATTACACACGTTGAGCCCATGCCGGTCAATTCGGGCTGTTGAGCCGTTCTGTTCAGTATGGCATTGTTGGCATAGTCGATCGCCTGCACAATAAGTTCACCAGGGGTACGGCCGATGTGCTCTTGCATCATGAACTGCTTGATTGCGTCTATCGCTACATGCGAGGCGACCTGCCCACCGACATGACCGCCCATGCCGTCGCAGACAACTGCAACAAGCCCGTTGGGACTCTCGAAATGTGCCAGCCAGTCTTCATTTGCCGGACGTTTGCACCCTCGGTCAGTTAGCTCGGCAACATGACAATAATCGAATATTTCACTCATAATGATTTCATTGTAAAGATGAATGATTAGAATTCAGGAATAGCAAGGAACAACAGTTTAGTACTTCCAAGAACAATGACATCATTTGATTTCAGTTCAATCGGCTCATCCATGACGTAAACGGTGCCATTAACATATGTGCCGTTCGACGACCCCTGGTCTTTTGCTCTAAAAGACCCCTTTGCCTCAACATATTGTATTAGCAGGTGCTTGCCCGACATGTGTGAGTCGTTAGGGAAAGAGATATCGCAAGTGCGGTCTCTGCCGATAAGTGTCCTGCCTTCATACACTTTGTATACTTCTCCGGCAGGGTTTGCAGTGTAAGATACAAGTATGCCGACAACACGGCGACCACCGTCAGGATTAGAGCCGTTAGGACCACCGACAGCACGTATCACAGTATGTCCACCATCATAATCTTGCATTGCCTGTGTCGGATTATTGCCACTACTGTTCCAATCGTTAGTAGCCTTTGTCTCTCCGCCACCGTCCCACGCACCTGTCGCCTTCGTCTCTCCGCCGCCGAAATCTTCGGCCGCCTGTGTGCGTCCGCTGTTAGGACTTGGACAGAAAGGACAGTTATCACCATAAATAGAAGAGTCATATTGATGACCGTTCGGACATTTCTTTGTTGCCATAGTTGTAATGTTTTTATAGTTCGTTTTTAATATAGAGTCTGTTACTTTAATAAATCTATTATATATTTGGCTTTGATAGCCATATTGAAGCCTTGGGCACCGGTCAGACCGGTCATTCCGGCGTGGTGAATGCCTATCAGCTGTCCTCTGCCGTTGAATACAGGCGAGCCACTCGCTCCGCTGGCAGTCTCAATGTCGTGCCCAAACTCAAAGTCGCCACGATTTTGTGTGATTGCACCGCCATGAACCTGGTTTTTAAGTTCCTGATTGCTGTTTAAGGCGATCTGGTCACCATAAGGGAATCCGATGGCAAATACAGGCTTACCTTCCTTGATCGACGATTCGTCCAAATCGGCATTATTAACGTCTACGATATGTTTAACAGCCGATGGCAGCGTCCTTGACTCGGTCTGTATGATGGCAACGTCCTTGTTGATGTCATCATATACTTTGATCTCATCACATTTCACTGCGTTGCCCTCGGAAATAGGCAGTCCGTTTGGAACAATATACATTGCATTCATAACGCCTTGAACCTCAACCTTGCTCCTGCTGAGCCGAGGATCCTGTGTCGCCAGGATTGCAACGATCTTGTTAACGGCATTTTCTATTGCATCTCCGTTGCTGTCGTACATCCAAGGCCGCACAACGTGCAAGTTGGTTGCAAGCTTTCCGTCGTCCGAAACAAAGAACGCCGTACCCTGTATCACCGTCGGACCTGACTCAAGTGACCCTTGCTCGTTCACGTGAACTTCATCGCTCGGCGTGATTTTCAATATGGAACATATATCTGACGTGATATCTTCCTCATCCAAGAATATCTTGTAGCCATATTGGCCCGTTATCCAGCAAACCGCAGTATTGTACGTGTCGTAAATGCGCTCGCGGTCCCACGTGCGGTGACTGAACCAATATGCGCCGCCAATACCAAGGCACACGACAACGATTACCGCTGCGGCAATCGCCACAATTGTTTTTGTATTGCTTGGCTTTCCGTTTCCGCCATGACCTTGAACTGCCACTTGAGGGAAAACACTCTCCCAGTCGAGCGAGTGGTTCCGGGTGATTGTCACCCTGTCTCCTCTGTTTAGGACACGACTCATAATACGCTCACCATTGACGAATGTGCCATTGCGGGAGCCACAGTCTTCGATATATATGGAACCGTCAGGCCGTTTCGTTAGTATGGCGTGTCTTGCCGACACGTCATCGTAAGGCAGCCTTATCTGACACGCATCACCTCGTCCGACCAGTCGGCTGTTTGGGTCGAGCGGCCTTACCGGCTGCCGAGGACGCGCTCTACTTAGGATAACGGAAAGAGTGGTCGTTTCCGAGCCAAACCGCAATTGGCTGGTAAGATTGATTGGTGTGTCTGTGTTGATACGAACTCCGTTTACATACGTTCCGTTGGTTGAACCCAAATCACGTAATGTGGCATGCTGATTGTCATCTGCCACCGTCAACATCGCATGACTTCGTGATACTGTAGGATTATTAATCACGAAATCATTGTCCGTCGACTTTCCGATCCTAATGTTTTTATGCATAATCTTTATTTTCTTTCGGGGAAGGAACCGTCCATCCTAGTTTACTCTGTGGTCTCAAACAGAGAAGAATTAATTCATTGGCATACACATGAGTAAAGCGTGAGATCCATACCAGTGCCTCTTGGAGTAAAAGCTCATCGAAACCTATTGTCAGCACCATGCAGACGCTTCTTTATGTGTACAGACTTATGTTAACTTAGTCGAATGCAAAGATAATTATTTTTTTCGACGTACAAAAAGACTTTAAAAAAAAAGATTATAATAATGACAAGAATTTAATGGGGGAGCGTTTTTGAATGAAAAAGCATTTATATGAAAGTGTTTCTTTTTGATTACGTGCCGGCACTTAAGTTTACATTTACACATTCCGCCCCATATGTTTGCTTACTCGCACCCACAGGCGGCTGAATTAGTCTGATTGCAAGCTTGTACCAATCACCCTACATGATTTTACACCGATAACCTCATGTACTTGCACCGATAACCTCATGTACTTGCACCGATAACCTCATGTACTTGCACCGATAACCTCATGTACTTGCGCCGATAACCTCATGTACTTGCGCCTCGTACTTGACGTAATTACACCGAACGAGTGTAGCAGATGATTGACAAAAAAAGGCCTTTTCCGGTAACAATCTCCGAAGGCGAAGGCTGAAAAAAGGTTTTTTTCAGCAGGAAGTTGCCAATGTTGACGGCAACAAACCACGTGTCGGGACGAAAGGGTGACGGAAATGCCACATCACGTCACACTCTCGCTACATCCTTCACGTTCTGTATCTTCTTGAGGTCTTTGATTATTGTCTGTACTTCCTTAGTGTTGTGTACATTAAGAGTGATAAGGCACTTGAAAATACCATCTGAAGTCTCGATTTCAAGCTTGCGTATGTTCATACCGAAGAGTTGTGAGATAACCTGCGTTATCTGGTTCAGTACACCAATTTTGTCAAATCCACTGAGCCCTATCGTTACCATAAACAACTTCTCGCCCTTCATATCCCATTTGGCGGCAAACAGGCTGTTACCTGAATTGGCTTTCAAACGGACGGCTACAGGACACTGTAACTTATGTACATGATAACCACCGTCAGGATCACGATAAACCATTACCGAATCACCAGGAATCGGGTTGCAACAGGTATCTAATTTGAATATCGTGTTAACATTGTCATCGTTAAGTATGACAGGTTTCTTTTTATCCAGCACTACAGTTTCCGTGACAGGTTCAGTTGTCGCTTCACTGTTTTGTTTTTTCCTGCCGAACGACAACAAGCGCTTCCACGATTTTGAACCGTTCTTGTTTTTGATATATGAAATATCTGCAGGACCAAGGGTGAATTTCTTCTGGCCGATTGCAAGATACAAGTCTTCATGTTTGGCCACTGAATGGAATTTGCACAACTTGTCAAGGTTAGGCGTATCTTTCACTATATCGTTCTTGGAGAAGAACTCATCAAGCATCTGTTCTCCATCCTTACGTTGTACACGTTCTTCTTTGCGTATTGCCGCAAGAATCTTAGCGCGAGCCTTAGCTGTTGTCGCGATGTTCAGCCACTCACGGCTCACCATTGATTTGTTTGATGCTAATATTTCTACTTGGTCACCACTCTTAAGCTTATAGGTCATTGAGACCAGCTTATGATTAACCTTCGCACCCATGCAATGTGTTCCAACAACCGTGTGTATGGAGAAAGCGAAATCGAGTGCAGTGGCGCCTGCAGGCAATATACGGATTTCACCTTTTGGAGTGAACACAAATATCTCGGAGGCATATAAATCAAGCTTTATAGTGTCGAGCAGGTCAATAGCATTTGGTTGTGGATCATCGAGAATGTCTTTAATAGTCATAAGCCACTTGTCAAGTTCCGACTCACTTTCCTGCTCTGTTTTCTCGCCTTCCTTGTATTTCCAATGCGCGGCAAAACCTCTTTCGGCGATTTCGTCCATCTTTTGGCTTCTTATCTGCACTTCAATCCATTCACCTTTATTACTCATAAGGGTTACGTGGAGTGCCTGATATCCGTTTGCTTTCGGATGACTCACCCAATCGCGGAATCGGTCGGGATGGCTGGCATATATCTGTGTGAGCGCAACATAAATATTAAAGCACTCATTCTTCTCATCTATACCTTCGCGCGGTTCAAAAATGATGCGTACCGCCAGGATGTCATAGACTTCCTCAAATGGTACATGCTTCGTCTGAATTTTATTCCAAATGGAATATGACGACTTGATGCGTGCCTTTATTTCATACTTGATGCCCATTTTATCGAGTTGGGTGCGTATAGGTGCAGTGAACTCATCGAACACGGTATTACGCTCCTTCTCTGTAGCTTCCAGCTTCTTTACTATGGTTCTGTAATCCTCCGGATGTTCATATTGGAAACTCAAGTCCTCAAGTTCTGTCTTAATGGCATTAAGTCCGAGACGATTAGCAAGAGGAGCATAAATATACAGGGTCTCACCCGAAATTTTGTATCGCTTGTTTGGTGGCTGCGAACCAAGTGTGCGCATGTTGTGAAGACGGTCTGCCATCTTTACAAGGATGACACGTATGTCTTCATTCATGGTAAGCAGCAACTTTTTAAAGTTCTCAGCTTGAGCCGAGGCCCTGTCCCCGAATATACCTCCGGATATCTTAGTAAGTCCGTCGACTATCTGTGCGATCTTAGGACCGAACATATTTTCGATGTCTTCAACAGTATAGTCGGTATCTTCTACAACATCGTGCAGTAAAGCAGAGCAAATGGAAGTAGAGCCCAGTCCTATCTCCGAACACACGATTTGTGCCACTGCGATAGGATGCATTATGTATGGTTCACCCGAAAGCCGGCGGACACCTTTATGAGCATGACGGGCGAAATTGAAAGCTTTAGTGATTATTTCTACTTTCTTCCTGTGCTTGGTGGCAAGATAAGAATCAACAAGATGTTGGAAAGCATCGTTCACCATCTTCTCTTCCATCATTTCTTTGTTCTGTTCATCTTCCATAATTCACACTTCTAAAAGTTTAAACTGCATCTGACACCATACGACTGTGTGGCATAAGGGTTATGTGTTGTTGACGCAACCGAATTGCTGTCGTGGATAATTGAAGGGCGTACTTTCATTGACAGGTCGTGACTGATGTCAAAACTCGACAACTCGGCATCCACATAGGCATCAATGACAGACAATGCATAGACTCCTATCATGCAAAACATGCTGAGATCCCGATAACGTCTGTAATAATTCTTCTTACGTCTGAACAAATCCTGAATACGCGACAGGTTGGAATCTATATTATAACCTCTTGGTATAAACGATTCATAGCTACGGGTATTAGGATCATCATCCATTATGTCGATATAAGCCTGTGAATAATCACGATACATCATGTTGTTCCAAGACAATGCATAGACACACCCCAAGAAGCCGCCATATATGAGTGGCAACTTCCAATATTTGCGGTTATATATCTGTCCACCTCCCGGGAATACAATTGCAAGCCACAGTGCTTTTTTCGGATCAGGCACAAATTTCTCTTTAACCATCTGTAAAGCTTCGTCTGCCGACACATTGACATTGACAACCGGTATGAGGGTATCAACCTTTTCGCCTTTAGCAATGTTTTCTATATCATTGTAGACTATACGCGTCAACGAATCTAAAGCCACAAGAGTGTCATTTGCATTTGGGTCGGTGCTCACAACTAACGAATCGGTTGCTGACGACCGCTGAATTTCTCTTCGTAGTTGTGCTTTTGGTTTTCTTCCCTGTATTGAATCTTGTGCAGATGAAAAGGCTGAAGACAACAATAGCAGAATAAGCACGCAAAACCGGCTGTTCCGACTGTACCTGCCACGCATTCTACACCTATTTATATATATATTTAAAAACATGGGACAATCTCGTTTGCCAGTTTCGAATAATACTTGTCTAATTCATCGTCCTCATAAACCATAGAGTCGAACACCATTCCATCAAAACATCTTCTGATATCATGAATATTTATGGGGGTTGACCGCAATTCTTTAAATACATGCGTTATCACAAAGCCCAAGACTTTCAACCGGCTGTTTAAATTCTTACATACATCACTCACTGTGCGAAGCAACTCCGCAATGCCCTCGTATGAGAAATAGTCACACCGTATAGGGATAAGCACAGCATCGGATGCCGCAAGTGCATTCAATGTTAGCAAACCTAATGAGGATGGGGCGTCAATCACAATATAATCATAGTTTAAACGTACAGGAAGAAGTGCCGAAGACAATATTTGCTCGCGCTCATGACATTTCATAGCCATAACTTCTACAGCCATGACATCCTGATCCGCAGTCAGCAAATCAAATGTATTGCCAACATGAATCACACTATGATCAACATCCGTTTCACCTTTCAGCAGACTCAACAGGCCTCTATTTTGATCCTTTACTTCAAGTCTTGATGGTGTATGCGACAATGGGTCGAAATCAACTAAAAGTACTGAGTGATTCATCTGCGAAAGCGCCTTAGCAAGATATATGGAAGATGTTGTTTTGCCAACACCCCCCTTCTGGTTCACGATTGCTAACACATTACTCATACAGACGAATACATTATCATTCAAAATGAATTGCAAATATAGTGCAAACCAAAGACAATACAAAATAAACCCGACTATTTTTTCTGTTGAGATACTGCCTGTATTTGTATTTTAGATGTTTATTGGCACTTTGTGTGAAATTATCAACTACTTAGTGTTTGTATAGCCTTCTGCTTTCAACAAATCTTTTATCTTTTCCTGTAAGGACCCTTGTATAATAATCTCACCGTCCTTAACGCTGCCACCGACTCCACATTTTGTCTTTAAATACTTCCCTAGTATTTTTAAGTCATCTGTTGTACCCACAAAGCCTCTGACAATTGTTACGACCTTACCACCTCTTCCATTTTTCTCAATGGCAAGTCTCAGTTTTTGCTGATTCTTAGCAAGCGTCTCAGACTCATCTTTACTGTCCGTTGCATAATCATATTCCGGATTAGTAGAGAACACTACTCCCAACCTGTCTTTCCAATCATTTCCCGCCATATTCTGTTTTGAATGTAACCTTAATAAAAAAAGAGACTGAAACTTCAATCTCTTCATCTTAACTTGTGGGCGTTGACGGATTGCTTTCATTTCATTCGGCTATCCTTTCGCCACTTTTGTGGGCGTTGACGGATTGCTTTCATTTCATTCGGCTATCCTTTCGCCACTTTT
>CAYVNW010000023.1:0-47941 GCA_964452915.1 uncultured Bacteroidaceae bacterium | reverse complement strand
GTTGTCATTACCCTTCAAAACAAGAGCTTCTACAACGCGAAGGTTGTATTATATTGTTTATTAGGCAATTAATACCTTTAGCTTCGAAAAAAATGACATCATCTTATTCTTGCTTCTTTTTATATTTAGTCATTTCTGTATCGTACACTTTGTAAATCACATTTGCTTTGTTTGGCATATTCTCATTCACTGCTTCAGATACAACATAACGCTTCGGATACGATGTATGTGCGAATGAATTCCTGATACCATACATTTTTTGGGCCTCAATACCATCTCGCTCTTCTATCATTTCTTGTAATTTTGGAAGCCTTGGAGTACCTTGTTCATTATAATATGTTTTTGTTGTACCCTGCTGATAGTACTCCTTCTCATAATTAAGTGTATCACGTATAACATCTGGATGAACTTTGTCGTAAGTGTTTAGTTCTAATTCCAACCTCTCTCTGTCGATCTCTTTTTTGTTTTCAAGAGCAAGCAATGAAGGCATACGCCGATCACTAAGGAAACGATAGAACTGTACATAGTTTTTAAGCTTCATATTATTTTGATATATCGTCTTATCATATTCATTAGCAGACTTCACTGTTATCTTGAAATTAATCGGCTGCGACAGAAAATCGTCCTTGGTCACTTCTCTCAACTTCATCTGTTTGGTTACTCCACCTTGTCTGCTATTCGCCATAACAACGCTATTAGCTTCATCCTTTGAAAGAATCTTCTTCGCAATCATAAACAAAAGTATGTCTTGCACCTTGTATCGCTTAAGTATAGTTTCGGTATCCTTTAACTCCGTAAGCTTCCTTCTACAACGATCTCTGAATTCTTCCTTATTGCCCTTTTCTTTATCAACAGCTTTTTCTATTTCTTTATCAACAGCCCGTTCTCCTTTTATCTTATTTATCAACTCGTATATTTCCTTTGGATATCTGTATTCCTTTGCATCTGTAGGTTTCTTTTTCCACAGGGTATCAAACAAACTGTAGTTACGCTTATAATTATAGAAAGGTTGGACGTCATCTTGTTCTACGGTCTTAACGTATGCATATATCAGATAAGATACGTTCTTGCTCTGATCGTTTGCATATAAACACAATTTAGGATATTTGCCAACTAATGCCTTTAATTCAGTCCGTATAGCATTCTCGAATAATCCACGAGGAAGCTCAAGTGACTTATCAAAACTTGTTCCACCATATTCATCCTTTAGGTATCTGCCGGCAAGCGACTTGTAGAATGATTCGGAACGCTCGATCCACTTGCTACAATCATGATAAAGGAAAGGCAACGTGGATAGATCCTGAGACATGTTGAGACAGTTTTTCAGATACTTGATTTTTCTGCCTAAATAATTTTTATACAATTCAAAGATGTCGTTTGGGGCCATCCTGCTTTTACATATATCATCAACTATAGGATTATTCAACGAGCTATCAGCATTGCCAATAAAATGCGCCGCAGTGAAGAGCCGTCTCAAACGTTCGAAATCGCCATCATTGTATGTTGCGAGCGAGGCTTGGAGTACTTGAAAGTTCAGTCCTGTCAATTTATTCTTATTGTCCATGCCTTGAGGTTGAAACAGCATCATGTCCCTTGCAAGATATTCAGCAAGTTTGCCCGGACGTATCTCCACATATTGCTTCTTGCCAATTCTGTTTTCCTTCGGATTTGACACAATACCCTGATCGTCATTATACTTTTTCTTGCGTCGTTCTGTTTGCTCTATCATCCGAGCTATCAGGTCAGTTGCCCACGTGTTAAAGTGTTTCTCCACATCAATATTCCTGCCAAGAAGATAGTCCTTTATTTTCTTAGGAACGTCATCCAACTTAATCTCATACTCTTTAATCAATAATGCCGACAGGCTCTTTTCATCCTTCACAGGCACAAGAACGCCATTGCAAACATCTGAGAACAAACGCTTATAATTGGCTACGGCTGTTTTTATGATGGTTTCCACTACCTCTCCACCCTTATCGCCTTTCAATGCAAGCAAGAAAGCGAGAGCAGGTAATTCATATATACTCAGCCAGCATGTTGGAGCCATGCTCACAGGACGATCATCCTTTAATTCGGGAAGGAAGAGCCGCGACTCATCATCGGGGATCCATAGACCTATACGATTACCGTTAAAGACGTAGCTGGCGCAATGATCAGATAAATATGGTTTCTCATCAGCCGTGTTCTTATGAACATCATCAAATTCCCGAATAAGATCCTTATAAATATCCTTTCTTGCATTTTCAATCTCAGTTATACGTCCAAAACCTGTTATTGATTTGCATAACGATCTAACTCTGTTCGCACTATCAGAGTCTATACATCGTTTATTATAAAACTTATAGTAGAAATTGCCGAGTGATACTTGAAAACGTATATTCTTAAAGATATTAGCATCATCAATATACTTCATTAAAAGCGGAGCAAAACGGTCGGAATGACGTATCAAAAGTACGTCATCTTGTAACGCACCATCACTTACACCTGCTTTCACACGGAATACCTTTTGGTCTTCCGGTGTCAGCATCTCAAACAATTCCTTAGGGCATTTGCGCAGTTCGTTGAGAATATCGAGAGCTATGGCATCAGCATCTTTCTTGCACGACAATCTGGCAACATACAGTTTCAGACGGTACACTGCCATCATCTCGCCTATGACCTTTTGATCTTTGTTCTCAATAAGATGTAGCTTATCAGTCATTATCTTTATATATTTCTTTTCAAGAAACAAACTGATAAACATTGCCAAGCCAAATTCTGTAAGCCGCAGATCTTCCTTGCTTCCGTTATCAATACGATACCGGTAGTTTTTCTTAAGCGTATACGAATTATTTCGATCTTTAGTTAGTGGAATAGCACATTCAACTTCTTCAGCGGTAAACGAGAATCTTTCTTTTACTTTTCTCCTCGACCCGTCAAAACAATTAATCAAATACTTTACTATTGCGGGAGAATTGTCTTTAAGAGTACGTTTTTGTTTTTTTAATAACTCAATTCTATAATGCGAACAGACATTTCTCACTTCACGTAGAACATCAGATAACCGTTTAAGAACCGATACATAATTATCCTTCTTTTCTAATTTGTCTTGGACCTTCTTATCAAGCATTAGTTCAAGGAATGGGAAATACTTTCTACATTGTTCCTCATACTTTGTTTTCTCTTCAGGTTGGCCATTTTCCATCACCCCGAACATTTCATTCCAATATTCTTGTTTTGCGAAGTCAGTATCACGCTCTCCTTTTTGGTTTACCAATTTTAGCGAATCCATTACGCTTTGACCATTAATAATCGTATATATATGGTCCATATCAACAAAGAAGTTGTGGAGTGCCATCTCTGCATATGTACCATATATGTATTTCTTAGAATCCAAAGAGCTCTTAGGTAAAAATGGGACGTTGTCATATGAGTTTTCAACATCATCGGATTGTATTCCACTACCATTCTCTGTGGATTGCAGTGAATTAGTAGATTGCGCCCCGTTTGTTTCAAAAGCAGTACTTTGTGTATTCTTCACTTCTTCCTCGCTTATGGATCTAAGCGGCTCATCTAAAGTATTATCATGGAACTGTTCTTTAAAAGTTAACCAATGCCTCTGCACCTTATTTTTGTTTATAAGTTGCATAACGGCATAATACACTGGAAGAGTCATTAAATTAAGTTCATTCTTAAGACCCTCACTCTTCAAATCTTCTATCAATGCATTGATGTTGTCCTTATTGTTTAAAGGATAATGTTTAGCTATTAAGCTCACTACTAATGTCCGTTTGTTCATATTAGTTATATGATTTGTATTAGAGATTCTCTTTTATTCTTTTTGCGTTGCAAATTTACGCATTATATACGAATTCTATGTTCGCATAAAAGACTTTATTTGAAAAAAATGCATTCAGCATAAATTTCTCCGACCATTGCCGCCTTATACCAAAGTGGAATAATTGCAAATTTATAAATAAAAATTGATTGCCACGCAACATTTATAAAGAAAAAATTTATAACTGACGTTATTTTTTCTTGTGAAGGTCATTATAATATCTATGCAATAGCAGCACGCATTGCATACACCTTATTATATATATTGACTTGACTCGGTTCAGGTAAAGTTATATTGACTTAGCCAAGCGAATGCGTTTATTGTTATTATCCCGTTGCCGTGCCTTGTGCCGGCCCCAAAATAATGTTCGACATATTCATATTCATCGGTGGGGCATTGCCTGCAAATTAAGGCAATACAGGCAATCAAACCAAGTATTTCCAGGTATATCCTTTCTTCGCGTTTATGATATCATCGATCGTACCTTGAGCGACGACTTCTCCACCTTTGTTGCCACCGTCGGGTCCCATATCAATGATATAGTCAGCTTGCTGGATGACATCAATATTATGTTCGATGACTATAACGGTGTTGCCCTTGTCGACAAGTCTGCCAAGCACACTCATCAGAGCCTTTATGTCCTCATAATGCAAACCGGTAGTCGGCTCGTCTAATATATATAAGGTGTTGCCCGTATCACGGCGCGACAGTTCAGTGGCAAGCTTAACACGCTGGCTCTCCCCACCCGACAGAGTCGTTGACGGTTGTCCCAACTTGATATAACCCAAACCGACATCCTGTATCACCTTGATCTTGTTAAGGATGTTAGGTTGAAACTCAAAAAACTCTACTGCTTGGTTGATCGTCATGTCGAGTACGTCAGCGACCGACTTGCCTTTAAACTTTACCTCGCATGTCTCACGGTTGTAGCGTTTGCCATGGCAGACCTCACAAGGAGTCAGTACGTCCGGAAGGAAGTTCATGACTATGGTTTTGTAGCCATTGCCTCCACATGTCTCACACCTGCCGCCGGGTACGTTGAAAGAAAATCTTCCGGGTTTATAACCACGGATCACCGACTCGGGCAATTTTACGAACAAGTCGCGTATATCGCTGAACATGCCCGTATATGTAGCCGGATTGCTTCGTGGAGTCCGTCCGATCGGAGATTGGTCGACGCAAACCACCTTGTTGACCAAATCGAGTCCTTCAATAGAGTCGTATTCCAACGGGTCCTTCAGTGAGCGGTACAAATGCTGGCTGATTATCGGTTGAAGAGTATCATTGATAAGTGTAGACTTACCGCTTCCACTGACACCGGTCACACATATCAGTTTGTGAAGAGGAAACTTGACTGACACATTCTTAAGATTGTTGCCACGACAGCCATTCAGCACAATATACTCTTCCTTAGCCGACTTTGACGCATGGCTTACGTTTGCCCTATGCTGGTCCATCTTCAGATAGCGTGCAGTAAGTGTGTCAGTCTTCAGCAAGTCCTTCGGAGTGCCTTGGAACATGACCTCCCCACCCTTTCTGCCTGCAAGCGGTCCCATATCAATGATATAGTCAGCATTGAGCATCATATCCTTATCGTGTTCAACCACAATAACAGTATTCCCCTCATCGCGCAAAGCCTTCAGCGAATCGATCAGCCGCTGGTTGTCACGCTGATGCAAGCCGATACTTGGCTCGTCGAGAATATACAGCACATTGACCAGGCGCGCTCCGATCTGAGTTGCCAGCCTTATCCGCTGGCTCTCACCTCCCGAAAGTGACATGGTGGAACGGTTCAACGACAAGTAGTCGAGGCCGACATCAAGCAGGAACTGCAAACGGCTGCGTATCTCCTTTAGTATCTCAGACGATATGGCACGTTGCCGCTTCGACAAGACCGACTCCACATTGCATGTCCATTCGTGCAAGTCCTTCAAGTCCATACACGACAAGTCATAAATATTTTTATCAGCGAAGCGGAAATGAAGGGCCTCGGTATTCAAGCGGGCACCATGACACTCAGGACATGTCATAACACTGTCAAACGAGTCAGCCCACTTCTGGGCAGAAGCCGAACTCTCACTCTCACGCAACTGGTCGATATAGTGCCCTATACCGTCATAAGTAGTGTAGAAATCATTTGTTTGGTGAATCAAAGAAGCAGGAATGCGTATCCGCTCATTACTTCCGTAAATCAAGTCGTGCACCACTTCATCAGGCAAATCCTTGACAGGGGTGTGAATATCTTGCGAATAGTGTTCAAGCAAAGCCTGGATTTGCCAGAATATCATTGTCTTTCGGAACTTACCTAAAGGAGCCAATGCTCCATCATACACAGACAGACTGGTATCCGGTATAATTTTATTGATATCGATACGGCTTATAAAGCCCAGTCCCTTACAACACGGACACGCTCCCTGAAGAGAGTTGAATGAGAAGTTGTTTGGTGCCGGATCATGATAGCTGATACCGGATGTCGGACACATCAAGTTCTTGGAATAATACTTTATTTCATCGGTATCGGCATCATGAACAAGTATAAGTCCGTCACCCAGGCGCATGGCATTTGCAACGCTGTTTTTTAGACGGGCCTCATCCTTGCCGCTGACAGCTAAACGGTCGACCACCACCTCGATGTTATGGTTTTTATAGCGGTCGACCCGCATGTCTGGAACCATTTCGGTAATCACTCCGTCGATTCTGACACGCAAATATCCCTTCTTCATCAAGCTGTCAAACAGTTCACGATAATGCCCCTTACGGCTACGGACAACAGGAGCAAGTATGTTGATGCGCTTGCCGTCGTACTTCTTCATTATCAGTTCCAGGATTTGCTCCTCTGTATACTTCACCATCTTCTCACCGGTGACATAGCTGTAAGCCTCAGCCGCACGAGCGAAGAGGAGACGGAGGTAATCGTAGACCTCAGTAACGGTACCTACTGTACTTCTCGGATTTTTGTTGGTTGTCTTTTGTTCTATGCTGATCACAGGGCTCAATCCCGTTATCTTATCAACATCAGGACGCTGAAGCCCGCCAAGGAAATTACGCACATAAGCGGAGAACGTCTCTATATATCGACGCTGCCCTTCAGCAAAGATGGTATCGAAAGCAAGGCTTGATTTACCGCTGCCACTCAACCCAGTAATAACAGTCAGGCTGTTTCGTGGAATAGTGACATCAATGTTTTTAAGATTATGAACCCGTGCTCCATACACCTCAATATTCTCATTCATCATAATCCCTAAGTCCTTTCAACACGTTTACTGCTTTCTTAATGTTATATTTCACTCCGTCGCTACCTACAGCCTGAAGGTTGAGGAAATACACACCGTCTTTCACATATTTGCCGTTGTACATGCCGTCCCAGCCCTCATCGACATTGCTCAAGTTGAAACTGTATATCTTTTTACCCCACCGGTTGAAGAAGGCTCCATCCATCTTGATGATGGACTGATATGTAACCTTGAACACATCGTTGATGCCGTCACCATTAGGAGAGAACCCGTCGGGACATGACAAACGGGATGTTGTGATACTGATTTGAAACTGCTCAGATTCATATTCCACCTCCTCATCATCAGAGTTTGTGAATGTAACATACAACTTCACATAATATCCGCCCGACTGTTGTAACGTATAAGTTGTGTTTTCTTCATAACGGTCCAATATAGCATTGTCTTCCGACTCCGTCGCACTATACAGTTTCCACTCACACACAGCATCCCACCCTTCGTTGTCTTCAAGATTGGCATACATCTTTATCTCAAGCGGAGCGGGTGCCGACTGTTCTTCACCAGGACTCATCTCGACATCAGCCTCATCATCCGTTGAATAAAATACAATGGTAGGGTTTGCAGTCTGTGCCTTCAGCATTAAAGCCGAACCGATGCAACAGATCAACACCAATATAGATTTCCTCATTTTATTTTTATACTCAATAATATATGTTTGTGCAAAGTTACAAAATAAATCATTATGAATACGGCTGCATTACGTTTTTTTGTCGTTTCAAAACTTTTAGCTAAAAACATTTTCCGTTCCCATCGATTTGTGCTATCTTTGTACACCAATATTACATTGTTCAAACAAAACGAGACAAACATGATAACAATACATAAGCATACGGACGAATTAATGAAACAAATATTTACGCTCATTTTATTCACTTTCAGCTGTACAATATTCGCACAGGCTGTCAAGCAACACGAAGTCAAAGCAGGCGAGACACTGTACAGCATCAGTAAAACATACAATGTGACGGTTGCCGACTTGAAAGCCGCAAACGGACTGGGAGACAGCGAGACCATTCTGACCGGCCAAAAACTCAAAATACCAAACAAGACTCCCGACAAAACCGTTAACCGGCAAAATGTCGTAACAAACAACGTCGTAACAAACAACGTCGTAACAAACAACGTCAGCACACAAACAACAGGCACAAGCGATGACATTCCGACTTGCAAGCAGACGTATATAGTGAAGAAGAAAGAGACTCTTTACAGCATCTCAAAAGCATTCGGCCTGACCGTCGATGAATTACTGGCTGTCAACCCCAACATCAAGAAAGGCAAGATAAAGAAAGGGATGGAACTGTGCATCCCTTACTCAAAAGCAGAAAAAGAAGCAATGCAGCCGAAGGAAGTGGAGGAGGAAATCGTGATAAAGGAGCCACAGCCCGTCAATGTGGCGGTGATCATGCCGTTTGGTCTTAACAATGAGAAAAAAACAAAGGAAAATATTACCATGATTGACTTTTATGAAGGCTTCATGCTCGCTGTATCCGAACTTAAGAAAGATGGAGTAAGTGGTAAAGTATATGTATATGATGAAGAGGACATCGACAGTGTCCTCGGCCTGCCACAAATGAAGCACTTGAACTTAATAGTCGGAGCAAAGGAACAAAACAACATACAGAAACTCATCAGCTTCACGGAAAAAAACAATATCAATCTGGTCGTGCCGCTTTCGTCGCAAACAGCATTGGTGAACAACCATCACAATGTTTTTCAAGTAAATCAAAAGATGGAAAGTGCAACCTACAACAAGGCTTTCGACTCGTTCTGTGCAATGCATCCGTACGCCAACTTTATTTTCGTCAACATTGAAGACCAGACAGATAAGATTGACTATGTAGTCAGGATGAAAACATATCTCAACGGGGAAAATATAAGCTATTACAACATCGACTTCAAAGAAATATCAGGAATAACGGAAATGCTTGCCGGAGGTAAAGAGAATATCATTATACCATCGTCGAGCACTAAGACTGCATTCGAACGGGTTGTAAAGAAACTGGAAGAACTGGAACTCGCTGTTTACGACATAGATTTTTTCGGATATCCTGACTGGCAGGCATTTGCTGAAAAAGAAAACACTCTGTTCAGTAAGTATAACTGCACATTCTTCACCAGTTTCTATAACAATCCAAACTCAACAGGAACTTATGCGTTCAACCGCAGGTTTCACTCTGCATTTGGGCGTGACCAGTACAACACATACCCACGCTACGGAATGCTGGGATACGACATAGCAAATTTCTTTGTAATGAATATGTATGTCGAGGGTGAAGACTTTATAAAGAACATAGAGAATCTCAACAGCAATTCATTGCAAAACCCTATGCACTTCACTCAGAAAAACTCATGGAGCGGCTACATAAACAACGCCTTGATGTTTGTGCGTTACAACTCCGACGGTACAATCAGCGTAAGACAATTGTAGGCATGAGACAAATACCCGGGTTTCACAATATTCTGTTACTGCTGCTGTTGCCGATGTTTTTCCACACGGCAAGCACAAAGGCACAAGTAGGCGAAAGGAGAAACGATTTTGCCATTGGATTTAATGGCGGCTACCTTATGACCAAGATGGACTTCGACCCATCTATAAAGCAATCGTACAAAGGAGCTGCTACATTCGGCGTCTCCGCCAGATATATTTGTGAAAAGTATTTCACTTCAATATGCGGAGTGCTGGTGGAAGTGAATTATGCCAACGTCGGGTGGAAAGAACTGATCGAAGACGGGTCGGGCAACACATACAGCCGCAACCTGACTTATATACAGATGCCTATACTCATGCAACTGGGTTGGGGCTACGAACGGCGCGGATGTAAATTTCTGTTTGAGGCGGGACCGCAAATAGGATATAACATCGGAAGTTCTGAAAACCGTGGAGGCGGCACATGGGACATATCAAACCGGCCGAACAACGTGACCGAGCAATATTCGCTTGATGTTGACCACAAAATCGACTATGGCATAACAGCTGGTATAGGAATAGAACTCACGACTTCAATCGGACACTTCCTGCTCAACGGCAGATATTATTTCGGACTTGGCGGTACATTCGACAACAGCAGTAAGGCCCCATTCAGCCGTTCGGCCCACCAAACGATAATAGGTAAACTTACTTATCTGTTCGACATAGTAAAGACAAAAAAGCAATAACTGCAACAACTACAATAACTACAATTCAAAACAAAGAGATACGTTATGAAGAAAAAATTAATCCTCACACTGATGTGCCTTGCAACAATCGTAAGCACAAACGCACAAGACAAAAAAGTAGCATACCTCTTCACCTATTTTACAGGCAACGCTCCGGAACAGGAGCAAATATGCTATGCGTTGAGCGACGACGGCTACAACTGGACTCCTCTGAACAACGGTAAACCGGTCATTGCTTCCGACACAATTGCACTGACAGGCTGTGTCCGCGACCCGCACATACTGCGCTGCGAGGATGGAAAGACATTCTACATGGTAGCAACCGACATGAAGTCAAGCCTCGGCTGGTCCTCCAACCGCGGTATGGTACTTATGAAAAGTACCGACCTCATCAATTGGGAACACACCGCAATCAACTTCCCTACCAAGTTTACAAAAGAATGGAGAAACGTACAGAGGGTATGGGCTCCGGAAACTGTATACGACAAGAACAGCGGTAAATATATAGTATTCTATTCGTTGTTGTCAACAACCAACAAGTACGATAAAATATACTACAGTTTTGCAAATAAGGACTTTACTGATATCACAGAGCCTCACCTGCTCTTCGATGACGGCAAGGCTGCAATCGACGGCGACATTGTATATAACGATGCAGACAACTTGTTCCACCTCTTCTACAAGAGCGAGGCTGGTGGCGGCATCTACCAGGCGACAACACAAAACATCATCAACCAGGCAGGGACAAAAGAAGGCAGCCAATGGAACAAACTACCCGACAGAGTGGAACAAGCCAAGACCGCAGTTGAAGGTGTCGGTGTATGTAAATCAATCGACGGCAACAGTTGGATAGTAATGTACGACTGTTACTCAAGAGGCTACTATCAGTTCTGTAAGTCTGCCGATCTGAAAACATTCACAAGGGTGCAAGATACAAAGACCGAAGGTATGTTCACCCCACGGCACGGTACGATGATACCGATTACACAGGCAGAGAAAGACCGTCTACTGAAAGCATTCCCTTCATACAAGCAACCTATTCTGGAAGGATTCCATGCCGATCCTGAAGTGCTGTACTCAAACAAAACAGGCAAGTATTATATTTATTCAACGTCTGACGGCTTCAGCGGATGGGGCGGATACTACTTCCAAGTATTTTCATCCGATAATCTGATTGATTGGAAACTTGAAGGAACTGTGTTGGATGTCAAGTCTGACCAGGTGCCATGGGCAAAAGGGAACGCATGGGCACCGGCAATAGAGGAAGTGAAGCAGAAAGACGGCTCGTACAAATACTACCTTTATTACAGTGCCGATGCAGGCAAGCGTAAAGAAATAGGAGTCGCAATAGCCGACGACCCTTGCGGTCCATTTGTCGATTTCGGCAAACCAATCATAAGCGAGTCACCAACAGGTCACGGACAGCAAATCGACGTTGATGTGTTTACTGATCCCAAAAGCGGAAAGCATTATATCTATTGGGGCAACGGCTATATGGCTGGTGCGGAACTCAATGATGACATGACAAGCATAAAGGAAAATACCATCACTGTACTTACACCAAAGGGCGGTACCTTGAAAGACTATGCCTACCGTGAGGGTGCATACGTGTTCTACCGAAAAGGGCTCTACTACTTCCTTTGGAGTGTTGATGATACAGGCCGTCCGAACTACCATGTGGCATACGGAACGAGCAAGAACCCGCTCGGGCCAATCACAGTGGCTGCTGAGCCTGTAATTCTGCAACAGGACCCAGACAATCAGATATATGGCACGGCACACAACTCTGTACTGCAGCTAAAGGGTAAAGATAAATGGTATATTATTTATCACCGCATAAATAAAGATTATCTGAACAACGGCCCCGGCTACCATCGTGAGGTATGTATTGATGAAATGACATTCGACAAGAAAGGAAAGATTCTTCCTGTAAAGCCAACTCTTAATGGTCCGGCCCCAATAGAAACAAAGAAATGATTAAATCAATTGTATTCGACCTCGATGGCACATTGCTCGACACACTTGACGACCTTTACGCAAGTGTGAACCATGCATTGACGACATTTGGCATGCCTACACGCAGTAAAGACGAGGTACGAATGTTCTTGGGTAATGGTATTCACAGACTGGTAAAGCTGTCTGTACCCAAAGGTTGCCCTGCTGCGACGACAGAGCAAGTGCTGGCAGAACTCCGTGCATACTATCTCAAACACAGCCTTGACAGCACACAACCGTATGCCGGTATTGAGGCCATGCTCAATGATTGCCGAAAGAGAGGTTATACCACTGCGATCGTTAGCAACAAATTAAATCCCGCAGTACAAGACCTGCACAGGCAATTCTTTCCCGACAACATCAACGTCGCTATCGGTGAGACAAAGGAACTAAAAAGGAAGCCTGCACCCGACATGGTATTGAAGGCTCTAGAACTGTTGCACAGTAATACAGACGAAGCTGTATATGTGGGCGACAGCGAAGTGGACCTTGTAACAGCATGCAACGCATCATTACCGTGTATCGCCGTGGCATGGGGATTCAGAGGCAGAGAGTTTCTTGAACAGAAAGGCGCTGAAACAATTATTGATTCGCCAAGTGATCTAATAATGCATCTTAATAAAAACTAAGTGTAACATATTTAAACATCCTTTTTATGAAAAAAATCTTATTAGCAGCCTTGTGTTGCATAGCCGGATTCACAGCACACGCACAGGATTCCGTTGGCTACAAGCTGCCGGAAGGAAAAGCGATTTACATTCCGGAAGAACTGCGTGACAACGACTTCACAAAGAAAGACTCAAAATGGAGCTACTACCGCATGGCATACACTCCAAACGTGGTATGTTTTTGGGAAAAAGGGTTTGGCGACGACTTGAGTAAAGCGCCGGATCTGGATGGCCACAAGATGACAGTCGACCTTCCTAACCTACTAAGCCGTGTTGAATATTTCTACAACGTCTATCGTGACATGATGGAATTCACTCTTCCAGGCAGCAACGCCGACAAATACCGCATGATGGTCATGCTCAATTACTCACTTGAGGGTACAGCATACGGAGGTTCATACGATAATGTGATTGGAGCGCTGTGGATTGCACCAAACCGCGTACAAGACAAGACACTCAACTGCATTGCACACGAGATCGGACACTCATTCCAAATTCAAATATCATGTGATGGTCTTGGAGGCGGAATGGGAGGAGGCATTTTTGAGACATGCTCTCAATGGATGCTCTGGAATGTCAACCCTAAATGGACCACCGATGAGAACTATCACTGGGAAGCATTCAAAAAACTCATACACCTAAGCCTATTCAATGGAGAAAACATGTATCACGCACCATTCGTGCTTGAATATTGGAGCATGAAACACGGACTTACCTTCATGGCCGACATGTTCCGTGAGGGCAAACGCGGCGAGGATGTGCCTGCCGCATACATGCGTATGTACAATGTCAACATACAGCAAATGGGCGACGAGATGCTCGATTGCTACAGCCGTCTGATTACATTTGATTTCCCGGATAAGCAAAAGGAAAGCATCAGATACTCATGCGAGATGAAGAGCGAGTTGAAGGACGCCGGCGACGGATGGCTGAGACCTGTGAACGAGCCGCAAACCTACGGGTTCAATGTTGACGAAATCACACTGCCTGCTGTAGGAGAAACTGTAAAGGTACAATTCAAAGCCTTGTCAGATAAAGATAATATCGGTTACCGCTATGGTTTAGTAGCTGTAGACAACAACAACCATGCCACCTATCTCGGAGCAAACTCGCAACCGAAAGCAACTCTGAAATATACAAACCCAGGTAACATAAAGAAACTTTACTTGGTTGTTGTTGGATGCCCGTCAAAAGAGTACAAGCCAGATATGGGTTGGAGCGAAGAAGACGAAGGTCCGGTAACATACCCGTATGAAATCAAATTCTAAACCAAACATAATATGAGAAAGTTCTTTTTTGCTGTGTGCGCTTGTTTCATAAGCGTCATGGCACAAGCTCAAACCATTACATCGCCCGATGGGAAAATCAAGGTGACACTGACCGACAAAGCCGGATTGTCATTCTCAATTACCGATGGTGCCAACACACTTGTTAGCAGTGCAGACCTTGGACTTGAGATATTGGCTAACGGAAAAACGACAGATACCAGCAAGGCCAAAATCTCGGGCAAGCTATCAGTAAAGACAGTAAGTGAGGACATCACAGCTCCAAACTACAGGCAGGCGAAGTTCTCCACCAAATACAATCAGGCAACAGTCAAACTAAACTGTGGTGTCAACATAGAGTTTAAGGTTTTCAACGAAGGTGTTGCGTACCGGTATGTGACCACAGGCTTTAAGGGTGACTATAAGATAGTGAACGAAAAGGCAAACATTGCATTCGCATCTGACTACACATCTTACCTGCCATTCACAACTAATCTCAACAAGCCTGAAGCCATGGCATTCCAAGCCACATACAACGTGGCTCCTATAACACGCCAGAAAGGTCTCATGGCTTTCCTGCCGGCAACCATAGATTGCAAGACAGCAAAAGTCACAATTATGGAGAGCGACTTGGAAGCATACCCAGGCATGTTTGTGCATGTAGAAAACGGACAGCTCAACGCTTGGTTCGCAAAGTATCCTAAGACTACTGACCACTATCAGTGGCGTGATCAGGAATACGTAACCAGCACGGAAGATTATATAGCTTCGTGCAAATCCAACAGAACTTTCCCTTGGCGAATCTTCGCCATAAGCCACAAGGACACAGAAATGCCGACCAACAACATGGTCTATGCACTTGCATCACCAAACCGAATCGGTGATACATCATGGATCCGACCTGGCAAAGTGGCATGGGACTGGTGGAACGATTGGGGAATCTCCGGCGTTGACTTCAAGGCAGGAATCAACAACACAACATACAAGTATTATATCGACTTTGCGGCAAAACACCACCTTGAATACATCATACTCGATGAAGGATGGTATAAACCGTCGAGCGGTGACTTGCTCACAACTATCCCGGAGATCAATCTTCCTGAACTGGTCAGCTACGCCAACAGCAAAAATGTGAAGATCATACTCTGGTGCGTGTTCAACTGCCTCGACAAGAATATCGACGCAATATGCGAGAAGTATTCTAAAATGGGAATCGCAGGATTTAAAGTCGACTTCCTCGACCGCAACGACCAGACAGGTGTGGAAATGATATACCGTATTGCAGACAAGTGCGCAAAGTATCACATGATACTCGACTACCATGGAATCTATGCGCCTACAGGTATCAACCGTACATACCCTAACATCGTCAACTTCGAAGCTGTGTTCGGAATGGAAGAGGCGAAATGGACAAAGAACGGAGAGCAGGACATGCCACTGTATGATGTCACTTTCCCTTACATACGAATGCAATGCGGATATGTCGACTTTACTCCTGGAGGCTTCCGCAACGCTACATCAAAGGACTTCCAACCAGTCTACAGCAACCCTATGACTATGGGTACACGCTGTCATCAGATGGCACACTATGTAGTTCACGAGTCACCTCTCACAATGCTTGCCGACAACCCTACAATCTACGAAAAAGAAGAAGAGTGCACAAACTTCATAGCATCGCTACCGTCAATCTACGAGACAATGCAAGTGGTAGACGGAGAAATGGGTAAGTACATCGTGACTGTCCGCACCGATAAACAAGGTAACTACTATGTAGGAGGTGAGACAAACTGGGACGAACGCGACATAGAACTCGACCTCGGCTTCCTTCCTGCAGGCACGTTCAAGGCAGAGATAGCAACTGACGGCATCAATGCCGACAAAGTGGCAACCGACTACAAAATAGAAAAGAAAGAGGTGAACCGTACGACTCATCTCAAACTTCACCTTGCTTCCGGAGGAGGCTTCGTAATTAAACTGACGAAATAGTTCTCTTACATATCATCACCAAAACAAACCGCCCTACTCCATCAGGCAGTAAGGCGGTTTGTTTTATATGCTATACCAAACTAAAGCAGATGGTTTTCCGCTATATATCGCCAAAGCGGAGCCACCATCAACGCTTGTTTCATTTCGTCACGCCGCAGCAAAGCTATCAGTTCCTGAAGAGTGAAAAGATGGACTGTGATGTCCTCTGTTGTGTCTAAATGCTGGCCGGACACATTCTCTACTCCTCGGGCTATGAACGTATGGTTCAAGTTGGTCATCGACGTCGGATTGGCAGAAAGCGATGTGTACGCCGTCCACTCGCCTCCCGCATAGCCTGTCTCCTCAAGCAACTCACGTTTGGCAGCCACCAATGGGTCGGTCTCATCCTTCTCCATAGTGCCTGCACATAGTTCATACTCAATGATTCCAAGTGCATGACGGTATTGGCGTACAAGCACAAAGCGTTCATCCTTGGTTATTGCTATTATATTCACCCATTCAGGATATTCCAGTACATAGTAAGCAGGCACTATACGTCCGTTTGGCATACGAAGCGTGTCCTTCCTCGCCGTCATCCAGGGCGGACATTGAAGAAGATATTCTGATGAAATTACCTTCCACGGTTTAATTTCCTTATCCATAAGAATGATATTATCCTACGTCAAAACACGATAACCAAACAGAGCTTACCTTATTTGCAGACAAACGATTGATGCTTTAGGCATATCCACAATCAGCTTGCCATTTGAAATCTTCGCTTTTTTGAATTCAGCTATACCTACCTTGTTAGGATTTTCAAACGTATTGTGGTCCTTTATGTCGCCGGAAGTCAATATCTGAGCATTTGTCACCCTACCCTTTATTCCATCAAGACTGACTGTTACCTTACAGCCATTTTTCAAGTCAGCGTTGGCAAGGTTGATGTTGATTGTACCATCTGTCATCTTCGATGCAGACGCACTTACCATGTTCGACACGCGGTTGTGCTCTTTATCACGTTCATTCTCCGCCTCGAATGTTTCACTTTGCACATCAAGCGGTATATTAACAGCTTCCATGTTCGGCACGTACATTTTAAATACATAGTACGTAGGCGTAAGCACCATTTTATCTCCTTTCGTCAGCACCATACTTTGCAGCACATTAGCCACCTGCGCGATGTTGCACATCTTTATACGCTTTGTATATTGATGGAACACATTGAGAGAGAAAGCAGCCACCATCGCGTCACGCATAGTGTTTTGCTGATAGAGATGTCCACTAATACTTCCTGGTTCCTCATCCCACCAAGTACCCCACTCATCGACCAGCAGGTCAACACGGTTACGTGAATCGTACTTATCCATAATAGCGATGTGCTTTTTCAAAATTTCTTCTATGCCCACACCACATTTAGCAACAGCCCAATAATACTGTTTGTCATCGAACGAGGTGGCACTGCCTTTGCTGCCGTCCCATGTGTAACAAGTATAATAGTGCAGCGACAATCCCTTCATACGTGTACCTACCTGCTTCATCAGAGTTTCTGTCCAATCGTAATCATAATCACTGGCACCTGAGGCTATCTTATAAAGCTTGTTACCATTGTATTCACGGCAATATGTCTGATACCGACGATATAAATCGGCATAGTATTCAGGGCGCATATTTCCTCCACAACCCCAACTTTCGTTGCCTACACCTATATATTTCACTTTCCAAGGCTGTTCCCTTCCGTTTTGCTTACGAAGTTTTGCCATTGGGCCGTCTTTGGCTGTCATGTACTCGACCCACTTGGCAGCTTCCTCCACCGTGCCGCTTCCGACATTCATGCTTACATACGGCTCGCATCCGAGCAGTTCACACAGATTGAGAAACTCGTGAGTTCCAAAACTATTGTCCTCAACGGTTCCGCCCCAGTTGTTGTTCACCATACGCGGACGCTGCTCCTGCGGACCGATTCCATCCATCCAGTGATACTCATCGGCAAAACACCCTCCCGGCCATCGCATGACAGGCACCTTTATGTCTTTCAAAGCTTGGAGCACATCATTGCGGTAGCCTTGGGTATTTGGAATATCCGAATCTTTACCGACCCAAAGTCCACCATAAATACACGTACCAAGATGCTCGGCAAACTGTCCGTAGATTTCTTTGTTGATCACTTGTTTTGCATCGTCCATCTTCAGAGTTACCGATGCTTCCTTCTGTGCCACTATTGGCAACGAAAGTACCAATGCGACAGCTAAACTAACACTTTTCATTCTCATATTAATTGGTTCTCATTTATTTTCATTATCTTTGCCGCAAAGTTAAGAAATAAAACGAGATGAATAAATACAAGAATAGAATTAATTATGTCATCGTTACAATTTTGACAGTTCTTGTTTTATTTTTAGTAGTTACAGCTGTATTGGCATTCAAACCTTTGTCACCAAGCCACACCTTATATATATATATTGACTCGGATGACACAGTCGATAGTGTTGAAGCTAAGATAGAGTCAGCCGATGCCGGTATATCAACCTTCGCATTCAACATCATGTCGGTGTTGACAGACTACGAGGACCATGTGCAGGCAGGCAGGTATGAGATAACCAACAAGCAGTCAACATTCAGTTTGTTCGCTGACATCAGAGGACACAAGTCGATGCCGGTGGAACTTGTCGTTCCACCAGTCAGAACCGTGAATGAACTTGCCGGCAGACTGGCTGCAGTCCTGATGGCAGACAGCACCGAGTTGGCGACAGCATTCAACGACTCAAACACATGGAAGTCAATCGGACGCACAAAGGACACATTCCTTGCCCTGTTCATACCCAACACTTATGAAGTCTATTGGGAAACACCGGTGAAACAACTCATCAGGCGGTTTGACACAGAGAACAAAGCTTTTTGGACAGAGGAGCGCAAATCGAAAGCGCGGAAGAATGGCATGACACCCGATGAGGTGATGACACTTGCGAGCATCATAGACAGTGAGACAAGCGACAATAGTGAGAAATCACGCATAGCCGGTTTGTATATTAACCGGATGAATCATGGAATGCTCCTGCAAAGCGACCCTACGGTTATCTATGCCATAGGTGATTTCAGCATACGACGGGTCACGGGCAAACATCTGCAAACCGACTCACCATACAATACATACAAATACTATGGACTTCCTCCGGGACCGATCCGCATACCGACCATCGCCGGTATAGATGCTGTCTTAAACTATGAACACAACAACTACCTTTATATGTGCGCAAAGGAAGATTTCTCCGGATCACACAATTTTGCGGAGACATATCCCGAACACATGGCAAACGCACGAAGATACATAAAGGCACTCGAGAAAAAGAATGTGCACTGACGCACTGCAATATGCCCCGCTACAGGCTCGTGTGCGTCATAAAGTGACAACAAACTGACAATTGTACACGCCGGCAACAAATTGGCACAGTTTTTGCAATAATAACATGAGAAGTTTATTTATAAAGGAAAAAGAAGGATTATAGCTGAAATCCAATAAGCAGAAAGGACACAATTCACATGAGACAACTAAAAATTGACAAGAGTATAACAACAAGAGACTCTGAGAGTCTTGATAAATACCTGACTGAAATAAGTCGTTACGACCTGCTTACACCCGACGAGGAAAGCGACCTCGCAATGAAAGCGTCAAGAGGTGACCAAGCCGCGAAGGAAAAACTTGTATGCTCCAACTTGCGCTTCGTTGTGTCTGTTGCGAAAAAATACCAACATCAAGGCGTACCGTTGTGCGATTTGATAGATGAAGGCAACATAGGACTCATGACAGCTGCTGAGAAATTTGACGCGACTCAAGGGTTCAAATTCATTTCATACGCAGTATGGTGGATCAGACAAAGTATCATGCTGGCAATACAGGAACATGGTAAAACTGTCCGCCTGCCACTCAACAAGACAGGTCAGCTGAATAAGATAAATAAGGCGATCAATCAGTTTGAGCACGAAAACCAACGCAGGCCTACAACCGACGAACTTGCCAAACTGTTGGATGAGGACGAAGACAAAATAAAAGATGTGCTTAACTCACAGACATCAGTGAGCAGTATTGATGCCCCTATAACCGATGATGACAGCAGCACATTGGGTGATGTGCTTACAAATGAGAACTCACCTCAAGCTGATAAGGGATTGGTACTCGACTCGCTGAGGGCCGACATCGCACAATTTCTGAAGAACCTGACACCGAAACAACGTGCTATCATCAGAATGAGCTTTGGGCTCGACGGAGAAGAGAAATCGCTCGACGAGATCGGCGAAGAATTCAATTTGAGCCGTGAGCGTGTGCGTCAGATCAAGGAGCTATCCATACGTAAATTGAAATCGAATGTAAACAGAGTATCACTGATGCAATATCTATAGGTTACATCTGTCATCTGGGCGGTCACTCAGTCTCTGAGTCTCCGCTTTTTTTCGTTCTGTCCTTTCCTGCCGTTGTCATCTGTCCGCTCTGCCTTGGATGGGGTGAAGAAAAACCCACTGAACGAGGGGTATACGTGGAATGACTGAAAGAAAATATATTTTTGTTTTGCCATTATTTGATTAATTGTTAACTTTGCACGCTGTTATCAGCGTGTTATACTGCAAAAACGGATGGATTAAATGAAACAAACAATCATAATCATGTCTTTCTTACTGCTTGCGTGCACTGCCAAGGAGCCTACTGTCGGTGAACGGGCAGCGGAAATATACAACGAATATTCCAAGAAGATGAATGCGGCAGAGTCAATAGAGGACATGGCACAAATAGAGAATGAATCAGATTTTGCAGAACGACTGCAATCACTTCAGCCGGAATGGGATGCTTTGGTGGTAGACGGAGACTCATCGGCATACTACGCCGAACGGGAAAAAATGCGGAAATCACGCGAGACGTACCATAATATAAAGAAAAAGAGGATGAACACATTGTATAAAGACAAGATCAACTGATGCTCAATAACGAATCAGTACAATCAGACCAATCAAACTGACCGAAAAATGAAGAACAATGAATATTTACAATTGACAGGCAAAATTTTCGCTACGGGAATATCGTGGACCATTGGGGGTGGCGTGAGATCTTCCTTGTACTGTTATGTCTGCTGCTGCCGGCACTTATATTGGGGGCATGGCTCATAAAACACAATGAACCGGAAGGGCACATGCACCTGCACATTCCAGATTATATTCTGCTTGTCGCCGCATATTCTGCTTTTATCTTTGCTACAACAAGTGCAGCACGTACAGGGTGGTTGAGTTGGAGAGTGATACTCTTGTTTATTCTTTCGACCGCAAGCATATCGCTCTACATTTATAAGTCGGGAAAAGAAAAAAACTCCGTTGCTACAATTCAAAGCCGTACTTCACAGAAAATTCCTGTTGGGGCTTCTTTCCATCCTTGCCGTTCAATTCGCCACGCTTGCTATGGGTTATATAATACCAAACTACTCACAAACAGTGAACCACACCGGCGCATTTCTTGCAGGCGGACTACTCGTCCCTGGATGCCTTGTCGGAGCTTTTCTTGCTGTATACGCCGGCGTGATATACGACAAGTTTGGGCCACGCCGCCCTATCCTAACGGGCAACACATTCCTTGTAATGTCATTATTGCTTTTCTGCTTATTTGGCAACCGACTTACAACCCCTATATTCTTCGGGTTCTATATTATTTACACGCTCGGACAGGGACTCTGTGTTGGAAACACAATGACATATTGCCTATCCGGACTGCCATTCAATCTCTCTGCCGATGGCAACGCTCTTATCAACAGTCTGCAACAACTATCCGGAGCGGCAGGCACAGCTGTGGCAACAACAATTGTGGCAGCACAGCAGGCAGCCCTTCAACCCGACTTCACAGAAGCGACCGTTATATGAACCCAACAAACACTATACGTACTGCTCGCCCTGCTTATAGCGGCCTTGCTCTGTGCTGTCAGAATGCTGACAGATAAAACCTCAGCACGTGGCAAGTAATGAAACTGATTAAGTTTGCGATTAATAATGACTAATAAAAAAACAACTACAAACAATGACGGAATTAGAAAAAAAGCTCAGCGTCTGCCTTTCTCGTTCGATGACCCTGAAATCGATGCCCTCAAACTGCATGCAGTAAAAGGGTGCCAGAAATTGGAATCAATTGATGTTCTTGATACTGCAGGCAAGCAGACGGCCATACGCGAACTGCTTGGAAGTGTCGGCGAAAACCCAAACATCCTTCCCGGATTCATATGCGACAACGGAGGCAATATCCATGCAGGGAAGAATCTGCTGATAAACTACAATGTTACAATTCTCGACGTTGATGAGGTGCACATCGGTGATTATTGCATGATCGGTCCAGGAGTACTCATTGCCACTGTCAACCACCCTGTCACACCGGCAGGAAGACGCAAGCATTTAAGTTTGATAAAGCCAGTGGTCATAGGAGACGATGTATGGATCGGCGGAAATGCTACCATACTGCCAGGCGTGCACATAGGCAACAATTGCGTAATAGCCGCAGGAGCTGTTGTCACCCACGACGTACCCGACAACTCTCTTGTCGGAGGTGTCCCTGCCAAAGTCATAAAGACAATAGAGAATGACATTTAACTCACCTGTCAAACATCTGCCGGTAAGACAAGACCGTATATAATATAAAGGGCCGTAAGTTAACAGCTTACGACCCTTTATATTTGGTGTTAATTACCAACGTCCGGGACCACCCCAACCACCGCCCCAACCTGTGGAGCGTTCGTTGTCGGTACCCATGGCATTCTTTCCGCCAAAAATACTGAATTTGTAGATGACACGAAGCATACCATACTGATAGATGGCATTATAGCGTGAGTCGCTACGCATAAGCGCGCTGATTGAACGGCTGATATTGGTTTGTTCGCCCAGGATGTCATTTACCTCAAGAGCTACAGTCAACGCATTGCCTCTTAGGAACGACTGGGAAATCTGCGCATTCCACAGAAGTTCGTTTGTGTTCATATCTGACTGTGAGTAACCGCGCCGGCTGTTCATGCCTATATCGCTCGATACCGACATGCCCCAAGGTGCTGTCCATTCTACCTCAGCTCCATAGGAGAAGTCGTATGTATTCTGGTTTGCGTAGTCATTCACGTTGTTCTTTGCATGTGAATAGTCGAGGTTGCCGTTGAGCGACACATACAGGAAGTCATTACGATAAGAGAAATCTAATGAACAGTCGGCAGACAGTTCTTTCGTAATTGATTTCAAGTCCTCATTCTCACTTGTTGTGGAATTGTTGTAAAATGCCACGTTATGGTCGAAACCAAAGCCTGCGTCAAGACCTATGTTGAAAGCTTTTTCCTTTCCAAGTCCGGTATTGACACCGAAACCCGTTCCCATGCTCCAATTACCATTGATATTCATAGGCTGAGTGGTACGCACACCTGTCTCGCTATCGTATGTAGTCTTGTCGCTGATGCTATTGTGTGTTGTTGAGAAATAAGCATGGCCATAAATACCGCGCTGCGCGTCAGTGTTGTAAGTGTTGAAGAAAGCATTCACATTATGACGGAACGACGGTTTCAAGTGCGTGTTACCCTTTGTTATGTAAAGAGGGTTTGAGTCATCGGTGATATCAAGAAGGTTTGTCATGCTTGGCTGACTTGTACGTCCGTTGTATCTGAAGTGCAGGCTTGTACGTTTGTCTGCTGAGTTGAACCGCAAGTTGATACGCGGTGCTATATCAAACACGTTACGCGTGACCTTCGGATACTCGCTGTCCATGTATTTATAGTTGAGGGTTGAGCGTTGGGGAATAGCGTCGACACCAATGCTGGCATTGTATGTATCACGAACTTGCCGTAGGCTGACTCCTATTGTGTGTGTGTACGTACGATACTCGGAGAACTGGCTCAATGCGGTTGTGTCGCGCAACATATAACCCGCATCGTCCATGAAACGGAGTATGGCGTTAATATTGTAGCGATAGTTTACCAAAGCTTGTGCGAGATCCTGGTATGCCTGTGAGTCGTAGACTTGCGCCTTACGGTCGTTCCTGCTATAGCTGTAACCAAAATTGTAGCTGAACTGCAAGTAAGTCTTCAGTGCAATCGGCTCGCTGTATGTCATTTGCGCCGATATGTTATCGCTCTTCGAAGGAGTCTTATAGTAACGGTTGTTCTGTTGGTTTGTACCGAGGGTGTTGTATGTGATGTTGGCTGCTGAAAGTTGTTTGCTTCTGCCGTCAGAATACGACCCCGTAACACGTAGAGTAAGATTGCGTCCGCGATTGTTGAACTTGCGGTTAGCCTGCAACTCACCATTCAAGTTCACGTTCGAACTATAAGACTGGCTTCTGCTGGTATTCGTGTTAGTCACTATATCCACCAACCGCTGCAAGGTCGCATCAGTAGCGGGATTTTCCGTTGTGACTTTAGAGATTGCGTCGTTATAGTCGAGCGGATTCTTTGTTATATCATTTGGATCTTCATCGTAAGAGCCCGAACTGCTGTTGCTGTAACCTCTGTTGCGTGAGTAAGAGAAGTTTGGACGGAATATGATATTGGTCATAGTATCCGGCTTCCATTCGAGACGGAAATTACCGTTAAAGTTGGAATTACTGCTACGGCTGCGGCTTATGCTTTCACTAAAACTGCCTCGTGTGGCGTTGAAGTCTTCACTCGACGTCTCGTTGTAGTTGTCTCTCCCGTCGTAACGGTAGCGCAGACTACCACCGGTTTCCAATTTGTCGCTTGTGGTTGCGAAGTTAGCTCCAACATCTTTGCTCTTGCGGAGTCCGTTGCCTCCCCAGCCTCCCCAGCCTCCCCAGCCACGGCCTCCACCGCCGCCGAAGCCCATATCGTTCACGTTGTTTGCGTTGCCGATGAGTGTGGCTTGGAAATTATCATTGAAACGATTTACATTCAATCGCTCAGCATACCGTTGTTCTGTTCCCGCACCAAGATTCAAGTTACCGAACCAACCGTTCATCATACCTTTCTTGACTGTCAAGTCGAGCACTGTCTCATCCTCACCATCATCGATACCGGTGACGCGCGACAAGTCGCTCTTACGGTCATACGATTTTATCTTGTCAATCATTTCTGTAGGGATATTCTTCATTGCGACAGACTTATCGTTCAAGAAGAACTCCTTACCATCAACGAGAATCTTGTTGACAGTCTTGCCATTGATTGTGATGTTTCCCTCACTGTCGACTTTGGCCCCGGGCAATTGCTTGACTAAGGCTTCGAGAGTGGAGCCTTCAGGAACCCTGTAAGCTGCTGCGTTGTACACCATAGAGTCGCCCGACACGGTCACCTTGGCGGCATGACCTGTGACTTGCGCTTCTTTGAGCATGATGGCATCGGATACAAGAGTGATATATCCGAGATCTACTTTTTTGTCTTTCTTGGTAGTGAGATCAAGGTCGACATATTTGGTTGTGAATCCTATGTAAGAGAATTTCAACACGTACTTATTCTTCTTTACATTCTTGAATTCAAACTCACCCATCGAACCAGTTACTGTTCCGGTAACGAAAGTACTGTCCGGAAGTGATAGTAGTTGCACCGTAGAAGATACGATTGCTTCATTAGAACCTTTCTCAATAACAATTCCGTTTACTTGGAATTTGCTTTGAGCTGCCAAATTCACACACGCCAGCACAGACACAACTGCCAGCAGGAATGACTTCTTCATTGTTTATCTTATTTGTTTTATAATTTAGCGTTTAACACTTTTACGACACTTAGCTTCATGCAGACACTCATAATTATTGCATCTATATATACAGAATGCAAAGTTATGAATAAGTTTAAAAAGGCAATATTCATTTAAGCAAAATTATAATTTACAAGATAAAAAAACTGCTGTTTACACGTTCAATGTCAGTATTTATAAGTAAATTTGCAAGTCAAAACATAAAGGAGCGCAATATGAATATAAATAATAAGGTAAGGGTTGTGGCTTTTATAGTCCTGTCCGTTATTACAATTGATTCCCGTGCCCAATTTGTGAAGTTGGACAAGTATCCTAATATACCTATAGAATTTGAGGCTGCATTTGTCGACCAGGTGTCGGGTTATGTGTCTGGAGTTGTGAAATCACTGTACGGTCAGTATTTCGGACAGCTGTCGCCTCAGGGTAACATTTATGGCTATGGTTCGTTCTTTACTGATATGGATGGTGAAGTTTATGGACTCTACCGCAACGGAGACCTTGCATTTGGAATAAAAAAGGGTCAAGACATAGCGAAAGTGGGGACGAATGATCACTATATAGCATACGACTTGCGCACGGGTTATCCTATATATATCATGAAGGACAACCAAAAATACAATCCGTCGACCGAGATGAGGGAGAAAAACCGCTTTCTCGTACTGACCTATCCGAATGGGGACCGGTATGTGGGCGAATCAAGCGGCAACAAGCGCGAGGGTTACGGATTATACTTCTATTCGAATGGGAATTTTTATTACGGGAAATATAAAGACAACAAACAGTCGGGCTATGGAGCATTGTTTAAACAGGCAAATAACAATGTGACTATTCAATATTGGGATGCTCTGACAGACGATAATAATATTGAATAAGTGGTCTGCACTTACGTTAAAAGTATTTTTCAATTAACGCTACGGCATACGCACTAATACCCTCCTCACGCCCTGTAAAACCAAGTTTCTCTGTAGTTGTCGCTTTTATGCTCACATCGTTGGGATCAATACCCATACAATCAGCAAGCACCTTCTGCATCTGAGGGATATGCGGATTTATCTTCGGACACTCCGCACAGACAGTTGCGTCAACATTGCTGACACGGTAGCCTTTTTCGGCAATCAGTTCTATAGTACGCCGCAATAAGATTTTGCTGTCGATATTCTCGAATTCATTGCCTTTAGTCGGAGGGAAATGATACCCGATATCTCTCATATTAGCTGCACCAAGAATAGCATCACAAATGGCGTGTATCAGCACATCGGCATCACTATGACCAAGCAGTCCCTTCGAATGCTCAAGTTTTATTCCACCGATCCATAGTTCACGACCTTCAACCAACTGATGGACATCATAACCCATGCCTACCCTTATTTTGTTTGCCATAACTTCAATGTTTATTATATACAACGGTAGCCTGTTATCTTCGTTTCCTTCCAAGCAAATCACCTATGCCATCCATATCGAAGGCAAGCGAGAAACGTAACGTCTGATCAAGAGGATTACTTTGTGCAGACGATATGATATAACCGGCATCAATTGAGAATATATTCATCTTGAATCCTGCGCCCAAGGTGAAATACTTCAAATTACCTTTACTTGGATGCTGATAATGATAACCCGCACGCAAGAAGAATTGATTATTATAGGAATACTCGACACCCACACTCCATTGTATCTCTTGAAATTCTTCCTTAGCACCTCCCGGGGCATCGCTAAATGACTTAAAGATACCTGATATAGCAGAAATGTTATAGTAACCCTCATCCATCAGCCAACTTGTGTAACCGGAATAGTCATTTGCGTCAGCACCGGTCTCCTCAATATACTGTTCCATCGTAGGACGTGTCGGTACCAGCAGTTTATTAGCATCGGCACTAATTGAGAAAGTGTTGTACTCATCGATAGGAATCATCAGCGAAGCGCCAATACGCAAATTTGTAGGCAAGAACTCACTTGTGCTGCCTTCATCGTAAGAAATTTTACTACCTATATTACTTATGTTAATACCCCACCCCAACTGGCTTTCACGGTTACCGAGGTTTAAGTAGCCATTGTGATACATAGCGAGATCAGCGGCGAATGCAGAACCAGGAGACAAGTCATCGGTTTGTCCCATTTTGGAGTATATGTAGCGTAAGCCTACAGCAGCCGAGAATGTTTCGGACAACATGCGTGAGTATGCAACATCGACAGCCATCTCATAGGGTTTAAGAGTTTCACCGGTAACATAATCATTAACTTCACCCAACGAAAAATAACGAAGGGAAGCACTGAGGGCATCATAATTGCCTATACGGTAATATCCGGTCACATTGGCAAGATCAATATCGTTGGTTATCTGTCGCAACCAAGGAGTATAGTTGACCGACACCCCTGCACGGCTGATAGTAAACGGATATTTGGCAGGATTCCAATATTGCGAATTCACGTCAGGATCGGTTGCGGCACCCAAATCACCCATTGCACCGGCACGGGCATCCGGAGCTATTGCAAGCGAAGTGACTCCATAATAAACGGGATTAAACTGCTGTTTTACATCCTGTGCTTTTGACGCAATGACAACCGCGGTGTTCAAAATGCAGAATGCTATTGTGGTCTTTTTTATCATATATGCTATGTATAAGTATTTTCTGTTCGATTTAAGTATGGACACACAGAACAAATATGGTTCTGCTACTTGTCCATATATAATAACTCATAAACTCGTGTTTTATTGTGCTGTGACAAGGAACTTTTTGGATTCTGACGCCCTCGCCCCGCTTGATGTGGAAATGCTCGCCTTGCAGATATACAATCCTGGTTGCAAATGACTGTCTACCGCATTCAGATTGCAAGTGAATGTATAATAGTTGGTGCTGCTCGTGTTTGTCTCACCCACGTGACACACCTCACGTCCGGCAAGGTCATAAATACGCACATCGACATCGAGGGCAGACTGAGGCCGGTCGTTCTCAATCACAACTGTCAGAACGCCGTCGACCGGTCCAAGAATCTGCAGACTCATTATATTCGGTTTTAGTCCCTCCTTAACACTAAAGTGAACAGTCAGTGTTGACGGATTGTTTAGAATATCCCATGCACGGAACAAAAGTGTATGTTCACCGGTTGACAATTCCGGCAAACTGTATTGCACACTGCCTTTCGTCCACGAACCGGTCTCATATTCAAACATGTTGTTAAGATTGTAGCTCATTGACGCTTCATTGTCTATAATGAGAGCTATATCATGTCCGATTCCACTTCCTATTGTATTAATTCCATTTCCATCCTCCACTGTGCCTGCAAAGAATGGAGTCTCATGCATCACTTCGTCTGAAGTCACCTCTACATCATCCTCCACAGTTCCTGATTCGCTTCTGTTGGTAAATTCCACACCATTCAACGTGACTGTAAGCAATGGTCCGTTGGTGTCGTCCGACAGGTTTGGATCTGTTCCGCCAATTGCAAAATCAGTGAAACTGCCATTAGCCTCAATCGAGTTGTCCGACTTGACTGCATACAGGTCGATCAGTCCCGACTCATCAGAGTAGTTGATGTCTAAAGGAACTGGGAAACTGAAACTGAATTGTCCGTTACGCACGGAGTCACTACCTTCATATAGTGTTTGTATTCGGTCATAGAACGTGTATGGAGTGATATCTTCATTTGCATTGTTCAAGCAAGTGATCAGTTCTTCACTGTCGAACACTGTTGGGAATATCGTACCGGCAAAATCGTTCACTGCATTACCGTCCTCATCTTCAATATGTCCGCTCACACTGATTATTGCACCGGCACCTATTGTGTCAATTGCCTCTTTAGGCACACTCTTGTCGTTGAACATATCAATCTTGACCTTATAAGTCGGAATGGCAAGTGGAATTGCAGGGTCTCCAATCAGCATGAAGTGGCATTTATTGATAGAGTCACGTTTTAATGTAGACCGCGCATTCACAATCTCCGCCTTAGCGAGTGCCAGTGCCTCACCTATTGAATAACGTCTTCCGTTGGCATCGCTTGCCAGTACGTATTTCATCAGCGCAATGTTGATCCTTCTGTTCTGCGCTGAATATACGGTACGTGTAGTGCCTATAGTAGCAAGTGCCCCCCCTTTCTCATTGAGCAAGGCAGTCTCACCAATGTTCTCTTCATCCATATCGAACGGAGTTACATCGCAAGCGGCAAAGAACCATAATGGCAAGTTAGGAGAATCCCATGTTTCAAAATCACTCCTCTTGATAACCTGTTCGTGCGACAGTATGTAGGCAGAGCCATGTCCTGTGTAGTTCATTACCAACGCACCTTTCTCCACTTGCTGCATTATGTCGTTTTGTGCGCTTCCGTAGGAGTGTCCCGCACCACTTTCTTCTCTTTTGTACGTGTCCCAATATATCTTTTTTATTCTGTAGGCGGGATTGTTGTTTTTTATGACAGCCGATACCGCCTCAGCATCAGCCATGTGAATATTGGCATTACCATCGTCAGCCAACATGCATATAGTATTTTTCCACACTCCTGTATGCTCGTTGTTTATGTATGAGATGAGTTTGCCGACCAACCCGCTTGCTTCCTCAGCAGTTTTCACTGTAATCCGTCCGACACCACAATCAGGTGTTTCCTTTAATGGAGACACGCCCTTACCGTCGGCAAGCAACGTATAGTATTCCTCCAGCACATAGCTGTCAGTCTGGCTCAATGAGTTTTCCGACTCGTAGCATAGCAGAAAATCATCAGGGTTGTATTTTGACATTGTTGAAGTTACCATTCTGTTGTCCCACACCCCATCGCCAAACAGGCATAAGTTTTTGGGGCGGTCTGCCTCACTGTCTGCCTTATCATAAAGCATCTTCATGAAGCGGCGGTAAGCAGTAGCATCAGGAGTTCCCGATGAGAACTCGTTGTATATTTGATCGGCCCTGACCACAACACATCGCATACTGTCCTTTGCAGTATGTGCGTCAGCAAGCCGTTGGGCCTGTTGGGTAAGTTTTCCGCTTGCAGGCACGATAATTACATAGTCGATATTTGAAAGAGCGTGCAAGTCTTGGTTTTCGATTGTCCCTACGATTTCCGGCTCAGGAAATGAGGCAGAAACATCAACTGCTACATACTCATTTATTTTTGTATCACTGTTGGTTGGTGCAGTGTATATACCGTTCGACAATGTTCCGTTTATTTCGCAAGTAGTTTCAGGCGACGTGACTCTCCAAACGTGTGTGTTGGCGTTTGAGCCACTTATTTCAAACGATGTTGCAACTTTTGACAATGGACGGAAAGCGAGGTATTTATTGCCCGACATATCAAGGTTGCGTGTGTAGCTTGCCAGAATGTAGTTCAAGTGCCCCATGGTTCCCGATGGTCTGTTGTGTGTAAGCCGGATAGTAGAAGACTCTGTCAACTGCTTGTTCCAGTTCACTGTTTTCTTCCCTTCGTAGCCATACTCATACTCAACCAAACTTCGCAAAGACAAATTTGAGAAAGTAGTATCGTCGGCAGTGATAGTCAAAGTCGAAGAGTTGGCTCCTCCGATGAAGTCAACAGTAAGCACCACTTTTGAGTCTGCAATACCAGGAGTTGCGAGAGAGTAGTTTCGTGTATTCCCGTTTGCGAAATTATAGTTTTCAAAGAAGTTTCTGCCTGAACGCAACAGACTAATCTCGTCCCTTTCTATTAATACGTGGTCGGGAAACGTCGACGTCGTGTTATACGATATTGCCGATGCTTGCTCCACACTCATTTCAGACGGGCTGCCGTCGGTTTTCTCGGTAAGGAAATAATATATATATAAGGAGTAAGGATTGTTGCTGCGTACAAACTCAAGAGAGCCAGAGTTCCTTTGCTTCCATTTGACAGTACCCTGTGAGTAGAACAAGAGTGATCCGTCATCGCGGCGCCATAACGGAATTTCCGTCATGTCATCACTCATATTCTCCAATTCGGTCTCAGGCAGTACCGGTACATTATATCCATACAAGCTTACCTTGCTTGGGTCGCTAAAGCCCATTCTGGACAGTTGGCTTCGAGTAATCTGATACACTCCGTTTTCGCTGACGCGTATCTTTACCCATTTGCCCGATGAGAGGAGTGAATGATCGGCATAACGGTTGGCATGACTTTCTTGTGCACTGATGCTCAACGAGAACAAAAGTGTCATAGCAATTGTCATTATCCGTCTTATCATATCACCTTTCCTTATTTTATATTGAAGTCTAATAATTTTCTTCCTTCGAGGAATCCTTCCAGATGTTGGTTCTCATGAACCGGTCCCACACCTGCCGGAGTACCTGTGTAAATTAAGTCGCCTGTCTTCAACGTGAAGAACCGGCTTATGTATGCAATAATCCGGTCGATGGAGTGAATCATATCGCCCGAGAAACCTTCTTGCACCTTTGCCCCGTCGATTGAAAGCGAGAAGTGCAGATTATCTGTCGGTGGCAATTCGTCCTTATTCACAAACTCACCTATCACAGCCGAGCCGTCGAATCCCTTGCATAATTCCCACGGAAGTCCGTCTTTCCGGAGCTTATCTTGCAAGTCTCTCGCCGTGAAATCAATGCCGAGGGTCAGTGAGTCGTAATAGCGGTGTGCGAACCGCTCAGCGATACTCTTACCCATCTTGTTGATTTTTACGACTATCTCGGTTTCGTAGTCGAACCGCTCAGCGAAATCGGGTATAAAGAAGGGTCCGCCGTCTTTCACCAGCGCAGATTCAGGCTTCGAGAATATCACTGGATCCTGTAATAATAACGTATGATGCAACTCTTTATTGTGTTCGGCATAATTCATGCCGACTGCAAATATCTTCATATTATAATCCTGACCATTTTGAGTTTACAAGCCAAACAGCCTTGTGATATCATTCCACGTAGCGAAAATAAGCAATGCAAGGATAAGCATGAAGCCGATATATTGCGCCCTCTCGAGTACTTTGTCGCTTGGTTTCCTTCGTGTGATTATTTCATACAGTGCAAACACGGCGTGTCCACCGTCGAGAGCAGGGATAGGCAATAAGTTCATGACTCCCAACGCGATTGAAAGCAATGCGGTCAGCAGCCAAAACTTTTGCCAGTTCCAAGTTTCCGGGAATATATTTGTTATGCCTATAACTCCTGATACACTCTTTGCGCCTTGTGCGGTAAACACATACTTCAAGTCATTCACATAGCTGGTCAGTTTGTCCCAACCCGAAGCAATGCCCGCAGGAATACTTTCCAACAATCCATACTGCCGGTTTGTCACCTTGTATTCTGGTATTTTGTTTTGGAATCCCAATGTGAATTCAGGAGTCAGCACTACATTCATCGTGTCAGAGCCATTTACTACTAACGACACAGTCCGTTGCTTCAAGCTGTCGGCAGCTGTTGAGTTTTCGTTAAGTGAGCCTTTCAGCAATGCCATCACATATACTACATCGTTGTAGCATTCTATTTTCTCTCCATTAATTTCGTTTATGACGTCGTGGGGTTTCAACCCGGCTTTTGCAGCAGGTGATCCTACCACAATGCTGTCGATATCGAGAGGTATCAGCAAATCGGCGTATGGAGGTGTGCTTTGTATCATTTCAAGCATGTTCATGTCAGACGGCAAACTGATATTGACCTCTTTTTTATTTCTCAATACAGTAACCTCGCTTGAGTTTGATATGTCCCTCAGCACGTTCAAGTCCCAAGTCTTCACCTCATTGCCGTCAGTCTTGATTATGATATCACCGTCCTTGAATCCGTTCGTCTTAGCTACCTCATTGAATTTCAAACCATATGTGATATCTGTCGGTTTCACATAGTTTTCTCCCCACGTATAGAGAACGCCCATGTAGATGATAAAAGCGGTAATAAAATTCATCAAAATACCACCGAGCATCACAAGCAAACGTTGCCATGCCGGCTTGGTACGGAATTCCCAATTCTTCGGTTCTGATGCTAATGTTTGTTTCGACTCATCAATCATCCCTGATATGTTCACATATCCACCAAGCGGCAACCAACCTATGCCATATTCCGTAGCATAGTCAGGTTGTTTCATCTCCTCTTTCTGTATCTTTTCCAGATTGTGCTCCCACTTGCAGAACTGCACTTTCCCTTTATCTATGAGTATCACTGAAAATGCGCTGACTGTGTAATTTGGCTGAGTAGTGCCGTCACTGCCTCCGAGATCTTTGATTCTCGTGTATTTCAAAATCGACCATTTGCCCTTTCTGTATGTAAGGAAAGCAAACTGCGGTCTCGGTACTACAATTGGGAAGTCGAAAAAAAGATAGAATTTCTCGACTCTGATCTTAAACAACTTGGCAAACAGGAAATGGCCGCCTTCATGCAATACTATAAGCAAACTGAATGCTGCTATCACTTGCGCAATCTTTATAAGTACTACTTCCATGTATTTCTTTTATATATGTTTTCTATTATGTTTATTACTCCATCTGTTAGTGTATGGGTTATACCTCTGTATATATGAATCACAACAGTGTTTTTGCGAATTGTCTTGTCTCTTTGTCGGTTGTCAAATATGTTTCCAACGCTGAATCATTAGAGAACGGCATGTGGTTCATTGCCTGCTCGATAATCTCACTTATCCTGTGGAACGAAACACGGTCTTCTATAAATGCCCGATTGGCTATTTCATTGGCAGCATTTACAATGCAAGGCATATTACCGCCCTTGTTCAGAGCCTCGTATGCCAAAGCGAGACAGCGGAAGCGTTCTGTGTCGGGGCGTTCAAAAGTCAGGTCTTTTATCTTGAAGAAGTCAAGACGGTCGAACGAGGCCTTCAAGCGCCGTGGATAGCTGAACGCATATTGTATCGGCAACCTCATGTCCGGCACGCCAAGCTGTGCCTTCACCGCACCGTCCTCAAACTGCACCATCGAGTGTATGACCGATTGTGGGTGCACCACCACCTGTATCTGCTCGGGCTTCACACCAAACAACCACTTAGCCTCAATCACCTCAAAGCCTTTGTTCATTAGAGTAGCGGAGTCGATGGTTATCTTCGCCCCCATGTTCCACGTAGGGTGAGCGAGAGCATGAGCCTTTGTAGCCGTCTTCAGTTCCTCTGCAGAGAAATGGCAGAAAGGTCCTCCGCTGCATGTGAGCAATATTTTCTCAATTCGGTTGCCCGGCTCAAGGCATTGGAATATAGCAGAATGCTCGCTGTCGACAGGCAATATCGGTACATTGTATTCAGCTGCGAGACGGTTTATCAGTTCGCCTGCTACAACAAGAGTCTCCTTATTTGCCAGTGCGATTACTTTGCCTGCCTTGATCGCGCTTATGGTAGGCTTGAGTCCGGCAAACCCTACCATCGATGCCAGCACGATGTCCACATGGTCATCCTGCACCACTTGACACAGGGCGTCAGCACCTGTATATACTTTGACAGGCAGATCAGCCAATGCGTCTTGTACCTTATTATAATGATCTTCGTTTGCTATCACCACAGCTTCCGGCTTGAATTTGCGTGCCTGACTGATAAGCAAGTCCGCATTATTGTTGGCTGTCAGCACATAAGCCTCATACAACTGATTCTGTTCTTCAATCACCTGCAAAGCCTGTGTTCCTATGGAACCGGTTGAGCCCAATATCGCAATTCTTTTCTTCTCTTTCATAAGTTCAGCAGACCTGCCGGCAGGTCCATTTCTATTGTTTTGTTCTTTTGATTTATTTCATTTATAAATTCTTCGTGGGCGGGGATTAGGACTGTCTTTGCAGTACCGTCGGTTTGTTCCTGTCTGACGATGAACAACCAGTTGTCCGTACTCACGTCAGTGCCGACAATTGTACCTATTACTGTTCCGTCGGGGTCGGTTATTGTGAAACCTACAAAATATTCTAACGACACATCATCCTGTCCGCCTTCCTCCACAAATTTCTTTTCGAAGTATACATCCGCACCGACAATCTGCCGTGCTTGCTCTACCGAATCAATGCCTTCAAACTTCACTATAGCCGATGAGTCGTTCTTGAAACGGTACTCTTCGAAAAAGAACGGAACAAGTATGCCTTCGATTTCACAAATGAGATAGTCACAATCCACATTGTCAAATATGTCATCAGTGAAGTTGAATACGACTTCTCCTCCGAGTCCGTGAGGTTTGCCAATACGTCCGATTTTATATGTGTCTTCTTTCTTTATCATATATTATCCCGGTCATCTGCCGTTTATTATTCCATCGTCCGGCAATAGTTTTCCGTACCCTATTCTACACGTTCAATCTTTGCTCCCAGCGCATTCAAGCGATGTTCAATATCCTCATAGCCGCGGTCGATCTGTTCGATATTGCTTATCTGGCTCGTACCGTCTGCGCTCATAGCAGCAATCAGCAAAGCTATGCCCGCACGTATATCAGGTGACGACATGCGTGAGCCTCTAAGCTTTTTCTTCTGGTTGTGACCTATGACCACAGCCCTGTGTGGGTCGCACAGTATGATTTGCGCTCCCATATCGATCAGTTTGTCTACAAAGAACAGACGGCTCTCAAACATCTTCTGATGTATCAGTACCGAACCGTGAGCTTGTGTTGCCGTGACAAGCAGCACACTGAGCAAGTCGGGAGTCAGTCCGGGCCATGGAGCATCAGAAAACGCCAACATGCTTCCATCCATAAAATTGCATATCTCGTAGTGTTCCTGTTGAGGGATATGCAAGTCATCACCCACTTGGTCGATGATAATTCCAAGTTTACGGAACGTGTTTGGTATAATGCCCAGGTTGGCATGCGACACGTTCTTGATTGTGATGTTGCTTCCCGTCATAGCTGCCATCCCGATAAATGAGCCTATTTCAATCATGTCGGGCTGTATCTCATGCGTAGTCCCGTGCAATTCTCCGACGCCCTCAATAGTAAGCAGGTTCGATGATATTCCGGAAATCTTTGCTCCCATCCGGTTCAGCATCTTACACAATTGTTGTATGTACGGTTCACATGCCGCATTATATATTTGAGTCGTACCGTCTGCCAAAGCAGCAGCCATAATGATGTTTGCCGTACCTGTAACCGATGCCTCCTCAAGCAGCATATATGTACCTTTCAGGCGACGTGCTTCAATTTCGTATATGTCCCTGCTTTCGTTATGAGTAAATGTGGCACCGAGTTCTTTGATGCCTGTAAAATGTGTGTCAAGTCGCCTGCGTCCTATTTGGTCGCCACCTGGTTTTGCTATATACGCTTTGTGGAACCTGCCCAACAGCGGACCGAGCAGCATGACAGACCCGCGCAATTTCGAGCATTCACGCATAAACTCATCACTTTGCAGATAGCCCATATTCAGTTCCTTTGCCTGAAACGTCCAGGTGTGGCCGTCTCCATGCCGCACGTCAACCCCCATGCTGCTCAAAAGCAAAATGAGGTTGTTCACATCGCGAATGTCTGGAATGTTCGATATAGTTACTGGCTCACTCGTGAGCAAAGTACCGCAAATCACCTCCAACGCCTCATTTTTCGCGCCTTGTGGGGTGATTTCCCCATTCATTGTATGTCCGCCTTCAATTATGAATGAAGCCATGTCACTTTTTCTTTTTCTTCTTTCCAGAGCCTGTTTGTTGCATTTCAGCAAGCACTTGCTTATCGCTCATCATATTGATTTCCGATGGCAGCAGAGCAATCTTTTGATCGGTGAAATCTGCCAGGTCGTCCACTACTTTCTCGTCGCTCAACGTATTGGCATTCCAATTTGCTAAGTCGCGCTTCATTTGGTTAGCAACGAGTTCTATAAGTTTCGTCCGCTTTTCCCCTGGTTCCATGTCTTCCAGCTTCTTTGCCAAGCGTTCAACGAGCAAGCCGTAGTGCCTTCTCTTTATTTTGTGTTGCGGATACGGGACCCGTTCCCGCTTCTGCTCTTGTTCATCGGCATACTGAATTTCCACAGGATAGTCGATGTCGAGTTTATAGCCCGACATCAAAGCCAGATGATTCCACAACTTTTGATAGAAGTCCTCCTTTTCGCCATCGAACTTTAGTATGTTCGCCATAAGTCCGATGATTGTGTTTGCGCAACGCAGACGTTCATCCCGGTCCTTTATCGTCATGGCATATTCCACCATGTCTTGAATGCAACGCCCGTACTCGGGCAAAATCAATTTTGATCTCTGTGTATTATAGTCCATTTCTTTATTATAGTCTGTTATTTTCTTTGTTTTTTCACTGCCTGTGTCTCGTCCTCTGGGCATTCACCGTTTTCTGTCTATCCTCGTTTACTCACACTGTCAAGCAGGTTCCGGCTCTTGGTGGCTATAAATTCTTTAAGATAGAAAGGCTCGAAGTAAGCCACATCCGGAAATTCACCCCGTGCATGTGCTTTCTCTGCCAATGGAGCCATCCACTTGGCCAACGGCTTCACTCCGTCGATGAAGTGTGCGTTCGGATGCGCGATGATGTTCTTACATTTTGTCGCCCCGTTGCCGAAGAAGTATACTGGATGCTGTTCGAGCTGGATACCAAAAGATGTGGAACTGATTTCCACGGCCTGAGTGTCTGTCACGTGACTGAGCGACCGTGTGAACAACGCAGTATACACTTCCATCCTGCGTGCGTCGATCATCGGACAGAGTAGTGCATCATCGGGCAATTCTTCGTGCAGCAACACCGGTACGCACATAAGTTCCAATGTAGGAATCGACAACAAATGCAGGTCGCGTGCATAACACACACCCTTTGCCATGCTGACCCCGATTCTGAGACCAGTATAACTGCCCGGCCCCGAACTGATAGCTACAGCGTCGAACGGTATTGCATGATTGTCAGTGAACGAGAGAGCCTCGTCGACCATTCCTCCAATCAGTTGGGAATGAGCCGGTCCCTCCAACTCTTCCTTGTTGAATATTACTTGTCCGTCCTGACTGACGGCCACCGAACAAGCCTCGGTTGATGTATCTATATGTAGTATGCAAGACATAATTATCCAAATTACCCTGCAAAGATACAACAAATTATTTGTACGGCACGATGAATCGGCAGGAAATCTTCCTGTTACCCGCTACTCCCACACATTATTATTCTCTGAAACACCTTATATATATCATCTTTCAGTCATCCACTTCCTCTCATCATCAGTACAAGATGTCGCTGACGGAGTAGTGCCCTACGAAGCGGCTGCGGTCCACATCACCTCTTATTCCGCTTACACGCCCTTTAGCTGTGAACTGCCACATGACGAAGTCGCGACCGTCGTTCAAGTACGGTTCATCGGATGTGTATTGGGCAATCATAAACATGTATGGCTTGAAGTAAGAGTACCCGGCAAAGTACTTATTGTAGAAGTTGCGGCCAGTATAGATGAGCGGTCGCTTGCCATACTCCTTAGTGACAAGTTTCAGAAACTCCTGCAGACGTTTGTGCAGTGTCTCAACCGACACGCCTCCGGTCACCTCAACATCGATGAGCGGCAGGAGATCCTGCTTCCTTCGGTTGACTGTCTGACGGAAATTCTCATATTGTGACACCGCATCCACGTTGGGACGGAAGAAGTGATAGCTGCCGACTTTGATGCCATGGCGACGCGCCTCGGTGAGGTTGAACGCATAGGTGTCGTCTACAAGATAGTTTGATTCGGTCGCCTTCAGGTACACATATCCCACTTTGTTGTCGCGCGACACAGACTTCCAGTCGATTCTGCCTTGATAATGGCTCACATCGATACCGTACTGATAGCTGGCTGAACGTGAGAAGTACGACATAAGGTTCGCTTTCTTTGGTTGCTTCGGATGATTGTCGGGCATTACCTTGTACGAGTCCGGCGGCAAGTCAGGTTGCAGAAACTCATACTCCGTCTGATCAGCCTCTTTCTTCTTTTTCTTCCTGCTATATGCATCGGCAGGAAATATAAAGGAGAGAATGACGACAGCAATAATAATGCGTATGCTATTTGTTTTGAAACTATTCATTCAGATTCCCAAGTTGGAATGCAAATATACATAATAATAAGACCTGCCAACCGTACCGGTAACTAATATTATGAATGTTTAACTAACAATCTTACGTTTTTTCACAGGGTCGCACGTGAGGCCCACTCCTAATTTCTTGAATATCTTTTGGTCCACTTCGCTCAGCATGACAGTGCAGTGTGCCTGACAACCGCGCAGCTGCGGCAGACTCTCCAATGCTTTGCGACAATTCTCGTTGTGCGTGCTCAGTACCGACAAGGCGACCAGTACCTCATCGGTGTGCAGGCGCGGATTGTTACCTCCGAGATATTCAGTCTTCGTCTTCTGTATCGGTTCGATCAAGTCTTGCGGAATGAGTTTCACCGAGTGGTCGATACCAGCAAGATGCTTGGTGGCGTTCAGTATCAGGGCTGCACTTGGACCAAGCAGTATACTCTCCTCCGATGTCACTATAGTACCGTCAGCCAGTTCGATTGCTGCACAAGCCTTGCCGAGTGACTGTTCCTTGCGTTCCTTTGCCGCCACAGTAGTCTTGCGGTATGCGCTGTTGATATTAGCTTGTTTAAAGAGCAATGCGATTTTGTTTACCTCACTGTCGTTGCCCTCACCGTTAGCGAGGCGGTTGAGTGCAGTGTAGTAGCGTCGTATGATTTCGTCCTTCGATGCCTCCTGACATACCTTGTCGTCGCTTATACAGAAGCCCACCATGTTGACCCCCATGTCGGTAGGCGATTTGTAAGGATTGTGTCCGTATATACTTTCGAACAGAGCGTTGAGGACAGGAAAGATCTCGATGTCGCGGTTGTAGTTGATGGCAATCTTGCCGTATGCTTCATAGTGGAATGGGTCGATCATATTAATATCGTTCAAGTCTGCCGTCGCTGCCTCGTACGCAATATTCACCGGATGCTTAAGAGGCAAATTCCACACGGGGAAAGTCTCGAACTTAGCGTAGCCGGCACTGATGCCTCGTTTCTGCTCGTGGTACAACTGACTGAGACAAACTGCCATCTTTCCGCTCCCCGGACCAGGTGCGGTGATAATAACCAAAGGACGGGTAGTCTCCACATAATCGTTTTTGCCAAACCCCTCATCCGAATCGATTAGCGCCACGTTCGACGGATACCCCTCAATTGTGTAATGATAATACGCTTTTATTCCCAAACGTGTCAGTTTGTCTTTGTAAGCGTCTGCCGAACTCTGTCCGTTATAGTGAGTTATGACCACGCCACTAACCATAAATCCCCTGCCCTGAAACTCCTCTCTGAGCCGTAGCACATCCATATCATACGTGATACCCAAATCGGCACGCACCTTTTGCTTCTCTATGTCGACTGCGCTGATAACAATAATGATTTCTGCACTATCGCTAAGCTGCTTAAGCATTTTCAGCTTACTGTCGGGCTGAAAGCCTGGCAGTACACGGCTTGCGTGGTAATCGTCGAACAACTTGCCGCCCAGTTCAAGATACAACTTGTTTCCGAACTTGGCGATACGCTCTTTAATATGTTCAGATTGGATTTTAAGATATTTCTCGTTGTCGAATCCGTATTTCATTGTCTATACTATATAATTATGTAAACTTCGATACGGAATACAAAGATAGGAAAAAAAAATAAGGTAGACACACCCACATGTCGAAAAAGTATTCAAAGCAATGCCTATAGCAACATAATTCCACAATTTGCATATATTCGCTTCACATCCGCGGCCATCGCACCATGGGTCCGACAGACTCATGACGTACAATGCTATGAGGCTACTCTTATCTCTATAGTCCGCGGGATGACTGTAATGGAAGTCGTCATCACCTTCCCCCCCATCACTTCTTGTGCTGTCGTTTTTTTCTATATAACGAAGGTGATATGCCAAGATGTACTTTAGCATAACGACTAAAGTATGAGACACTTGAAAAGTGGAATTCATCCGAAATCTCTTGCAGTGTTTTTCTCGTCTCAAGCAGTTCCTGGGATATTGCCGCCACTGTATATCGGTCGATCCAATAGCTTGCGTTATGTCCGCTTGCATCGACACAAGCCTCACTAAGATACTTGGGTGACAAGAAAAGCAGGGAGGCATAGTAATCCACACGCCGGTTTTCTTTGTACAGCCCTTTCTGCAGCAATACGATAAATCGACCGAGAATGTCTGATGCCCTTTCCTTTCCCTCTACCTTTATATCCACATGGCGGGAATGCATGTCATAAAAATCAAAAATCATGATGTCGACTTCACGGTGCAGAATCTCGTCAGAAAAATTGTTGTACAATTGTTCTAAACGTAAACGGATTTCAGTGAAGTCGTGCTGTATCTGACAAATGTCTTCACTGCCGACCGAAAATATTGGTTTTTCCAACGTTGACAAATAGCCCGCCGCCTTATAATCGCTTTCCGGTTGGTTTTGCGTAAGGTAGTCCTGCGAAATGAGCAACGCGTCTATTTGCAAGTCATCGGAGCAAACCAGGTTCGACACAGGTTTTGCTGTTGACTTTATCATGATCTCACCACCAATCATGTTGTATAGATTGTCGCCTATCTCGAAACGTGCGGAGCCGTTCAAGCACACGATATGCAGGCAAAAATCTGCAAACCTCTCAGAACAAGCTATCTTCAAGTCTGTGGTAAAAAAGAAGTCTTCATGTACGTTCATAATTCATGGGGATTAGTATATGCAAATATAGAAATTTTTTATGGTAGCACACGGCATAAACCGCAAAAAGTGCATAAATCCATCCCAAAATCGTATCAGACATACAAAAAAGTTGCCATATCTTTGCAGCGTCGTTCGAAGGCAGGTGGTGCCGGCATGTTCACTGAGTTTTTAGGAATTTGTCTGCACCGTCGTTTGGGCACGTAATAAAAAGAATGGTTATTTATTAAAAGGAAATCTATGAAAAAAATAACATTAAACAACGGAGTTGAAATGCCGGCCATAGGATTCGGTGTATTTCAAGTACCAGACCAGAAGGTCTGCGAGCAGGCTGCCAGCGATGCTCTTGAGGTCGGTTACCGCATGATCGACACAGCTGCCGCCTACATGAATGAAGAAGCTGTTGGCAAAGCTATCAAGAAAAGCGGACTGAAACGTGAGGATATTTTCGTAACCACAAAACTGTGGGTACAGGATTATGGATATGATAACACTCTGAAGGCTTTCGATGTGTCGATGAAGAAACTCGGACTCGATTATCTTGACCTTTATCTTATGCACAAGCCGTACAACGATTATTATGGTGCTTGGAGAGCAATGGAACGGTTGTATAAAGAAGGACGGATACGTGCCATTGGCGTTACAAGTTTTTGGAACGAGCGTCTCGCCGACTTGTTTAACTGTAACGAGATAAAACCCGCTGTCAACCAGATTGAGACCAATGTTTGGAATCAGAAGTGGAACGAGGCCGAGTTCATGGCAAAGCAAGGTATTCAGCACGAAGCATGGGCACCGTTCGCCGAGGGTAACAACCACGTGTTCACCAATGCCGTACTTAAGCAGATTGCCGACAAACATCATAAGACGACAGGACAAGTACAACTTCGCTGGCTCAATCAGCGTGGTGTGATCGTAATTCCTAAGAGTGTCCACAAGGAACGCATGAAAGAGAATCTCAATATCTTCGACTTTACGCTTGATGATGAGGATATGGCAGCCATCAAGTCGCTCGACACAAAGATAAGTACCATCTACGACGAGATGGATCCTTATATGGCTCTGTCTATCGGCAAGGTTAAAATTCATGGTTAAGTTATCACAAAACAATAAAGAATAATGGAAACGATAAAATTAAACAATGGGGTTGAGATGCCGGTTATTGGCTACGGAGTATTTCAAGTTGACCCACAGGAGGCTGCACGGTGTGTGACCGACGCCATCAGTGTTGGATACCGCTCTATCGACACTGCACAAGCTTATTATAATGAGGAAGGTGTGGGCGAAGGAATCAAGAACAATGGCGTGAACCGTGACAACCTGTTCTTAACCACAAAAATATGGATCACTAACGCAGGTGAAGAGAAGGCAATGGCAAGTATCGAAGAAAGTTTACGCAAACTAAAGACAGACTACATAGATCTTTTGCTCATACACCAGCATTATAATGACTACTATGGTACATACCGCGCCATGGAGAAGGCTCTGAAGCAAGGTAAGGTGCGTGCAATCGGACTGAGCAACTTCGAGGCAGGTCGCTTCACCGACCTCGTGGCCTATAATGAAGTTACACCGGCTGTATTGCAACTTCAGACTAATGTATTTAACCAGCAACAGGAAATGCAGGAATTCTTGAAACCATACGGCACTCAACTCATGGCATGGAGTCCGCTCACCCAGGGACGTAAAGACTTCTTTACTAATCCATTGCTCAACGAGATAGGTGCTAAATACAATAAGAGCGTCGCTCAAGTAGCTCTGCGCTGGCTTATACAACGCAACATAATAGTCATACCAAAATCTACTCATAAGGAACGTATGGCACAAAATCTCGACGTGTTCGACTTTAAGCTTTCTGATGACGACATGAAACAGATTGCCTTCCTCAATGAGGCAGACCACGGTACTGTCAACTTCGATGACCCGAAGTTCATCAAGAGGCTTGCTGACACATATAAATAATTATTATTGCTGCATGGCAAACATAAGAATTAGCCCGAAGCCCAATATAGGACTTCGGGCTTTCTGTTTCGAGAAAGGAATTACCTTTATGGGAAAACAATTAACTTGATTCAGCCTCAACATTAATTTGATATGGTCTCAGGCCGGAATCTATTTAATCTTACCAACACCCTATAAGATGATATCCAAAACTTCATGAAGTTATACACAAAACTTCATGAGACTATTGCCCAAATTAAGGCAGTGCTATGCCATTGTACTATGGAAGAGAATATTATGTGCCATCACCCACTAACCGACAAAGTAAGGTGGTACTAACCTCGCAGTCTGTACCACCCATAACAAAAATGTTATATATAGACTCTGTATATAATAAAATTATGAGTTCTATTTAATCAAATCATCATTAGTGCCTTATTAGTTGTTGTATGCCGTTTCTCCGTGCTCGTAGATGTCAAGTCCTTCTTCCTCAACACGTGGAGACACGCGGATTCCAAATATTTTCTTCAATGTCCAGAAAAGCAAGAATCCAATACCAAACGCCCATGCGCTTACACATGTAACTCCGAGAGCCTCAACTCCGAGGAAGTGCAATCCACCACCATAGAATAAACCTCCGTCTACTGCGAACAAACCTGTAAGGATGGTTCCGGTAAATCCACATACTCCATGTACTGATACAGCACCTACAGGATCATCAATCTTCAATACTTTGTCAAGCAAAGCAACTGAACCAACCATTATGACGCCACAAATAGCACCGATCCATGCGCTGCCCGCAATCGACACCATATCACAGCCTGCCGTAATACCAACCAAACCTGCCAAGATACCATTGCACACAAGAGAGAGAGACGGTTTTCCATAAACAATCCATGTGGTTATCATTGCGGCAATTCCACCTGTGGCAGCTGCCATGTTTGTTGTACACATGACATGTGAAATGGCTCTTGCGTTCTCAACTCCTTCTGCACCAAGTTGTGAACCAGGGTTGAAACCAAACCATCCGAACCAAAGGATGAACACTCCAAGAGCACCGTATGCAAGGTTGTGTCCTGGTATGGCAACCGACTTTCCACTCTTAGTATATTTACCTATACGCGGACCGAGAAGCAATGCGCCTGCAAGACCTATAAAGCCGCCACATGAATGCACTACAGTTGAACCCGCAAAGTCGTGAAAACCTAAGTCGCTCAGCCAGCCACCGCCCCAAGCCCAGTGGCCTTCGATCGGATAGATGAATATTGAGACCGCAATTGAGAATATTACATACATGGAGAACTTTGTACGTTCAGCCATTGCTCCCGAAACAATTGTTGCCGCTGTAGCGCAGAATACTGTTTGAAATATCAATGTACATTCTTTTGGAATGTTTGTGTCGGGATAGAAAGTATAGTCGAACAAATGGATTTCACCAATAAAGCCATTGCCTACCCCATGCATCAGACCGAAACCGATGAACCAGAACAGGACCGTACCGATTATGTAGTCCACGAAGTTCTTCATCAATATGTTTGCAGTGTTCTTTGAACGTGTAAATCCTGCTTCTACAAGTGCGAAACCTGGTTGCATAAAGAACACCAACATCGCTGCTATTACCACCCACGCGGTATCAAGACCGCTAATTGTTGATACGAAATCTTCCATAAAAATAATGTTTTTAGCCCCACCCCAGATATGTCGGCCTGGTACAGTTGTCTACATCCAAGAGAACTCGGAGTGAGGCTTCGTGTTTGTGTTTTGTGTTTGTGTTGTTATTTGTTTAATTATAGAGCTTACTTCCGGTCGGCAAGCACGGTATCGCCATGTTCGCCTGTACGGATCGAGTACGTATCCTCAATCTGACTTACGAAGATTCTGCCGTCACCGACCTCACCTGTATGAGCATTGCTCATAATTGCGTCTATTGCCGGTTGGACGAACTGATCACGGCATACGATTTTGATTTCAATGCGGGCAATAATCTCAGTGCTGTACATCACACCTCTGTAGATTCTGTCCTCACGGTCGTGACCCACTGCCTTCACTTCGGAATAGGAGAACCAGTTAATGTCGGCAGCCAACAAGGCTTCTTTAACCTCATCAAACCGTGTCTTACGAATAATTGCTTCAATTTTTTTCATTGTGTGTTTGTGTTTTGTGTTTATAATATAAAGTGTTTTATTTTGTGCCAGACGAATTTTTTAAAATGATATTCCTGCAGTCAAATACATCTTCGACGCACTTGGATTTGCTGTTATTGAGGCGAAAAGGGGAATTGAAAATGTTGGAGTGATCTTTATGGATTTTTCTCCACGTAAGGTAAGATTGGTTACGGCAAAACCTGTGGCGTCTGCGTATGATGTGGTCTCCCATGGAACAATACCGGCTGTGAAACTCATGTCGAGTCCACCCAACTTAAAAGGAGCTGATGCCTCGAAATATGACGAATATGCTCTGTCGCCATCATCATTCAAACCGTCTGCTCCTGCAAAATTGGTGTTCCATAACACCGAAACAACTCCAAAATCGTAACCTACGAATGCCTCGAAGACATGTGCCGTCTTATGTGCTTCATACATGAAATACTTCAGGTCGGCATAATCTGAACCTTTCATAATACAATAGTAATCAGTTATACCTACCGAAAATCCTCCAAGAGAATAAGAGAGCGTAAAATCCAATTCCTTCGTATCATCGTTGTCTGTCAGCCCATACGAACCCCATGCCGCCAGACTGAGTCCTTTGTAAGCTATTCCCAATGAAGGTTGAATTGAAGCTCCTGCCATATCTTGCCCTCTCCAGATGTAAGAACTGACAATGTCCGCACCCGCTGACAACTCTACTTTGTCTTGAGCTTCCGCTGTTCCTGCTACAACAAAACATGTTGCTACAATCATTGTTTTAAATACTTTTTCCATACATTTACTTTGTGTTTGTGTTGTTAATAAAATGTTTTACTTTGTGTTTGTGTTGTGTTTGTGTCGTTGTACTATCTATAAAAGAGAAAGAGCTGATTCTTAATGAACCAGCCCTTCTAATCAATATTATGTCAATCTTATTTATATTCTTTATAGTATGCTCATCCGACTGGTAGACTCACACAACGAACAATTGAGAACCTGATTATTCTGGTTCTGCTGATTCTGCTGATTATTATTCAGAGAATTGACGTTGTATGTTACAGTCATCGTCATTTTGCTTTCACTGTTTTATTTTCGGTGCAAAGGTAAAAAGATTTGTGTTTACGCTCAAAACAATTTGCAATCAAAAATCAATAAAAGTATGTTTTGTTATCTCAAATCAAGAGAACGAGAAGAAACAAGCTCGTTTTAGCGATCTATAACCGATCAAATGCAACATTCGTATCACTCATGTTACGACTCATACTTTCATGGTTCAATGAATTATGATAATATATATAATAAGGTGTGCTGATGTGTCGGACGGTGACATTTCTCGGGTTGATGTCTCTCTGTAAGGCTCTCCCTGCTCACAGTAACTTCATGAGGCGAAGTGATAAAGAGATGAGTCCGGCGGACTCTGCATAAAAAAAGGGATGCAATCCCCTAAAAAGATTGCATCCCGATAACTTTGTTCATTATATTGTGAACTCTCAGAATGAAAAGTCTTTATTTCAC
>CAYVNW010000022.1:3844-48218 GCA_964452915.1 uncultured Bacteroidaceae bacterium | reverse complement strand
CCGTCAAAACTGAATAGAGTTGATGTCCGACCAACGAGAAAAGCGGAAGAACCTATTGTTTTTGGGCGAGAGCGGAACAGGGAAGAGTACTCATACAGCTCTATGGAGGAAACATCTGGATGGAGCCTTTCTGTTGAATGATAATAGTCCAGTGCTGCGGGCAGAAGACGGCGTGGCGCATGCATATGGAAGTCCGTGGAGCGGTAAGACTCCTTGTTATAAGCAGGAACATTACAGGATCGAGGCTTGCGTGCGCCTTTCGCAGGCACCATACAACCATATGACAAAACTACCCTTATTGCAGGCATACGGGGCACTGCATCCATCCTGTCCGCCAGAGTTCGCTTATGATAGTGGTCTATACGGACATGTTGCAGGTTTTATAGGCAAGTTGCTTCAAGCTGTCCCGTTTTACCATTTGGAGTGTCGTCCGGACGAAGAAGCCGCACGACTTGCCTGCCACACAGTTTTCAATGATACGATATGAGAAATATTCCCAACGATCAATTCTTCTCCTGGGTGGAGGAGGAATTAAGCGAAGGACATCCTGTCCGCTTCCGACTGAAGGGGAGGTCTATGTTTCCCTGCCTGCGTGACGGACGGGACGAAGTAGTGTTGTATCCATGTACGGAGGATGAACTCAGACCTATGGACGTGGTGCTCTTTAGGCATGGAGGAAAACATATACTGCACCGCATAATCAAGAGGAAAGGCGACTCGCTCTGTTTGCGTGGGGATGGTTCTTTCTCTGCAAGGGAACAGTGTATGGTAGCCGATGTGGTCGGCAAGGTGCGTTTCATCGTCAGACAGTCAGGCAGAATTCTATATGTGGACAAGTGGTACTTTCGGTTGCTTGGACGGCTGTGGAACAAGTCGGGGATATTCAGGGTCCTGCTTCTGAAGTTTTTGCACCGATGTTATTTATGATGGCGGCTTGATGGTCGCGTCATCTCTCTGCTTTCACCCTTGTTCTTTTATGATGTAGTTGGGTCTGCCTTTCGTTTCTATATAGATGCGCCCGATGTATTCACCGAGTATGCCTATCGTGAGTAGTTGCACTCCTCCGAGGAACAGGATGATGCTCACGAGTGTTGTGAAACCTTGTACGGGGTCGCCGAAGATGAGTGTCTTGCTGATATAAAAAATGAGAAAGCAGAACGAGCCGAGGGCAATTATGGAGCCAATGATGGTAGCGAGGCGCAGTGGGGCTGTCGTGAACGAGGTTATGCCGTCGATGGCGAGGTTGAGCAGGCTCCAGAAGTTCCAGTGGGTGGAGCCTGTATTCCGGTCGCCACGGTCGAACACGATTTCTTTTTTGCTGAAGCCTATCCAGCAGAACAGTCCTTTATTGTAGCGTCCGGTTTCACGCATTTGGCGCAGCGCATCGACACAAGCGCGGTCGAGCAGACGGAAATCACCTACGTTGGGCAGTATGTCGAACCGCGTAGCATGGCTCATAATGTGATAGAACAACAGGGAGAACATGCGGCGCAACCATGGTTCTCTTCCTCGGTAACGGCGTCGTGCGTATACATCCATAACCCCGTCTTCCCAGTATTTTATCATTTGAGGCACAAGAGACGGCGGGTCTTGCAAGTCGGCATCCATCACAACCACGCAATCGCCTGTCACTTCGTCGAGTCCGGCGAGCAGAGCATTCTCTTTGCCGAAGTTGCGCGACAGGCTGACGAAGCGTACGCGCGTATCTTTTGTTTTAAGTTCTTTTATATACGGAAGTGTGTTGTCTGTGCTCCCATCATCGACAAACAGTATTTCCCATTCGTAGTCTGTCTGCGAGTCGGCCAATGATTTGATTTGAGGATAGAGAGAAGGGAGCGACAGCTCTTCGTTGTATGCCGGAATCAGTATGGATATCTTTTTCATAAGCGTGTGTTTGTTTGTGGTGGTAACAATACTTGGAAGTTCTCGTCTTCCCATACGGTTTTGTAGTTGTGCCGCCGGATGAAATCGTGTATGATTTGCACTTTTGCGTTCTTATGTCCGAAGTTGTCGGATGCCCTGGTATTGTCCCAATCGGGATCGGGGGCGGTGAAATCAATCAGTTGTGTCTTTTCGCGCACAAGTACCGGCAGCTTATTATTACGCTTTTCTGCCCGACTGAGATGCAGCCGCAGTGCAGCTGTGTCGAACGACCAGGGCCAAGGGTTGTACATGTAGGGGCGCGTGTGTGTGAGATAGTGCAGCATGGGACGGCTTTGGAAGCAGAAAAGGTAATCGTCTTCGTGAACGTATTGCTTTAATGCCGCCAATATGTTGTCGGTGGCTTTTGCATATGGTTCCTTAGTGAATGTGGTGGCAAGTGGATTGTGAATCTTGAAGCGTTTCTCGTAACGGGGCCCTTCATCGAAGTAGGCGTTGTTCATTATGTGCCATGTGTCCTTAGCTATGAAGACCATGATGAAGCTGATGAAGCTGATGGCTCCCACGTACCGGCATTTGAAGTCGATTTTTCTTAATGTATCGGCAGCGATTCCGATGCTTAGAGGCACTGCTATCCAAATGGCGTTCTCCCCCATGTTGTTTATACCGAAGTCACTGCCATAGGGCAGAACATAAAGTATGACTGCCGCAATGAGAATTAAGTAGATTTGTTCCCTGTTCTTCCGTTTATAGTATAGAGTGGGGAATAATATGATGCTGATGAAGGCGTAGAGGTACAGCATGTTGTCGAAGGACAAAATAAGTATAGCGATTTGTGCGAATGACAGGATGATGCCTGCCGCTATGTTCATTCCTCTTGATTTCAGTTTTCCCTGCTTTACGATGAAATAAAGAATGGCGGGTAGCAGTCCGATTTTCAGTATGTCTTTTATGATTTGCAGATATGACATGAGATAGGCTTGCATCATGTCCGGAATGTTGTGGGAACTGTCGGCGGCGGTAGCTGCCGACATGCCTGTGGTGAGGTTATCGATGAATATCGGAAGGTGCCCGAGAAGTGCCATCAGTGTTAACTCGGCGGCTGTGCCTGCTGCTAATCCCAAGAGTGCGGCACCCAGCAGTTTTAATGTGCTGCCTGCCTTGCGGATATATATATAATAAGGTATGAGTAGCAGAAGCAGTGACAGCATGGATATGTTGGGAATTCTTGAGAATATGTTGATGGCTATGCATGCTCCTGCTCCGGACATATAAAGACAGGAACTGTGTTGCAAGGCACGGAAAAGACAGTATGCTGACAGAACTGACAGTAGGACGGTCACACTGCTGTGGTCGAACACCATTACTCCGTAGTTATGTGCCAAAGCAACGAACAGCGAGCCGAGGAATATGGTGTAGCGGTTGATGTAGTCGCGCAGTAGCCTGTAGACGATTGCCCACGATGCCAGCATGAACAGTATGTTAAGTATGCGAAAGCCGAATATACCCATCCATCCGAAGATGCATTCCCAAATGCCGCCTATCCACAGTGAGTTGTAGAACAGAAATATGTATTTCACGCTCTCTGGGTCGTTGTATATTTGTTGGTATCCGGTCAGGCTCCATCCTTCGTCGGCCATACAGAACCCTTGAAGTCCGAGAATGGTTTCCGTCACAAACAGCACTGCAAGCATGACCCACCCGATGCCGCGCCGGTTCGTCCGGTCGGTCAAGTCAGCCATGCTTGTTTTCGACAGCTTCTGAGGTCCCGATTCTTTCCAGGCATCGTTCATTTCGTTTTCGGCTTTAATTCATCAGGAGAATCCTTGGTATACATGTTTACGGCTGGAGCAGTTTTAGTGAACAGGTCGGTTATCAGTTGTGGGTCGATATTGTAGTGAGGCTTGAACTTATCGGACAGCATGTAGTGAAGGATAGAGGCGCGCATCTGCCTTGCCGCTACCCTGTGGTCCAGGTTGCCTGTTATGTCCATTGATGTCATAACGAGTTTGCCTCCCAACACATTTGCCTCAAACAGCATTCCGATCTTGCGTGAGATGAACCATGTGTCGATGCTTTGCACGAGTGGCTGGAAGTCGGCAGGAAATTCTGAGAACTGCATCACTTGTGCCTTGTTCACGAGTTCCCACCATTGCAAATCGCTGTAGTAATCAGTCGGGAAGAGATCGAAGATGTCGTGTTCCGCCTCTACATATATTCCGGTGGTATGAGGCGGACGCATCTTGAACCAGCTTGTGTTCCAAAAGACCGGCGTGAACTGCTGCACCACATCTTTGCCGTAAGTAATCTTACCTGCCGCGGTAATCAACACCTTTCCGCCTTTCTTGAGTACATTCATTGTCTTCTCGTCGAACTGATCGGTAATCCATACGTCACCTGCATCTTCCTTGACTTCAGCAGGGTAGACCCAGAAGTTCCAGTGGTTTTGAGCATCGTGACCTGGGACTGAGACGGTAAATGTCAGTTTGCATGGAGCCTTAATGTCCTGCAAGCTAAAGTCTACGCTGCCTACTTCCTGGTTGCCTGCTATAGGGAAATCACGTGCCAAGAACTCTCCGCTTTTTAATGTCTTACTTCCGGACGTTATTGAGTATGTCGGTGTTACGTTTCGTAGTGGTTGGTCGGAATATTGGTTGAGGACGATGTCTGCATGGAAGGTTTCGTTGCTTTTGTATGTGAATTTAGCTATTTTGGCAAGAGGTACGATTGGCGAGCAGAATTCGCGGAAGTCGGCAGCTGATATATAGCCTTTATCGTCGAAGAATACATCGGTTACCCCCACGAGTGCCGTGCCTTGTCCTGAATAGTCGTTGAGCGAGAGCAATTGGAACCCTGCATATTGAGGTGTACGCATTGTGCGTTCGATTTCATATTTGTAGCAGAGTGCCTGCAGTTTCCCGGACGCCATAAGGAATTTTTCTGCACGGTCCGCCATTCCATTGTCTTTCAGTATATCACGGAATACTTCGAAGTTGCGGGCCTTGTTCACTCCTGTGTATTTACTTATTTCCTTGAAGTTAGGGAATGCACACCACTGTCCTGTCTCGTGGCTGACATATGGCTCCTCTACTTTTCCGATAGTGGAGCTGTAGTCGTCGGTCGACGATGGAGCACGGTTGGCCCAGTTGAGTCCACGGGCTCCTGCCTTTACGTGGTACTGGCTTTTAGGTTGCCACTGCCAGCTGCCTCCTACTGAAGCACCCGTATAGACGCACCGGCTGTCGGTCGCTTTCCAATAGTCTACAAATTTGCTGACCCATGCGACCCAGTTGCCTGCGGGTTCGTTGCCGCATGCCATCATGCAAAATGACGGGTGGTTGCCATAATCTTTCGACATGCGTATCGTTTCGTCCATAAGGTATTTGTCGATAAATTGTCCGTTACCAAGCTTTACTCCGTGATTTGGCCAGCTTGGTCCTTCAGGCTGTAAGTAGAATCCCACTTTGTCTGCCGCTATGAACGCTGCTTCAGGAGGACAATATGAATGGAACCGCATGTGGTTTAGTCCGTATTCTCTGCAACGGCGGAACACTCGCATCCATGACTCTACATCCATCGGAGCATATCCGGTCAGTGGAAAGTCGCAGTTCTCTACTGTACCGCGCAATTGAATCTCATGATTGTTTACGTAGAACATCTTGCCCCGTATCTCAAACTTACGCATGCCAAACGAAACCGTGCGTTTGTCGGTCTGAGTCTTTTTTATAGAGATTGATGCAGTCATGTTGTACAGGTTTGGATGAAATTCATCCCATAATTGGGCATTGCTCATCGGCAAGACGATCTCAACAAGTGTGGTGTCGGATGTTAATTGTGATGTTGTGCCGGTGGAATAACTTGCGGAGTTCCCGTCTTCTGGTGTTGCGTTGATATTGATTCGGACCTTTGTCTTTGGTTTGCCTTTTATCTTGATTTTGACAAGTGCTTCCGACCGGTCGATGTTAGGGTATATTTGCAGGTCGGTTATATGGGTGGCATTAGTACGCTGAAGTTCCATACGTCCTACAATGCCATTCCAGTCTCCTTGTGTCTGGTCAGTTATTGAGTGACTGTCTTGTCCTACATTCACAGTCTCAGGACGGTTGTCAATTCGTATCGTGATGGTATTCTTCCCTTTTTTAAGCAATGAAGAGACATCGTATTGATGGGCTGTCACCAGGCTGTTTTGCACTCCTGCTTCCTTCCCGTTTATGTACAATGTGGTTTCTATGTGCGGACGTTCGAGCAGGATAGTGTACGAACTGTTTGCGTCGACTTTGTCGATGTTTATGGTTTTCTGATACCACGCCACTCCGACATAATGTTTGTCGGGGGTGAGGAAAAATGTGAGTTTCATATCTTTCCCCGGCTTGCGGTATTTTGCCATATAAGGATTATAAAAATACGAACTGTCGTACAGGCTGCCAACCCATTTTGTCCTGACGCTTATGTCATCACCCTTCATGCGCTCAGGCATGGAAGCAGGCATTTCGATTGTATCGTCAAAATGCCTTGGCTCAAACCATCTTTGTTTTTGTCCTACATCTAAACTGTCTATCTGGAATTCCCATATTCCTGCGAGGTTTATATTCTGGGCATTTGCCGTCAGGGTCATTAACGATACAAATATCGATATTAAGTATTTCATTGTCAGTTGAAGTTATTAGTTATACATTGTGAAAGTTCATCCGTCTGTAGCCTGACGCTTGTGCGGGCCGCCGGCATCAGTTAGTTGCTTGTTTTGTTTGATGGCAATATTTTGAGGGTTTGCAATGAAGCCTCAAGTTCCCGTATATAGTTGCGCTTCTTTTTTTCTGGTGCGTAGACAAATCCTTCTGTCACGATAACACGGTTGGTGGCGGTATCAACTTGCGTGTATGAGACGAATGGTCCGCCCATCATATCGTTTTCCATCCGCCACAATCCACGTACTTCTTGTACGAAGTGTCCGTCGTACATGATATGCCTTGAATCTACAAAGTCCTTGTTGAGGCTCATGTATTGGTTGAATTCCTCGCCTCGGATGTTTTTCTGCATGAATGAGTCGCGGTGTGCTATGAACCTTTGCTTCGAAAAATCTTCATCAGCTGTAAATGGATAAGAGTATACGCAGATGTTCAACCGGTTCTCTTCCGCAAGCGATGATGCCCACATGAAGTTTGTGCCTTCTTTAATTGCATCGATGTCCTTGGGTACATATATTGTGCACCCAAACTGTCGCTTCACTTGATTGAGTACTGCGTCGCTATGCATCTTGTTAAGATAGCTGCGTTCGCGTTTGAGTTCTGCACTCACGAACAAGTCGACAATTTTATTCCCGTCTGTTTCTGCAAGGTCAGCCATTGATCTGCCGTCGGGGGCAGTCAGATATACGATTGTTTGTGGATGGGCGTATACGTCCATAGCCTTTTTTATTTCAGCTTTAGTGTATTTGGCGTCTATATCGAAAATAATGATGTTTGCAAATGCTTGGAACGTCTTGTCGAAAGCATATGAGTTGATGCTTATTACTTTAAAGTTTTGCTCGCTTTGCGGAAGTCCCGGTACTTCAGGGTTCACATTCTCCATGAATACAGTGCCGTTTGTAGTAGAAAGCCAGTCCTTGTTGCCCACGATAAGCAACTCGTACGGACTACTGTGTACTGTGACATAAGTGCCGGCAGGCTTTTTCTTAGTGCCGTCAGTGCATCCGGTAATCAGCAACACTGCCAACAACAGAGTTATTGCATTAATGGTCTTCATCATGCCAAATCCTTTTATTTTTTACTGAGCCAATTGATAAACTTCAGAACCTGCTAACAGAAAGCATCCCAGTCCAAAGTCGTCAAAGTCCGGCTCACTATTGTATGTAACTGGTTGGGAGTCGCTTGGCTGTTTACCTGTTCCCTGCACGTAACCAAGGAATCCATCCTTGTGCAGGCAATCCTTTACCATAGCATTCCATGTTTTGGCAACAAGTGGCAGAAACTTATTGCTGTCGAGTATCCCTTGACGTATTCCCCAAGCCATTCCATAGACGAAAAGGGCAGTGCCAGTCAGTTCCTTGCCTCCATAGTTGCTCTCGTCGAGCAGGCTTACGTTCCAAAACATATCTTTGCGCTGGCATTTCACGAGCGCATCAGTCATCTTGAGATAATCGGCTTTATAATCGTCGAGATAATCATTGTAGCCGTCGATACTCATGATGTCCTGCATTGCCCTGACAAGTGCGGCATATACCCATCCGTTGCCTCTGCTCCAATAGCAGTTTTTCCCGTTGGGCTCTTTGTATGGCGGTATAAAATCCTTGTCACGCCACCAAAGTCCTTCTTTTTTATTAAACAAGCCTCCGGCAAGTATGTCACGGGTGTAGCTATACATTTTCCATCCGTGTTGTGCATAGCGGTCGAATGCAATATCCCCTTCTGTCTTTTTGATTACTGACATTTTAGTCAAAACAGGCAATCCCATCTGTATAGCATCGATCCATGTCCAATCACTCACACTTTCTCGGTTTGTCAGAAGGTTGTCCATACATTGCATAGTAGGTGTATATGTGTTCGTCTGTCCGTTTTGGTACATCGCCAGATATGCCTGGCAACAGCAATAATCATCAGCGTCGCGTGTTTTAACTCCATTACGAGGAACCCATTCGTGTGCTGATGCCCAATCATACAGATATTGGTTGTTTGTCTCGTAAGCATCGGATTTCACTTCCCGCTCGATGTCGGTCAGTGCAACCAATCCCTCGAAGTACACCCCGCGGGTCCAGAGGTTGCTCGGACGCATTTTCTTCACGTATGTTGGTGCACCTGCATCTGGATGTTTGTTGATAAAGTATCCATTTGCTAATTCCAGGTCTTCCAGTATTTTTGCTTTAGTCGGTAATTTAGGTTTCGCAGCATTCAGAGATGTCGCTAAAATAAGACACGTGGTTAAAAAGAATGTTCGCATATTGTTATATTATTTCTGCTATTTGACTTTCAAGTTCTTCGGTCGAGATGCGATGCTTTAGTTCGCCTCGGCGTGCTATTGAGATCGCGCCTGTTTCCTCTGATACCACAATTGCTAATGCATCGCTTTGCTGTGAGATACCAAGTGCGGCACGGTGGCGCAGTCCCAACTCTTTAGGTATGTTCATGTCGTGGGATACAGGCAGAATACATCCGGCCGCTTCGATACGGTTGTGGCTGATTATCATTGCTCCGTCGTGTAATGGACTGTTCTTGAAGAATATGTTTTGAATGAGCTGACTGTTGATAACTGCATCAATCGTCTCGCCCGACTTCACGATGTCGGTCAGAGCCATGTTGTTTTCTATTATAATGAGTGCGCCTACTTTGTTCTTACTCATCTGCTCGCATGCCCATACTATTTTCATTACCGACGGATTCTCTTCGGTCTCGTTTTTATTACTTTTCTTCCGTGTGAACAAGCGCCATAGGAAGTTAAAACGACTGTGAGAACCCAGAGTAAGGAAGAAACGGCGTATTTCTTCCTGGAACAGGATGATTAGTGCCAGTACACCCACGCTGACCAACTTGTCGAATATAGATCCCAGTAGTCTCATCTCAAATACTTGTGACACAAGTATCCATACAACTATAAAAAGCAGTATTCCATAAAAGATATTCAGTGATCCGGAGTCCTTCATCAACTTATAGACATAGTACAACAGAAGGGCAACGCACAGAATATCAATTATGTCTTTTATTCCAAAGTCAAGTATCATGCTATCTGTTTCAGTTTATATCATTATTGTCATCGGGCTCGATTCTCGTTTCCATGAGCTTGTTGTATATGGCTATACATTCCATTGCCTCTCTGGTCTCATGTACACGAAGTATACTTGCTCCTTTTTCCAGTGATACCAAATTCAATATTGTAGTACCATTAAGAGCCTCGTCAGGACTTGTGCCAAGCAGTTTAAATATCATGCTTTTGTGTGATACACCAACAAGTACAGGCAACTCCAAGATGCTAAGATTCTCCATGTTCGATAGGATCTCGTAGTTTTCGTCAAGAGTCTTGTTGAACCCGAATCCAGGGTCGAGTATGATGTCCTTTGCTCCTTTGTCTCTGAGCCGTTGAACTTGTTCGGCAAAGAATAGAAGTTCTTGCTGACAAATGTCTTCATCAGAATTGCGTGGGACATTGAACGTCAGAATGTAGGGTACTCCATATTTCGTAACAACGTCATACATCGCATCGCATCCGCCGGAAACATCGTTTATAATCTGTACTCCGTATTCTTTGATGCATCGTTCTGCAATGTTGGGGCGGAACGTGTCAACGGACACCACGACATCGCTCCATCTCTTTCTTATAATATCAAGACATAGCGTGAGCCGCTCCCATTCTCCCTTTTCGTCGACAGCCTCACTGCCTGGCCTTGTGGAGCAACCTCCTACATCGATGATGGCGGCTCCATTAGCGATGTGCTTCTCCACGAGTTTTGCAACCCCTTCAGCCGATGATTTCTTTTCATCCGGAGATATGCTTGTATAAAATGAGTCGGGAGTTATGTTCACGATGCCCATCACACATGGGGCAGAGAGGTCCAACAACCGGCCTCCTACATTAATTGTATATTCTGCGTTTTTTTTCATATTCACACAATTACCCGTTAGGAATAGTGCAAAGTTAGAGAAAAAAAACGAATATCGCATCCATTTTATTAATTAATTACTACCTTTGTGCTTGTTTAGATACACAGCAATGATACAGATAGAAGAACTATATAGTATATTTCAGCGACACCCTCAAGTCACGACTGACAGCCGTGACTGTCCTGAGGAATCTATTTTTTTCGCACTTAAAGGTGATTCGTTTGATGGAAATGCATATGCGCAAGCAGCCCTTGATAAGGGATGCAGCTATGCGGTAGTTGATGAACAACAATACGCTGACGCTTCCGACCAGAGGCTGATACTTGTTGATGATGCCTTGCAGACTCTACAGAAACTTGCCAATTATCACAGACGTCAGTTTGATATTCCTGTTATTGCTGTTACAGGAACAAACGGAAAGACAACGACCAAGGAATTGATTGCTACGGTGCTTTCTCGAAAATATAATGTGTTGTATACCAAGGGTAATTTCAACAACCATATAGGCGTACCTAAGACTTTGCTCTCACTTGGCAAGCAACATGAAATCGCTGTGATAGAAATGGGGGCTAATCATCCTGGTGAAATAAAGGCTCTTGTTGACATTGCTGAGCCCAACTATGGACTGATAACCAACGTAGGCAAAGCTCACTTGCTTGGATTCGGCTCGTTTGAGGGTGTGATACGGACTAAAGGAGAATTATATGATTATCTTCGTACTCACCATGGCAAGGCATTCATTAATGAGAATAACAAATATCTGATGGATATATCAGACGGGTTGGACCTTATAAAATATGGTGACAACGGGTATTTCCTGGGGTGCGACCCTTATCTTTACTTTTCGTATTGTGGCAATACAGTATGTACCCAACTTATCGGTGCATACAACATCGACAATGTACTTGCCGCCGCATGTGTGGGTGACTATTTCGGTATTTCAACAGAGGATATATGCTCGGCTATCAGTGCATACGAACCATCGAACAACCGGTCGCAACTCGTGAAGGGAATTAATAATACTCTCATTGTCGATGCTTACAATGCCAATCCTACCAGCATGAAGGCGGCAATTGACAATTTCCACCTCATGAGGGCGAAATACAAGATGCTGATACTTGGGGACATGAAAGAACTTGGCGACGTAAGCCTTGAAGAACACACAAAGATCTTGAATCTGATCCAGCAGTATAAGTTCAGTACAGTGTGGCTTGTAGGTGAGGAATTCCACCGCGCCGCAATCTCTTCAGGTATTAACTCTACTAATAATTACAAGTTCTTCACAGATGTTGAGGAAGTGAAAAAGGCAATACCGACAGCGCAACTAAGGGAGCGTACGATCTTGATAAAGGGATCGAACTCTATGAAGCTATACACTCTGGCAAAGTTGCTATGAGAATATATATGGATGAAATTCAAACAACTAATACTATAACATATATGATTATGAAAAAAATCGCACTGAAAAGAAAAAAACAAATAATAGACGGACTGCTCATGGTATTGTGTGTCATGTTGTGCCTGTATGGCTGCAAGACGGCATCAAACAGAGACTATGCGGCTAATGACACTATACAGACGTACAAAAATAGTGACATAGCAGAAGTGGACACGTCCGCATGGTATCTGCATAATTATAGCTGTAAGTTTAAAGTCGCTACGCCAAACCAGGCAAAAGCAATACGTGAATTATACGGATTACCCGCAAAAGTCGGCTCCGAAATTGACCTGTCGGACCTGACTCAGTATTTTAATCATATCAAAAAGGGTGGGTTCGGACCATGTGAAAAAGGGAAGCAAATAACAAGCTATGATATACTGGAACCTGTGATTGCAGATGAATAAAGGTCGTGCCGATGAGTTTGGAATGATTTATATTTCCGGTGACACTGTCTCTACTTGACCATACATGTGTTTTAAATATTTATATTTTGTTTGGCTGTTATATTAGAAGTTTGTATATTTGCAATCAAATCAAAACAAAAATAATATTCAAACTATAGATTAACGGGAAGAAAACAAATCAAAAAGATCATAGCAGTCGCAATGTTTGCTGCGATGGGGCTATGTGCTTATTGAACTATCAGAATAATAAAACAGACGAAGAGAGTGACTTGGTGATGCTGAATATTGAGGCATTGACAGGAGACGACTCAAGTGATGGCGCATCTTGGATTAGGACGGATGGTGATTGCTTTTATGAAATATCAAGTAAGGCTAATGCGACTGTGGTATTGACTCTTGGCTCATTGGGCTCGATATCTCTGAAGTGCAACGCTAATGGATATGCAAGCTATACGGCTCGTGATGCAAAAACAGACTGTGCGTCTGGAGGCAACCAAAAATGTCAAGACCGATATTGTCCAATCGCATTTTGAAAATAAACATTTCCTGACGTTGTTTTGAAAATGTCACAAGATACAAATTGCAATAATGTATATTTTATGAGGAGAGTTAAGTTTAAACTATTAGATCAGACTTTGATTGTTGTGTTGGCAGTTATTTTTAGTTGTACTGAGCGGCAAAGCGATATTGAAGTAATTACATGTAATTTGGATGAAACCACTTCCATACATGAGAGTGGATTTATCAAGGACGTTGAAATCATTCAGCTGCAGGATACGAATGTGTATATAACGCAAATTGATAAGGTGGAGTGGATGGATTCAATGTTTTTACATACTTGATAAAGGACAAAATTCTATACACATCTTTACAGAAGAGGGCACATGTGTTAACAGTATATCACGCAGGGGACATGGTGCTAACGAGTACATGGAATTAAATGATTTTTTTGTTGACGAGGAGTCGCATACAATAAATGCCTTAAGCAGGCTCGACAAGAAACTATTCATTTACGACCGAATGGGTGAACGACTTTTGACTACAAAAACGCTGCCAAAATCATTATTTGCCATTTTTAAGTACTCTGGTGGGTATGTCGGATATTCAGCCAATTATATTGAAGATAAGGATCAACCTTATAACTTTTGGGTAATGGACAAGGATTTCACCATCGTAAATCATACCGTTGGCATAGACCGGTATCTTGACAGTCATATGTCGCTCAGCTTAGAGCCCTTTTCAAAATGTAAGGATGCTGTATATATGATCACGGAGTTTAGTAATGAAGTCAGTGTAATATATGGTTCTGGCATTAACGCGCAACCAGTATATGCGTATGATTTTGGCGAATACAACTGTCCAGAATTGTCGGACGAGGACTTTCAAAACGACATGAGGCTATTCAGCATAAAGAATACGTACATTACCAATCCATTGCAGATACAAGTTACAGATAAGTTCGTATTGGCTTTGGTCATACACAAAGGACAAGAACGCATTATTGCGTATGACAAGAATGCACATAAGGCTAAAACTTTGTCGTTAGATGCATACACGGGTAAGTATTTCTTCAGTTTTGGCAGGGTGGTCAACATGGATGAAACCGGAATATATTCTGTTATAGAGGCTAACCGAGTATATGATAACTGGATAGGGCACAACGAGTACAACAACTTTGAAAAAGAATACCCTACTCAAATATGGAATCTGAGGGAGCGTATAAAATCTGTTGATCCAGACGGAAATCCATTCTTAATCATATATAAGTTTTATAAATAGTTGAATGAATTCATATAATAAAAGCATCCTGCCATAGCGGGATGCTTTTATATGTGCGCCTGATAGGACTCGAACCTACACGCCGCGAAGCACCAGATCCTAAGTCTGGCGTGTCTACCAATTTCACCACAAGCGCATGGTTTCTTTGTTAGCGAGTGCAAAGTTACGGATAATTTGTGATGCGGCAAAACAATTCCATGTTTTTTTGAGTGGAATTCAGATTACCATGCAGAGTAGGGGCGTCAAATCCGAGGTCTTAAAAGATTCTTCGGAGTTACTAAAATGGGATGTTCGGCTTGGAATGCTATGATACGGAATTAGTGGCACTACCATCCCCACGCTGATATGTTTATGCACGCTATGTCCGTGCATGACGGCCCGCAAATGTCTTTGACTCTAAAAGCCTATTGCCATCGAACAGAGTGGCGATAAACACCCCGCTCTCAAGACCGTTCAGTGTGATGCTCGACACCTCTTCCGTTATGCGGTATGCGGCAACTACTTCTCCTGTCGACGCATATATCCGTAACACGCATGTTCCTTTGGAGTTAAGTTTATCAGATACCTCTACCCGCACGACTGTTACTCCGTCCTTTTGTGATACGCCAAGAAAGGTGGATTTTGTATCGTTGTTTTTAACCAAGGTGTCTTTAAATACCGGCACCTTCCTCACGATATTTCCACTTCGGTCCATCTCAAACTCATATCGTTCTATCTGTCCCTTGCCCTGTGCATACAGAGCGTATGACACGAGGGGCAACAGAGCTGTGAGAATAATCCTGTGAATGAGGTTCAGAACTTTCCGTGACTCCTCATAATACGCTTTCTTCATTGTATATTATTTTTATATTTATTGAACCAATAATCTTTGCCAAGCATTTTTTGTTGTTTTAATAAAGGAATTACACTTTGCAGCTTAGCCTTGTCCCCAAGGTTACCATTGGCACACCGTTAGCAAAAACAAATTACAGAACAAGAGAGGGGTAAAGTCGGAGGCTCAACCTCCATAGCCTCGTAAAAGTCGGTTTTCCGTATGTCAGTAGGAGGAGGTGTCGATACTACTATCCGTCCCGAGTCCGTTTACTGCATCTCTTAATTGGTCGAGAGCTTGTTTTATGATGCTCCGTGGACTGCCCACGTTCATACGCATAAAGCCGTGTCCTTCTTTTTTACCGAACATCTCTCCATCGTTGAGCGCCAGATGCGCCTTATTGATGAACAAGTCGAGTAGTTGTTCGTGGGAAAGGTTCAGTTTCCGGCAATTGAGCCATACAAGATAGCTCGCTTGTGGACGGATGGGTTTGATGGATGGGATGTACTTGCCGAAGTAGTCGATTAGAAAATCGATGTTGCCTTCGAGGTAGGATATCATTTGAAGTCGCCAAGGCTCACCCTGCTGAAGTGCCGCAGTAGTGGCTATAGGAGCGAATAAATGCTCTTCGTTGAGCTCGCAAGCAGCCATCCAACCATAAAACTTCTTTTTTAGTTGTTCGTTAGGAACAACAGCCCATGAACTGACTATGCCCGACATGTTGAATGTTTTGGATGGAGCAGAGAACACAATGGAACATTGTGCCGCTTCGTCGCTGACTGACGCGAAAGGGTGGTGCTTGTGCCCGAAGAGAGCCATGTCGCAATGAATTTCATCGCTGACAATTATGAGGTTGTGAGTGACAGCAAAGTGAGCCAACTTTTGCAGAGTTTTCTTACTCCATGTGATACCAATTGGATTGTGGGGGTTGGCAAGCACTAATAGGCGGCATTTTTCATCATATACCTGCTCAAGATTATCAAAGTCCATTTCGTAACCTGTCAGTTCGCCGGCTGCGTCATAAACTTCCTTCAAAGGATTCCATACCACCTCGCGTCCCGCCCCCTGCGGTATGAGGTAGAAAGGGTGGTAGATAGGTGGTTGCACAATAACTTTCTCATCCTTTTCTGTAAGGGCATAAATAGCCATGCCTATTCCTTTGACAATACCGGGAATGTAGCAAATCCAGTCTTCATTTACTTTCCACCCGTGATGGTCGCGTATCCATTTTGCAATAACGCCCCAATATCCAGGAGGTGTTTTTGTATAACCAAACAAGGAGTGTTCCAATCGTGCCTTCAACGCATTGGTGATGAAGTCCGGTGTTTCCCAGTCCATATCCGCTATCCACATAGGAATCAGGTCGGTGCGTCCAAAGTCTTTTTGCAAGTCTGCGTGCTTGATATCCCCGCTACCTGTCCTGTCAATAATTTTGTCGAAGTCGTATATCATATTCATTGCTTATTATAGTTTACATGTTATTGAATACCGCAAAGTTACGAAAAACCTGTAAGTAATCAACAAAGCACACCTTAAATTCTTATACTTTCCATAGTTTGACATTAGTAATAAAAGGATAATTTATTAACTTTGCACAGTTTAAATACTCTTATATATAATATATATGAACTGCAGAATGTTATCAGGTAGTGTAGGTCTGGCCATATTGCTATGGACGGTTTGCGCACCAAGAATTTCGGCGCAAACAGGCGCAGACTATTTAAAGGCGTTTGATGCGAGTGACTGCACCATTGTATTTGATGTCAATGCAGAAGGAAAGGCTTTCAGTGTGAATTGGGGAATGGACACCGCATGGGATAATGAGGCGAATGTCCGTAGGGGAGTGAACCACATCGGAAAAGAGAACTTAAATACGGGACGTTTATCTTTTCAGCCTACATATCTCGTAAAAACTAATGCTGACGGCAGCTACGAGTTGTCTTCGGAACAGAAAACAGCGTTGCAAAACCGCATAACACACTTGAAACTTACAGGGGTTACACAAGCAAACATAAATTGTGACAACGCTGCTGCACTTGACACCCTTTCTGACGGGACGACGGGTATTCAAAATTATACACGGAAGACACAAGAATGGTATAAACTCATCAAGGCAAGCGTAAAGTATTGCCAAGATAATGGCATTGAGATAATATCGATCTCACCTTACAACGAACCCGATTACGATGAGAACCGGTATTGGTGGAAAGAGGATTTCCTTGAGATATGCAAGTTGATCCGCAGTGATTCATTCTTTGATGGAATACGCCTGTGTGGAGGCAACACCCTCAATTGCGACAGAGCATGGGACTGGTATGAAGATTTGCGTGAATATCTTGATGAAGGGAACACACACCAGCTTGCGGGTTCGTTTGACAACTATGCGGATTTCTTCACGAAAGTACGTGCAGACGGACGGATGGCTGCCAACGATGAGCTGCATAATGTGGGCGAGGCTATAGTCGGTGTAAACTATGGTATGCAGACAGGCATCTGGTGGGGCTTCGATGCGAGAGCGAGAGGCCAGTTTTGTAAAGACAGTCAGGAAGGTGTGAGGATTGGATATGGTGAAGACCGTACGCATTGGACGAGTGGAGCTGTGTACCGTAACGACTCTACAGGAGAGGTACACGCCTATCTTGGATCGTCGGAACGGCAGGCAAACAACTCTTCGTACACTTTTGTCAGCAAGGACAAGGACGTGTATTTCGGAGGGTATGGCCCTACACGCCAATGGATGTATGAAATGCCAGGCGGGACAGGCTATCAGAGCGGGCAGACAGGAGCTGAGTTGCTTGTTGACGTAACGTGGGGAGAGGATGTGCAGCCTGACACCATTAACGGCACTTACCAACTGATGAACCGTGGAGCACGGCGGGTATTGAGTACAACCTCTACAAATCCTACAAGCGGGACGAATGTGTGCATCAAGACAAAGACTAACAACTTATATGATGATTGGAAGGTGGAACCCGTGAGTGCGCGGGTGGGAGGTGATTTCAGCTACTTCACAATCCGCAACGCATCCAACTCTCTTCCTATCGACGTTTGGAATTGGTCGCTTTCGTCTGGTGGAGACGTAAGGCTATACGATGGAGGTTGTGGTGATAACGAACAGTGGTTTCTGAAATATGCTGGAGAAGGCTATTATTATATAATAAGCCGATACAGCAACCTGTATCTAACCGCTGAGTCGACAGGGAACGCAAGCAATGTGGGACAGGCAACGCTTGCACTGTCGGATGCCAAACGCCGATTACAGCAATGGAAAATTATTCCCACTGATGCTGCCACGGAAACCACAGCTCCTGCTGCTCCTGTGGGGTTATCAGCCACAGGACTGTCTGCCTCAATCCGCTTATACTGGTCTGCAAATACAGAAGAAGATCTCAACGGCTACATGATTTTGAGAGCTGATTCAACTGGGGAATGGAACACGATAGCGCGAAAGGTAAAAGCTTGTTCATATATTGACAACAATTGTGTGCCAGGTCAATCATACAGTTATAAGATAAAGGCAATCGACTACAGCGACAACATATCAGCTGCAAGTGAACCGGTTGAAGCAAGAACATCAGGCGAAGTTGGCATGATTGCACAGTGGGAGTTCGAAGGAAATTTGATTGACAATAGTGAAAATCAATTCAACGCAAAGGCGGGTGGAAACGAGAAATATACCACACTTGCCGCATTAGTGAAATCGGGCAAGTGTAGTCTCAGCCTTGACGGAACATCGTTCATGCAACTTCCCTATGCAGTGGCTAATAGCGATGAGTTGACGATAGCTGCATGGGTTCGTTGGACGGGAAGCTCATCGGGCTCATGGCAACGCATATTTGATTTTGGTACTTCAACCGAGCAGTATATGTATCTCACACCGAGCAGCGATAATTCCACTATGCGGTTTTGCATGAAGAACGGCGGTGATGAACAGTATCTTGACGGACCTCGTTTAGGAACAGGCTGGAAACATGTAGCGGTCAGCATTGGGGAAAACAGTGTAAGAATGTATATCGATGGAGAATGCGTTGCAGAAACATCAGATATAACCATTCGTCCTACCGATATACATCCGGTGCTAAACTATATTGGCAGAAGCCAGTTTACGTCTGACCCTATGTTCCGAGGCAGCATTGATGACCTGCGAATTTACAATTGCGAATTGTCTGCAAAGGCTATTGTGAACTTGGCGTCGGGAGTGCGTGAGGATGTTAATGCCGATGGCTCGGTCGATACTCAAGACGCATTGACTGTATATGAGCATATGCAAAACGACAGCAGCAATGTCGGAAATGTATCATATGATGTGAATTCTGACGGCACAACTGATACTCAGGATGTGTTACAAATATACAACTATATGGCAAGCAAATGACCGGCTAAACCAAAGATTGGAAAATCAATCATAATATATAGCGGGTGAAACCGTGACTACTGACTTCTTATAAACCAATTAAGCAATACATAAAATGAATATGAATAGACTTACTTTGATTGCCTTAGTAATGACGTATCAGATAACAGCTTGGGCAGCGGGACTTACTGTGACCAATCTGAGAGTGGATGGCGTGGTTGATCCTCTTGGTGTTGATAAAGAGCAACCACTACTTTCGTGGTCGGCAGCTGATGGTGAGTTGAAGGGAGTAAAACAGGTGTCGTTCCGTGTGCAAATATATACCGATCCACGGTGTACCAAGCGCGTATGGAACTCAAAGTCGCAAATGAGTTCCGACTCATGGATTCTTGCTCCGGCTTTACGTGGCGATGGAACGCGCTATTATTGGACGGTAACAGTAATCGACAACAAAGGAAGAACTTGCATCTCAAAGCCAGCCACTTTCGTCATGGGACTTAGTGATATTGGATGGAGTGATGCTAAGTGGCTGCAATGTAGCCGACTGGATTGGAACAAGCAGACCGGTGCTCCGCTACTTCGTAAATCGTTCGACATAGGGAAGAAGAAAATCTTGAAAGCTCGTGTGTTTGCTACATCACTTGGAATATTCAACCTCTATTTGAATGGCGAGCGTGTAGGAAGGGAAAATAAAGACGGCGAACTTGTGTATGATGAACTTGTGCCGGGCTGTGTTGACCTGCGTAACGAGGTGCCATACGTGACATTCGATGTTACCGACCAGCTTGTGAAAGGAAAGAATATGATTGGAGCTCAACTGACTAATGGTTGGTGGAGTGGTGAGATTGCGGCAAACATATATAAGAAACCGAATCTTGCATTCATGGCAAAGATATATGTTATGTATTCTGATAGTACTGAGGTCTCATTTGTGACAGATGAGACATGGCAAACCAACAATTGTGGTCCTGTACTGTATGGAGACATATACAATGGAGAATCTTATGACGGACGCAAAGATTATAGTTGGGCGACCGTGGATGATGTGTCGGAAGGATGGCAGACGGCAACCGCCACATCGTTCAACGGCAAAATAACAGGATTCAACGGACCGAAAGTGATTATACGTCCTGAATACAACCAAACAGTGAAAAAGATAACTGTATGGGAGAATACTAAGCCGACAGGAACTACGTACGGTGAGATCGTAGTGAAAAGCAATCCGACGTTGCAGGGTGGCAAGAATGGATTCGTACTGCACAAAGGAGAAACAGCCATATTCGATCTCGGGCAAAATATGGTCGGTGTACCGGAGCTGACGGTCAGAGGTGTGGCAGGCACAGAGATAACTTGCCGCTTTGGTGAGATGCTGAACGACAATGGGGCAGCCGAACATAAGAACGACGGTCCTGCCGGTAGTGTATGGACTTACAATATGCGCACAGCAAACACAACCCTGCGCTATATACTCGGAGGAGCAGAAAAGGGTGAAAGCTATCATCCTACCCAAACCTTCTATGGTTTCCGTTATGTTTCCATGACCGCTACTGATGATGTTACCATACTCGACCTCAAGGGGCTTTCAGTCGGTTCAGACCTTAATGAATATGGTACGTTTGAATGTAGCGACGAGGGTGTAAACCAACTATACAGGAATATCCGTTGGAGTGCGCGGGGTAACTTCCTAAGCATTCCGACCGACTGTCCTCAGCGTGACGAACGGCTTGGATGGAGCGGAGACACGCAGATCTTCTGCCGGACGGCATGTTATAATGCAGACATGCGTGCGTTCTATCACAAATGGATGCGCGACCTGCGCAATTGCCAACGAGAGGATGGAGCCGTTCCCGATGTGGCTCCACTTGGACGTTATGGAGGCTATGGCAATGCAGCGTGGGGTGACGCAATGATAATTGTGCCATGGACAGTATACCTCATGTATAATGATACTGAAATACTTGATGAAAACTATGATGCCATGCGGCTTTACATGTCTTGGTTGCAGTCGAACATCGATGACAAATATTCGTATAATGGCGCAGGAACAGCTTATGGCGACTGGCTTGCATACGAGTCGCTCGATGCCCGCTACGTTAGTGTCTGCTATTATGCTTACGTAGCGGATCTTATGGCTCGTATCAGTATTGCACTCGGAAAGGAAGAAGAACCCGATCAGTATAATGCATTAGCGAGTGCAATTCGTGAGGAGTTTAGAGACAGATATGTTATAGGCGGACACCTCATCAATAAAACCCAGACGGCGTATGTGCTGGCTTTACATTTCAATATGCTTGAAGCAGGTGCACAATATGATAATGCAATCAATGAACTGCGTGAGAAAATTGTGGAGAACGGTTACCGGCTGTCTACTGGATTTGTGGGTACTGCATACTTGTGTCCTACTCTCTCGGAATACGGCATGAACGATCTTGCTTACGACTTGTTGTTACAGCGAGAAAATCCAAGCTGGCTCTATGAAGTGGACAACGGTGCAACGACGGTATGGGAACGTTGGGATTCATTCAAGGCAGGCGAAGGATTCAACAAGCACGAGTGGAACATGAACTCATTCAACCACTATGCTTATGGTGTGATCGGTGAGTGGCTCTACCGTGACGTATTGGGTATAAGTGCCGATTATGAAGATCCCGGATTCCATCACATCATCATCGCTCCAAAACCCGATATGCGCGGCGAAAGTGAGCTGCCTAAAGGACAAAAACGTATCGACTGGGCTCGTGGAAGTACTGAAACTCCTTATGGCAAAGTATATGTAGAGTGGAGGCGTGATAAGAATGGCGAAATCAAGTACGACATTACTGTCCCATTTAATACCACAGCGACATTCTATCAAATGCAAGCCGACGGGACAACCAAAACTGTGGAGCTCGAAACAGGTAAGTGGAGCTTATAAAGGTGATGAGCAATCAGGCTAATCGGGCTAATCAGACTAATCGGTCTAATTGGTCCGATCGGTCTGATCCGGCCAATCCACAACATCCAAAACACTTCTAATATCATTTTTTGCAGTCGGCTAAGTACAGCGAAACAAACAATTTACTATCTTTGCACACGAATTTTAACTAAAGGGGTGCTGGTGCGCTTGAGTGCCAAGCTGAGAATATACCCGTTGACCTGATGCAGATAATGCTGCCGTAGGGATGATTAGATAGATTCTGCGTACTCCTTTACAAATGTTTAATCTTTAGTTAAATCGATTATGGTAAAAACAAAATTGGCAGCTCTTATGCTGCTTGGCAGTCTTGGATGTGCTGCACAGACTATCGATACATCCAAGGTGGAAACAATCAATGAAATTGTAGTTGTAGGTGTGAAAGTGAAGAAGGATGCCCCATTTGCTGTGAGCAACATAAGTAAGTCAGACCTGCAAACCTTCTCACAGACAGGGCGTGAACTTCCGTTCCTCTTTGCCCGTACCCCTGGCATTATAGCATGGGGTGAGAACGGCTTAGGCACCGGTACTACATACATGCGTATACGTGGCGCAGGCGATAGCCGAATCAATGTAACCCTCGATGGTGTAGCTCTCAACTCACCAGAGGACCAGTGTGTATTTTGGGCAAACATGAACTCATACGGAGCGCTACTCGGCAGCGCGCAAATTCAGAGAGGCGTGGGGACATCGACCAATGGTGACGGAGTTTTCGGCGGCACTATCGCTTTGACCACAAAAGCACCAAACCTGTTGCCAAGTGCAGAAATCAGCGGGTCGTATGGATCATACAACACATGGAACGTGGGCGGCTCATTGTCTACCGGACTGCTGTGGAACCATCTGGTGCTCGACGGTGCATATCATGAGACACACACAGACGGTTATCTGCATGGCACCTCAGGCCGTTCTGGCAGCTATTATGGTGGTGCCACATATATCAACACCGACGGCAACCTCATATTGCGCTATAAGAACATAGGTAATTACGAGCGTACAGGGCAGGCATGGAACGGAGTTACAGCGGGCAACGACGACTACAGCATGAATATATACGATGGCATAAAAACCTACAAGGATATGGTCAATGCCGGGATGGGACGCTTCAACAGCCTGTACGAACACTTTGAACCAAATTGGGACGGCACATGGAACATTACCCGCTACAGCAGGGCCAACGGGTCGTTGTGGCCAAAAACAACCGACAACTTCTGGCAGAATCACAACCTGCTAAGTCTTGCCTGGCAGATTTCCGATCACTGGAGCACATCGGGAACCCTGCACTACACCCACGGTAGGGGCTACTACGACGAATTCCGCTACAACAATAAACTGAGTAAGTTCGGTCTGTCTACGTTCACCGATACCGAAGGTAATACGGTGAAACGCAGCGATTTCATCCGTAAGAAAGGGCTTACACAAGACACCTATGGACTTGTTTGGAATGTCAACTACAACGATGGCACATGGAACGTCATAGGTGGCGCAGCAATGCAAAACTTCGAAGGCAACCACTATGGTTACCTGACCTACGTGGGCAACAGCGAACTCGCATCGCGCATTATGCAGAACGGTGATTACAAGTACTACGACAGCGATGCTGAGAAGACCGACGCCAACGTATATGCCAAGGCGACATACAACATAACACACTTCTTAAGTGCCTTTGCAGATGTCCAGTACCGCCATGTGCGCTACATAACTACTGGCATTAATGACAAGTTCTACTCAACAGATGCCGGCTACGTAAACCAGGAACTCGACATCAACCAATCGTACGACTTCCTAAATCCAAAAGCAGGCATTAGTTTTCACAAGGACGGACACAATGCCTACTTCAGTTTTGCCCGTTCACATCGTGAACCCGAGCGCAACAACTTTACCGACAACGGAGGAAGCGGATATCCTAAGGCAGAGAGTCTCAACGACTATGAACTGGGTTATGCATACACAGCACCCACTTGGCATGCTGGTTTCAACGCCTACTATATGGACTACGACAACCAGTTTGTACAGACAGGAGCAGTGAGTGACATTGGTGAGAAACTGACTACAAACATAAAGACCTCCTACCGCACAGGTGTCGAACTCTCCGCCGGTTGGAGTCCTCTCAACTGGCTGAGCATTGAAGGTAATGCTGCATTCTCAGCCAACAAAATAAAGAACCTCGACGAAGAAGTGGAGACCTACGACAATGATTGGAACGACATGGCACCAACAGTCGTGCACTACGACAAATCCACATTAGCTTTCTCGCCGTCGACCATACTCAACGGATTCATTGACTTCCACGTTGGTGGTCTGCAAGCTACCTGGCACACCAATTTCGTCAGCCGTCAGTATCTCGACAACACACAGAACAAAGACCGAAGTTTGCCTTGCTTCAGCACGTCCGACTTCAGTCTGAACTACACCTTCGACCTCGCTGAACACAATATAGGCATAAAGAACGTTACAGTCGGTGCTGACCTCAACAACATATTCAGCCGCCATTACGCAGCGAGCGGTTGGGTATATAGCAGTATAGTCGGAACCGACCATCCTGTAGACAACCGGTACTATCAGATCGGCTATGCGGCAATGAGTGGGTTCACGGCTATGGGCAGAGTAACGGTAAGATTCTGATTACGGTACATACTGAGACTCATGTTGGAAAAAATATTAGACTACATAATGGCGAACCGCCTCGACACCCTTGGGACTGTCTTGGGGTTCGCCTATCTTATACTCGAATTCCGTGCGTCGGTATGGATGTGGGTGGTAGGTTGTATCATGCCAGCCATCTATATCGTCGTACTCTACCAAGCCGGCATCTATGCCGACTGCGGCATGGAAGTCTACTATTTCCTTGCCGGAATCTACGGACTGGTACATTGGCTCAGAGGCAGGGCAAAACACGGAAAAGAGATCCCCATAACACGCACTCCACTGCCGGTTTGGCTTCGTCTGGCCGTCAGTGCGACAGCAGCCTACATCGTGCTCGCCTTGCTGCTCGTAAACCTGACCGACTCCAACGTACCCTACATTGATGCCCTCACCACAGCCTTGAGCATCATCGGACTTTGGATGTTGTCACGTAAGTATATCGAACAATGGTGGATATGGTTTGTTGTCGATCTGCTCAGCTCCACCTTATATATATATAAAGGAGTGTTCGGACGGTCTTTGCTCTACGGAGTTTACACACTCATGGCCGTTTATGGCTATTTCGTGTGGCGTCGTCGCATGGAGTAGTACGAGCATCACATACCAGTTGACTGCTTATAGATAAGTATATTGTTCTGGTATTGAGTAAACATATCTGTACGTTTGTCTAATGCTTGTTGATAAAGCAATTGAGCCTCCAGTAAGTCCGACATTTGTGTAGTGCCGGCATTATAGAAGTCACGGTTCAGTCTGAGGTTCTCCGCAGATTGTTCTATGCTACGTTCTGCAATTGTCAGTTGCTTGTAAGCTTCCTCTACATCGTTCCAAGCATGTTGCATACGGATAAGTAATAATTGCGACTTGTCTTGTTGTTCGGCAAGAGCTTTTTTGTACTCAATCTTCCTTCTGCGTATGGCATGGTTGCCTCCCCACCAATCTGATAATGGTACGCTAACGGTGGCAAACACCATCGCACGGTTCTGACTTTTGTCTATGATGTCTGAGTATGTATATCCTACCCCGACTCCAACTGATGGCAGATACTCGCCGATCATAAGCTTCTCCCGGAATTTTACCACCTCTACCTGCTTGTCAAGCAATTTGTATTCAGTGGTTTGTCGCAACACCTGTTGGTGATCACACTTCAGTGATGACGGTCCGTCCGCTTCTGCATTGTAGCTGACAAGAAATTCTGTATCGTCCATTCCACAATATTGCGCCAAAAGCATGCGGGCCAATGACAGTTGGTTGTTTAGTGTCAGTTTTTGACTCTCTACATTATTTTGTCGCAATTCTACTTGTAATAGGTCGTTATGAAGCGCCACACCTGCTTGTACCGATATGTCAACATCTTTGTGAATATCGGCAAGCAACTCCTCTATGGATGCAACGGTACGTAGTTTCTCTTCGATATCCACTATTTGCCAATAGTATTTTTCGGCAGTTTTGTCAACGTCATTTTCTGATAAATGAAGTTGAAGCTGACTGGCATCTTCAACGACGGAAGCCAGCTTGTTACTGTTTACTATGCGACCGCCAGCAAAAACAGGCTGTACGGCTGTGATACCTCCCAAGAAGCCGTTTTTCACCAAATTGACTCCAATTGGTGATGATAAATTGGATAACGCCTCTGTTGGCAATTGAGTTGCAAGTGTTGACGGAATAAAATTGGATGGGTTTATATCAGCGGAAATAAGTGATTTGTTGGCATTAAACCATGCACCGGTACCACTGATTGTTGGAAAATACTTTGTAAATGCTTCCTTCCGTTGTTCTGAGGCTATCGCTACATCTCGCTGCCCATTCAGCATGGCAATGTTGTTTTGACGTGCAGAATCGAGGATCTGTTCGAGAGTATAAGTATTTTGTGCTATAGTTACATTGCACAATATGCAACTTAATAGTATGATTACAGTCTTTTTCATCTTTCTTTTTTATGTAGATCTGTTTATTATTGTTTCTCTAATACTTCATTTTCATAACGGCGGCGTGTACTTCCACTCATGACGAGCCAGTAGCATACAGGCATTACCGTAAGTATGAACAGCATTGTGATCAGTGTGCCGAAACATATTACGGCTCCCATTGGCATCCATAGTCCAGAACCTCCAATTATCATTGGAATTACACCCATGGATGCAGCTGCTGAAGTTCAGAATATCGGACGCATACGCCTTTTCGCACTTTCATAAATGGCTTCTTTCGATGTCGGATGATGCACTCCGTTTGCATCGTCAGTTCCATTGCTGCGAAGTTCCTCTGCATAGTCGTACATTATTATTGCATTACGTACGAGTATACCCATTAACGATATACCCCCAAGGAAGCAAGTGAGAGAGAAGTCTACTCCTGTTATCCATACTCCTACAGCTGTTCCGAAGATGCAGAGAGAGACTTGCTAACAGTAGTATGGTGGTAGCGATTTTGCGGTAGTGTGCCAACAAAATAAAGAATATGATAACAACGGCTATAGCCAAAGCTCCTACAAGTGTAGGCATATTCTCTTCGTTGCTTTCAAGCTCGCCTCCATACGAAATGTTTACGCCATCAGGCAGTTGAACCTTACTTAGTTGCTCTTTTATATTTTTATTTAATTTGGTAGCGTTGACTCCTTGTGCGTTCTCTGCAAGAATTGAGATGCAACGTATGCCATTACGGTGTGGAATTTGACCATCATGCCATGCATGCTTTACTGTTGCCACTTGGCGTAGCGGAACTGATCCGGAACCAAAGACTGTCATTTGTTCGTTTTCGACATTTGAGATTGATGCATTGTCTGCATGGTTGCCTTTCAAGCAGATGTTAACCTTGTAGCCTCCTTCCCATACAGAACCGAGCGCAAGTCCGTCGCTGTTGTATCTCATTGCCATAGTCGTTTCCACCGCAAGATTGTTGATACCGAGACGTGATGCTCTTACAGGGTCGAGTGTTATGTTTACTGATGGTAAAGGTTCATTGACATCAGCACGTACAAGACGCAAGTCTTTATTCCTTCTCAATACTCCGGTTAGTGAATCGGCAACTTGCCTCAACTGCGTCCAATTATCCCCTGATATTCTGACTTCTACCGGATTCTCGTCTGTGCCGTAACGGAGTTGGCGGAATTTCACGTAAGCATTAGGAAAGGCTTCCTCATAAACTGGTCAGTATTGTTCAAGCACCTCGACTGTCGCTTTCTCGCTTTTGGTGTTGACGATGAATTGGGCATAATTTGGACCGGCAAATTGCGGTGCATAACCTGTTTGAAAACGTGGTGATGCCATACCCTTGAATGATGCTACTGATACTACACGTTTGTCTTGTCTGATTATATGTTCCAACGAGTCAGCAAGCGCAACTGTTTGCGGAAGCGATGTGCCTGTTGGCAAGTATATCTCAATGGCAAACTGGTTGCGGTCGGCTGTAGGCATCAAACGCTGTGGTAGATTCGCCACCATCACAATACCAATAACTACGCTTGCAAGTCCTACTCCAACCGTTATGTATGGGTGACGGAAGCAACGTTCAATTAACCAATTGTATGATGATTGTAGAATGTCAAGGAACGAACGGTGTTTCCTGTTTGTTGTATTCATAGGCTTACGTATGAAGTAGAACTGGAGGAATGGTACGACTAATTCGGCTACTAACAATGATACAAACAATATGAGAGAAATAGCCCATGGAAACAGTTTCACGAAGTCTGCCATTGAGCCTGACATTGTTACGAGGAAAGGGAAAAATGTAACAGATATAGCCAGGGTAGCAGAGAATATTGATCTAAAGAAGTGATTGGCACTTTGTACTGATGCCTCCCAACGCGGAACACCTTCGCCAAGGAGTTCTACGTAAGCGTCAATGATCACAATCGAGTTGTCGACAATCATTCCTAATGTGACAATAAGAGCAGCGAGTGTTACTGTATTCAGTTCGATTCCAAAGGCATAGAAAAGTCCGAGTGAAATGAAAATGCTTATAGGGATTGTACTTGATGCAACTAATGCAACTCGTACCGGCATTAAAAGAAGAACTACGATTACCACTGCAATTATGGCGATAAGCAATTCTGATAGGAAGTTCCATACAGAGTTGGACACCACTTTTGGTTGGTCAGTGATCTTAAACAATGTGACATCGTTAGGAAGAGTGCGTTTGAATCCTTCCAGCTTTTTGTCTATTTCTGTACCCATCTTAGTGATGTTCTTCCCTTACTCTCCATTGTGATGAGTAATGCGGAGGTGTCACCAAAGTCATCGTTTACCTGCAAGGCAATGACTCCACGAGGAAGTTGTGACTTGAAGGTGTTAATGCCGTGTTTGAATTTCGACCAGAATTCGTCCTTGTCGGTCAATTCGTCATTCAGCTCCATCTGTATGATGCTCATTCCATTGCGGCTGTACGACTTGGTCTTCGCTTTCTTTACCTCTTTATAAGTAAAGATGTAGTCTTCGAGCGGCTTAGTTACTTGTCCTTCAATATCTTCGGCTGTCGCTCCTGGATAGACGGCTATGACTACTCCTTGTCGGATTGTGAAATCAGGGAATTCATTTTTATTCATGTTCGCCAAGCCATATACACCAAACGCAATTAAGCATGAAGTAATTAATATGACTATGCTATGATAGTGCATGGTTGCTTCGACAATGTTTCTTTTCTTCTTTTCCATATATAGTGCCTTCCTTTTTCTTAGTTCTGTATCTTGACTGTCATGCCAGTTGATACTTTTTGTTGTCCTACAGTTATAACTTGGTCACCATTGTTTAGCCCTTTGGTGATAACTATCTTGTCTCCTACGTTTGCACCTATACTTACAGGGGTCTTAATAGCCTTATTATTGTTCACTGTCCATACGAAGGTACTGTTATCAGGGTTGAGTTGTATGATTCCGGCAGGAAGAAGTATCGTGTGAGATATCTGGCCCTCCATTGTTCTTTTGTATGTCATCACTTCGGCAATCATGCCAGGTAGTAAATCGTGGTGCGGATTGTCAATTAATGCTTTTACTTCATATGTGTGGCTCAGTGCATCAGCACAGACATTCTTTTCTGTTATATGTCCATCATATATTCGTCCATTTAATGCTTCAACACGCACATTGACAGAGTCGCCAATCGAGAAATTAGAAATTTCGCTTTCGGGAACACTGATTTTTACTTTTACCTTATCGATTCTCACCAGGTTAACTACTGGTAGTCCTTGGGCAATGGTCTGTCCTATTTCGACATCCTTTTTTGATATGTACCCGTCAAACGGAGCATATAAACGTGTATCGTTATAGCCCTTGTTGTCAATTCGTGCTTGTGCCTTAGCACCTTCGAGTGCGGATCGCGCCTGTTCGAGTTTTGACAATGTTTCCATCCATTTAATATCGGGTAGCGAACCACGGTCGTGAATCATCTTCATACGTTTGTAGGCATCCTCTGCTTGATTGTAAGCAGCTTGTGCCGTTTTTACTGATGCCTCTGACAATTGTAGTGTGTTATTGGCATCTTGTCCGTCAACAACCGCAATCAATTGCCCTTGTTGTACCATTTGACCTTCGTCGACAAGCAATTGATTTAGTGTACCGCCGGTATTGAAGCTCAGTGCCACACCTTTGGTTTCCTCGATTGTGCCTGTATAGCCTTGTCCTCCATCTGGCTTACTGTTATAAATAGTTTCCACTTTGACATCTATGGCAGGCTTTTCCTGAGATTTGTTCTCTTTCCCGCAACTGCAAACGGCAAGTACCGTAAGTAGCCCTAATAAAACATCCTTATTCATATCTTTCTCTTTTTATATTTATATTCATTATGTCTTCTAATAACTTAAGACGCTACAAAATTGGATATAAAAATCTATTGTATGATGTTCTATTTGGGTTGCAAAATGATGGATTCTTTCTTTTTGTTCTGATAATGGACATACGAAAATCCTAATGGAATATGGTCATGTCGTATTTTATTCCCATCTTTGCACTGAAAAATAACATATAAATAAAAATGTAGACGCTATATGAAAAATGAAATTTCTATTCAGGAGTTGGTGGACAAACATATGGCCTCGATAGATTATTCTGATGATGATATCATTATTATCGATAATCTGCAAACGCTGTCGACTCCAAGTGCTGCGCGCATTCAAATGAACATGATTGCAATTGCAAAAAAGGGAAAGGCACAAGTCTCACTAAACGGACATCCGGTAATGTTCCATGAAAACCAATTACTCCTTTGTCCGCCAAATACGACTCTTACCGATGTTTTGTCATCTCCCGATTTTGAGTTCAAAGCAATATTCCTTACTAACAGGATTATACAAAGCTTTCTTCGTGAGAAGGTCAATATATGGAACGAAATGATGTATATTCATAAAATGCATGTAGTTACATTGAATGAGCATGCCGTTAATTTCTTCTTCAACTTTTATGAGACTTTGCGCATGGCTATTGATGCGCCTAAGGACGAAAATCCTTATTTGCCGGAGGTGATACAGTTGCTGCTTCGTAGTGCTCTTTTAGGACTTTGTGGTTCGCTGAAGATGATGCTGCCATCTGAAACCGGCACAGGTCGGAGGCAGGCTGACACAATATTCCAACATTTCCTTAACCTACTGAACGAAAATCACACGAAGGACCACACCATAACAACTTATGCCTCAGAATTGTGTGTGTCGCCTAAGTACCTGACAGTCGTGTGCAAAAAATGTTCGGGTAAGACTGCGGGCGAATGGCTGCGTGAACATATTATGGAGGAAATCCGGTATTATCTTAAACAAACTGATTTGTCGATGAAACAAATATCAGACTTGCTTGCTTTCCCAAACCCGTCGTTCTTTGGTAAGTATGTGAAGGAGCATTTTGGTATGACGCCTGCTCAGTTTCGCGAGCATGGGAATATGTAAATCTCCTCTCACGATTCTGCCGGTGTAGTTATGACAGGTAGCCAGAGCTTTGACTCGTGGGCTACTGTATGGTAAAGCCTGATGGTGCTCGGACGGAAGTCAGTGTCGTCGCATTGGTATATGTTGCAGAATGTTTGCGGGTTGCGGTCGATCAACGGGAAGAGAGTGCTCTGCACTTGTACCATGATGCGATGACCTGCAAGGAAGGTGTGTGACATGTCGTTGAGGGCGAATCGAAGCGGGGTGGGCTCGCCTGGCGTAAACGGTTCAGGGTGGCTGAAACTGTTTCGGTATTTGCCTCGCATCACTTCCCAACGTATCAAGTTCTGGCTGCCATCGGGGGCAACGTCGATGACTTTCACTATGAAGTCAGCATCGGTTGTGCTAATACTGACTGTGAAGTCAACTTCGGGTGTACCTACAATGCTGACTGGACGTGTGAGAACATCGGTTTGGAATACAGCCACGTCGGGTCGCCACGATGCAAAACGCTGGTCTGCGTTCATGTATTCTGATTTCCGGCTGTCGTGCGGTGCATCGCCTATGTAGGGTACAGGACGGGATGGGTCGCTCACATACTGTGTGTATTCCGTTCCGGTGGTTGGCTGCTTCGGGCAGTAGGTAGCATTCGCACTCAGCACTCCGTCGGGTTGCAGATAGAAAGCAGTACGTTTGCGATTTATCTTCGACCCGTTTGCCTCGAATTGTTCTACCGTCGGGTCCCAACCTTCATGGATGCAGTACCAGTCGAGTGTTCCACTATCAAAAATACGAGCACCATACTCTGGCTTCTCGCCCTTATCTTCAAGATAGTAGGCAAAGAACGGATATTCGATATTCATCATGTAGTTTTCGGCTGAAGCTTTTTCGCCGTAATCGATATTGCCAAGTTGTTCTGCCCCTGCATACCTCCATGCTCCATGACTCCACGGACCTTCCACGAGGTATACGTCGGTTTTTGGCGATTTAGCCTTGATAGATTTATAGGTATCGAACGCGCCATAGCAGTCCTCAGCATCGTAGAGCCCGCCGATGACCATTACGGCAGGATTGGCTTTTCGGGAACTTGAGAGGTATTGTACAAAGTTGGTCACGGTGTGGGTGTACCACCAGTCGTCGTAGTCGGGATGGCTGAAGGTGGTGTTCCACATCACTACGCTGTCGCCCAAGAGCCGGCTGAAATTCTTCAAAGCTCCAATGCGCATGTAATCGGTGTAGACATCGTGGTTCACTATATCGGTTGGGTTGTTTTCTCCTCGGTAGTTGCCCGACCAGAACTGGGGCGTGTTGATGTATTCGAACCAATATTCAAAACTGAACATGTCCATCAGGCAGAGAGCTCCGTTGTGATGGTCGTCGTCACCACGGAACCAGTCGGTCACCGGCGCCTGTGGAGTTACTGCTTTGATGGCTGGGTGGAGCGAAAGGGCTGCCATGGTGGAATAGAAGCCAGGGTAGCTGATTCCGTGCACGCCTATTCGGCGGTTGGAATGCGTGTTGTGAATAAGCCATTCGGCAGTGTCGTAGGTGTCGCTTGCCTCATCGGTTTGTTGTTTGTTCTTCTTGTTTGGTATATAGGGCCGCAAGTCTTCGAATGTGCCTTCACTCTTGTTTTTGCCGCGTACGTCCTGGTATACGATGATGTACCCGTTGCGTATATACTCGTAGTAACCGATGGGTGAGAAGCGGTTGAACACATCCTTTCCGTATGGTGCGCAGCCGTAGCACTGGCGGTTCATCAGTATAGGGTGACGGCAGGAGTTGTCGCGCGGTTCGTATATAGCTGTGAAAAGTCTGACTCCATCGCGCATGGGAATCATTACTTCGCGTTTTGTATAGTTGCGTTCGATCCACGCTTGATCGATACTGTCTTTTTCCGCACCCCACGTCGTGGTGGCGATGCAAAGTGTAATTAGTAGGATGATGTGTCTCATAAAACTTTATTTGTTGCTGATGGTTCAATAATGCTGATTTGTAAGCCAAGCATAACCATAAACTTTATTGATTCAAGCTGTTTACAACGCAAAGATAGTCAAAAATAAGGTGTGGAAGAGTGCTTTACGCAGAAAAGTTTGAAAATAAGCCCGTAAATTTTTTGTGGTTCAGGAAAATTGCGTAACTTTGCACGCTGTTTAGAATCCCGACAAGAAATATAGCAGAAAATAAATAAGAAAAAGATATGTCAAAAGTTTGTCAAATTACAGGTAAGAAGTCAGTGATAGGTAACAATGTATCTCACTCGCTTCGAAGAACTAAAAGACGTTTCAACGTCAATTTGTTCACCAAGAAGTTCTACTATGTAGAAGAAGACTGTTGGATTGTTTTGAAGGTCAGTGCTAATGGCCTTCGTATTATTAACCGTATGGGCCTTGATGCAGCACTGAAGAGAGCTGTTGCAAAGGGATATTGCGATTGGAAGGATATTCAAGTAATCGCTTAATATAATTAAGGAGGATTAATCATGGCAAAGAAAGCTAAGGGTAACAGAATTCAAGTAATTCTTGAATGCACTGAAATGAAGAACAGCGGTCTTCCAGGAACTTCACGTTACATAACTACGAAGAACCGCAAGAACACTCCGGATCGTTTGGAGCTGAAGAAGTATAACCCAATCCTTAAGAGGATGACAGTCCATAAGGAGATTAAATAAATACTGAGATATGGCAAAGAAAGCGGTCGCTACCCTCCAATCGAAGGATGGTCGCGCATATACAAAGGTTATTAAGATGTGCAAGTCGCCAAAGACCGGTGCATATGTATTTGAGGAGAGAGTTCTTCTCAATGAAGAAGCTAAGGCATACGCCAACAAGTTGTAGTTTGTTATTGTGATTTGCTTACAATTAGCATCTTGCAACTATCAGTTACAACAAACAAAAAGCGAAGTTACTTCGCTTTTTTTGTTTTACCATGACTCACTGCATCTTTCGGTGTGAATAGCTTGCTTGTTTGGAAAAAAATCAGTAACTTTGCCGATTGAAATCGAGAAGAAAAATATTTATAAACTAAGCTGAGATAATATGGGACTTTTCAATCTGTTTGGCAAAAAAAAGAAGGAGTCGCTCGATAACGGTCTCGCTAAGACGAAAGAAAGCGTGCTCGATAAAATAGCACGTGCAGTCGTTGGCAAATCAAAAGTCGATGAAGAGGTCCTCGACAATCTGGAGGAAGTGTTGGTCACATCTGATGTGGGGATAGACACTACGCTGAAGATTATCAAAAGAATTGAAGATCGGGTCGCGCGCGACAAATATGTCAATACTGCTGAACTGAACAACATCTTGCGGGAGGAAATCGCAAATCTGCTGATTGAGAACAACGTGGATGACACGGAAGGTTTTCAGTTGCCACATGACCATAAACCTTATGTCATATTGGTCGTAGGTGTGAACGGAGTGGGAAAGACTACTACCATAGGAAAATTGGCATATCAATTTAAGCAGGCAGGCAAGAAAGTCTACCTTGGCGCAGCCGACACGTTCCGTGCGGCGGCGGTGGAGCAACTATGTATATGGGGAGAAAGAGCCGGAGTACCTGTCGTGAAACAGCAGATGGGCAGCGATCCGGCATCGGTGGCTTATGATACAGTCAGTTCTGCTATTGCAAACAATGCCGACGTGGTGCTGATCGATACGGCAGGACGATTGCACAACAAGGTGGGGCTGATGAACGAGCTGTCCAAAATACGTAATGTTATAAAGAAACTGCTTCCAACGGCACCCGATGAGGTCTTGCTCGTACTTGACGGGTCGACCGGACAAAACGCGTTTGAACAGGCACGGCAATTTACAGCTGCAACCGATGTGACAGCAATGGCTATAACAAAACTCGACGGCACGGCTAAAGGTGGGGTTGTAATCGGCATTTCCGATCAGTTCAAAATACCTGTGAAATATATAGGACTTGGTGAGGAAATAGCTGATTTGCAGCCGTTTAACCGAAAGGAATTTGTTGACTCATTGTTCGGTGAGGATACAAAACAATGATATGAGGAAAAACTCCATTGACATAATCACGCTTGGCTGCTCTAAGAATCTTGTTGATTCCGAACGGCTTATAGCCATGCTTAAAACATTAGGCTTTACAGTGCATCATGATCCGCAAGTTCCGCGCGGTGAAATTGCTGTAGTGAATACGTGCGGCTTTATCGGTGATGCAAAGGAAGAATCGGTGAACACAATTCTCGAATTCTGCCGTGCAAAGGAAAACGGTCGGGTGAAACGTGTGTATGTCATGGGATGCCTGTCGGAAAGATATTTGAAGGAGCTTGGACAAGAGATTCCGCAAGTCGACCGGTTCTTCGGCAAATTCGATTGGACACAGCTGGTCGATGAGCTTCGGGGCTATTGTGACAAAGCAACGTTAAGTCTGCCGATGCATGATTACAAGCGTGTGCTTACTACACCGAAGCACTATGCGTATATAAAGATATCAGAGGGATGTGATAGGGGATGTGCATATTGTGCAATACCAATCATTACCGGAAAACACCGCAGCCGCCCTATTGAGGATATACTTGCAGAAGTCGAATCATTGGTTGCACAAGGTGTAAAAGAGTTTCAGATAATTGCTCAGGAACTTACGTATTACGGGATAGACAATTATGGCTCGCGGCGTATCGCCGAATTGATCGACCGTATGGCGCATATCAAGGGAGTGAAGTGGATAAGGTTGCATTATGCCTATCCTCACCAATTTCCACTCGATTTGCTTGATGTCATGCGTGAGAATGACAATGTATGTAAATATCTTGATATAGCGTTGCAGCATATCAGTACTACTGTCCTTACAAATATGCAAAGGCATGTAGACTCAGAGCAAACATACAAACTCATAGAAGATATACGTCACGCTGTGCCGGGCATCCATTTGCGGACAACCCTAATGGTTGGCTTTCCAGGTGAGGGACTCAAGGAATTTGAGGAATTGAAAGACTTTGTGAAGTGGGCAAGATTTGAACGTATGGGGGCTTTCACTTACTCTGAGGAAGACGGCACATATGCCGCCAAGCACTTCAAAGATAGTGTCCCCGAGGAGGAAAAACGCAGAAGACTGGATGAAATTATGTCTATCCAGCAAGGTATTTCCGCTGAAGTACAGGCAAGTAAGGTCGGTAAGTCGTTTAAGGCCATAATCGACAGAACTGAAGGTGAGTATTATGTGGGACGTACTGAATTCGATTCGCCGGATGTCGATCCAGAGGTACTAATTCCAATAAAAGACGGATTCTTGCGTAAAGGTAGTTTTTATGATATCCGTATAACAGACTCGGACGATTTCGATCTTTATGGTACAAAAGACAACAGAATAATCAATAAAAATAAATAAGAATGATAAATAATGAATTCATCAATGCTTTAGCAGACAAAGCGAATGTGACTGTTGAGGATGCGTCTGCATTGTTGTCACAATTCGAAAAAATCATTATAGAAGGTGTTAAGAATCATGATACAATGGCATTGCAAGGCTTCGGTTGCTTCGAACTGAAGGAAAAAGCCGAGCGAAAAATGTATAATCCAGCAATTAAGGATTATCGTATCATTCCAGGAAGTAAATCAATGTCATTTCGTCCAAGTACTTTGATTAAGGACAAACTTAACCCTAAGAAATAATTGAATCGTCATGAGTAATAAAATTACAACACAGACTCTTATAGAACAGCTGTCGGCTTCGGCTGGTGTTAGCAGAGAAATTGCGGAGAATTTTGTTAAGGCTTTTGCAAATACCGTCATGGAAGGTGTGGAACGCGATGGTGTAGTGAAAGTGGGTGGAATAGGAACGTTCAAATTGGTTGCAGTGGCAGACAGGGCAAGTGTGGACGTGAATACAGGACAGCGTATAATTATTCCTGGATACAACAAACTGGGCTTTTCTGCTGATGAGAAAACTGTCGGCATACTGAATGGTAAGGATATAGATGCGCAGGAGAATAAAGTTGTGCCAATAGCGAAGTCAAAGCGGAAGGCCAAAGCGGATGATAAAACGAAGGCAGAAAATGCTTCCGGGACAAAGAAAACACCAAAACCTGCAAGACTTAACAAGGAGGAACAACATAATGAGCCTGTATCAAACAGAACACGGAAACGGAAGGTTGAGGCGACAGAGGTGAAAACCGAAAAAACGGGCACTGATACAAATCAAAAGGTCGGTGCGGCCGTTGAGGAAAGTCCTAAACGTGCGGGAAAAAACAATAGTAAGAAAACAGATGCGATTGTTGCTGAACGGGTCAGCGTGAGGAAGGATGAGCAAAAAAATGTGACTTTAACTGTTTCGGCACCTGAAAGCCCTGTAGAAACGAAGGATAAACCGACAACCGTAACTTCACGTACAGAATCAACGTCTGGTGCCAAGCCTGCAGTGACAGAAAAGACAAGCAATGACTCCCGGCGCGGATCAGAAGGCGAAAACAACAATGCCTTAATGCGCTTCCTGTTCAGACTTCCTTGGTGGGGATGCGTGGCTATTGTAGCTGTTGCCTTCCTCATTATATTGTTTGTCGTATTGTGTATTAATGGGACAAATAATGAGGACGTGCAATATGATATTTCCGATAATCAGCCTGGAGTACAACATCAGCCAGTTGCGCAACAGGACATCCAAACATCGGAAATTCCGGAAAAAACAACTGTTGCTACACCTAAAAAGGAACACATACTGAAATATGGTGAAACGCTGACAACCATCTCTCAGATGTATTATGGTACGCCTGATTCGATGGGGGCAATATGGAGGCTGAACAAATTCGAAGACCCTAATGCCATTCCTGTGGGTACACGCATCAAATTGCCATAGCAAGTAGGTGCCTGCCCAAAAACGACAAAGCACACAGGCAGACGAAGAGAACATTCGGGCTTAATAGGATAAGAATAAGGAACTGTATGAAACCATCGTGTGGCATATAGTTCCTCTATCTATATATTAGAATTAAAGACTCTTAAAAAGCAATATAACGAACATAAAATTATTTAATAAAAGACACTGTTATCATTGGAATATACTATTTTTGCTTTTGAAAAAAACAAATAAATAGATATAATAGTTTTATGGCAGTTGTAGATATTCGCGAGTTGAACGAACGCATTGAGAGACAAAGTTCCTTCGTAACAAATCTCGTGTCTGGAATGGACCAGGTTATTGTCGGTCAGAAGCACCTTGTAGATTCTCTTTTGATTGGATTGCTCTCTGACGGACACGTTCTGTTAGAAGGTGTACCTGGTCTTGCAAAAACAAAAGCAATACGTACGTTAGCTTCGCTCATTGATGCAAAATTCAGTAGAATCCAATTCACACCCGACCTTCTTCCTGCCGATGTTATCGGTACAATGATTTATAGTCAGAAGGATGGACAGTTTGTAGCAAAGCAGGGCCCTGTATTTGCAAATTTCGTATTGGCTGACGAAATAAACCGTGCTCCGGCAAAAGTACAAAGTGCTTTGCTCGAAGCAATGCAGGAACGACAGGTAACCATCGGAACCTCCACATTCGAGTTGCCTAAACCGTTCTTGGTTCTTGCAACACAAAACCCTATCGAGCAGGAAGGCACATACCCTCTCCCTGAGGCGCAAGTCGACCGTTTTATGCTGAAGGTTGTGATAGATTATCCGAAAATCGAAGAGGAAAAGAAAATCATACGTCAGAACATAACAGGAGATGAACCACAAATTACTCCTATCATGGGAACTGCCGATATTGAAGCTGCGCGGAAAGTCGTTCGTGAAGTATATATTGATGAGAAGATCGAACAATATATAGCCGACATCGTATTCGCAACCCGTTATCCGGAAAAATATAACTTGAAAGAACTAAAAGGACTTATCGCATTTGGCGGCTCACCTCGTGCATCAATTAATCTGGCACTGGCTGCACGTGCATATGCTTTCATAAAACGCCGTGGGTATGTAATTCCTGAAGATGTCCGTGCTATTGCACACGATGTATTACGCCACCGTATTGGACTTACGTACGAGGCTGAAGCAAGCAATGTCACTTCGGAGGAAATTGTGAGCAAAGTCCTGAATAAAGTTGAGGTGCCATAGTGTCATAAGATACATAATTGTCAAAGCGTAGAATGAATGGAGACTTCAGAACTGCTTAGTCAAGTTAGAAAAATTGAAATTAAGACTCGTGGACTCTCCAATAATATTTTTGCTGGCGAGTACCACTCTGCGTTTAAGGGAAGAGGTATGGCTTTCTCTGAAGTGCGTGAATACCAGTTCGGTGATGACGTTCGGGACATAGACTGGAATGTTACAGCGCGATTTGGTAAACCATATGTCAAAGTATTCGAAGAGGAACGCGAATTGACCGTTATTTTGATGGTCGATGTGTCCGGAAGTCTTGATTTTGGAACTATAGGTAACACTAAGCGGCAGGTAGTTACAGAAATTGCTGCAACACTTGCATTCTCTGCTATAGAGAACAATGATAAAATAGGTGTAATATTCTTCTCTGACAGAATTGAGAAGTTCATTCCGCCTAAAAAGGGTCGCAAACATATATTGCTGATTATACGCGAGCTGCTCAGTCTCAAGCCTAAAAGTGAACGGACTGATATTGGCCAGGCGGTCGAATTCATGACAAATGCTATAAAGAAACGTTGCACGGTTTTTTTGCTCAGCGATTTTTATAATCACAAGGATTTTCAGCAACAACTGACTATTGCCAACCGTAGGCATGATGTTGTAGCCATACAGGTTTATGACCAGCGTATGACAGAATTGCCACAAGTCGGATTGATAAAGCTCAAAGATGCTGAAACTGGCGAAGATGTGTATGTTGATACTTCATCGTCGGCGGTCAGACGGACCCATCGCGAGTGGTGGATACAGCATCAGTCAAATTTGAATACGGTGTTCACAAAGTCTAATGTGGATAATATATCTGTACGGACAGATGAGGATTATGTCAAATCACTTATGAACTTGTTTAGAAGGAGGAGTTGATGAGAAATAAATTACTTGTAATAGCAGTTTGTCTGATGTCGTCCTATTGTTGGATTTCCAATGCCCAGGTATCTGTTGACGCTAAGATTGACTCGACGAGGATCTTTATAGGACAACAGGTCGGAATCACTTTGGAAGTGAGTGCCGACGCAGGGAAAAATGTGGAATTTGTGCATTATGATTCTATGCAGCAAATTATTCCCGGATTGGAATTCTTGCAGGCAGTCGGCCCTGATACAGAAATGATCAATGGAGGTAAACGCATGGTGTTGACACAAAAGTACATAGTCACGTCGTTTGATTCAGCACTTTACTATATTCCTCCTATGGAAGTCAAGGTCGATGGGAAAAAGTATAGCTCGAACAACTTAGCTCTGAAGGTTATCACTTTTAGTGTTGATACGACTCAGGTTGATAGTATCTTTGGATTTAAACCGGAGATGAAGCCTCAGTTCAGTTGGGACGATTGGGTTCCTGTTATCTTGCTGGGAGCCATTTTGCTCGTGTTGATAGCCTTATTGGTGTATGTGTTTATACGTTTAGTTACCAACAAACCTATCATCCACCGTATCAGATTCAATCAGCATATTGCTCCTCACAAACTTGCTATGCAAAAGATTGCCCATATAAAGGAGGAAAATCTTGTGCAAAGTGAGGACTCAAAAGAATATTATACTCAGTTGACGGATGTACTGCGGCAATATATTTCAGAGCGGTTTGGATTTAATGCAATGGAAATGACTTCAACGGAAATCATCCAACGTTTACAGGCAGAGAATGACGAAGAAGCTTTGATGGAACTGCAGGAATTGTTTAAAACAGCTGACTTGGTGAAATTCGCTAAGTTTACAACGCTTATCAATGAGAACGACCGTAATTTGGTCACTGCTGTTGAGTATATAAATCAAACCAAAAAAGAGGAGGATCCGAAGCTGCCTCCTAAGGAGATCCTTGTCGAGGAGAAACGCTCAAAGGTCAGAAAGGCTGTGTTAATCGCTTGTATAGCGGTGGCTATTATTGCGATTATAGTAGTTGTATGTTTCCTCGCATATAGGTTGTATTATCTTTGGATATAAAAAGCGTATAGTATTATGGTATTTGCAAACCCATATTTTTTTATACTTCTTGCGGTACTGATACCTTATATAATATGGTACGTACTGAGACACAAAAAAAGTGAGCCTACTCTGCGTATGCCTGAAGCAGGCAGATACAAGGATCTGCCTAAATCTTTTAGATGCTATTTTATTCATACGCCGTTTATATTGCGCATATTGCTGATAATACTTGTGGTATGTATATTAGCACGCCCGCAGAGCAAGCACTCGTGGAGCGATACTGATGTCGAAGGTATTGATATCATGCTCGCTGTCGATGTGTCAACAAGTATGCTTGCACAGGATTTTAAACCTAACCGCGTGGAAGCGTTGCGTGAGATTGCAGAACGGTTTGTAGAGAAGAGGGTCAATGACAATATCGGACTGACTTTCTTCGCGGGCGAAGCTTATACTCAATGCCCGCTCACAACAGACCATGCTACATTGATGAACCTGTATAACAGTGCTGATACTCAAATGGCTGCTAATGGCACAATCGATGACGGCACTGCTATCGGCGATGGTATCATGAATGCATTACTAAGACTGCGTGAGAGTAAGGCAAAGTCAAAGGTTATCATTTTGCTTACTGATGGTGTGAATAATGCAGGTAATATCTCACCTGTTACAGCCGCAGAGATTGCTAAACGACAAAAAGTCCGCATATATACTATCGGTATAGGTACGACCGGAATGGCTCCTTATCCTTTACCTACCGGAGGCACTATACAATTGCCGGTGGAGATTGATGAGGCAACCATGAGGCAAGTGTCAAAAGAAACCGGCGGACAATATTTCCGTGCGAAGCGTAATGCTGAACTTGATGCAATCTATAATGATATAGATAAAATGGAGCGTACTAAATTTAGCGTGCGCCAATATAGCAAACGAGGTGAATTGTTCGAACCATTCGCTTTGGCAGCTTTGTGCGTGCTGCTCCTTGAGTTATTTGTACGGATGGTGGTTCTGCGAAGACTTCCATAGGACAAATGAAAATGTTCAATTGAAAATGTAAGTAAGAAATGTTTAGATTTGCACATCCTACATATTTGTATCTTCTGATTCTTATTCCTGTTTGTATTGCCTTGTTTATATGGCTGAGACATCAAAGAACTGTGAGACTCAAAAGATTTGGAGATTTGCGCCTTCTTGATCATCTTATGCCGAATGTATCTACAGCCAGACCTGTAATAAAATTCTCGTTGATGATGCTTGCACTTGCGCTTATCATATTCATCTTGGCCCGACCTCAGTACGGTATGCGTAACGAGGAGTATAAACGGTCGGGTATAGAGGCAATTATTGCTGTTGATGTTTCAAACTCTATGTTGTGTCAAGATATATCGCCTAACCGTTTAGGAAAAGCTAAGATGATTGTCAGCAAACTCATTGATCAACTCGATGAGGACCGGCTCGGCTTGGTCGCATTTGCGGGTACTTCCGTAACTCTTTTGCCAATCACGTCCGATTATGTGTCGGCAAAGATGTTCCTTGACCAACTCGATCCTAAGACTATCTCATTGCAGGGAACCGATTTGGGTGATGCAATCAGACGGGCTATTGCCGGATTTAACATGAAATCGACTGCAGGAAAGGCGTTAATACTTATAACCGATGCAGAAGATAATGAGGATGGTGCTATTGAAGCAGCAAAGGAAGCGAAAGAGAAGGGTATACGTATATTTGTATTATCAATTGGAACACCACAAGGCGGCCCTATCCCTTTAGGAAATAATCAGTTTAAGAAGGACAAAGAGGGCAACGTGGTGACTACAAAACTGAATGAGTCTGTAGGCAAGGAAATCGCAAAGGCAGGCAACGGCGTATATATGCATGTAGATCGTACTGATGACGCACAAATACTACTGGATAATGAAATCGCTAAAATGCAGAAAGAAGATTTTACTACTTCTATGTATTCAGAGTACGATGAGCAGTTCGTGGCTGTCGCTATTTTGCTGTTTGTCGTTTTATGTGTCGAAATATGCATAATGGATAAGAAGAACGGACTTTTAAGCAGAATAAAGTTGTTTAAGTAATATGTGTAATAGGAGGTAATGATGACTTGTGTAAAATATATATTAGGCTTGTGTTTCTGTTTTTGTGCTACTGTTTCATATGCACAAAATAGTGACAGGGATTATATACGCATTGGCAATAAATATTTCCGCGACAAAGATTTCAACAAAGCGGAAACATATTATCATAAAGCCCTCGATAAGAATAAATCACTTGAGGCGTTTTATAATTTGGGTAATTCCCTCGCTTTCCAGAATAAGGACTCTGTCGCTTTTGAACAATATAAGCAGGCTTTAGCTCAGGTTGCAGAGACACCGGAAAAAAAAGCGTTTGTATATCATAATATGGGTAATATGTCGTATATCACTGGGCGTAACTTAATGAAAGCTAATAGCCCCGATGCCGTAAAATCGTTCGCACAAGCTGTAGAACTGTATAAAAGTGCGCTCCGTTGTAACCCTAATGATAACGAAACCCGCTATAATCTTGCAATGGCGCAATATATGCTGAAGAAGAACCAGCAGAACAACGGCAATAATGGTAATGACAATAAGCAAAACCAGCAGGATCAGAACAAGGACAAACAGGATCAGAACAAGGA
>CAYVNW010000022.1:0-3744 GCA_964452915.1 uncultured Bacteroidaceae bacterium | reverse complement strand
ACAAGGATAATCAGCAGGAAGGCCAAATGGATGAGAAAACCGCTGAACAGTTGCTGAATTCTGCTCAACAAGATGAAAAGGCGGTGCAACGCAAAGTTCAAAAAGCAGAGCGGGCTCATAGCCGTGGATTGGATAAAGATTGGTAAGACGGCTCTTTACTTTATGTTCAGTTTTAAAAGTAGTGATATGAAGAAATTATTTATCATAGCCTTTGTGGCAATGTCCGGAATACTACATATTAGCGCAGACAATGTAACATTCCGCGCTTCTGCTCCTTCGGTGGTTGAAGTCGGAGAGAAATTCCGTATACAATACAGTGTGAGTTCCCAAGATGTTTCGGATTTCTCATATCCGTCGTTTAACGGATTTGACGTGATATATGGCCCAAGTACTTCATCGCAAAGTAGTATCCAAATTATTAATGGTAATACAACGCAAAGCAGTTCGTATACCTATACGTTTACTTTGATGGCTCAGAAGACAGGTACATATACTGTCCCTCCGGCAAGTATCAGAGTTAATGGAAAAACTTACCAGTCGCAGAGCTTGAAAATAAAAGTTGTGGCTTCGACAGGAGGTGGAGGCTCACAGTATAACGGACAACAGCAGTCACGCCAGAGAGGTACGGTCACTTCGCAACCTCAATCGACCGCAATATCTTCGTCTGATCTGTTTATGACAGCAACAGCCAGCAGAACAAAAGTATATGAGCAGGAAGCCATATTGGTAACATATAAATTATATACATTAGTCAATCTGACTCAACTCGACGGCAAGTTGCCAACGCTCGATGGCTTTCAAATACAAGAGATAAAGCTTCCATTGAATAAGGAATTTACGACTGAAACCTATAATGGCAGAGTTTACCATACTGTTGTGTGGACGCAGTATGTCCTTTTCCCACAAAAGTCCGGAACGTTGGAAATCCCTTCCATAACCTACGAGGGAGTAGTTGTTCAACCAAATCGCACAGTTGATCCTATTGAGGCTTTCTTTAATGGCAATTCCATGGTGGAAGTCAAAAAAAAGATTGCAACTCCAAAGTTGACAATCCATGTCACTCCTTTGCCTTCCAAACCAACTAATTTCTCTGGTGCTGTCGGTACTTTCAGTGTGTCATCATCAGTCAGTGCGAATGAAGTCAAGGCCAATGATGCTATAACATTGAAAATTAAAGTAAAAGGTACTGGAAACATGAAGTTGATATCAACACCAGAGGTAAACTTCCCTAAGGATTTCGAAACTTATGACGCCAAAACAAACGATAACTTCTCTCTAAACAGAAATGGTTTGTCGGGTACAAGAGAATTTGAATATCTTGCAGTTCCACGTCATCAAGGGACGTATACGATCCCTGCTGCTGAATTCGTCTATTTCGATACTTCAACACACACTTATAAGACGCTGAAGACGGAACCGTATACGATTAAGGTGAATAAGGGTACAGGTACGGGCGGAACGATGTCGAGCTACACGAATAATCAGCAGGATGTAAAAGAACTTAATCAGGATATTCGGTACATAAAGACTAACAAGGTCAAAACACATCTTCCAAATGACAATTTCTTTGGTTCATGGAAATATTGGATGGCTTATATAATTCCTTTAATTCTGTTTTTTGTGGTTCTTGCTATAGGACATCAAAAATTAAAGGATAATGCCAACATCGCCAAAAGTCGTGGCAAACGAGCTAACAAAGTTGCAAAGAAGCGGTTGAAGGTCGCTTACAAGTTACTTGTGCAGAAGAATCAGAGTGAATTTTATGATGAAGTGATGCGTGCATTATGGGGCTATATAGCTGACAAGCTCAATATACCTCTTGCTTCACTTAACAAGGAAACAGTAAATGCACAGTTGGGCGAAAAGCAAGTGGAACAGGATTTGATAGATGAGTTTATAAAAACATTAAACGAATGTGAGTTCGCCCGCTATGCTCCCGGAAATCCTAATAAGAATATGGAGTCTGTTTATGATAGTGCAGTAAACGTTATAGGTAAAATGGAGAATAATATAAGGAAACCGTCGGGACAAAAGGATGGTGGCAGGACTGCCTTATCAATTGTCGGACTGCTGTTTGTATGGTCGTTGTCTGTACCAATGTCAGCGCAGACAAAGCAACAAGCAGACAGCTTATACTCAAAAGGAGACTACAAAGGCGCCGCTGCTATTTACGAGGATATACTAAAGAAAGAAGGTATAGCTCCTGAATTATATTACAACTTGGGTAATTGCTATTACAAGTTAGATGAAATAGCTCCAACAATACTTAATTATGAACGTGCGTTGTTGCTTGATCCAAGTGATGGTGATACAAAGGCGAATTTGGCTTTGGCCCGCGGAAAGACTACTGATAAAGTTACCCCTGCTTCTGAAATGTTCTTTGTGTCGTGGTGGAGAGAAATGACCAACTTGATGAATATCAACAGTTGGCTTTTCTTAGCCATTACTGCTTTCATTCTGATGCTTGTCGGTATTCTTGTATATGCATTTACGTCCAATATACGATGTAGAAAAACTGGAATCTATTCAGCAATGGTATTCTTGATTATAACCATTGTCGCAAACTGTAGCGCACTGTCTCAATACATGACAATAGTACACCGCAATTATGCAGTTGTCATGGCACCTGCGGTAACTGTCAAAAGTTCTCCGAGTGATAGCAGTACTGATTTATTTGTTATTCACGAAGGTTCGAAGGTGGAGATCCTTGATGATTCGATGAAAGAGTGGAGGGAGATTAAGTTGGAAGAAGGAAAAGTCGGTTGGATTCCTGTTAGTGATATTGAAACAATATAAAATTTAAAGAACAATATTAGGTATTGATGTTTGATTATATTAAAGGCATAGATATACAAGCTACGTTATTACTTAATGGAAGCAACTCCATATTTTGGGATAACTTGGCTGTTTGTGTAACTAATACGTTGGCATGGTCATTAATTATATTAACACTAATCGTGATTTTTTTTCGGAATAATGATCTTCGTGGAGGAATAATCATACTTGTCACTATCGCGCTTATGATGACTACTGCTGATATGTCGTGCTCGGGGCTTGTGAAACCATTGGTCGGAAGGTTTCGGCCTACTCAAGACCCTTCAATAATGTATATGGTTGATGTGGTTAACGGCTATCGCGGAGGGCGCTATGGTTTCTTTTCCGGACATGCATGCAATACGTTTTGTATGGCTATGTTCCTCTCACGTCTGTTCCGTTATAAGGCTGTGACAATAACGCTTTTCTTTTGGGCGGCGACGACTACGTTCACACGACTGTATCTTGGCGTCCATTTTTTAGGTGATGTGCTGGTAGGTGGAGTCGTCGGTTGCTTAATAGGTGCTTTCTTTTATTTCATCTACGAGAAGTTCTCATCTATGTTGCATGTTTCAAAATTAGTCTCCGACCAGTTCACTTCTACCGGATATAAAAAGAAAGATATGAATGTGTTGTTGTCCGTGATTTTTATGAACTATATTTTTATAATCATATTCTCTCTCTCTTTAGGAGTTTAGCAAATGTTACTTGCTTATGCATGAAGCAAAGTCGCGCAAAAAAGGCTCCGTTTACCAGCTTGAAAGTGTCTATCGGGAAAAAACTGAAAAAAAACAGTGAAAAGATTTTGTGGTGATAGATTTTTTGTCTACCTTTGCACTCGCTTTCGGAAAGGAAACGTTTGTAATCCTTGAAGAAGGGCGTTTAGCTCAGCTGGTTCAGAGCATCTGCCTTACAAGCAGAGGGTCGGCG
>CAYVNW010000021.1:0-49296 GCA_964452915.1 uncultured Bacteroidaceae bacterium | reverse complement strand
AAGTCCTCGGCATGGTCTTTCAGATACTGCTTGTATTTTGCTGCCTGCTCATTCTTGTGGATCATTCTGTTCTACAATCAGATTGGGGCTTGTAAGGGTCGCATATATCTGACCTATCCATCCGCGTCTGTCTTGATGCTGTTCATTGCCGTTTGGATGCAATTTCGCAAATTGGTGTTCACCCATCCTTACTTTGCCGACAGGCGTATTGAGGGGTTGTTTAAACAACCTGTCCCATTCATCTTTAGTGTATGGTACTTGGGGCTGCTCAACCGCTGCTTCTTCGAGAGAATCCAGTGTCTCGTCTATCTCCTCATTAGATAGTATTCGACGTTCGCTATCACTTATCGTACCCCATCATATTTTCCTTACCATCGTCAATCTCATTGTAAGGACTTTTGTTAATGGCTTGCTGGGTCGGTTGTTGTTGCTTGTCGGCATCATATATCACGCTGTGTGTTCCGTCGGGATTACGTTTCTCTATGCTTTGAACGTCATCCAGCGAGTAACCACCTTCAAGCCAACCTTCACCCACCTCGATATTCTTTATGCGGGCTCTACCGCTTGTTTTGTCAAAGTCATGTTCGGGTTTGAAGTTTACACGATAATCAATATTTTCAGCAGAAGTAGCCTCAGCCTTATCACTATTTGTAACATCAACTCTCCCGTCCCCAAAGCGGCCTTGATACGTTCCGCCATTAAGAATAGTATTTACCTCTGCTTCATTTACATAACGGTGAACACCATTAGTAAAGAGAACCGTCGCAAACTCTCTTTGAGTCAGCAACGGTTCTGTAATTTAACTGATTTAGCCTGTCTGATTTAGCAGTTACCTTACGTCCAACACATTCTATGCTTCTCTTCTGTCATCTTTTCTCCTAACAACTGTTTAATTGCCGAAACTTATCCATTACAGACTCTTCTTGAAAATCTCTATCACATTTTCACGGGTAAGTGTATAATAGCCTGTGGTATTGATGAATGTAGCGTCAGCATACTTCTCAATATCAGGATTTGATATCACTCCACCTTCTTCTACGACCGTCTTACCTGCGTCTTTCAGCACTTTCATTACTTTGTCGTAGATACCGTTTCGTTTGATTGAGCCACCACCATATGTAAGCATGACTTTCGGACCATAGTTCCTTAGTACATCAGCGAGTTTATCGAGAGCCTGTTTCCCGAAATGCACTCTCGCCTGGGGTTTGAATAAGTGAAATTACCTAACAAAACACTTTTGATGTATTTTGATTATCTAATTGCAATCTTCTGTCCGTTGACTATATACGTTCCGGTCGTAAGGGCATCCAGGTTTTCTGCGTTTGAGAGCACCTTCTGACCTTCAAGGTTATAAACATTGTATCTTTGTGATGATTCAACCTGAGCGGAAGATATTCCACTTGTGGCATCGATGTCTATCAATTGGTAAGCCTTTTTGCCAAGACCTATTTGTTCAGCATAGTCAACGATGTAGGTACCGTGCTGGCGGTTGATGCGGTTTTGCAATGGAACGGCATTATCGTCAGCTGTTGACTCATGGTTGAACACAAGGTCAAGACAAGCCTTGTCCAAAGCCACAGGGTCAGTACTTGCGAGTATGCCGATATCCTTCATCTTAGGGTCAGCCGGATGAGAATCACAATCGCAGTCGACACTGAGATTATTCATCACATCAATATAGATAATTGAATCACCGAACTGATTGGCTACTGCTTGAGCCGCTGCAGCCATAGACTCAAGGAAATCGTCCTGTGCGGGACTGCCCCACGATTGTGTACTTTCTCCGGCTGAGTGGATGTAAATTTTACCACGCGACGAAGCGACACCTATGGATTGGTTCTTAAGTACGCCACCAAACCCACCCATGGCATGACCTTTAAAGTGGGCGAGGTTTACAAGAAAGTCATAATTCTGCAAGTGCGAGCCAACAATGTCATATTGCAGATGCTTATTGTCAAGGGTCGGGATCTGAATTTCCCCGTCTTCATCCATAATATCCACTGTAGCGATCCGGTCGAAACCATGCTTGCGGATTGTCGCACGATGACGCGATGTTGAACTTCGGCTGCCGCCGTATGCAGTGTTACACTCGACTATTGTACCGCGGACCGTGTCGACCAAATCCTTTATAAGAGACGGTTGCAGGTAATTGTGACCGCCATCTTCACCTGTAGAAATTTTCACTGCCACTCTGCCAACAGCTTTCCGTCCCAGTGCCTTGTAAATATTGACAAGTCCCTGCGCTGAGATGTCTCTGGTAAAATAGACTTTTGATGCTGTGGAATCGTTTGTTTGTGTTGTTTCCGGACTTTCTGCATCTTCCTTGTCCTTAGCTTGGGCACACGACATTGTCATACCTGCGAGTGCCAAAACAATCAAAATGATCTTTCTCATATATCTATTGTTTTATTATCTCAAAGAATCAAGCCAATCGTCAAGTACGCTTTCCGGTGTAGCCATGCCGGCCTGTGTACCGTCACTGTGAGTGTGAAACTTGAACTCATGGGCATTCTCTACTTTTGCGCCGTTATTCTCTGCCACACGCGTCATATCCTTGATAACAGAGCCGGGCCATCCGGCGTTAGTCATAAAAGGAACCGCCATTTTATCATGGAAGTTGTTTGTCGAAAGGAACGTCAGCACCGGACTCGCCATCTTATACCACCACGTTGGCGTACCGACAATAATGCGGTCATAGTCCCGGATATTGTGCTTCAGAGGCTTTATAGGACGTTGATAATTGCGCTCCACCTCATTTTGGGCATCAGCCACAATCTTCTCATAGTCGCCGGTGTAAGGTTCCACAGTCTCCAATAATTCTATGTCTGCTCCCGTCACCTTGGCAACCTGCTTGGCAATACTCTCAGTGTTGCCGGACTGACTGTAATAAACTACTAATGTTTTCATTTTGTTTTCTTCTTTCTGCTTGTTAGCCTGTCCGCTGCACGATGAGACTATGAATGTCAGCAGCAGGACAATCAGCAATGCAATCTTCTTCATACGTTTCTTACATTCTTGTTTTCGATTGCAAAATAACACATTTCCTCAAAATATCACTTTATAAAAAATGCGGATAATAATACCCATTTTGAGGGGAACAAACCACAACTTTCGGAAGACACATGTTAGCCATATCACGGGTGGTGTCTGTTTATAGTCTTTTCATCCTATCGTAATCCATAGGCTCCGCACCGGCAAGATTATCATCTAAATCTTGTCTTTCAATGAAGTATATCTTCAGAGCCGCAGAATTAGGGTATTTATTGAAAAACACGTTGTTGCTCATATACAACTCAACATTTTTGACGCCACTGTGAAAACGCACTGTATTGTAGAACCTCAATATACTCGTCAGCACTCTTGGCAGTACTTTTACACCTGTCCGGCCATCCGTGAATATTACTTTAGCCACAACATGCCAACGTGCTTTTTTGTCAATGGCCTGTTCGTTTTGTATTTTGCTGCCTTTGAATGAAATGGAGACATTACGGTGGTAATTCTCATTTATATAGTTCATTATATATTTGAATATCCGGCCATGTGCAGAGTTGTCCCTCAGTTGATTAACTCCAATATAATAATGTATCATCTCATGTATTATAATATTTTCCAACTCCTGTTCTGACAAGTCTATTCTTGTATTGATGCGCAGACGGAAATCGTATTTCACCTCATTACCATTCTTGTCCTTACGTTTTTTGTACACACACAATCCCAAGAAAGTCTTGGCGTCACTGAGCTCAATAGGAAGTTTTGGCAGTCTGCCTGCAAACATTTGCCGGTTAAACTCCTCAAATTTTCTTTCCACATATTCTTTAGTAGCTTTCATTGGCAGTCTCCTCTTCGTTCATAGCTTTATATATAATACCCAGACGCAGTTTTACACCTATATGTATTATATATTATAGTTATAGCGTCACCATTTCGTTTTTGGGAATTGACATTATGGTTTCCTTAGTATTCATGATGATTCAAATCTTGCAAGACCTTTACTGCTTGTTCTGCCTTGGTTGAGCCATCCATCGGCAGCGAATATACTTTCCGACATAACGTCTTATTTCATGCGCGTCAGTTCGATAGCTTCCTTACCGGTCATGTGCTCGATGTCAAACTCTATCATGCACATAGCCCTGTACGACTTGGCAATCTCTTTATCGAGACCTTCCTCGTCATTGGGATTGTAGCGGTTGCCAAGCAGGCTGATGGCTTGTAGTTTTTCGTTGTCATCGTCTACGACGTGTATATGTCCGAAGCAAATTACAGACCGGAAATAAGTTGTGTATTCCTTTGGTTTAACGTCGTCCTTATCAACCACAGAGAACGAAGCCTTTGACTCACCCTGTCCGATGCGTCAATCTTATGACCTTTCAATGCAGAGTGGAAGAACAGTTTGCCATCACTATATACATAGCTGATTGGCAGTGAATAGGGGTAACCGCCGTCACCAAGTAGAGCAAGTGTGCCGTATGTCGTCCTGTTGAGAATTTCAACACACTCTTCTTGCGATAACAGCTGGCGCTTTCGCCGCATAGGTCTGAATGTGAATGTTGTCATAACTATATTACTTTTTTAAGTTTGATGATCATAGAATTGTTGTGACGGGCTTATGCAAAGGTAAGTTTTCCCCGTACAACACATTATTATTTATATTACATTTCCGAGTTTTGCATATTGCATTACAGAAGCAGGAATAGGAGAAGCCAACTCCCATTTTATTTGCATCTGACGTCCATAACTTACTTCATTGTAAGTATGGCTCATGTATTTAGTACGCCCTAAATAGACATATCCCATTGTACGGTTCTTGTCATCCGGAAACTCGCTTTGCTGCCTTACAAACAAAAGAGTGGTCTGAAGCTGGTGTATATATTTCTGTCCTGTAGGAGAATCAGGGGTGACTCTGTTTTGCGTATCCCATTGGAATATTCGATCAGTAAGTGCATGATCATCATAATTCGTTGATGAGCCTTCTTCTCTATCCTTGATAATATCAACATACATAGCCTCAACCTTTGTTTCATTATTCCGTTCGACACCTTCACGAGCTGATGATTGCCTATGCAACGTTGACGTTCCTATAGCAACACGTATTTGATCTCGTGTGTAAATTCCATGAAGACGGAGCGGGAATCCTGTTATATCAGAATTATCGTCCATCTCCAATGCATCACATCTGTCTTTCAGTATTTCCATTATATTCTTAGTCTCTTCCAAAAATATGTTGTCAGTTGACATATCATCAACAAAATTCTGCAGGGTTTGATATTGCCCTGCCTGCTGGAACAAGTCATAATAAAGCATGAGAACCATCTTCTGTTCTACAGAACTCAGTTTATCCACATTCACATAGAATTTCTTTTCTGCCAATTCTTGAATGAAAGAAAAGTAAGAGTACGAATCAGTCGATAGCCATTTGTTATGAACCGCTTTTGATAATTGCAGTTCAAATTTAGAGTGTTCGGTAGTCAGTCCGGCCTCACGCAAATATGTATTCCAAGAAAATCCGTTCGTATATATTTTTTCCAGCGGTGTTTTGTAGATTCTAATGAAATTCATCAGTGAAGGCTTTATGTTGTGACTATCCTCAAAATTATCTATAAGACATATTATTCTATTTTTAGAGAACTTACGTATAGCTTGATTTATGTTTTGCAAAACGTATTCCTTTGCCTTGGGTTCAAGGGAAATCTGGCAATTCAGTGGAAGATGAGGGAAATCATGGCTGAGTTCTTCTGCAACACTCATAGAGGTCCGTCCAATCATTGCTCTGAATCTTTCGGTATAATTGAACTCTGCCCTACTTTCCCCTACAAAGTCGAATACATTCACGAAATCTTTTCCTTCTGCCTTTCTTAGTCCACGGCCAAATTGTTGCAAGTAAACAGTCAGACTCTCAGTAGGGCGAAGGAAGAGAACTGTATCAATTTCCGGTATATCAACACCTTCATTGAACATATCTACTACAAAGAGATAATTTATCTTCTTCTCTTTCAACTTTCTGTACAGAGGAACACGGTCATATGAGTTATCGCTCGTCAAGTAAGCCGACTCCAATCCACTGAGTTGAAATTTGGCAGCCATAAACTTGGCATGCTCCTGACTGACACAGAAGCACAAAGCCCTAACGTTATGTTCGTCAGACAAATATTCTTTTAACTTGTTGATGACAAGACTGGCTCTCAAATCATTACCCGTATATAATCTTGTCAGTTCACCCACATCATAATGTCCATTCCTCCAACTTATCTTTCTCAAATCTACACAGTCAGAGATGCCATAGTAATGAAAGGGACTCAGCAACTCATTGTTGAGAGCCGTATCCAATCTGATTTCTGCAGATATGTGTCCGTCAAAGTCCAAGGTAATATCCTTACCATCCATTCGCTCAGGAGTTGCTGTCAAGCCCAATAATATCTTCGGTTTGAACTTATTGATAATCTTTCTGTAGGAATTGGCGGCTACGTGGTGTACCTCATCCAAGACAATATAGTCATAGTAGTCATCTGCAAGACAGAGGTTGTCGAGTCTGTTATTTACTATATCTTTTGATGCAAAAACATGAGCATAAGAAGAAGGAACGGAATTATCACCATACCACAACTCTCCGAAGTTATAATCTCCAAGAATTGTCCGGAACGTATAAAGTGATTGTCGGAGAATTTCCTCACGGTGAGCAATGAACAGTAAACGTGCATGACCTTCATGTTGTCCGGCGAACCGTTTATAATCGAGGGCTGCAATCACGGTCTTTCCTGTGCCGGTAGCAGCAACAACAAGGTTTTTATAGTGATGATGCACTTCACGATCAAGACGGAGTTTCTCGAGTATCGCCTCTTGGTAATCTCTGGCATGCATCAAATCAACCAACTCATAATCTTGAGTATTGACATGTTCTTTACTTAATGCCTCCAACAACTTTCCGTCATCAACGCCATTGCGGAACAATTCGAAGTCATCATCATTCCAATAAGCTTCAAATGCATTTCTGACGGTAGTAATCATAGACGGAAGTTCCATTTGGGTTACTTTTACATTCCATTCTTTGCCAATCGTTATTGCTGCCTCGGAAAGATTAGAAGAACCTATATAGGCGGTGTGTAAGCCGGATTTGCGAAGGAAAAGATACGACTTTGCATGCAGTCGGTCATTCTGTCCATTATATGAAATCTTTATTGTTGTGTTTGGCAGAGATGTAAGACGTTTGATAGCCTTGAATTCGGTGTTGCGCATGTATGTTGTGGTGATAATATTCAGCTTCCTTCCGCTTTCGGTAAAGTCTCTTAATGATCCTATTAACGGATTTAATCCTGAGACCTTGATGAAAGAGACTACAAAGCAAATTTCGTCAGCAGTCTGAATCTCCTTTTTTAGCTCACTAAGCAGCGACAAGCCTTTGCCGGTAAACAAACTGCTGTGAAGCATACTCGACGTCGGCCTGACATCCGTCAAATGCTGTTCTATGTCAGGGTAATCGTTTTTGGCTTTGTCGACGACGGCTGTAAGAATTTTATTCCCCGCATCTATAAGATTGCCATCATCAAGATTAAATTCAAGTGACAACTTTTTTATAATGGCATTAGCAAGGTCTATACCTTTCTGGAAATCATACTCATTCTGACTAAGTTGACGTAAAACCTGTTTTATGAGAGTATAAAGATACTGTGACAGGTATTCAGCAGCATTCTCTTTGTCTATCGGTTTACTTCCCACATAATACCTGGTACGATCCATTGCTTCAAGCTTATGCTTGAACATACGGTTGATTATTTGCTCGTATATACCTAATTCCATAGTTTACAAGTGATTTACATTTCTTGCTTAGATAAAGCTTTTAATTTATCAACAACAATTTTGTCTGCAGGCAACCAGTCTACCGACAGCAGGTGCTGCATGTCAAGCCAGCGTGCGTCTTCTGCCTCCAACAATTGAAGTTCACCTTTCACCGCATGGCATAAATATGTGTGCATGGTTAAATGGAAGTTGGCATAGTCGCAATCCACCGTACAAATAAAATTGCCAACCTCAATGACAGTTGCAAGTTCCTCTTTTATTTCCCGTAGCAAGGCTGACTCACGGCTCTCACCTTTTTCAATCTTACCTCCGGGGAATTCCCACTTATCCTTATATTCGCCATAGCCTCGTTGAGTGACAAAATACTGTCCATTGCACTCAATGACAGCAGCAACGACCTCTATACTCTTCATAATAATCTTTCTATATAAGAAACAATGACTATTTTTCTTGGCAAATATAGTACAATCCTAAGACAATACAAAATAAACTTGTTTATTTTTGCATTAAGGTACTGCATCCGCACTCTCTCCTATCCTCCCCGGGATGATGGAAATAAGTGCATCTGCAGTCATTCTGTTTTTCCGGCTATGTACAAGCTTACGAGGATTAAGACCGATCCTGCAATTGCGGGGTCGGAGTCATAGGCTCATTCAGGAACATGGCACTAACAATCACTGTAGACACGGGGTTCAGGTATACATAGTTTGAAGTCTTCAAAGCTCCAATATGTGCAATGACCCAGCTCCAAAGGAAAAAGCACAGGAATGACGCCACAAATGAGACGTGGTTACTAAAGCGGTGAGTCCGCCGGACTCAGGGGAGTTCATGAGCCGTGAAGTCTGAGGCGCACTATTTCTTATGCCTGGATTTTCTCACGATATTGTGCCGGTGTCATGCCTGTCTCCTGTCCAGCACATGCGGCTCATGTGCTGGGGATATTGAAAGCCTATCTCGTAGCTGACATCGGTGATGGTCTTGTCGGGATCGGCGAGTGCTTCCTTGGTTGCCTCAACGACGTGCTTCTTGATGTAGTCTTTTGCCGTACACCCGTTTCCTTCTTGATAAGGTCGCCGAAATAGTTCGGTGAAAGACACAGTTCGGACGCGCACCATGCAACGGTCGGCAATCCTCGGTTCATGTTGTTCTGAGTGAAGTAGTTGTCGAGGATGTTTTCGAATTTCACAAGCAGGTCGCTGTCAATTTTCTTGCGGGTCTCAAACTGGCGCTCATAGAAACGGCGGGCAAGGTCAAGAAGCGTATGTAGTCCGTCTTTCAAGAGAAGTCTTGTGGAGTCGCCGATGCTCTCCTGCAGTTCACGTTTCAGCATGAAGGCTATCTCCTGCCACTTCTTCAAATCACAGGAATCTAATTATAGTAATAATATGGAACAAAAATTGAATCTTACTCAAGAGTGGGACAAGACATTCCCGCTAAGCGACAAGGTGGACCACAAGAAGGTCACTTTCCACAATCATTTCGGGCTGACACTCGCCGCCGATATGTATATTCCAAAGGGTGCAAATGGCAAATTAGCCGCTATTGCTGTCAGCGGGCCTTTTGGAGCTGTCAAGGAACAGGCAAGCGGATTATACGCACAGACTATGGCAGAACATGGTTTTCTCACAATCGCCTTCGACCCTTCGTTCACAGGAGAAAGCAGTGGCGAACCTCGTGACGTATTTTCGCTCGATATCAACACTGAGGATTTCCAGGCTGCTGCAGACTATCTAAGCAATCTCAACAATGTGGATCCGTTCGCAAAATTGAAAGGTGACAATAAATTCTTTTTGACTGTCCCGGGTGCTACACATACGGATTTGTATGATGGAGGTGATCATAACTATATTCCGTTCGACATGATAGCTGATTTCTTCAACAAGTATCTTAAATAAGGAACTGACTGGTCTAATCAGACTTATTGGCCTATCGACCGATCGGACAAATCAAGCAGCAGTAAATTGTTTACTGCTGCTTTACCGCTGTCGGTAGATTTTATATCCCGTAGCCGCAATGATGATGCTTGTTAATGGAGCCAGGATATTAAAGAAACAAAACGGCAAGTAAGTGAGTGTAGGCACATTGAGTACGGTTGCCTGCGTCATGCCACAGGTGCTCCACGGAATAAGTACGGAAGTGACGGTGCTGGAGTCCTCTATGCTACGGCTCAACAAGCGTGGCTCGTATCCCTCTTTCTTGTAAATCTCACCAAACATGCTCGCATTAAGCATGATGGAAAGGAACTGGTCGGCTGCTGTGGCGTTGAAGAAAATGCCGGAGGCAACGGTTGAAGTGACAAGTCCCACACGTGTTTTGGTGAGTGGAACAACAAGTTGTACGATATTGGCAAGCATGCCGCTCGCCTTAAGAACTCCACCGAAACAGATAGCGCAAAGGATCATCCACACCGTGTTTAGCATTCCTGCCATTCCGCGCGTGGCAAGCAAATCATTGACCGGCGCGTAACCGCTGTCGATGCTTGTAGTTCCAAACCCACTCTGCATCACGCCCTTGAATAAACTCAACGCGTCTGCCACCTTCGAGCCACATATCTCTGCGAGTATATGTGGTTGGAATATTACTGCAAAGACCGCTGCAAGTAATGATGACGCAAAGAGTACGATGATTGCCGGCATCTTTTTGTATATCATAAAGGCGGTAGCGACCGGCACGAAGACAATCCACCAGCTGAGTTCGAATTTCGAGGATAACGCATTGGTGAACGCTGAGGTGTCGATTGCTGATGTGGAAGACACGAAAAAGCCTGCGATAAGAAAGATGACAAGGGTAATAGAGAAGGACGGAACTGTAGTTATAGTCATATATTTAATATGCGTAAACAGTGGTGTGCCACAAAGAGACGATGCAAGGACGGTAGTGTCGGACAGCGGAGACATCTTGTCGCCAAAGTATGCGCCCGACAGAATCGCTCCCGCCGTCCATCCGTCGCTAAAGCCTTCAGCCTTACCTATTCCCATAAGAGCTACACCTATGGTTGCCACTGTGGTCCACGAACTGCCTGTCACTACTGATACAATGGCACTAATGAGGCAGCTGGCAATAAGGAATACATGTGGATTTACAATCTGAATGCCATAATAAATAAATAGAGGCACTATGCCGCTTACCATCCATGTACCGGACAGTAAACCTATAAGTAGCAGTATAACAATTGGAGAGCCAATTCGGCCAATAGAGTCGTTTATCTCTGACTCCAGACTTTTCCATGTCTGACGGAAGTAAAGAATGGCAATGAGGACGGCTATTCCTGTAGAGACGATAAGTACAAGCTGGCTCGGACCAGAAAGTGCGTCGATGCCATACACATGTATAACGACGGCAAGGAAGATTATCAGGAACACCACCGGAGCCAATGAAAGTATGTAACGCCATACGTGCTTCATAATTCGATAATGCTGACAGTATTACTTGAATTTTTCTCCAATGCTCCAAGCCTTACCGACTACATCGCCAACCTTACGGTAAGTATTGGTCACCTGGTCGAAAGCAACAATTTGCATTTTCCCCATGTCGATGTTGCCGTCAACGTCGAGTACACTCTTGTCTGCACTGACTGTCCCAAGATAGTCACTCTCGGCAAGGGTTGGAACGGTAGCGAAACTTACTGTAAATGCTTTCTTCAAACGCAGGTTAGCTGTCGTTTTATGTTCCGACAGATGAATTTTTATTTGGTTGAAATCCGACTGGCATCCCCATGCGGCCATCATGACATCAGGTGTTCCGTCGGCATCATAAGTGGCAATCATGATTGCCGGTTTTGGCGCGACAAAAGCAAGTTCCTTAAAGTTTGCACGGTCATTTACATCCTTTACTTCTTGTGCATGAAGCATGGTCAAGCCCATCAATAGTGACAGGCAAATCATTAGTCTTTTCATTTCGTTTGTAACTTTAGTATTGATTGAATGTTCTTTTATAAGTCTTTATTTAGAAAGTCATGAAACACTGATACGGTTTCAATCCATTGTGTTTGAGTCAACTCTGACTAAATCATCCTGTTGAGTTGTTCTTCTGTCACATCAGGAGGTATTCTCTTTAAATGGTTGATTATACGCTCACGTGACTCTGTGGGAGCAGAGCTCGATTTGCATAAGTCCTCACCTAACAGGCGTTCAGGAGTTGTCAGTAACGACCATCCCCAGCCATATGGATGTCCGTGCTTATCGTGTGGATAGACAAAGTCTTCAGTAACGATGTAATATCCCATTTGAAGATGCGACACCACCCAAGTCGAACTTTCCACGCATGCCCTTTCCCGTTAGTCCGCATGCCGTACGCAGGTCGCGTGCCACCATGTTGCCGTGTTCCTTCAATGTTTGTAGGACAACCTCTTCAATCGAATCCACATCGGGATAGGGATATTTACTTCTTCTCCAAGTACAAAAGTCTCTCCACCATGTCCTGCTCACGAAACCCGCTCTGTTTCCGAAAAACTTACCATAGGCACAACCTCCGTCTTGAATCACGGTTTCTTTCCATTCCCACAGTTTCCATTCCCAGCCGCCATCGGGAAACTCAATGTAACGGCAGTCATCATCCACCACGTCGTCAGCAGACCAGCCAGGAATGCCTACCGGAAGTAACGGAAGAAAACCCACATCGTCAATGAATGAGATTAAGTCGGCACAGTTATGTATTGATGGATGTTCCATTTTTATATATGATCTTAAGTTTATGGCGTTCTGTCTTTTACTTTTGTCTGATTCTGTTTACAAAATTACTGCTTTTAATTGAATTGTTAATGCCAATTCAAATAAAAAATATATCTTTGCACTCGTAAAACACATATCAATATGAAAAAGATCGTTATAACATTAATACTATGTCACAAACTCTTTCAGCTCAGCCACTCACAGAGCGGCAAATACATTTAGCTACCCTTGCAAGCCTTGAAGCACAAGGCAACCTCACCCGATTGAAACCGGCTGTGGAAAAAGCACTTGACGGTGGAGTCTCAATCAATGAAATAAAGGAGGCATTCTCTCAACTTTATGCCTATACCGGCTTTCCCCGTTCATTAAACGCATTAGGAGTCTTGTCGAATGTGCTTGAAGAACGTCAGTCCAACGGCATTAAAGACAATGAAGGTAAGGCATGGACCCGTCCGGCTCTTTGGAATGACGCGGAAGCCGCACTGAAAACAGGGACCGAGGTTCAAACCAAGCTGTCGGGCAAACCTTTCAACTATGTATTCTGTCCTCAAGATGATTATTACTTGAAGTCACATTTGTTTGGTGATATCTTTGCAAGTGACATTCTCTCACCTGCCGACCGGGAGATCGTGACTGTAGCAGCTCTCTCTTCACTTAAAGGAGTTGCACCACAACTTGCTTCGCACAAAAGAGGCGCTGTCAATATGGGTAATACTCAAGAGCAAGTAGATGAGCTATGCAAGTATCTAAGCGAGAACGGACTGTCACAATGTGACAACGCAGCCGATGCTGTCAGCGGCGACTGGCCACAGGGCAAACCAAATACAGCATACGCACAGTATTTCATAGGGAACAGCTACTTATCGACAATGAATCCAGTGAATCTTGCGGAAGGCGAAAAAACTGTTCTGCCAACAAATAATGTGACATTTGAGCCAGGATGCCGTAACAATTGGCATATACATCACGGAGCTCATCAAATACTTATCTGCGTATCGGGTAAAGGATGGTATCAAGAATGGGGCAAGCCGGCAATACCACTAAAAGCAGGCGATGTTGTTGATATACCCGAAGGAGTAAAACACTGGCATGGCGCACAAGCTGATTCATGGTTCCAGCACCTTGCCACACATGTGGCTGTAGGTGGCGAACAAAGCAACGAATGGCTTGAACCTGTAACTGATGAAGAGTATAATAAATTAAAATAAGCTTCCTATATGCCAGAAACAGATAAATACGAACAGATGCTGACGGACGCAGGCATAAGGGTGACTGCAGTCCGTCTGCTCGTTCTGCAAACTGTGGTGAACGACATGAACGGTGCATTCTCTCTACAGGATGTAATGGATGTAATGGCGGATTCCGACAAGTCATCCGTATTCAGGGCACTCACATTGTTTGCCGACAAGAAATTGCTTCATCTCATCGATGACGGGTCGGGAATGCAAAAATATTGTGTTTGTCATTGTGAAGACAGGCATCATCATCATGGGCATGTACATTTGACTTGTACAATATGCCATCAAACCATTTGTATGGAAAATGTGCCGATTCCCGCCGTTCCGGTTCCGAAAGGCTATGGGATTGAAGAGGCTGAATATATAATAAAAGGTATATGCCCTAAGTGTAGAAGAAAATCAATCTACACTAAATAATTATTGACAGATCTCTAACTTTGCTTTTCATTTGCAAATGATATGCTATAATTTTGCAGCGTAATTAAAAAAGAAGCGTTGAACTGCCTCCAAGACAGGAAGACCAAAGGTCTCTTGTTGAGGCAAAAATGAAAGAATTTATGGCACACGAGACTGAAGAGCATGACGGGTTAAAAAATAAGATCATACTCATTGTCGTAACGGCAGTATTACTTGTCGGAGCAATTATAATCGAGAAGATCACAAATCTCGCCACTTGGCAATTGCTCCTCATTTATTTAGTTCCTTATCTTTTAGTCGGCTACGATACAATAAAGGAAGCCGCTGAAGGCATCGCCAAAGGTAACGTCTTTGGTGAGGACTTTCTTATGACAGTCGCTACAATAGGTGCACTGCTCATAGGATTCCTGCCAAACGCAGATACTGAGTTTCCCGAAGCAGTTTTCGTTATGTTGTTTTTTCAAGTAGGCGAACTGTTTGAGCAATACGCTGAAGACCAAAGCCGCCGAAGCATATCGAGCTTAATGAACATACGGCCTGATGTAGCATTCGTGGAGCGTGGCGGTGAGATAAAAAGTGTTGACCCTAATGATGTTAAAGTAGGCGAAACAATCATAGTGAAGCCTGGCGAAAAGATTCCGCTTGACGGAAAAGTAATCGAAGGTGAGTCCTCGCTCAACACCGCAGCTCTTACCGGAGAGAGTATGCCTCGTGAAGTTCATAGCAGTGATACAGTTATATCAGGCTGTATCAATCTTTCAGGACTACTTAAGATTCGTACAACAAAGAACTTCGGTGAGAGCACAGTATCAAAGATTATCAATCTTGTGGAAAACGCAAGTGAGAACAAGTCAAAGAGTGAGGCGTTCATCACCAAGTTCGCACATATATACACGCCTATTGTTGTATATGCCGCCATTGCAGTCGCAATACTTCCTCCTTTATTCTCAGGCGACTTTTCAGCAAACTTCCCTACCTGGCTCTATCGTGCGCTGATGTTCCTTGTAGTCTCTTGTCCTTGTGCATTGGTAATAAGTGTACCACTTTCTTTCTTTGGCGGAATCGGCGGAGCATCTCGGAATGGCATACTGGTAAAGGGGTCTAACTACATGGAGACACTGGCTAAAGTTGGAACTGTTGTATTCGACAAAACGGGAACACTGACAAAAGGAGAGTTCGCAGTTGAGGCAGTGCATCCTGCAACTTGCGATGAAAAGCAACTGCTGCACCTTGCAGCACATGTGGAACGTTTCTCCACACATCCCATCGCAACAGCACTGCGTAATGCATTTCCTCAAGAAGCGACCGACGGGTGTAGTGTCACTGATATAGAAGAGGTGAGCGGCAACGGAATAAAGGCAAACGTATGCGGACACACCGTGTGCGTGGGCAATACAAAGATGATGGACCGTATTGGTGCACAATGGCATGATTGCGAACTTGTCGGTACAATCGTACATGTGGCAATTGATGGAGTATATGCAGGGCACATTGTCATTAATGATAAAATTAAAGACGACAGTGCGTCAGCTATAACAAAACTCAAAAAACTTGGCATTAACCGCACCGTGATGCTTACAGGCGACAGGAAGGACGTTGGTGAATATGTAGCTAAGAAAATTGGAATTGACGAATACCATGCAGAGCTGTTACCTGCTGATAAAGTAGACTATGTGGAACGCTTGCTGAAAGAACTACCGGCAGGCAAGACTCTCGCATTTGTGGGCGACGGCATCAATGACGCGCCTGTATTGGCCAGAGCCGATGTCGGCATAGCAATGGGAGGACTTGGCAGTGACGCGGCAATCGAGGCTGCAGATGTTGTACTTATGGACGATGCACCTTCAAAGATTGCAACCGCAATATCGATAGCGCATAGAACAATAGGTATCGCAAACCAAAACATCTGGTTTGCAGTGGGAATAAAAATATTGGTGCTTGTACTTGCAACATTCGGACTGTGTAATATGTGGATGGCTGTATTCGCTGACGTTGGAGTAACAGTTATTGCTGTGCTGAATGCAATGAGAGCACTGAAAAAGCAGAAGGAAAACTGATGACACAGGTTTGGATCAGTGCTATAGGTTTATGTGGAGCAACCTTGTTCGGTTCCCTGCTTGGGTTCATAATCAAGGAACTGCCACATAAACTGAATGATACAATTCTTGGATATTGTGCCGGCGTCATGCTGGCAGCTTCCACCTTGGGACTTATTGTTCCTGCCCTTAACATGTCTACCGGGTACCGCTGGATTTGGGTAGTCGCAGGGGTGATGATTGGAGCCCTGTTTCTTAATGTACTCGACCTCATTACTCCACATCTTCATCACATAACAGGTCTTGACCCAGAGGAACACAAAAACAATAAGACATTGAACCATATCCTGCTGTTTGTTATGGCAATCGCATTGCATAAAATGCCTGAAGGTGTTGCGGCCGGCGTAAGTATGAGTGACAGTGTAGAAGGTGACAGTGCCTCATGGGCTGTATCGTTTGGCATTGCATTACAAAACATCCCCTGAGGGAATGGTGATAAAACTGTTTGAATAAGAAGATTAAATCCATACTGATTTGATCTCAGAAAAGAAGCGACACCTTATTATATTCTATGCGCGCGAGGGACGTTCATTAGTCCCGTTATGCTGGAACACGGACGACCATGCGGGGGTATACCTGTAGATCAACTCATTCCACTCATGCGTTGCTATGATAAAGCGCCATGCACATAAAAGGAGCATTCCACTGTTTTGCGGAATGCTCCTTCCTTATATTTATATTATCGTGCTTTGATAACTTATTCCAATTCTATAGCATAGCTGCCTGAACGTCCTGATGGATATTTACCCCAAATAAACAGAGTTTGTGCTTCTGATGCCAATGCAGATTTATAAACCCTTTCAAGATCTGCTACTGAACTGATTGAGGTGTTGTTTGCCATGATAATGATGAAGTCTTTGCCTATACCCATCTTTCTCAATGGACTGTCATCGTCCAGCGACTTAATTTGAATACCGTTCTTGATATGGAGTGTATTCTTTTGGTCTGCTGTTATCTCCTTGAATTCTGCACCAAGAGCGGACAGGTTCTCTGCCTTAACAACCTTTGTGTTACCATACGTATTCTTTAAAACTACGTCAGCAGTCTTATTCTTCTTGTCCCGTATAAATCCAACGGAAACCTTGTCACCAGGATTGTAAGCCGTGATGGTCTCTTGAAGTTCTGACATCTTTGATATTTTCTTGCCATTAACTGACACTATGACATCTCCCTCCTTGATTCCGGCTTCTTTGGCTGCACCATTCTCGCTAACTTCTGCTACGTATACACCCTCACTGGTTCCGAAATCTTTATTGTATTTCTCGTCTTGAGCCTTCTGGTTGTCAATATATGCACTCAAATCCATGCCGCTAACACCAATAAGCGCACGTTGCACTGTACCATATTGCTTCAAGTCGGTAACGACCTTTTTCATTATGGAAGTAGGAATGGCGAAACCATAGCCTGTAAAGCTTCCCGTCTGACTATACAGAGCGGCGTTAATGCCAACCAATTCTCCATTAGCATTTACCAATGCACCACCACTGTTTCCGGCATTAATTGCAGCATCCGTCTGGATATACGACTCAATTTCATTGCCCTTACTCCTGCCGCCATCTGATATCTTGCGCGCTTTTGCACTTACAATACCAGCTGTCACTGTAGATTTCAAATTAAATGGGTTTCCTACAGCAAGGACCCACTCACCTACTTTCAAATTGTCGCTATCACCTATTACCAGTGTCGGCAGGTCGGTAGCATCGATTTTAATAAGTGCAAGGTCAGTAGACTCATCACAACCGACGGCAGTAGCTTTAAATTCACGGTTGTCGTTCAGAGTTACCTCTATCTCATCAGCGTTCTCAACAACATGATTATTAGTTACAATGTAGCCATCGCTCGATATAATCACACCCGAACCGGCACCTTGACGCTTAGGTGTTTGAATCTCACGCTGCTGACGTCCACCATTGCCACGGCCGAAGAATTCATTAAAGAAATCATCGAACGGACTGTAATACTCTTGTACACGTGTAGAGCCATTGATAGTTACCTTAATATACACAACTGCATTGCAAGCTTTTTCCGCAGCTTCTGTCAAGTCTATATATTGTTGACTGTGAGGAGTGGTGTTGCTGGCAAGTGTCATGAATGGCACATCGCCATCTGCCTGTTTACTTGATGACTGGACATTTGTGCCAATAACACCTACGCTATTGTTTACCAAAGTAAAAGCAAATGCCCCAGCTATTCCAGATACAACAGCTATCAATGCTATGATGCTGTACATTCTTTTCATTGTCTGTTTCATATTCTACTTTTCGTTTAAATGTTAATATCAATCTGTTTTTAACTTCTGTTCTACAAAATCGATGCCAAAAGTAACACTTAGTTTAGTCATTGCAAAATTAATATCACTAAATTGGTGTCTATTTGAAAATGTTTAACAGAAAAAACACAGTCATTAACAGTTCAAGTTGTGTGAATCATGATACGAAGTAACCCCCTACGACTAGGGAATAATTAGTCCATCGAGACCACACGGCAGGAAACGTATGGCAGAATGGCAAAGCATTCAAACCGGCTTGAACATAGCAAACTCTCCTTCTGAGCCAAGCTGGATGTCGATGTTTTTTTTTGATACCGGATGTATAAATTGTATCCGATGAGCTTGCAGACTGATGCTGCCATCCGGATTGCTGCGTTTGGCTCCATACTTTAAGTCTCCCTTTATGGGACAGCCTATTTTTGCCAACTGACAACGTATTTGATGATGGCGTCCTGTCTTCAGATCTATTTCCAGCAGATAATAATTATCGGATTTTCCTATGACTCTATAATTCAGTTCCGCACGTTTTGAATTTGGTTTTTCACTGTCGTAAGCATACGACTTGTTTTGCTTTTCGTTACGCACTAGCCAGTGCACTAATGTTCCGGATTTTTCTTGCGGAGCATTCTTGGTAATCGCCCAATAGGTTTTATGTACTTCACCATTCGCAAACATTTTATTCAATCGTGCCAATGCCTTACTGGTACGTGCAAAAACCACAAGTCCGCTTACCGGACGGTCGAGTCTATGAACAACACCAAGGAAAACTTCGCCTGGCTTAGCGTAATTCTCCTTGATGTATTGTTTTACTTTCTCACTCAGTGGAGTATCTCCTGTTTTGTCTCCTTGCACAATCTCCCCATACTCCTTATAAACCACTATTATGTGGTTGTCTTCATAAATTACCTTCATGAGAAAAGCAAATTACATATTACATGTTCATTCCACCATCGATCTGGATTACCTGTCCAGAGACATAACTTGACATATCGGATGCGAGGAACAAGCATACATTTGCAATATCCTCAACTTGTCCGCCACGACGTAATGGAATTTTTTTCATCCAGCCTTCACGTATTTCTGCAGGAAGTTGTGCTGTCATTGCAGTCTCAATAAAACCTGGAGCTACAGCATTGGCACGTATGCCCTTAGGTCCGAGTTCCTGTGCGATTGACTTTGCGAGTCCTATCAGACCGGCTTTTGACGCAGCATAGTTACATTGCCCTGCATTGCCGTGAACACCAACCACACTCGCCATATTGATAATTGAACCTTTACGCTGGCGCAACATAATTGGAGCACAAGCATGGATAAAGTTGAATGCAGACTTCAAGTTAACATTAATGACAGCGTCCCATTGCTGTTCGGACATACGGAGCATAAGTCCGTCTTTTGTTATTCCGGCATTATTGACGAGAATATCGATAGAACCAAAATCCTCGTGTATCTTCTTTACTATTGAGTCTGTCTCTGCAAAATCAGCTGCATTGCCGGCATAAGCGCGACAAGTGACTCCAAGAGCTTCTATTTCTTTGCGGGTTGCCTCCACTCCGGCCGCCATATCATCATTTAGAACCAAATCAGTGAATGCGATATTCGCACCTTCAGAAGCAAATTTCATTGCTACCGCTTTTCCAATACCACGTGCAGCGCCTGTTATCAACGCTGTCTTACCTGTTAATAATCCCATTTTCTATATGTATTAATATTAATATATAAATAAAAATATGTGTTCAATATCTGTAGTCTCTTCTGTACGTATCGTTGCCCATAGCACGATTCACCATTCGGAAGACATACGGGTAGAGTTCTTCCGGCGAATCCACACCTATACGTCCGTAAATGTATGGTACTTCACAGCCCATAAGACAATAATGGGTAATCAATGCCGTTAGTTTCACATTGCGGATATTGAATACTCCCTTATCGTTTCCTTCGTTCATTACTCTGCGGAAAATAATCATTTCACTGCGGTCGAAATTTTTTCTGACACTCGCAACCTTCCATGAATCTCTGAAAAATTCAGCACGGAGATTGCCGTTACGCGAAACAGTTTCTTTCACAAACTCCAAATGTGCGAAGAACAATTTGACCATCTTCTTTTCAGGCGACATTTCCTGACGTGCCACTTCTTCCATTCTGTTTGTAAGACGGTCCAACTCACTTTGGATCACAGCAAAATAAATTTCCTCTTTACTACTGAAATATGTGTAAAGGGTACGACGTCCTTTACCAGAAGCCTGAGCTATCTCATTCATGGTTGTTGCCTCAAATCCTTTTTTGGCAAACAACTGCCTGGCTGTATCAACTAATAAATTACGAGTTTTCTGCATCGCTTAATTATTTGGTGCGGCAAAATTAATACAATTATATCAATTGACAAAATTATTTGCACTCTATTTTAATTGTAAAGGGTAAATAGCTACTAATCATCAAATTATTTTACGCACACATTACAAATATATTGCAAAGCACAGATGTTCTGTACGTAATGGTGCAATGTCTGTTATCCAAAGAGTTCTCTTAGTGCCTGCTCTACCCTTCTCACTCCTTTTATCTCTATTTTGTACTTACTCAAATCCAAGCTATTCAGATTTGATGCTGGAACTAAAATTTTAGCAAAGCCCAGTTTCTCTGCTTCTGCCACACGTTGGACGATACGACTGACCGGGCGTATCTCTCCACTTAATCCTACTTCACCTGTCATACATACATCACGTTCTATTCCTGTATCGACATTACTTGAGAGCACGGCAGCAATCACGCTCATATCTATTGCAGGGTCTGTCACACGGATTCCTCCGGCTATATTCAAATAGACATCTTTCTGCCCAAGCTTAAATCCTACACGTTTCTCAAGAACGGCAAGCAGCATATTGAGACGGCGCAAGTCAAATCCTGTAGCCGAACGCTGGGGCATGCCGTATGCGGCAGTACTCACTAACGCCTGCGTCTCTATCAGTAGCGGACGTACACCTTCGATTGCAGAAGCAATGGCTACGCCACTAAGTCCCTCATTTCCTTTCATATCCGACAAAAGGAGTTCGGACGGATTCGCCACTTGACGCAATCCGTTCTGTACCATCTCGTAAATACCGAGTTCTGCTGTACTGCCAAACCTGTTCTTTATTGCACGCACTATACGGTACATATAGTGCTGATCACCTTCAAACTGCAAGACTGTATCGACCATGTGTTCTAAGATTTTCGGTCCGGCGATACTGCCCTCCTTGTTTATGTGTCCTATAATTATGACCGGTACATTACTTTCCTTTGCATATTTCAGCAACAGAGCCGCACACTCTCGTATCTGACTGATACTTCCCGGACTGCTTTCAACATCTTCTGTAGCCATTGTTTGGATAGAATCAATGATTACCAGGTCAGGATCAACAGCCTTAATATGATCAAATATGCGCTCGATCATAACTTCGCAAACAACCATACAGTCACTTAAGTTAGTAGAAGAAGTTGACGTTTCAGATTCCAAAATGCGATCTGCCCGCATTTTCAACTGTCGTGCACTCTCCTCACCACTGACATACAAAATTTTCATTCCGGTCAAGTGTAACACGGTCTGCAATATCAATGTAGATTTACCTATACCAGGTTCGCCACCAAGTAAAGTCAACGAACCAGGCACTAATCCTCCACCAAGCACACGATTAAGCTCCCCGTCCCGCATATTGATTCGAGGTTCTTCCTCCGCGATTATTCTGCTCATTGATATCGGGCTCGACTTTGACTGACCAGAATCGGAATAACTATTTTGAAGAGAACTCTTCTTTCCTACTCTTTGTTCTACAAACGTATTCCACTCACCACACGACGGACAACGGCCAATCCATTTGGGAGAGTCATAGCCACAAGAGGAACAAACATATACTACTTTATCTTTTGCCATATACCTTATTATATATGCAGTCTAATAATTTGCCAATTAATTTAGAACGGATAGCCTACTGCAAAATGCAGCGCAAGACTGTCACTGAACTTAGGAATGTTGAAATAACGCTCTTTACCTGTGTCATAAGGTGCATGCAGTCCAATGCCAAGATCAAGACGTAATACCAAATATTCCATATCATAGCGGAAACCTAATCCTGTACCTAAAGCTATACTCTTCAGAAAATTTCCGCTTCCTATTTCTCCGTTGATATGTGAGTCTGACTTTTTCAGTAGCCATACATTACCTGCATCGACGAACAAAGCACCATACAGATTGCTGACCAAATTGAAACGAAACTCGATATTTGCCTCCAACTTGACATCACCTGCTTGATCCAAGTATGTTCCCCGTCCTTCCGAATCATAATATCTGCCAGGACCTATTGCCCGTGCGGCAAATGCTCTGATGTCATTAGCTCCACCTGCATAAAACAATTCGCTGTATGGTGCGACATCACTATTACCATAGCTCCACAAAAGACCTGCATAGAGTCTTGTTGCTATTAAACTCTTATCTGTCAGTTTGTATTTGTTGCGCATATCCATAGTAAACTTAAGAAATTGAGAATATGGCGAACTGAACATTTTCTTTTCTTTCTCATTGAACTTACTTCCGAACAATGTACTGACACCACTTATAATATTAGCAGACTCCTTGACCGACAACTCCAGCCATGTTGTCGTCCGTAAATTATCTTTCCAACTATTATCATACGTAATAGTATATTGCATAGCAGGAATAAATTGGTTCTGAAGACTTACAAGCAATGCAGAATTGTTCGCCGCAATAGAGTCAAAACGGGTTGTGGTGTGTTCCAAGCGATCATATGTAATCGACACAGGAGTAAATTTGTGACTGACCGACAACGATGTTTGATAGGAATAACTTGCCTCTGCATTAAATGAAAGCAAACGGTAATATCCGGATCTGTTAAGATGGTCTATATCAAACTTGAAAACAGTAGACGCAGGATATCGGAGACGCTTGTTACTCAGCCCTGGGAATACAAGCCAAGGGTACGTTATTGAAATGCCTCCTCCTGCATCATACGAATTGATTTGGTCGGCATCACTAACTAAGTTCTTCTGTCCTATCTGCCATTCATACGAACCTTTCAATGAAAGCGACAGAATCTCACCATGTCCAAATGCATTATGCTTGGAAAGTGTAGCCTTTGCGTTTGGTCCTACCTGTGAATTACTCTTTTGCGTAAAACTAAAGTCGAGTTCCGCTTCGATTGGCCGGTCAAGAGTGACATCAAGCCGCACATCCAATGAGTCACAAGTAGACGACGTGTCCCGTGGGGTACACGTAAACTGTAATTGTGAAAACGTCTGCATGTTACTCAAGTTGGACAGTGTTTCTTCTAATTTAGTTTCACTGAACGGATGTCTTTTCCAAAAGCGGAAGTTACGGAATATAGACCGCGGGCTTATCGGACACTTCTCGCCAGTCCACACAACTTTTAAACCACGCATATCAGTTGAGTCAGCAAAACCTTCAATTTGCGTGTCCCCCTTTTTAGGTTCTCTTCCACGAATGTAGGTACTTATATTGCCTATATACCATTTATGCTCTGCACGCAATGGGATGTCAGGGTCTTGCAATACCAGTAATTTGACACGTTGCGGTACTAACATTGAGTCTGCATAATAGTTAATATAATCTGACCTGTAATAATAAAAGCCATTATCACGCAATGCGCTCGTAATCCGGTCTTTCTCCGATTGCAAATCTACAACACTGAACTGTCCGTTCTGGTGAATATATGAATCTGCAGCTGTTGCTTTTATTACACTGTCTTGTGCAGAGGGAAACGCATATCGAATGGAATCAAGCAGATAGGGCTCACCTAATTTTATGTTGTAAGCAATCTTCGCCTTCTTGGGATTAGACTGTTTAAGAATGTCGTAGCTCACCTTGCCTTGGAAGTAACCATAGTTTTGAAGAGTATTTGTAGCTACCTTTACACGTGTTTCCGGATTAACCATCGTCAGCGTCACCGGGGTCGTTCCAAATGTATTAAAAAGCCATTTATTAAAACCCGACTTCTGTTTGTTGACTAAGCCATTATATATCCACAATCCTATTGGAACAGGAAACCGGACTGACGAGCTTCCCATAAATGAATTGTTTGGTGCATATTCCAGAGCTGCCTCCACTTCCGTGAGTGCAACACTCTCATCATATGTATTTTTTTTGTCTTCAATCGTAATTTTCTTAATGCCGGTATAAAGAGTCTCTCCTTCCTGCAGGCCGCTTGTAGTGGAACAAGCAGACAGCAATATGACAGACATCATCAGACCTATTATCAAATTACTTACCTTCTTTATCATTACTTTTTTTCTTCCAAATAAACAGATCAGTTATACTATCTAATTTCTTTCTCAGAACGACACCCATTCCATTCTCAGTCAACTCACCTTCTACCAAGTTGTCATAATTCTTGTCGTGGAATAAACGAATATATTGTGTGCCGCCATTATCAAGACGCCATTCAAGCGATACATCGTCAATGTAGGCACCTGCCTCATTATTGGTTCGGTTGCCATCGGCATTAATGCGTCCACCTATAACGACATTGAGCCTGTCACTGAAAAACCGTTTAGTGAACTTAAATGAATAGTCGGTACGGGTTGTGCCATCATCGCGCTTCGTTTGTTCCATACCTACAGACATGTCAATCTTTGTCGCCGAACTTACAGCCTTGCCTGCAATATTGTTTATCTCTGTTTGCAGGAAGTTATTGAGGGCATTAGAGGTGCTGAATCCGGATTGGTTTGAACTTGAAAGATACATACCCGTAGCCAGAAGTGCAACAGCAAGTTTATTCTTTTCTTCAGATGTGAGCCCGGCAAGTTCGTTTTGCACAGCAATATCTTCCGGAGCATCTATGGTAAACTCAAGTACCATGTTCTCAAGCGTATTGGAGATCTTCAAGCCGACATCAAACAAAACGGTACGGCTCGATCCGTCTGAGTTGCTCACACTTGCCTTTGTTTGCTCTGTTGCAGTAATGTTCATCGTAGGGTTCGACGGTTTGCCGGTAAATTCAATATAGCAACCTTTAGCTATAGTGAAAGTCTTCAGTGGAATGACAGGCAGAGTATACTTCATCTCTCCATCATTCACTGTGTATCTGCCAAGCAGATTGAACACGCCCTCAGGAGTATAACTCATTGTAAGCGTACCTCCGCCTTGCACATTTACATAGCTCTGTTTATCCGCAGAGAATTCACAACGTACTTTTGCTCCATCTTCTATCTCAAGACGTATGTTCATATCCAAACCAAGAAACGTGTGTGTAGCCTTGACTTCTTCTGTAGGAGGTGCGTAAAAGTCGACAAAAGTCACAATGTCGTCTAAACGATAATCGATCGACAATGGTGTGTTGGTCATGATATACGTAATATTTGTTGTATTGAGTACATTGACCAAACCACGGATCTTCAAATCATTGGTTGTTCCATTTACACGTGCGAAGAAGTCTCCATACAGTTTGCCGAACAGAGCAGTCTTGCGTGTCCGGTTTGTGTCAAACACGAGGAAATTCTGTCCGTACAGGCTTAGATTTATGTGCATTTCATTAAGGTCAGAGAAATCAACATATCCGTTCACAGTTAGTGGATTGTCACCTGCTCCATATATTTTAAGTTCGTCAAAATCAATACGACTGTTGTCGAATACCAAATCCTTATCCTCGACTGCTAAGTCAAACGAATAAATGTCGCTATATACATGTACGTTTTCTGTAGACAAGGATCCGTTGACCAATAGTGTGTCAATCGGACCAACAAAACTCATCATACCACTTATGTATCCACTTAGTGCAAATACCTCATCTTCAATAAATGCTCCTGCGACTGACAGTGGCAAACGTAAAAGCATTGCAGAAGCGTTTAATCGGTTGAGCCCCTCTACATTATAATTTCCTTTTATTGTAGCAACATGTTCTTCATCTTTGAACAACATGGCATTAATGTCATGCCCCGCCTCACCCATTGGCTGATAGTTCAAGACTGCCATCAAATCACCGATAGCAGTTCCCTCATATACATAATCATCAATCGCAACGAGTCCATCAACAGTAAATCCTTTTGATTTCTGCACATAGTTTGCATTTACCTCAAGCATCCCCGACATTTGAGGAAGGAAAGGCAAGACTGTCATTAATGAGCCTAAGTTCAAGTTCTTAATCACTGCCTCAACGTTCTGAAGTACGGAATCAGCAGGATTGGCATATATTGAAACAGAGCAACTGTCAGTATTCGATTGCATTAGTACATCAGCATAAATTTTCTCACCATTATGAATATCGATGAAATTATTTTCATTCACCCTGAACGTACTGTAAGCTATGATTGGTTCTTCAGGATAAAGATGCACATGCAGAACGCTGTCACTTTGCACCTCTCCAATAACTCCCAAGTCAATGCCTTTTTCCTGCATTGCGTTGAGATATGTTAGATGGATATCCGCTATTCTTGGAGACAAATATCCGTTTAAGTTGGCTGTAAACGCAGAACAAAGATCTTGGTCAGGACAGTTTATACCTACATCGACACTGATTCTGGAAGAATCCTGATTTAGGTCGATAAAGATTGTATCAATCGCTATAGAATCCGTATTTACATTATAGGCATGTAACGTACCTTGAAGTCCATATTCCTTCGATGTCCGAATGTTCGTTCCGACTGCCCCATACTTGATTCCTTGCATGAAGATGAATTTACTTATCGGGTTCTGGTTGCCAATATTGGCAGACAACGTTACATCCGGCATCATCTGCTTCAAATATTCAAGGTCGAGACTGCGTGTACGTAATTGTTCAGCAGTAACACTACCTATCTTTGTAAACTGGTCTATTAAAGCTGATAGATTACTTGACGCATGGAAATCTAAATTGAAGTCACTTGTATGCAACGTGATCATTGTAGTATCTACAGTACTTTGTGCATACAAATTAAATTTTTCAGTCGTCAAGCTGTCATTTTTGTATACGACTTCAACGCCATCGACAACAGCGTCCACAAGAAAAATATCACCAAAATTGCTGTTTGCCTTAAAGTTGCCATGGGTTGCATGTGCAGTTAAAGGCTCGTCAGACAGTCCCAAGGCACAAATGTCGGCAAACGGCAAGTCCAAGATCATAGCTGCAGCCACTCCTTTGTTAGCCATTGTTCCGCTTACAGTAAAACTGCCATCAATACGGGGGTCGCCAAAATCAATATTAGCATCAAGTTGGTGGTCGTTCAATTGCAAAGCTGCTTGTGTTCCGTTCAGATAATATGTGCCATAATCAACATGGCTTACATCAATCTTCACGTCGGAATAAGTCTTTGACGAGTCAAAATTGAATCCCTGTCCTTTTGCCAAAAGATGTCCGGTCATTGAGCAGGAGTCGGTCAGAGGCACAAAGGCATCAATAGCCAGACTGTCAGCCACAAAATCAATGTCGTATGCATCATTGTTCATGTTATAATCCGCTTTCAATGAGGCAGAAGAACGGCCATAGTTCAAATATGCATCAGCGAGTATGTGTTGGTCTGCCATTGAGAAATCGCCGGTCAATGACATACCGGCTGGAATCTTAAATGAAGAAGCTACGTCCGCAGGCAACAATCCATTAACAAAACTGAGATTTCCACCTTTAGCATCAATGTGGGTCTTCACTCCAATGTTGCCATCCTCATCCATCAAATTCGTTAACGTCAAATCACCTTTGATGTCGAATTTTCCATCCATTGCCATACTCAGTTGGTTCACATCCAGTCGTTGCATGTTTCCGTTAGCAGACAAAGTGATATTCAAGGGCTCTTGTGGCCATGATTGTTTTAAGTTCCGTGCGAAATCGGATGCAAACGGAATTATGTCGTCTTTGCCTACATAACCAGCCGCATCGATCGACAATTGTCCGGGGTTCACATCGTCAAAGGCATTTAAATCCATTACGAAATTAAGTTGTAATGCACTTTGTTCTGTATTCAAGTGGCAATCAGCAAGCATCAGACTGGTTTCGTCCATTTTGAAAACGCCATTGGCCGATGCAAGCGAAAGTCCGCCACGCTCGTTAGCTGCAAGATTCCTTATATTTACTTTCAATTCTCCTGTTGACAAATAATACAATGAACTAATATTGGCATTTACTCCACTTAGATTTATATGATTAGGATCAAAGCCGGCAAGAGGAGTAGCCTTGCCTATGTCGTAATTAATATCAGATTCATGTATCACCAATGAGTCAACATTATAGTTGCCTCCTTCCAAATCGAGCATGCACGAGAAATCCGCAGTTCCGAAATGTGTACTTATATATGTACTGTCACTGCTTGGCGCAAGGTTCATATTAAATGCCACATCATCAATGTCAGCTCTATCAATACGTATTGACTTTAAAAAAGATTCACTTGACTCCGAAGTATCTTCTGGTACAGAATCTGCCATTGTTATGCAGATACTGGAATGATTCAATACAAGTAACGGTACCGTCATATTTCCATCATTGAAAGCCATCGATATATGATCGGACTGCAAACTGCCGATCCGTCCGCTCAGTTTCATTGCGTCAATCATGTCTTTCGTGTCCACTACACATCCATTGACAGCAGCATTGTTTATCAAAAGTTCACCATTGAACAGAGGTTTTAGTTTAACGTCTAACAGCAGTTCATGTGCATATAATACAGTATCTGTATCTTGCACGGCAAGTACATCACCCACAGAAAAATCAAGAGGAAATTTCAATCGAAAACGATCTACGCTTATTTGCATTCCAGTTTCATTACTCAGATAGTTTGCGGTCAAGTCTACTATCAGTTTTTGAATTGGAGGAATATATATAGCAATGCACAAAACAAACAACAGGATGATTGGCGAAGCAATCACCCACCCTATTCTCTTTAATATTTTGTTCGTTTTCTTCACACCCATCATTATCCATTACAAAAATAATGACTTTTCCTTATATGACAAAATTATTTTATAATTTTGTTTTTTCGAACGTACTATTTATGAAAAGGCCGACATCGTACTTTACTTCCGGAGCAATACATATTCCAGGCAGTACACAAAGCATTAAAGTAGGTTTAACCAAAATATTTTATGTATTCATGCTCGAAATTTGGAGTAAATACTCCCTTGCCTATATTGTCTGATATTTCTTGTTTACTCCAGAATCTGCCCCCAGACAATTCTTGCTCGTTTGGATGGATCTCGCCATCATAAACCATCTTGAACGCATTAACAAGTTCTTTTTCACGGTCGCTCTCAAACACATATGAACCGAGGAACTCAGGGTTGTTCACTTCGACCCCCAATTCTTCCATCACTTCCCGTTTTAAAGCCATATCTACATTTTCACCCAAATCAACATGTCCTCCACACGATGTATCCCATTTATTGGGTTGAATGTCCTTCCATCCAGGCCGGTATTGAAGATATAAGTTACCATTACTATCAAACACATGCATGTGTACAACAGGATGAAGAATTTTACTGCCACTATGTGCCTCGCCTCTGTTCACCGCACCAATTATATTTCCATCCTCATCAACCACAGGAAACAATTCATCATTATTATCTTTCATACTATATCTGACAACGTTTATAAACGATATAAAAAAAGATGCTGTACGAATCTATATCATACAAGCATCTCACTCATTTCTTGTTGCGGAGATTGGGTTCGAACCAATGACCTCCAGGTTATGAGCCTGGCGAGCTACCACTGCTACCACTCCGCGATATTATGTAAATTACTTACTGAATTCGAATGCAAAGGTACAACATTATTTTTAAACTACAAAACTTTTTCAATAAAAATTCACAAATCATCGCTTGCCGCTATTGTATATATCATAATTGTAATAACATGCATACACACAAGCGACATTTTCAAAAATCAAAAGATGCGTTGCGTAACCCTTATTTCAAGTACGGGATATATAGGGAATTTCTTTATGAAGTTTACCGTTTTTTCTATATCACCTCCATTCTTGCCTACCTTATGCATTATATCCACTCCTTCATGCGTGACAAGATCGGGACGTCCGCCCCAAAACAATGCACCGGCATCAATTGATATTGACGTGTCACCGCCTTTTTTGAACTTTGTAGTATAGCCAACGCCTAAGTATGGCTTAAACTTGTTGACTATTGCATTACATCTGACCATATTGTCGGCACTTGGTCTTAAATAATAGGGTTCACCTTTTTCATGAATAAGTTCTCCATCCGAATTATATTCATCATGCAGCCATGGTCCCATAAACACCGCCATATAGCCATAACTCTTTACCTTATCTACTAATTCGTCAGGTACTCTGATGGATTGGCCTTCAAATGTAGCTATGTTTTCCCCTGCAAGGACCTTATCCACAATATTGTTATACAGGTTAACCATAACGAGATTTGTCATATCCTCGGTCCGGTTCACCGCTTTTGCGAATGTAGAATTTCCCCAATAGAATCCTGTAGTGATATGCCAATTTCGATTTTTAAACGGGAATATATCTACGAGGAACTTAAAATTATTGTTGTTTGGTTCAACCAACATTGATATGTCGTTGCGAGCCTCCTTATTGGTGAGTTGTTTCAACAGGTTTGCTGCCTTTTCAAACTTTTCCCTGCCATCTTGCCTGCTCGATGCCTCTGTCATCAGAATTTCATACTTCACGTTTACTCTGAAGTGTGGCATCCAAGTACCTCCGCCACGCACTTGCACATAATTGCCTATGGGCATGGCAAAATCAAACCCAAGTCCCATGGAGCCCAATGTAGCAGAAAAGTCCAAATGGTTAAATATATTCTTCGACTCCTTCCTGTCCGTCATATGCATATCCACCTGCTGGGCAGATGCGTCCGTAACAAAGCAAACGGATAACAAGAGTAATACGATGAGCGTTCTGATTTGTCTCATGTTCTCAATATGCCTGCTTATCACCTCTTAGGACTTGCCAAATAGTTCGGAAGAATATCTCGATATCAAGAGCCATAGACCAATGTTCTATATACCAAATGTCGTGCTCCACACGATCCTCCATATCCTTAACCGTCTTAGTTTCGCCACGGCATCCATTGATTTGTGCCCAACCCGTTATTCCGGGCTTTACTAAATGACGGACCATATAGTCTCCGATAAGATGTGAATAGATTTCCGTGTGATGTTCCATATGCGGACGCGGACCTATAACCGACATGTCCCCTTTAAACACATTAATGAATTGGGGCAACTCATCGATACTTGTACGTCGTATGAAGTCACCAAATGGAGTCTTACGCGGATCGTCTTCCGTTGCCTGTTTTGTATCCGCGTCTGCACTGACTTTCATAGACCTGAACTTCAGACAGTCAAATGACTTTCCATTGTAACCGGTTCGTTTTTGTTTAAAGAATATCGGACCTGGTGATGTTTTCTTTATAATTATACCTACAATTATGTATAACCACCAAAACACCAATAATAAGAATAGCCCGGAAACGATGATGTCAAATAAACGTTTCATTCCGTGTGACAAAGGATTGCCAAGTGGTTCTTCGTGCAGACGTATAACAGTAGTGCGTCCGATTTTCGAGAGTGACATTCTGTGCTTAGGATAACCTTCCATATTAGGCACATAATTAAACCGTATGAAGTTTTGCTCACAGAATCGTATAATAGGATTTATAAATTCAAGTTCTTCCGGCTTGCTCGGACTGAGTGAACAGAACACTTCCTGTATCGATTTTTTATGTGATACCAAGTATGGCAAAGCATCACTTATTTTTCCAAGATTAGGCAGGCTGTCAGGGACTTTGTCCGGATACAACGAAGTAAACATACCCCTTGCGACATATCCCGTTGCTCCGGTTCCGACTTCCATGTCCTTATATATTGACCTGTTGTTATGGTCGGCACCTATAAAAATTACAGGGATAGCACCCTTTCCACCTTTTCTTAGATGTCGGATGAAAGCGGCAAAAATTATATGAACCGTTATAATACACAATAAATCCACACCCAACATCTCAACGATAAATGTACGGGGAACAATCTTATATACCACACCTATGAGTAGCATAAAGATAATGATCGTGGCAAGGCTCTGGATAATAGCCCGTAGTATTACTCTTGCTATGGATATTCCACGCTCCGTCAATTTCAATGGCCATACAACAATCGCCAATGCATACGAAACGGCAAGTAAGAAGACAGAACCTATAATGACACCATTGGTTTTAAATTCTGTCGTATCATCCAGTATATTTACAAACAACAAAAAAATCAGGCAATGCACAATCATGTCTGTAATAAATACGGGCACTTTATAGTAATATAACTCCCTCGCCTTTTTCTGATCCATATATTTTCTTTGTTTTGCCTCGACATTCTTACATAAGAGTCGTGGTAGATTATAAAAGCATTCTAATAATTCATTCGCAAAAATACGTTTTTATTCTTTGACAACAAAATTTTTATTAATGATTTTCACTAACCGCTTCAATTTTGTAAAAAGTACGGATGTCGGGACATCAATATAATGGGTAAGAAGGAAACGAAATGTATCCAAGAACTATACATGAATGATGGCAACAGAGTAAAAGCCATCTGCTTTTCATTTTTCACACAAACAAATTTGGTATCTCATATTTCTTTATTATCTTTGTATCATAATTATATATAATGTAATTCATGAAAAGAATTATTTGTCTACAGCTAATAATAATGTTAGCCACTATAACTGCGGTTGCTCAGTCTTCCTCAGAACATGCCGTCTATAAAAATAAACTTTGGCAGAATTGGTATGTTCAGACCGGACTCGACATGTCTCTTCAAGACCCGAATGGCTACCCGTTTTTCAAAGAGGTTTTTCCTAACGGAAAGACGTTCGGAATAGATGTGGCAGCCGGAAAATGGTTCACCCCTGAAATAGGACTTCGCGTAAAGTTTAATTGGGAAAATGGTATGGGAATTTTCCGTAACAATCATGCAAATTGGCTTGCACCAATGTTTGAACCAGGTGAAAATATGCACAAAGGTGGTTATATATACTTCGTTGGAGACATCCAACTGGATGCTCACAACATTTTGTGGGGTTACAAAGCTAACAGATTTTGGAACTTGCAGATATTTCCACGTGCTGGGGTCGGCTATAATTTTGGTTCAAAGAAAGGCACGCCTATCGTAGCCATAGGACTTGGTAACACATTTCGGATCAACGACAAATTAAAGATATACTTTGATGTAGCATATCATGGAGTATCAAGTGGTTTTATACCCATTCCTACCGACACCGGCTCAGAGTTCAATGCATTTATAGATATAAATGTCGGGTTGCAAATCAATCTCGGGACAAGCACATTCAAAAAGGTAAACTGACACTGGGATTAAACAAGCACTGATCAAATAAAAGTATATAAGGCAACAACCGCAATAAAAATAGATAGTTTATGAGAAAATATATATTGTCAGTCCTCTTTATAATGGCAAGCAGCACTATCGTACAAGCACGGGATACAGTTTTGCCACAAAACAGTAGTCCCGAGCAAGAACAAAGTGCAGATCAAGAAGAAGACATCGTCATCTGCAAGTCATTTTGGGACGGATGGTTCGTGGAGTGCGGACTTGACATGACATTACACAATCCGTATGGCCATAACTTCAGCAAGGTTATACCTAAAGGTACAAGCTTTGGTCTTAATGCAGGTGTTGGCAAATGGTTTTCACCTGATATAGGATTGCGGGGACGGATCAACTGGGAAAACGGATTCCGGCTGTTCGAAAATAAGAAATTGGAATGGGTAGCACCTGCTGGGGCTAATGGTATCAACATGGACAAAGGAGGATGCATGCTTGTGTACTTGGATGTACTGCTCAATATGAACAGCCTACTAAACGGATATGATGCCAACAGGAAATGGAATGTTCTCATAATGCCACGTATGGGAATAGCTCGCAACTTTGCACTCGGTTCAGGGTCACCATTTGTAGGTGCGGGAGTCGGATGTACACGGAAACTCAACAACCGCCTGAGTCTTTATGGTGACTTCGTTGTGCATATCGTGACCAGTGAATATTATGGAGATGTCGGACCTACAGGATTGGGAGTTAATTCCGGAGGCAACAGCTTTTTTATCTTGAATGTCGGCGTACAATGGCGGCTTGGAAAATGAAAGACATACAGGATAGAACTTATCTTTAAATAAGTCAGAGGGCATTCCCTTACGGAACGCCCTCTGTTTATATGACAACTATGTGTATCAAATCCTAAAACATATTGATATAATGGTCAATTAAACCTTCTATACGTTGTTTGTCTTTGAAATACTGATATGTCGACACATTCAAGTCAACACATGCGTCCTCATCACATATTATATTTCCATGCTGATGCATTTGCAATGCACTTACAGTCCACATGTGGTTCACACCGTTCTCAATTGCATGCTTCAACGCACGGGCTTTATGATGACCACTACATAAAATCAGTACCTCCTTTGCATCCATCACCGTTCCGACACCAACTGTCAAGGCCTGCTTCGGCACTTTCGCCATGTCATCGTCAAAGAAACGGCAATTTGCCTGAATGGTATTCGTTGTCAGAGTCTTGATACGGGTTCTTGATGTAAGACTGCTTCCTGGTTCATTGAAAGCAATATGTCCGTCAGGACCTATGCCACCGAGAAACAAGTCAATGCCACCTGCTTCTGCTATCATCTCCTCATAGTGTTCACACTCGGCTATCAAGTCTTTCGCATTCCCGTCAAGAATATGCACATTCTCCTTCTTTATATCAATATGATTAAAGAAGTTCTTCCACATAAAACTGTGATAACTCTCCGGATGGTCTTCAGGCAGTCCGACATACTCATCCATATTAAAGGTGATAACATTCTTAAATGAGATTTTTCCTTCCTTGTTCATCCTGATAAGTTCCTGATACATCCCGACTGGTGAAGAACCTGTAGGACATCCCAACTTAAAAGGCTTACTCTCCGTTGGATTTGCTTTTAGAATTTTGTGTGCCACAAAATGAGCGGCGCACTTTGACATCTCATAATAATCTTTTGTAATTACTACCTTCATCTTCGTCTGTATTTATCATAGGTTGATATTCGTTTTGTAATTATCTTATAAGTTTTCATTATTCTACTGTTACAGATTTTGCCAGATTGCGAGGTTGGTCCACATTCAAACCTTTAGCAACTGCTATGTGATAAGCAAGAAGTTGGAGAGGAACGACACTTAGTATAGGAGTAAGGCACTCAATCGTACTCGGTATCTCAATAACCTCCTTTGCCATTGCCTTCACCGTTTCGTCGCCTTCTGTAACAATGGCGAGAATCTTACCCCTGCGCGATATTACCTCCTGCATGTTAGAGATAATCTTCTGATAGAGTTTATCATGTGTTGCAATAAACACTACAGGCAACTCTTCGTCAACAAGTGCTATCGGTCCGTGCTTCATTTCGGCGGCAGGATAGCCTTCTGCATGAATATAGCTGATTTCCTTCAGTTTGAGTGCTCCTTCAAGAGCCACCGGATAATTGTATCCACGCCCTAAATACAGGAAGTTATGTGTATCCACAAACGACTGTGCCAATTTGTGGATCTTGTCGTTCTGTTTCAAGACTGTCTGAATCTTGTCTGGTATACACATGAGTTCGGCAATGGTCTTTTCGTATTCTTCTTGCGACACCGTGTCCTTTATCATTCCAAGTGCAAGGGCTATCATTGTAAGCACTACTACTTGTCCGGTGAATGCTTTGGTCGAGGCTACACCTATCTCAGGACCGACATGAATATAAGTGCCCGAGTCGGATTCCCTTGCTATGGAGCTTCCCACCCCGTTCACTATTCCATAAACAAATGCTCCCTCTTGCTTTGCCAGTTTCATTGCGGCGAGTGTATCCGCAGTCTCTCCCGATTGGGATATGGCGACCACAATATCATCCGGTTCAATCACAGGATCACTATAACGGAATTCACTTGCATACGACACTTCCACCGGTATGCGGCAGAAATGCTCTATGAGCTGTTTGCCTATCAGTCCGGCATGCCACGACGTTCCGCATGAGACAATGATAATTCGACGAGCGCGCAACAGGCGCCTGCGGTTTTGGATAACACCGGTTAGTATGACGTTGTATGTCTCGTACTGACCTCCGACATCGTTTACACCCTTCCCGTTGAGACTTATTTTCGATGCCATGCCACCAGCTCCAGGAATTCCGTTTGTACCGAAGGTGCCCAAAGTGTCAATTGCCGCTATGTTGGCAGGCTCGCCCACAATGCGTCCACGCATACAGTCGCGCAATACGTTCGGCTGGTCGAATATCTCCTTAAGCATAAAATGAGGATATCCTTCATGACTGAGCATTGACAGGTCTACGTTTACTTCCTTTACCTCCGCCTCTGTCTCGGCTCCATTGAGATCATATACCTTCAGTTCCTTACCGCGTTCAATTACGGCTACTTCCTCATCGTGCAAATACACTATGTGATTTGTATATTCTGCAATTGGCGACGCGTCCGAAGCGAGGAAATACTCGGAAGGTGCTGAATAAACTTCTCTGTCTGTAGGATTTCTCTTCCCTATTCCAATGGCAAGAGGAGAGGACTTACGTGCTGCAACTATAAGGTTCGGGTTGCGTCGGTCTATAACAGCGATTGCATAGGCACCATATACTTTAGTGAGGGCAATACGCACCGCTGTAGGCAACGTCAGATTGTTTTCCTCCATAACATATTCAATCAGGTTCACCAATACCTCCGTATCAGTCTCCGAGTTGAATGTAAACCCACGTTTTTCCAACTGCTCGCGTATTGTGACATAGTTCTCGATAATGCCATTATGGACAAGAGTTATGTTTCCGCTTTGCGATGTCTGTGGATGTGCATTAACTTCAGACGGTGCACCATGAGTCGCCCATCGTGTATGGGCGATTCCCAAAGTTGATTGCAAAGCAACAGACTTGTTCGATTCAAACAACTCAGCTGTTGGTATCAGTTCTTTTGTAGCTACCACATCCTCCAAATCAGATACCTTCCCCTTCGCTTTGTATACATACAGTTCACCATTAGGATCTACAAGTGCACAACCTGCACTGTCATATCCACGATATTCCAAGCGGTGCAGACCTTTAATCAGAATCGGGAAAGCCCGACGTGAGCCAATGTAACCTACAATTCCACACATGATTATTCGTTTTTGTCAGTTCGTATGTCTTGTTTAATAAGAAATGCAGCAGGCAAGTTAAGCGTCTTATGCATTATTTATCCAACATGCAAAGGTAATAAATAATTTTAAACAAAGCTTACAAATATAGTTTTTTTCTCGTGACTATTTGTTTTAACAATCTCTGTAGCGTCCAACAGCAAATGCGAAGTTATAAAAAGTTTTTGAAGGCGAGTTTTTTCGGAGTCTCAAATTCAATTTTTCCTTTGGCCCTTGGTCGGTTTTTCACTACTAAAATAACACACCTTATTATATATACGCGCGCGCGAGGGGAACAATGTTTTTTTTGATGTGACATTCATGTAAAGTGCCATCCCGGCGACCTTCCTTACATCATTCCGAAGCCGAAGCTATCCCTTCACATCATTCCGACGCCTAAAAGGAGGAGCGGATCTTCAGTACGCTATAATCATGCCGTGCAACAATGCCGCGATGTTGATTTTGCCTGTAAATCAGCATGTTCTGTGGACGTACGACCACAGAATTGATGCATTTTAGTAAACGGATAGTAAACGAATCCGTTTACTAACCAGGCTATGAACGTACGACCACAGGCATTTTAGTAAACAGATAGTAAACGGTAGTAAACGGATTTGGAAACCACTCCTGTCTCTCACGCACTATGCTACGTTTACTCCTTTTTTCTTTTTGAATTGCTACCGAGCTTTTTCTTTTGAACTGAATCCCATTCTTTATGCTACGTTTCTCAAAAACGTTGCATTTATTAATGGACTCTCTTCGTGTTTTAACATTCTCTTCCTACAAAGCAGATGCGTTTGGCTTATAAGCCAAACGCATCGCTAATTGCATCTATGTTACGCTTTAGAGGATTTTGACTCTTCTGCTTTGCCGGTGTGATGATGATGGTGATGGTGTTTACCTGATTGGTTCTCATTTCCATAACCATAACCGTGTCCATAGCCGTAACCATATCCATAACCGTACCCGTACTTTTTCCCGTAGCCATAGCCGTAGCCGTATCTGTTCTTACGCTTAGCGAGGTCGGCACCGTTAAGGACAATAGCAAGCTGATCGAACTTTTTGTTCTGTTTAAGTTCATTGACATATTCAAGCGCCGCTTTCGGAGTAGTACCTACGCGGGCAACATACAGGCACATATCAGCTACACGGCTGATAATATCCGAATCGGTAACAATGGCAATAGGAGCTGTGTCGATAATGATGTAGTCATATATCTGTTTCAGTTCGCTAATTGCTTGTACCAATGTATCGCGTGCGACCAACTCAGTCGGGTTTGGCGGGATTGTACCGCCCGGGATTATATCAAGATTGTCACTTAAGTGTGAATGCTGGGTAATGCGACTGAGAGGATAGTCTGTAGGGTTGGCAAGATAGTTAGATATACCATCAGTACGTGTACTGAGTTGGAACACCTTATTCAGTCCAGGCTTGCGAATGTCAAGTCCTATAATGACAGTCTTTTTGCCAAGATAAGCAAGCGACACTGCAAGGTTACCTGCAATAAAACTCTTTCCTTCTCCTGGCTGTGACGAAGTGACTTGAATGACCTTCTGTCCAGGCTTTAGCATGAACAAAACATTGGTTCGTAATCCACGGAAAGCCTCTTCCATCATGTTGTTCTGGTTCTCATGCACCACGATCGCTCCTTCTACCTTTCCAGATTTAGCCAAAGGCAACTCGGCAGCTATAGGCACATTGGTAATCTTCTTGACATCTTCACGGTTCTCGACTTTGTATCTAAAGAACTCTATCAGCCAGAATATTCCGAATGGCAAACCAAGTCCCACAACAAGGGCCACAAGGTATATGATACTCTTCTTCGGGGATACAGGCCGTGTTGATGCACGAGGCACCTCGATCATACGTCCGTTATTAGCTGTTGCAGCAAGGTTGATGACATTCTCCTCACGTTTTTGGAGAAGCATCATGTACAATTCAGACTTAATTTCTTGCAGACGGCTTATCTTTGTCAAGTCTTTCTCTTGCTCCGGTGCCTGAGCGATGGTACCTTTATATTGTCCCTCGTGAGCTGCAAGGTCACGCTGTTGCGTACGCAAACCACGCAGTGTACTCTCAACGCTGGTTTTCACAGCCTCATACAATGCGTCGACATCAGCTGTCATCTGAACCACAGCAGGGTGATTGGCGCTGGATGTTTGCAACAAACGTTTACGTTCAAGCACTGCCTTATTGTAATCATTGACTGCTGAAATGAAATTTTGATCCTTTAAGCCTACATTGACAGGAAACACCTGATACTTATTTGCCGGATTGTTAACATAGTCACGTAAAGATTCTGCAATAGTTACCTGTGTTGCTATCTCGTTGCTTTTAGCCTCATATTCAGTCTTCTGCTCGATTGCCACTTTTGCATCATTCTGAATATCGGTAAGTCCGGTACGCTGTTTATATTCCGCAAGTTCATCCTCAGTTGTTCCCAATTCCTGATTGATGACATCAATACGCTGGTCTATGAATTCCGCAGTACGTCGAGCCACTTCATTCTTGTCTTCATTGGCATCGTTGTTGTAATCTTCCACAAGTTTATTGAGGAAGTCAACCCCACGTTGTGCCTTGACATCTGTAAGTGACATAAGTGCGATTGTAGTTTTCTTTGATGACGCCTGTATGTCAAGGTTGTTGACATAAGCAGTCGCCATTGCGTCAGCTGAATATATATTTGTGATCAGCGGTATAGGATCTTTTTTAATCTCAACCTTGGCAGAGTCGTTTCTCTCGAATCTGATGGTTCCCATATCAAGAACCATAGTTGCAGGGAGCGCACTGAATTTCTGCCGTTTCACGAGTTTTTCCTTATCTTTATTATAATAAGTAGCCTCAGCGTTCAAGCTTCCGTTCTTGTAATAGTCCAAGTCAAGCTTGATTGCTCCATACAGGTCCTTATCTTCTTTCTGGTCAAAAGTGATAATCAGTGGATTGTCGTACTTATACAATGGCGTGTTCACAGCAAACGCCCTGTTTAAATATGTTTGGATATTAAGTCCGAGATGGTCGACCACTTTCTGCACAAGTGTGTGAGTCTTCAGAATTTCCAATTCGTTATCGAAATTCTGGCTTGTAGTAAGTGCTCCCATATCCATCAAATCGGTCAGAGCTGACAACTGCTGATTTCTGCTGCTTCGTCTGTTGTCGTTGTCCCGTATAAGAACAGAGCCCTTGATCTCGTATACCTTCGGAGTGAACCGTACGTAGACAAATGCACAAATAAGGCACACAACTACACTCGCTATAACCCAATACCAGTAAAGCGTGAGGAAATATATAATTTTGCTCAGATTAAAGCCATTGGACTCTTCCTGTTCCTGATTGTCGACATTTTGCTTTATATCATCTGTAGAACTCATAATTAGCTTTGTTTTGTTAATTTAGAATTTTGATTGCTGATAGCGGCTTTAATTAAATATGTTGACCAAAAGGCTGGCAACTGATATGAGTATTGACGTTGCCGAGAACCATAACGTAGTTTCTTGACCAATACCTGAGTTTTTTGCCTTTGTCTTGTTAGGGGTTACAACAACTATATCGTTTTGTTGCAATTGATAATATGGCGAGAATATAACCGATGCATCGTTAAGATTAAGAGTATGATACTCTTTCTTTCCCGAGGCATCTTCCCGAATCAACTTCACATTATCACGCACACCATATATAGTCATATCACCTGCAAGCGCAAGTGCCTCGAATATGTTTACCTTCTCTTTTGAAATAGTGAACTGTCCGGGGCGGTTCACCTCACCGACAACAGATATGGCAAAGTTAGGCATACGCACTGTAACGACTGGAGTCTCATTAGTGATATAAGTCGACAAGCGCTGACGTATCATGTCCTCACACTCGTTCTTAGTGAGTCCAACAACCTTTAGTTTTCCCAGAACAGGGAAGTCGATTGTTCCGTCATTGCTTACCAAATACTGCATCAACGATGCTTGTGTTGTCGTATTAGTAGTCAACGTTGAATTAACCATGTTTTGGCTTACCAAATTGAACGGAGCAGAAACCTTCGGGTCAACGGTATTGACCGTAATGGTAAGAATATCCTTTGGCTTGATTTTGGCATCATAGAGAGATGGGTTTTGGTGGTTTGTATCAAGCGAATCCGAATCAATGACATACGGCACAGTTTTGTAAGATGTGCATGATGCCAAAACCAGCATCGCACATGCCGCGAGGAACTTGATAGTCTTTTTCATTCTTTATGTAACTGTTTTTTTTTCTATATATAATAAAAGGTGTACCTTCATCCGGCTTGCCGGAATCGGACACTGCAAACTTCATTATTTGCCAAGCAGACGGTGAAAGAACGAGCGTCTTTCTCTGTGTTGGTCTGGCTCATTGTTCTGTTCATAGTGAGCAAGTAAATCTTCGTAAGTTAGATTAGACTTAATCATCTGATAGATTGTACCCCAGTCTGGCAGTCCGCCAAGGTTGCGGTCATCAATAAAAATGTCAACTTTCAATTTACGTGAGAAATGATTGTTTTTATCTTCCTCTTCTTCGGGATAATCGCGATTCACCGCATAAAAAGTAAGCCCGCGCTCCTTACACCAGTCCAATGCCTCTGTCAACAAATCTCCTTCGCGCACACTCCACAGAATGAGTTTGTGTCCATCCTGCTGAAGCTGTTTCAGAGTATCTATCGCAAATGGAATCTCCGGCCCTATCTGCGGGTAGCGATGTTTGCATATCGTTCCGTCAAAGTCTACTGCTATTGTCATTTATCCCTATGCCAATTTAATGATTTTACAACCATATCCTACGTAAAGTTATTAACCGTCGTTCGGCGGCACGATTCATCTTTGTTATTGCCTGATGGTCACTTTACCTCACAAAAGATTTCCACATGCCTTACAAATAATATGCAAAAGTAATGATATTTCATGATATGACAAAACAAAAACGCGCAAAAGACAAAAGTAAATTAATCAATAAAGTTGGAATGAGCCCAAATTATGCACACTGAACTCAAATTTTGTTACTTAACATCATTATTGCTTATGAACAGAGACTGTCAGTGCAAACTAAGTTGCCTGAATCCGCAAACAAAGACGCCTAACGTAAAATGATTGCATTTTTTCTCTTTTTTACTTTGTCATATAAAAAATTAGGGATATATTTGCAACACCAAAACATAACCGACTATGCAAATACTATTAACAGGCGGTGCGGGTTATATCGGCTCACACACCATTATCGAACTTGACAAGGCAGGTCATAGCGTTGTTGTTGTTGACAACCTTGTAAACTCAAAGGAAGAAGCCCTCAAGAGAGTGGCTCAAATTATTGGGAAAGAAGTACCTTTCTACAAGGCTGACGTTCGCGACCGCGAAGCTATGGACAAAGTATTCAAGGAAAACAAGATCGATGCAGTCATTCATTTCGCTGGCCTTAAAGCCGTAGGCGAATCTGTTGCCAAACCTCTTGAATACTATGAGAACAACATGAACGCTACATTTGTTCTTCTCGACACAATGCGCAAGAACGGATGCAAGAACTTTATCTTCTCTTCTTCTGCAACTGTCTATGGTGACCCTGCGATCATTCCAATCACTGAAGAGTGCCCAAAAGGCAAGTGTACCAATCCATATGGACAGACAAAGTCTATGTTGGAGCAAGTGCTTATGGATGTTCAAAAGGCTGACCCTGAATGGAATGTTGTGCTGTTGCGCTATTTCAACCCAATAGGCGCACATCAAAGTGGACTGATAGGTGAAAATCCTAATGGTATTCCAAATAACCTTATGCCTTACATCACACAGACAGCTATCGGACTTCGCAAGGAACTCGGAGTATTCGGCAATGATTACGACACTCCCGACGGTACAGGCGTACGAGATTATATTCACGTAGTTGACCTGGCATCAGGACATGTTGCAGCATTGCAGGCAATCGACCGTAAATGCGGACTCGCAATTTATAATCTTGGAACCGGACACGGCTACAGTGTTCTCGATGTAGTTCACGCTTTCGAAAAAGCAAATGGCATCAAAGTTCCTTACGTAATCAAGCCACGTCGTCCGGGAGACATTGCAACATGCTACTGCAATCCGGCTAAAGCAAAGGCAGAACTCGGATGGGAGGCTAAATACGACATTGAAGACATGTGCCGTGATTCATGGAACTTCCAAAAGAAGAATCCTAACGGCTACGAAGACTAAAATGACATACAGTTCCACAAACAGATACGGAACATTACGCATTTTAAACACAGTATTAACATTAAGCGAGGGAAGAGGGAACAACTTCATGTTTTTCCTCTTCCTTTTTTATGTACTCATTTTTTAATATTAAGCCGGAACGGACATGCATCTATCAAAGGTTTCACATCAATGACAGCTTCAGTACGTTTGACCTTTTCGTCGGTCAATGCCTGTAAAGATGTGCTCTCATTCACTTCCACAGGTATTGTCTCATGCCTGCCTACCGATGAAAAATAATCACGGAACTTATATTCACCGCCTATGATATTGTCTGACAACTTTATCCAAATGTTAGGCACACAATAGGCATCGGCAAGTATCAGTCCGTGAAGTGAAGAAGAAAATATAAACTCACACGACTTAATTTGGTCTATGACACAGTGCCAGTCGCCATAGTTTCTAAATGATATAATTAAAACATCATCCGGACAATTGCTCTTCAATTGTTGTATGAACGGAGAGTTCAAATCTTCCACATGAGGAATGATTCCGATACGATATTTTTTGACAATATCCGGATCATAAACCAACGGCATAAGCAAGGCTGGGTCACCATATATTGGGGGACATTCTATGCCACGGTCCATAAGATACTGACGTGTCAGCTGACCACGTACGGCACAGACCCGTTGCGGATGGTTTGAAAGGGGAAGATGAGATCCGTCGATTGTACCGCCACCCCAGATGATTGTGTTCTTACGGGTGAAGTTCTCAATGACCGAACCAATGACAATGTAGTTTTTCACAAAGGGGAGGCACACGGCATTAATGTTGACAACCTTCTTGCCGGTCAGTTCCTCAAGCAAATATACATTTAGCTCATCGCCGAAATTATCCTGGCTCAATTTGCCAAACCATTGCTCAATGAAACAATTGACAAACAATATCCGTCCCTTGCACCTTATTATATAATATATAGTATTGCACAGTTTACGCGTAAAGACACGGACAGGATCAATATAACGGCCCAATCGTTTTCGTAACACGATTCTGACAAAATCTCTTTCTTCGACAGTGAGCCCCAAGAACCAGACAGACAAACTTGTCGTTACTACCGACACCGCACAGACAACAAAAAACGTGACAACATTGACAGGAGTACAGACATATATGATTATCGGTACTATTGGCGATACGGACGACACAAGTATTACAGGCACCAACACTTTATGAAAATAGTAATGAAACGGCACATCTATCAGTTTGCGCATGATGAATATGCGTGCCAGTTGAGCGAGCAACGCCATGGCAATATAAACTACATACACACTCTCCGGACTGCCTCCACACCGAAGCACAACATACGACACAGGCACTATGCACAACAATATGCCACCACAAACTGCCTGATAAAGTTTAATTTTACCTGTTGCCTGATTTGCCACAGCATACGGGTTGGCGAGAGTCTCGATGAGCATTACAACAAGCACTAGCCTCAAAAACCACAACGTGTGTTCCGGTACCCGTCCCAACCAAGTTTCAAGCACGATGCCTCCCTCTATGCCCAGTGGCAACACAATGAAGAACAACAGGAAGAAACAGATTTTTGAACTGCCAAACATGAGACTGTGCATACGGTTCAGGTTACCTTGTGCATACGACTTCATTATCTGCGGATTAACTGCCATCTGCACATTGCTCACAAACCCCGATATAGCACCTTGTACTTGTACAGCAATTCCACGGGCTGTATTAATGGCCGGACCAAAGAATAAATTAAGTACTATGTTGACACCTTCTGTGTAGAGTATATATGCCGCATTGCCACAAAGCGACCATCCGGCAAAACCCGACATTTCACGAAACAACTGACGGTCTACCTTGAATGTGAATCCCACTTCATCGAAGTGTGTGCGGCAGTAAACATCATAGATAAGTTGTATGAGTAACTGTACGCATAATACAAGAAACGCATAGAAGATAAGTTTGTCAAATGGTGCTATTACAAGCAAATAGACAATGAGCAACTTCAAGACTACGTCGGCAATCGATATATACGCAAACACGTTCATTCGCTCGTGTGCAATTATATCGGCATTGAAAGGTATGCTCACCACTGATACCATACACGAAAGAACAGAAAACTGGTATACCCAAAAGGCGGCATTCATACGGTCGGGAGGTATCACAAGCTCATGCATAACAAACCAAAGACCCACAGTCTCGCCAAGCACCAATATAGCAAGAGCAATCAGTATGTGAATCTGCAGCGATGTCCTGAACACTCTCTTCAGCCGTTCCTTGTCGTTACGCCCTATGTCGAACGTGAGATAGCGCTGGGTAGCACCGGCCATTGCCGAATTCATAAAGGTGAACAAGACAATCACTCCGCCAACCACATTGTAGATGCCATAGTCGTCAAATTGTAACACCCGGAGCACTACACGGCTGGTATACAGAGATACAGCCATAGAGAAGAACATCCGAAGGTAAAGCATCAGGGTGTTCTTGGCTATGCGTTTGTTATTGTTCAAGTTGTATGCCATTTGTTCCATCCGTTTAAACAGCAAATTTAGCTAATATATTTGGATTGACAAAACCACAATGCCGGCAAAAGCTCATACAATCCGACAACGGGCCACTCGACAAGCATAAAGACGACATTCATCGGCACAAGTCGTGCTGACACAGAACATAAAATGCAATAAGCATTACAGCGTTTTCACCATTCTTTTTATACCTAATATTGGTTAATCATTGTTTTTTATGACAAATAAATTTGTTGCAATCAAATATAATTATTAATTTAGCGTCGTAAACAATAAACCACTGCCTGCGCATAGCAAAGCAGTAAAGACTAAAACTAATAATCAATACAGGCAAGGCGAACGGGAAACTATCAACCAGCTTCATTTCCTGCCGTCAAACCCAAACAGAACTCTGTACAATATATTATGGCAACAACTATGAATTCCAATCACTATTGTGTCATCCTCGCAGGTGGCATCGGAATGCGCTTATGGCCATGCAGTCAAGAGAATAAGCCCAAACAATTTATTGATATTCTCGGCACAGGAGAAACCCTTCTCCAAGCCACCTTCCGGCGATACTCAAACTTCATTGCCAAAGAGAACATACTTGTTATATCAAATGAGAAATATGCCGACTTGTGCTACGAGCAACTTCCAAGTATTCCAAAGGAAAACATCCTGCTCGAACCAATGAGGCGCAACACCGTCCCAAGTGTAGTTTGGGCTGCATTGCACTTAATACGCCGCAATCCCGATGCACTGATGTTGGTCACTCCTGCAGACCAACTGATAACAGACTATGCACGGCTTGAGGAAGACATGGCAAGAGGATTCGACTATGTCAGCAAACACAACCGTCTGCTTACACTCGGCATCACTCCGACCCGTCCTGAAACCGCATTCGGATACATTCAAATGGCAGAGCCACTACAGGAACACATATACCGTGTGAAGTCGTTCACTGAAAAGCCTCAGTTGGAATTTGCACAGATGTTTCTCGACAGCAAAGAGTTTCTCTGGAACACAGGACTATTCATGTGGAGTGCCACGACCATACTGCATGCCATAAGGAACTTGTCACCACAGGTGACCGATGTTCTTCAGCAAATGCAGAACATATTTGAGTCCGACGACACACTGCCTCAAATCATTGAACGCGCATTCTCCATATGTCCCAACATCCCGCTTGAAACCGGCGTGCTTGAGAAAGTCGATAATGTGGATGTCATGCTGTGTCATTTCGGTTGGAACGATATCGGAACCTGGTCACAACTCTACAACGTAATGCCTAAGATTGCTGACAGTAATGTCGTGCTGACTCCGGAGGGACAGAAGCCGGGCACAGGACTCGTAATGTTCTACGACTCTGACCATACTATTGTCGAACTGCCTAACGGCAAAGTGGCAGTCATACAAGGCTTGCACGACTATGCTGTGATCGACAACGGAAAAATACTCATGATATGCAAGAAGGATGATCAGGATTCCATTAGGAAGTTCGTCAATGACTACGAGATGAGAAAAATAAAATAACTCTTCAATAAAATGATACCGGTATTACTCATGCTGCTGATCTGCTCACCGCTTATATATTATATAGCGTTGAGAATCGACAAGAAACAGAGGGAGGAGTGGAACAAGAAGTATCCTGCTTATACCCCTACCCCGTCGCTGCACATGTTCCAGATAAAATTGGCCGACATCAAGTATCATTGCAACAAGGATGATATTGGCGTGGCCATCTGCATCGTACGCAATAGCGGGAAACAACAGGAAGACCTGGACAACGCGCCACTCAGTTCGAGTACATCAAGCTATATGGTAATCCGTGATGACGGGAAGCAAATAGGTGTAGTGCCTAAACGTATGGCTGATAAGTTCGCAGCATTCTCGAATAATGACACCTGCACAGCGTTCGGAATGGTGCAATATGACAAGAAGAGCAACAAACTATGGTGCGACTTGAATGTCTTCCAACCTGTTACCGATAATGAGGCCATCACTGCCGAGATACAGACTTACATCAATTGGGTGCAAAGGGTGTACGGCATTGAGTTCGTCCCCGAGAGATACTGCGAGCAACAGACATCATAACATATTTCATAGAAACAATACACGAGTATGAATAAGGAAGATTACATGCGGCAGTCCATCAAGCTGGCTGTTGAAAACATAAGGAACGAAGGCGGACCGTTTGGGGCGGTGATAGTGAAGAACGGGAAGGTCGTGGCGACAGGAGTGAACAGAGTGACCGCCAACAACGATCCTACAGCCCACGCCGAAGTACAGGCGATCCGTACGGCTTGCGACAAGTTGCAAACCTTCAAGCTCGATGACTGCGAGATCTACTCATCGTGCGAACCATGCCCCATGTGTCTTGGTGCGATATATTGGGCGCATATCGGCAAGCTCTATTACGGAGCGGACCAACACGACGCTGATGCGGCTGGATTTGGAGATGAGTTTATCTACAAGGAACTTGCAAAGGACAAAAGCCAAAGGGCCATGCCCACCGAGTGTCTGCTAAAAGAAGAGGCACTGGAACCGTTCAACGTTTGGAAGAATCAGTCCGACAAGGTGGAGTACTAACCAGACGCAGAATCGTAAGGGTATGTCAATAGTATCGCAAAGGCATGTGAGTGGGATCGAGACCATATAACTGATGTTACACTATAGAGAAAATCAAGGTGGAAAAATAAATGAGCATACGGCATACAACAAACGACTGATTCCTTTCACGTCATACCGACGACTGCTCCACTCCGTCATCTCGAGCGCAGCGAGTAGATCCTCAGTGCGTTATAATTGTGCTATGCATCAATGCTATGAGGATCCACTCGGCGCTGCCTCGGGATGACGGACGGCTGTGCGGATGATGCATTTATCCCGCTGTGCCGTAACGCCCCTGGGTAGCCACTGCCGTGGCGGGGCGTCACAGCACAGCAGGACACGGGTATGACGGGCAAGAATGAGTTCATGG
>CAYVNW010000020.1:0-49639 GCA_964452915.1 uncultured Bacteroidaceae bacterium | reverse complement strand
GTGACCCTCTCTTACTAAGAGAAGTTCATCTTATAGACAGCCGAAATCATTGATACATAACAAAATTAGCGAAGAATCAAAATATTTCTTTGCCGATGTGCCTTTGTTCATTATTTTAGAAAATGAATGCATGGAATGTTGTACTAATTGACTTTATACTGAACACTTATTGCTATGCTTCAAGTGTGTCAAGCGGTGACCCTGCCTGGGTCATGGGAGTGGGTCATGCAGTGGAGGCCCTCAGTCAGCCTACGGCATGACAGAGGATGACCGGCACAAGGCACGGTCACCGCAATTGGGATGGTGGGAAGAGCGGTTAGCCCACTGGGCTAATAAGGGATGACAATGTGCATCAATGTGGCACCCTGCACGAGACATCGCTTGGATAACACTAATAAAACAAACAAGATATTCTTGCTATTTCAAACAAAAGTTGTAATTTTGCCATTGGATTACATCATGTTACATGAAAAGAAGAGAATTCATAATAAATTACGTAAATACCGTAGGCATATACGTGACTACGATCAGTAATTCAGGCAGTAACAAGAATTGCATTACAATTAACAAAACCGATATACCTATATAGCAGAGACCATGGAACGACTTATTGCAATATTTTCAGTTCTTTCTGTGATTGCCATGCAATCGTGTGAAGCCACTTCACAAAAACAGGAAACAAATGACACTCTTAAAAAAGACACAGACTCTCTGCCTGCACAAATAACATTACTTTTTGCCGGAGACATCATGCAGCATGCACCACAAATTCGTGGAGCGCTACAAGCCGATGGTACATACGACTATACAGAATGTTTTCGTTTCATAAGCAGCGAGATATCAGACGCGGACATTTCTGTGGCTAACTTTGAAACCACTCTTGCCGGACCGCCCTATACAGGCTATCCTACTTTCTCTTGTCCTGACGAACTGTTGCGCGATTGCAAAGCAGCCGGATTTGATGTATTCCTAACTGCAAATAACCACACATGTGATAAAGGCAGAAAAGGCATCGAACGAACAATTGAAATGATGGACTCGATGAAGGTGCAGCATCTCGGGACCTATACAGACTCAATTGCCAGAGAACGGCAATACCCCTTCCTACTTGAAAAGAACGGATTCAAAATAGTATTATTAAATTACACATACGGAACGAATGGCATTCCTATTCCACCGCCCGATGTAGTAAACATAATAGATACGGTACAAATAGCCGCCGATATATCGGAAGCGAAACGAATGAATCCCGATGCCATTATCGCATTCATGCACTGGGGTGTGGAATATACAATCAATCCGGTGAAAAGTCAGGAATTATTGGCAGACTGGCTAATACGCAAAGGAGTGACGCACGTAATTGGCGGACACCCACATGTTCCTGAACCAATAGAAATACGCGAAGACGATTATGGGAACAAACATGTAGTGGCATATTCCTTAGGCAACTTTGTGTCGAACCAATCAACTCCATATACTTATGGCGGAATGCTGGTAAAGATGACATTAGAAAAAGACAGCACAACAAGAATGTCGGACTGCCACTACTCACTATACTTCGTAACGCGTCCTGCCATGTCGGGACATAAACAGCACAGAGTATATCCTGTCAGCACGCCAGACTCACTTATAAATCCGGCCGAAATACGGCTAAGGGACTCGTTCGTCAACTCAATAAGGCCATTCTTTGAAAAGAATAACAAAAATATACGTGAAATTATGACCTTTGATATTTCTGCTTTCGCAGACTAAGACTGTAGTAATAAGAATATAATAACTAAAAAGATGAATAAAATTATAGCATCAATAATCGCAATAACATTCATGGCAGGCAGTGCCAATGCATGCACAAACTTGATTGTCGGTAAAAACGCATCAGCCGACGGCTCTGTCATCTGTACATACAACTGTGACGGATATGGTTTTGCCGGCTCACTGACGTATATTCAGGGTGGCAAACATAAGGAAGGAGAAATAATTGAAATAAAAGACTGGTTTTCCGGCAAAGTCAGAGGGACGGTGGCGCAGGCACTGGAGACATACAACGTGATTGGCCACATCAACGAGAAACAAGTCTGCATTGTGGAAACCACCTTCGACGGGCGGCTTGAGCTTGTAAATGAAGACGGCTTACTTGATTACGACACAATGATAAAGCTGGGTCTCCAACGGGCATCAACCGCACGAGAGGCGATTAAAGTAATGACAAGTCTGGTACAACAATACGGTTATAATTCATCGGGTGAGACAATCACCATTTGCGATAAAAACGAGGCATGGATTATGGAAATCATTGGAAAGGGGCCTGAAAAGAAGGGAGCTGTGTGGGTAGCTATAAGAATACCAGACGATGCGATTTGTGCACATGCCAATTTAAGCCGTATCCGGCAGTTTCCGCTGAACGACAAAGAAAACTGCATGTACAGCAAAGACGTCATATCATTTGCAAGAGAAAAAGGATATTATAAAGGGAAAGACAAGGACTTTAGTTTTCGTGATGCCTACTGCCCTATTGACTTTGAGAACGTGCGATATGCAGATACGCGTGTTTACAGTTTCTTCCGTCACCACACGGACAAGGCAGAGATGGACAAATACCTGCCATATCTCAATGGAGAGTTCACACAGTACGACCATCTGCCGCTGTACATCAAACCTGACAAGCCGCTATCCGTCAGAGACGTGATCAACGATATGCGCGACCATTACGAAGGAACACCATTCGACATGACAGCCGACATGAGTGCAGGGCCTTGGGGAATGCCCATACGTCCGATGCCAATGACATACCAATCAGAAGGCAAACATTACTTCGTGGAACGTCCGATAGCCACACAAAAATCAGCTTTCACACTTGTTGCCCAACTACGCAACTGGCTCCCTGACGCCATAGGAGGAGTTATGCACTATAATTGCGATGATGCAAATATGGTGGCATACGTACCGGTATACTGCGGTACAACCCAAGTACCGGATCCATTTAAAAGAGAGAATAACAACTACAATGAATTCTCTACAAAGAGCGCATTTTGGCTAAACAATTTTGTGGCAAACATGATTTACCCACGTTATAGTGTGATCATACCCGACTTGAGGAAAGTTCAAAATGAACTGGAAGATTACTACGAAACCCGAATAAAGACCGATGAGGTTACCTACCCCACCCTCACAACGGATAAACAGCTAACATATATCAATAATAAGACTGCTGAATATGCAAAACTGATGATGACCAAATGGGACGAACTGGCACGATTAATCATCGTTAAGCACAATGACCAAGTGATAAATGAGAATGGAAGAATCACTTACCCCGGATACCGCCAATCCTTCTATGACCAGATAGGTAAGGACACCGGCGACCGTTACGAAATGAAACAATTCATTGAACGACGGGAACGATAAAGACGTGGAGGATATCAGTCATTTATCAAAACGGTACCATCAAACACCCGAACCGCCGGTCCGGTAAGGAATATGTGGTTTGTCTGTTTATTCCATTCAATATGAAGTCTGCCGCCATCCATTAATATGTCGGATTGATTGGAGCAAACATTCGTGAGGCATGCTGCCGCAGCAGTGGCGCATGCTCCTGTTCCGCATGCAAGTGTAATTCCGGAACCACGTTCCCATACCCGTGTACGGAGAGTGTCGGGTGCGATAAGCTGAGCAAATTCAATGTTGCACCGTTCAGGGAACAATGTATGATGCTCAAATAACGGACCTACATCCTCAAGTCTTACCTTATTAATATCATCGACAAAAATCACAAAATGCGGGTTGCCCATGCAAACGTATGTGCCTTTGTATTCCTTACCATCTACACTAATAACACCATTAATCATCCGTCCGGTGTCATTTGCAAGTTGCTTTCTATTCTCAAACGAAGGTTCACCCATGTCGACAGTGCCACCTACGACTTCACCATCTTGCTCGAAGAGTCGTATTTCTTTTATACCTGAAAGCGTATCAACAGATACAACCTCCTTATCTGTCAGATGATGGTCACGAACAAATTTCCCCACGCAGCGCACACCATTGCCACACATCATAGCCTCTGAACCGTCATTATTGAATATACGCATTGAAAAATCAGACTTATCAGACTTATCAATAAGAATAAGCCCATCTGAACCTATACCAAAATGATAACGGCTCCATTCGACAGCAAATTTCTCAGGATTCATGATAGGATTGTCGGGAAGATATACATAAATGTAATCATTACCCGCACCATGCATTTTTGTAAAACTAATCTCATGTTTCATATTATGTTCGTGATAATTAAAATATATAGTCTTTTGTAGATTGTTACCAAAGAGACCGCCCAAGGGAACTTAAGCGGTCTCAGTGTATTAAAGAAAAAGTTAAATATTAACCAAGCATACTTAACAATATACCAGCAGCAACTGCAGATCCTATCACACCAGCTACATTTGGTCCCATCGCATGCATCAGCAAATAGTTGTGAGGATTAGCCTTCTGACCTTCAACCTGACTGACACGTGCCGCCATCGGAACGGCTGATACACCAGCAGAACCAATCAGAGGGTTGATTTTATCCTTTAAGAACAGGTTCATGAATTTTGCAAGCAAAACACCACCGGCAGTTCCAAGGCCGAAAGCAACAACACCAAGACAAAGTATGCTCAATGTCTGTGAATTAAGGAATGCCTCTGCTGTAGCAGTAGCACCTACAGTAGTGCCTAAGAATATCACAACGATATTATTGAGTTCGTTCTGAACAGTCTTGCTCAAACGGTCAACGACTCCACTCTCTTTGAAGAGGTTACCAAGCATCAAACAACCGATAAGAGGAGCAGCAGAAGGAAGAAGCAATGAGATTATGATAGCAACAATGATTGGGAAGATAATCTTCTCAGTCTTTGAAACCACACGTAATTGTTTCATTTCGATCTGACGTTCCTTCTTTGTGGTCAAAGCCCGCATAATTGGAGGCTGTATAACAGGAACCAATGCCATATAAGAATATGCGGCAACTGCTATAGGTCCGAGCAAATCCGGAGCGAGTTTGGAAGTAAGGAAGATAGCAGTAGGTCCGTCGGCACCACCAATGATACAAATTGACGCTGCTTCCTGAGGATTGAATCCCAAAAGGTGAGCTACGATGAAAGTAGCGAAAATTCCAAGTTGAGCTGCAGCACCGAGCAACAAACTCTTTGGATTGGCAATCAACGGACCGAAATCAGTCATTGCACCAACCCCAAGGAATATCAAGCAAGGATAAATACCTGCTTTTACACCGATATACAACCAATCGAGCAAACCGCCATCGCGCATTATTACAAGATAGTTATGATATGTATCCGGATTTGACTCGTCAAGGAAGTCACTCCACAACTTAGAGTTGTACAAGTCACCACCAATAAAGTTAGTGAGCAACATACCAAAAGCTATTGGTAAAAGCAACAGCGGTTCATACTTCTTCACAATGGCAAGGTACAAAAGTACACAGCCGATGATGATCATCACAAAATTTTTCCAACCATCACCTTCAAACATTTGTACAATACCCATATCATTGAAGAACTTAGTCATTGTCTCACCAAAGTCGAGAGTGGCATTTGGATCAACTGCGGCTGAAGCGCCTAATGACACGAGCATAAGCATGACGAGCATGCTAAACTTTTTGGATATACGTTTCATTGTGATTATCCAATTTCTACGAGTGCATCACCTACATTGACAGATGCACCTTGTTGAACAAGAACATTCTTAACTGTACCGTCCCATTCCGAAACTATGTCGTTTGCCATTTTCATAGCTTCCAAAACAACCAGCACGTCACCTTTCTTTACGCTCTGCCCCACCTGTACTTTCACTGCAGTGACCGTACCAGGCAGAGGTGCTTGAATCTTCTTACCGCCAACCGATGCTGCCGGCTTTGGAGCAGGAGCAACCTTTGAAGCGGCTGGTTTTGTAGGTTTTGAAACCGGTTTTGGAGCGGCAGGAGCCTCAGCGACAACTGCACCCTCAAGCTCTACAAGAACATCTCCCTGATTAACCGACTGACCCAATTGTGCCACAACGGCCTTTACTGTTCCATCAGCCTCTGCAGTGATGTTGTTCTCCATTTTCATGGCTTCCATTATCATTACCACATCACCTTTCTTGACTTGCTGTCCGACAGAGACAAGAATTTTTGTTATATTACCAGGCAGTGGTGCAGTAATCTTTGCATGCGCAGCAGAAACAGCTTTTGGAGCAGCAGAAACAGCAGGAGCAACTGCATTATGTATAGCAGGAGCGGCAGATGTCTCATGCTCAACCTCTACGTTATATGCAGTACCATTAACGGTTACTTGAACCAATCCTTCTCCTTGTTCTTCAACAGAAGCATCGTAGTCCTTACCGTTTATTTTAAACTTAAAATCCTTCATTTGTCTTGTTATAAGATGAAATTATAAATGTTTATTCAATTCATGATGCCATGCAGAGTAAGGGTTATGCTTGATTGTTATCACACCGCTCTCTACATCATGTACATTCTGATAATATAAATACAGTGCAGTGGCAATAGCAGCCTGGTCATCATCAGAAGCAGACGAAGCGGCTTCTGAGGCTACAGTGGAAACAGGCTGGCTTGTAACTTCCGATTTCGGTTCTACTTTCTTCGATATTACACCGAAGAGAGACAAGATAAAGACGATCAGTATCAGTATGAAAAAAACAATACCAAAACCAATTCCTGTTTCCATCCAGACATTAGTCCAATTCACTTCTACTAAAGGAATAATCATAGCTGTCCGGATTTTTAAAGTGGAATATTACCATGCTTCTTTGCAGGATTTGTAAGTTTCTTATCCTGCAACTGTGCTAAAGCACGTATGATACGGAAACGAGTGTTACGTGGTTCGATCACATCATCTATATAACCATATTTTGCCGCATTATATGGATTGGCAAAGAGGTTTGTATACTCATCTTCCTTCTCTTTGATAAATGCTGCAGCATCTTCTCCTGCCTCTTTTTTAGCTTTTGCCTCTTTAGCATAAAGAACGGCAGCGGCGCCTGCGGCACCCATAACAGCGATCTCAGCTGATGGCCATGCATAGTTAAGGTCTCCACGAAGTTGCTTGCAACTCATCACGATATGAGAACCGCCATATGATTTGCGAAGTGTTACCGTAACCTTCGGAACAGTACATTCTCCGTATGAATACAAGAGTTTCGCACCGTGGAGGATTACCGCATTGTACTCCTGACCTGTGCCTGGCAAGAATCCAGGAACATCAACAAGTGTGACAATTGGGATGTTGAATGCATCGCAGAAGCGAACAAAACGCGCAGCCTTACGTGATGCATTGCAGTCAAGCACACCGGCAAGGGCTTTAGGCTGATTTGCGACAATGCCTACAGACTCTCCGTTGAACCGAGCGAAACCGATTATAATGTTACGTGCAAAACTCTTTTGAACTTCAAAGAACTCACCATTATCGACTATTGCAGCAATCACCTCATACATATCGTATGGTTTGTTTGGATTGTCAGGAATAATTTCGTTCAGGTAATCCTCCATTCTGTTTATAGGGTCAGTACATTCCACACGTGGAGTTTTCTCGAGATTGTTTTGAGGAATATAGCTCAACAGCTGTTTAATCATAGCCATTGCTTCCTCCTCAGTGGCAGCGGTAAAGTGAGTTACACCCGATTTTGTGGAATGAACAGAAGCACCACCGAGATCTTCTTGTGAAACGACCTCACCCAAAACAGTCTTAACGACAGCCGGACCAGTAAGGAACATGTATGATGTATTTTCCATCATGAGAGTGAAGTCGGTCAACGCAGGAGAATAAACAGCTCCACCGGCACAAGGACCGAAGATACCAGAAATTTGAGGAATGACACCACTTGCAAGAATATTGCGTTCAAATATTTCTGAATAGCCGGCAAGAGCATTGATACCTTCCTGGATACGTGCACCACCAGAGTCATTAAGTCCAATAACAGGAGCGCCGACTTTCATGGCAGCGTCCATGATTTTGCAGATCTTTAATGCCATTGTTTCTGACAATGAACCTGCATTAACAGTAAAGTCTTGTGCAAATACATAAACAAGACGGCCATTGATTGTTCCCGATCCGGTAACAACGCCATCACCGTCAAAGATCTTCTTTTCCATTCCGAAGTTGTGGCATCTGTGGTTGACAAACATGTCCATTTCCTCGAAACTTCCCTCGTCAAGAAGCAAAGCGATACGTTCACGAGCAGTATATTTACCTTTATCGTGCTGCTTTTGGATTGCTTTTTCGCCTCCACCCAAGCGTGCTTTTGCGCGCTTCTCAACAAGTTCTTTGATTTTGTCTAATTGAGTACTCATTGAATATCTTTATTATACCTTTTGATTGAATTAAAATTATTTCTACTTCTTTGGCTCACACAGTTCAGTCAGGATTCCGGCAGTAGATTTTGGATGCAAGAATCCAATCATCATATTTTCTGCACCTGGACGAGGAGCTTTATCAATAAGACGTATTCCCTTACCTTCGCACTCAACAAGAGCCTCGGCAACTCCGTCCTCTACGGCAAACGCAACATGATGAACACCTTTACCGCCCTTTTCGAGCCATTTGGCAACTGCAGAGTCAGGAGAAGTAGGTTCAAGAAGTTCAAGTTTTACCTCACCGACTTTCAAGAAGGCAGTCTTTACTTTTTGGTCTGCAACTTCCTCAACAGCGTAACACTTAAGGCCGAGTACATTCTCAAAATAAGGGAGCACTGCTTCAATGCTCTCAACACCTATTCCAAGGTGATCGATACGTGAAATCTTCATTGTGATTATAATTTTTATTTATGAATTAATTAATAAATTAATGTTTGAATTACGCCTTCATATCAAATGATAGGATGAATTGAATCTTCACACCTACAATATCCACAAAGACCCTTCAAATTTACTCAATTTTTCTTTAATGAGGAAAATACCAACTCATTATTTTTTGAAAATCACAAAATTCCCTTACTTGAAGGCAGTTGATAATTGAAAATGTCACGCCGAATTGCCATTTTAATAGATCTGGCTACCGCCTTGAAAATGCCTTCAATTTTATGATGCTCGTTTTCGCCTGTTGCCTTAATATTAAGATTCATCTTTGCTGAATCACTGAACGACTTGAAGAAATGCAGGAACATCTCCGTTGGCATATCGCCTATTTTCTCACGATGGAATTCTGCATTCCAAACGAGCCATGCACGTCCGCCAAAATCGAGAGCCACACTGCACAGACAATCATCCATCGGCAAGACGTAACCGTAACGTTCGATACCCCGTTTGTTACCTAAAGCTTTCAAAAGACATTCACCAAGGACGATACCGGTATCTTCGATAGTGTGATGTTCATCGACATACAAGTCACCTTTTACATTCACCACCAAGTCTATTCCGCCGTGCTTAGGGATTTGCTCGAGCATATGATCGAAAAAGCCGATTCCCGTATTTATTTCCGACATGCCATTACCATCAAGGTTGAGCTTTACATACACATCAGTCTCCTTTGTCGTGCGGTGCGCCTCAGCAGTTCTTTCGCCGGCATATGCAATTTCTGTCACTTTCGACCAATCATCGGCATAGATTACAGATGGTTGATTGTCGTTTTGTCCATTAGCGGCACTATTAAAGCGTCCTTTCAGAATAAGAGCCTTGCACCCGATATTCCTTGCAAGTTCGGCATCAGTAGCCCGATCCCCTATCACATAACTGTTTTTCAGATCATAATCTCCGGAAAGATATTTTGTAAGCATTCCTGTTCCAGGTTTCCGTGTTGGCAAATTTTCGTTGGGATAAGATTTGTCAATCAATATATCATCAAATACCACACCTTCCGCCTTTAGGGTATCCAACAACAGTTGCTGATACATATCGAATATTTCCTGCGGATTGGCAGGAGTTCCAAGTCCGTCTTGATTGGAAACCATCACGAACTCATAATCAGTCTTGTCGCGCAGGAAGCTAAGCCCACTTATTGCTTTAGGCAGGAAGCGGAACTTGTCGACCGCATCAATCTGTTCGTCGGCCGGTTCCTCAATTATAGTTCCGTCTCTATCTATAAACAAAACACGTTTCATACCCATTTGCTATTTGTATTGTCTAAGTGCGCCGAGCAACTTCGAATTTTCCTCTTTTGTTCCGATTGTCACACGGAGGCAATTTCCACATAAGTTTACAGAGCTACGGTTGCGGACAATAATACCGCGGTCAATTAAATAACGGTATATGCTATTTGCATCTGTCATTTTAGCGAGAAAGAAATTTGCGTCCGACGGATACACCTTGGTGCATACAGGCAATTGTGCGAAAGCCTGCATCACAGTCGCGCGTTCCTCAATTATGAGATTTATATTTTTATGAACCTTCATTTCAGAGGTAGTCAGAACCTCTTTCGCCTTTTCTTGCGTCAGCAAATTCACATTGTAAGGATACTTTACCTTATTAAATAATGATATAATTTCGGTTGACGCAAACGCCATTCCGAGGCGTATAGCCGCACAACCATAAGCCTTAGATAAGGTGTTATATACGATCAAGTTATCAAATTGACCAATATCGAAACGTAATGGCCGCTGTTGTGAAAAGTCAGAATACGCCTCATCGACTATCACAATCCCTGCAAAACCCTGTATGACCTTAATAATGTCGTCACGGTCTATATTGTTTCCGGTAGGGTTATTAGGCGAACAGATAAACACAAGTTTTGTATGATTATCACATGCATCAAGAATTTTGTAAGGATTCATGTGGAATTTATCATCAAGTTGTACCTTACGATATTCCACATCATTTATATCCGCACAGACCTCATACATTCCATATGTAGGATCGATTGCGACAACATTGTCCAATCGTGGTTCGCAAAACACACGATAAGACAAATCGATAGCCTCATCTGATCCGTTACCAAGGAAAATATTTTCTGCAGGCACATGCTTAACCTTGGACAATATCGATTTCAGTTCCTCTTGAAGCGGATCAGGATACCGGTTGTATGGTGCCCCATATGGATTTTCGTTGGCATCGAGAAACACCGAAGCATCTTTTCCCTTGTATTCATCACGGGCACAACTATATGGCTTCAGCCGTTGTATGTTCTTTCTTACTAAGTTTGTTATCATGTTGCTTAACGATTCAAATTATAATATGGCAAATGGAGTTCAATCCTGTTTGTCCATTACATCCTTCATACGTAATTCCATTGCACGCTTGTGAGCATCAAGATGTTCGTATTGTGCCATCAAAGCCACAGCAGGTCCGATATGTCTGATACCATCTGCAGTCAGTTCCTGGAATGTTATCTTACGTATGAAACTGTCGAGTGACACACCGCTGTATGCTTTTGCATATCCACTGGTAGGTAGAGTATGATTGGTTCCTGAAGCATAATCGCCGGCACTTTCACATGAATAATTTCCCAGGAACACAGAGCCGGCATTTACTATTTTTGAGGCAACCTCCATATAATCTTTTGTTGCGATAATCAAATGCTCGGGAGCATAATCATTGATCAGTTCTATAGCCTCGTCCATAGTGTCGGCATAAACGAAACGGCTGTTTTGAACAGAAACACTTGCAATCTCTTTTCTCGGAAGAGTTTGCAATTGTTGTGAAACCGCTGTTTTTACAGCCTCCAGCATGGATTTACTCGTTGTGACCAGCACAGCTTGTGAATCCACTCCATGTTCGTCTTGCGACAAGAAGTCTGCAGCCACGAAATTTGGGTTAGCAGTATCATCGGCAATGATAGCGACTTCACTCGGACCTGCCGGCATATCAATAGCCACATCGTGCTGTCCGACATACTGTTTTGCGGCCATAACATACTGATTTCCCGGTCCAAAAATCTTATATACTTTAGGGACAGACTCCGTTCCGTAAGCCATCGCCCCGATTGCCTGTACCCCACCTATTTTATATATATTGTTCACTCCGGCCATCTTCGCAGTATAAAGAATGGCAGGATTGATTTTGCCATCATGAGATGGAGGAGAACACAGCACGATTTCCCGACATCCGGCAATCTTTGCCGGAGTAGCAAGCATTAATACGGTGGAGAACAAAGGAGCAGTTCCACCTGGTATATACAATCCGACTTTTTCAATTGGGACAGCTTTTTGCCAACAGCACACGCCCGGAGATGTTTCTATCTTCTTTCCTGTGAATTTTTGTGCTTCATGAAATTTCTTGATATTACCATGCGCAAGTTCGAGAGCCTCCTTCAATTCATCACTTACTAAGTTCTCCGCTTCAATAAGTTCCTCGTCTGTTACTTTTAACGAGTTGAGCCGAACCTTATCGAACTTTTCTTCATATTCTCTTACTGCTGCATCACCTCTGTCACGAACGTCAGCAAGAACATTTTGTACCACAGAGTTAAGTTCCGCCAATGATTTATGTGGCCGTATAATTGCTTTCATATTCTTACAAAATCATCTTCTCAATTGGTAATACGAGAATACCTTCCGCACCCAATCCTTTCAATTGAGCAATAATCTCCCAAAAACGCTTTTCATCCAATACGGTATGAATACTACTCCATCCCTCAGTTGCAAGAGGCATGATTGTAGGGCTCTTAATGCCAGGCAGAACCTTGATAATATCCTGAACCCTATCAGTTGGCGCATTCATTAAAACATACTTCTTATCTTCAGCCGCCCTTACAGCATTGAAACGGAAAAGTAATTCTTTCAAAATACCCTTCTTATCATCTGATAATTGTCTGTTACCGATTAACAGAGCCTCACTATTCATCACGACTTCAACCTCTTTCAAGTTGTTGCTTATCAAAGTAGACCCACTGCTCACGATGTCGAATATACCATCGCTCAGTCCTATGCCAGGTGCAATTTCAACAGAGCCTTGTATTACATGTATTTCAAGATTTATTCCTTTCTCTTGCATGAACCGGCGTAGAAGGACAGGATAGCTGGTAGCTATTTTCTTTCCTTCAAACCAATTTATACCCGTATAATGTTCAGTCTTTGGAATTGCCAATGACAGCCGGCACTTACTGAATCCAAGCCGTGAGATAATATCAGCACCTGCACCACGTTCCTCAAATTCATTTTCACCCACAATACCGATATCAGCCACTCCATCTGCGACAGTCTCCGGTATGTCATCATCCCTCAGGTAAAGAACTTCCAAAGGGAAATTAGACGCTTCAACAAGCAATGTGCGCTTGCTACTTGATATTTTAATGCCTGACTCTTGAAGAATATTCATCGTCTCATCAAAAAGTCGGCCCTTCGATTGTATTGCAATTCTAATCATCTTTTAAAATCAGCCTATTATTTATACATGTATCGTACTGCCACTCAATAATGCTTTAAAAAACCAATAGGATAATTATTAGGTTTATACACATTCAAAGTGTGGTTTCAGATAAACCGGTGCAAAGTTACAAATAAATGCAGAATAAAAAATGTCCAATAGCATAAAATCAGCTATAAGCCAAGTGTTTCTACCATTTTATTCGCTAATGCAAGAGAATCAATCTTCCCTACATCCAAAATTTTTATATCATTTCGGACCTCACCTCTTATCACATGCTTTCCGCATTGTGATAAATAGAAATCTATAACCGAAAATTTGTCGCCATATGAATTCATCTGCCTTATCAATGCATCAGAAATAACATGTATTCCGGCAAACGCATGTTTCTGACAGTGTGCGACATTAAGATTTTCATACGGACTTTTCACTTCACCGGTCTCAACATTTGTCCATCCGACGAGCCGGTTGTCCTCATCAAACAATAAGTAGCGTTTTGTTTTTCTATCGCTGACAAGCAGTGTTGCGGCACAACTCTTGTCAGCGCAAGACCGTTGATAAAAATCGTTCAAGTCGATGTCGCTCAATATATCTACGTTATGAATGAGTATAGGCTTAGAATTATCAAAAAGATGAGCGGCTTTCTTGATTCCTCCGCCAGTATCGAGCAATTCGTCTCTCTCGTCACTGAACTGTATATGAACACCAAACTGACCGTTATCTGATACATAGTCAATAATTTGTTGACCATAATGATGTATATTAATTACAACCGACAAGTCATTTATCTGGCATTTCAACTTCTCTATAAGAATTCGCAACAAAGGTTTTCCGCCAACAGGGACCAAAGCCTTAGGTTTTGTGTCCGTGAAAGGTTTCAACCGCGTACCGAGTCCGGCTGCAAGTATAAATACGTTATTCGACATACCTTACACCTTATTATATATACACAGCATCACTTAGTCAAACAACTGTGTAATGTTTTGTTCCCTGTGACACAATATGACTTTACAACCAAACCGATCATGCAGATGTTGTGCCATATGCTGAGCACAATATACACTACGATGCTGTCCTCCGGTACATCCAAAAGACACCATCAGACTTGTAAACTTACGCTCAATGAACCGTTGTGCATGAAAGTCAACAAGAGGATATATATGTTCAAGGAAGCTTAATATCTCGCCATCCTTTTCAAGAAAATCAATTACCGGCTTATCTAATCCGGTCATATTCTTGAACTCAATATATCTGCCCGGGTTATTTGTTCCCCGGCAATCGAACACATATCCGCCTCCATTGCCAGATTCATCTTGCGGGACACCATTTTTATATGCGAAACTAAAAACTTTAACGACTAATGTTGGTTTTTCTTTTATTGCAGGATCAAAAAATAACGACTTATAGTTGTTGATGAGCATCACACAAACCTCCTTCAAATACGGATACTCGTTTACAACGCCTTTTTTTACGAGCCAATCCAAATTCTTTAATGCTTGTGGAATACTTTGCACGAAATGCTGCTTCTTTTCCCATAGTCCGCGGAACCCGTATGCGCCTAAAACCTGCATTGTACGAAATAGTACAAATCGGCGCAAATGGCGCACAAACTCCTCGCGTGGTATCTTACGATATTGTGATAAAGCCTCAAGATACGTGTTGATTAACTCGTTTTTTAATTCATCCGAATAATTTGCAGATGCCTGCCATACAAATGAAGCCACATCATAATATATTGGACCACGGCGGCCACCTTGGAAATCTATATAGCGTGGTTCACCATTCTTAATCATGACATTGCGTGACTGGAAATCACGATAGAGAAAGTTGTTGCCACAATCAGACATAATATCCACAGTGAGTTTTTGAAAATCACGCTCCAACTTAACCTCATTGAATTCAATCCCTGTGAGTTTGACAAAACAATACTTGAAATAATTCAAGTCGAACATGATGCTCATTTCGTCCATAGATGAAACAGGATAACACTGTTGGAAAATGAATCCGCCCGAACCCTTGAACTGGAAGTCGGGCAGTTGCGACATAACTCTTTTCAGCATTGATTTGGCAATCTCGTTGTACTCTCCGTTATCGTCACGGTTCTTTTTAATATAGTCTTGCAGGGTCTCCGTGCCAAGATCCTCCTGCAGATAGCACAAGCCGTCTTCGCTTATGCCATAAACAGCCGGTACAGGCAATCCTTTAGCGGCAAACAGTTTTGCGAGGTTATAGAATGCGCGATTTTCTCCCGGTGACTTACTTGTCACGCCATACATTGTGTTGCCTTCCTGATCGGTAATAATATAATATTTTCTGCTGCTTCCACCGCCACCGAACATGTGTTCTATCTTAACAGGATTTTTTCCTGTCGAAGCAGTATACAGTTGCATCAATCTTTCCTCTTCCATATTGACATCACTTTTGATTTAATTGCAATTACATTAACTATCGACACTATCGTGAGTAATCCTATACCAGACAAAATAGCATAAGTCATTGCGGGTATTTCGAAATTAGGGAAGAATGACTCAAACAAACTTAAATAAGAATTTCTTACCACCATTAGTAATACGAACGAAAGAATCAACACTATTACGTTCAGACCTACTGCAATAATTTGATATGGCATTGATACTTTCAACGGGCTGTACCCTATAAGCAAAAGATTCTCGAGTTTTGAGCTGTTCTTTTCCACGAGCAGGTAAACACTAAGCATCAAAATATAAATAGAGAGTATACAGATCACAAGTCCAACCGACATAACAATAGCGACCACAATACGCAGGAAGAAAGTTTGACGGCTTGCGTCAAGTTTGTCTGCATCGGTCTCATACCCATTATCTTGTAAGTAAGTGGTTATATGCTCGTCCGTAGGGTTTACGACCTCAACAATTAGGCGTGTCGGAGCTTTTGTCTTAGAACCTGCATAATAACCGTTTGCCCAATCCATGAATTGCTGAGGAACAAGAATTGTATTCAGCCTGCTGCTAAATCCAGCAATTTTGCCTACATACGTATCGTCGAATCCATTACCTCTGATTTGTATTTTCAGTTTAATGGCCCCAAGAATACCCTCTGACAATTTAGGCATGTTACGGCTCTGAGCATATCCGAAGTTGTAAAGATCGAGATAACTTCGCGGCAAAATTATTGGTACATCCTTACTGCCTTTCGAATATTTCCAATCATTGGTTTTTACATCAACAAACTTATCATCTACTGACTCAAAAAACATATCAGTTGATATATTCGTTGACTGATCTAAACTGAACGAGGCACGCACATCAAAAGACGACGAAGTGAAACTGCCAACATTGACAACAAAATTTTGTTTCTTCAAATCTTGTATTTCCTCTTCACTGAATGCGCTCGATTTTCCTGTGATAGTGGTTAGAGTGCCTATTTTCTTATTGATGATAAGATAGGAAGGCTTCATAAAACTGTCTTCCGTATCGAAAATCTCTTGAGTATCAGTATAAAATTGTATACCAAGTATGATAATGGTCATACCGACGAGATTCGCAAAGAAAAAACCTGCAAACTGAGGTATGCTAATATGTTGCCGCAATAATTTCCAAACCAGTTTCATAGTTTTAAAACTCTATTGTAATCCAATTCTATATGTTTACCTATGCTCGTCACGATAACGCCAGCACCCTGGCGTTTTGCTTCTTTTGTAAGAATATCACCAACAATCTTACTGTTTGTATCATCTAAGTGACTTATAGGCTCATCTACAAATACGAAGTCGAATGGTTGGCAAAGCGTCCGAATAAGTGCCACACGCTGCTGTTGTCCGAATGACATCCGACCGATTTTAGTATTCATACGGTCTGCTATTCCAAGCATATCAAACCATTGTCTGATTTGTTTGTCTGACTGGAAATTGGTCAGTTTGTTTTTGATTTTCACATTTTCCAATGCAGTAAGCTCAGGGAACAAACGGAGTTCTTGCCAAAGCAACGACAAAGACCGTTGACGTATGTTTACCCATTGCCATGTAGTGAAGTTTGATATATCAGATTGATCAAAAAGAATAGTCCCCTGATAATCTTTTCTATATCCAAAAACATAACTGCACAATGACGACTTGCCCGTTCCGGAATTAGCTTCCACAAGGTACAGCTTCTGTTTTTCAAATATAACATCATTACACCACACGTCACTGTTAATGTCATTACGTTGCGCAAAAACCTTCGGCAATGTATGATTAAGTGTTATTGTTTCCATAGCGAGTTCAAAAATCCATTTAGCAAATTCTTTTTGAGGTCATTCATATGTATGTCCACGGTAAACTCACCTGATTTTACGGTTTTAATTATTGCATGACTGAATATCGGATTATCATCTGCCAAATTAACATACACATACATTAAGTTTCCCGTTATCTCATCCATTGACGTTCCTGCCGGATACACTCCTAACGCTTCATAGCGTTGCGTTCCAAGGTACAGTTCCTTCCCGTTAACGGCCCAGTACAGGCTCATATCATCACTTCTCAACAAATAATCATGATTGCTCAACGAAGAAAGGGTCAGCCCATAATCTTTAGCTGACTTAATCCAATAATCGACATCCTTCATGAAATCAGTATTATCCAGTTGCGCATAGACTTTTATATCATTTGCGTTGGCATTGGATTTATCAAGTTGATTAATACATACGAGCACGTCGCCGCTTATAGACCGAATCATATTGTCTGCATCTATACCAAGATTGGCTCCCAACAGCATTTCTTTTAGTTTTGGTACGCTCTTCATTACATCAATCATTTTCTTACCATCCATTCCAAGACAGGCCCATATATGGTTATCACCAGATATATGATTTGTATAATCTCCCTTTATCGGCTTAAATCCGTGAAAGTATGTATCAATTTGCTTTTGAACAATACTGTCACTACTGAATAACGACGCATTGATTGCCAAGTCTTTATTATTTATATTCATTCCCGCAATCATTTCCAACTTTCGTGATGCCATCCATGATGGTACAATTCCATCAGCGGTATCTTGAATACCTGGAAAAGCCGCAAAATTCATGTAAAGACTCAAGTCTCCGTCGGACTTTTCTGTCATTTCTGTAAATTTGTCTGTTGTGACAAAAGCAGCCTCTTCCTCAAGTTCCATTAATGAAAGCATGAACGTTTCATTGTTCATCCGGCTTTTTGTTTGAGTCTGCAGCAAACAAAGTAAAGTATTATCTGAGTACACAATATTGATGTCATCAAGGAAAGTGGTCCAACTTAGTCCGTCATGCTGTTTCACTTTTCCACATAATCCATTATCGGACAGAGATTTTATAAATTTCTCTGTCAGAGACTCATCATTGATCTTCATAGTAACTCCCCATATCCTCCCTTTTATGCCAAACAAATAAACAGGACTTTCAAATGAAATGCCGGTAAGCGAGGGGTCGTTTATCACAGATTCTGTCAAATCACGCATACCGCTGCCTAACATGCTGTCCAAATGGCCCTTTGCAACAGCAAACAGAGGAGACTTTGCCAATTCGCTCTTTGTTACTATGTTGTTGATTTGTGCCGATACTACGACATCGGCTTCCTTCGGAATAACTAATTCGTAGTCTTCAATCTTTTTGTCAGAACAAGCTGCAACTGTGAACAACGCAATTACAAGAAGCAGTGTACCTAATATCTTTTTCATTACCATCCTTTATATACAAGTTGTTTTCATTTGCAAAGGTACATATTTATTTTTACACGACAAACTGAAACACCGACATGTTAACAAAAGTACACCTAAAGCTTTTGTCAATTCAAAAATATTACGTACCTTTGCAACTCAATTTTTCAATATCAGCCAAAGCCAATGACTATTACATTAATAATTTTGACTCTGACCGTTTGCTTTTTTATATGGGGACGTATCCGTTCCGATATTGTGGCACTTTCAGCACTTAGCCTTCTTTTATGTTTTGGCATTCTGACTCCATCAGAAGCTCTTGCCGGATTTTCATCACCTATTGTAGTAATGATGACCGGACTATTCGTGGTCGGAGGTGCAATATTGCAAACCGGAATTGCTCAAACAGTAGGAAAGAAACTTATGCAATTAGCAGGAGGTAATGAAACACTTACTTTTATTCTTGTAATGATTTCCACTTCTGTTATCGGGGCCTTTGTCAGCAACACCGGAACTGTGGCACTGATGATGCCAATTATTGTAAGCATGTCAGCACAAGGAGGATTTCAGTCTTCAAGACTGCTGATGCCATTAGCATTTGCAGGCAGTCTCGGTGGTATGCTCACTCTGATTGGTACACCTCCCAACTTGGTAATAGATGAAGCATTGGTCGAAGCAGGGTACGACCATTTGGGCTTTTTCACTTTTCTACCCATTGGCATTATCTGTATAATTGTAGGTATTGTGGTGCTGCTGCCGCTTAGTCGATGGTTTCTTACAAAAAAGCAGGCAGGCAACACGCATAGCAGTTCCCGAAATCTTTCCGATTTAGTCTCAGAATATAGCATAGACGCAAAAATCAGTAAATTCCTAATTACGGAAGACTCGCCTGCGGCAGGACATACATTGACAGAGCTCGGACTTGCAAGCAAATATAATGTTTCCGTACTTGAGATACGTAGTGAAAGGAAGCTATACAAAGGATTAATTCATGATGTCCGGCAAAAGCTGGCCTCACCAACTGCTAAACTTCAGGTTGGCGACATTATATATGTGCAGGGTAAAGCAGAGAACATAAACCTACTTGCCTCAGACTACCGGCTGAAGCCATTAGCGGGTAAACAATTGGATTTCTATGAACTCGGCTTGGCTGAAATCATTGTCATCCAAGGTTCGAGACTTGAAGGCATGCGCATATGCGATTCCAATATCCGCGAGCATAACGGAGTCAGCATATTGGGAATTAGGCGAAACGGTAAATATCTGACAGATGGACTAAGTCACTGCCGACTCCATAACGGAGATGTGCTGCTTGTACAAGGAAGTTGGAAAAACATTCTTTCGCTTAACGATGAAAATCATGATTGGGTAGTTCTTGGACGTCCTGAAATATCCGCAAAAAAAGTTGTACTCGATTATAAAGCGACAACGGCTGCCGTTATCATGATTGCAATGATTGCAATGATGGTTTTCGACTTTATCCCAATTGCGCCTGTAACCGCCGTCATAATAGCAGCGTTGCTGACCATTCTCACGGGCTGTTTCAAAAACGTAGAAGATGCATATCGCACAATTAATTGGGAGAGTATAATGCTGATTGCTGCGATGATGCCTATGTCAACCGCTCTTGAAAAGACAGGGATATCACATTTGATGTCACAGGCACTGGTCGATTACTTAGGTCGGATGGGACCGACGGCATTGCTTGCCGGAATATATTTTACGACTTCACTCATGACAATGTTCATAAGTAATACTGCAACAGCAGTACTGATGGCACCTATAGCTATGGTGTCAGCACAGCAGACAGGAGTCAACCCGCATGCATTTCTTTTCGCTGTAACTCTCGGCGCAAGTATGTGCTTTGCCTCGCCTTTCTCAACACCTCCAAACGCATTGGTCATGAAAGCCGGTAATTACACTTTCACTGACTATGTGAAAGTAGGCCTTCCACTGCAAGTCATTATAGGTATTGTGATGATATACGTACTGCCACTCTTGTTTCCTTTTTAATTAAATGGGAAACGAATCCGTGCTTTCAACTCCACTAATGAGTATCATTAGCATGGGCATCATTGTTCAAGACTCTAATAACCTTGGCAGGACTACCTACAGCAAGACAGTCTGCAGGTATGTCCTTTACTACGACAGATCCAGCACCGATCACAGACCTGTCACCTATTGTGACACCGGGACATATAGTTACGTCGCCTCCTATCCAACACCTCTCCCCTATTCGCACAGGGGTGGCCATCTCCCATTTATCCCGCTCATCAGCATTTAGCGGATGATGCGCGGTATAGATGTGTACACCTGGCGCAATTAGTGTCTTCTTACCTATATATACGCTTCCTCCATCAAGGATTATGCAATCAAAATTGATGAACACTCCTTCATCAGCATAAATATAGGTACCATAATCACAATAGAAAGGAGGTTCTATATGAATGTCTTTTGAGCAATTAGGCAAGAGTTCATGTACGACATCTTGCATAGAGTCTGTATAATACTCTGTGTTATTCAATTTGCGCAACAATTTCTTCACCTCTCCTCTCAAAGCAAACATTTCAGGGGAATCGGCAAAGTATGGCTCACCATTGCGCATCCGTTGCAGAGCATCCTTCACTACAGGATTCATTTCAAGTTCTTCTTTCTTTGTCATAATCTCATTATTTACATCTGATATATATTGATTTTGCAAATTCATCGCTACAAAGATATTAATTAATAATCAATTCCAAGTACCCTATTGCTGTTTTTTCTATAGGACCTAAAACAGGAAATACGTCTGTTATAAATTGGGACTAAAAGAAATTTTCAGCCGTAAAATTGTTATCAACCCCGAAAAACAACATTCTTTTCTTAAAAAACACAATGCGATAGTAAATTATCAAGAAATTATTTATACCTTTGTCCCTAATTTGCAAAGTCATGCCACCTTGGTTTATAGAGATGGATAGTACAACAAGCAAAGAAAGCAACAAATATAGAGAACGTAAAATCAAGGAGAAATTTTAAAAGATGGAATCGAATTTTGATGAGTTCATGGATAATTTAGCACGAAGTGAATCTATATCAGTTATAGCTGACATGGATGCAAGCAAGGTAAGTACGATGAATATTGAGATTACAGATCACGATATTATTCCTATACTGCCGCTTAAGAATTCCATGTTGTTCCCTTTGACAATCATGCCTATTACCATTAGTAGGAAATCGTCTCTTAGACTAACGAGTGAAGCCGAAAAGAACAATAGACTTATTGGAGTATTCAGCCAGAAGGATGCGTCTGTAGCCGAACCGACTGAAAAAGACCTGTATCCACTCGGTGCCGTCGCTAAAGTCATAAGAGTACTTGAACTGCCAGATGGTAGTAAGACTGCGATTTTGCAGGCGTTCTGTCGTGTGACTATGATAGATGCACACGACGGTGGAGAATATTTGATAGGTCATTTAAAGAAGAATCAGGAGGTATCACCTAAGGACGATAGAAAATATGATGCCATAATAGATGCGATACGTGATGTATTAGACAAATATATACATACAGGGGAGCTAAGAAGTTTTGATATTATGCCAACCCTGCAAAACGTTCCCAACCCAGACTTCCTCGTTAATTTCATTTGCGGCAACATGCCTATCAAAATAGCCGAGAAATTCAACTTGCTAAAAGACGACAATATGACAGACAGAGCAATGCACTTGTTAGAGTGCTTGAACCGAGAATATCAGTTTGTGTCTCTTAAAGCAAGCATCAACATGAGGGCACAGGAGGAAATCAACAAACAGCAACGAGAGTATTTCCTGCAGCAACAAATCAAGAAGATACAAGAAGAATTGGGATCGGGCAGTCAAAATGACATAGAGCAGTTGGAGGAACGTGCCAAGAAAAAGAAGTGGAATGATGACACGAAAGCAATATTCAAGCGTGAGCTCAATAAGTTCAAACGTATGAATCAGCAGTCGTCAGATTACCAAATACAGTATGAATATCTTGACACGATGCTTTCCCTTCCATGGAACGAAGCAACAAAAGACAACTTGAACCTCGCCAATGCAGAGAAAGTGCTTAATAAGGATCACTATGGCATGGAGAAAGTGAAAGAGCGCATAATGGAATATCTGGCAGTGCTTAAGACTCGTGGAGATTTCAAGAGTCCTATCATCTGCCTGTATGGTCCTCCAGGTGTGGGCAAGACATCTTTAGGTAAAAGTATAGCCAAAGCCATGAAGCGCAAATATGTCAGAATGTCGCTTGGCGGTGTGCACGATGAAGCAGAAATACGTGGTCACAGACGTACTTATATTGGTGCGATGCCAGGACGAATCATCAAGTCTATACTACAAGCTAACAGTTGCAATCCGGTGTTCATACTCGACGAGATAGACAAAGTCGGTACAGACGGAGTAAACGGAGATCCATCCTCAGCCTTACTTGAGGTTCTCGATCCAGAACAAAACAATTCGTTTCATGACAACTACTTGGATTGTGACTTCGATTTATCAAAAGTCATGTTCATTGCGACTGCAAACAACACAAGTACGATCCCTGCCCCACTGCTCGACAGAATGGAACTCATTGAGGTGAGTGGATATCTGACGGAAGAAAAGATAGAAATCGCAAAGCGGCATCTGATTCCTCAAGAACTTCAGAAACTTGGCATGGAGAAGAGCGGCATTAAATTTAGTAAGGCAGCAATCGAGAAAATCATTGAAGATTATACTCGTGAATCCGGTGTCAGAGAGCTTGACCACGTTATTAATAAGATACTAAGAAAGATAACGCTGAAATACGCCAAAGACCAAGTACTACCCGACCACAGTTTGACAGTAAGCGATGTGGCGGGATTGCTCGGCCCGGAATTATATTCACGCGATAAATACCAAGGTAATAACTATGCAGGAGTCGTTACAGGTCTTGCCTGGACTTCTGTCGGTGGCGAAATCCTGTTTATTGAAACAAGTCTCAGTAAAGGCAAGGGACAGAAACTGACACTCACAGGTAACCTGGGAGATGTGATGAAGGAATCGGCTGTACTGGCTCTTGAGTATCTGAAAGCACACAACGATCTCATTAATGTTGATTCTCGTGTATTCGAAAATTGGAATATACACATACATGTGCCAGAAGGTGCAGTACCTAAGGACGGACCATCAGCAGGAATTGCAATATGTACATCAATCGCATCGGCCCTAACCCAAAGAAAGGTACGGAAAAATATCGCTATGACGGGTGAAATCACACTTAGAGGGAAAGTATTACCAGTAGGAGGCATTAAGGAAAAGATTCTTGCTGCGAAACGTGCCGGTATCACAGACATCATTATCTGTAAAGACAATGAAAAAGATATCAAGCAAATACCCGAAATATATTTAAAAGGTGTTACTTTCCACTATGTTGAAAACGTAAGGGAAGTGCTTGAGTTCGCCTTACTTGACGAGAAAGTTGAACATCCTGTTGACTTAACAATTAAGACAGACGACAAACAGGAACAATAATCAGAATCGGCAACGAAAGAGAAAATGCTTACATTTGAGATTGAATGCACAGACTCCAAGACGAATGCACGAGCGGGGTTGATTACGACTGGACATGGTCAGATACAAACTCCTATCTTTATGCCAGTCGGTACCGCCGGCAGCGTAAAAGCGGTTCACCAATGGGAGCTCAAGGATGATATCAAGGCACAGATTATTCTTGGCAATACATACCATTTGTACCTAAGACCTGGAACCGGTGTTCTTGAAGCCGCCGGCGGACTACACAAGTTCAACGGATTTAATCGCCCGATGCTTACCGATAGTGGAGGCTTTCAAGTGTTTTCTCTTTCGGGTATTCGCAAAATAACACCGGAAGGAGTAGAATTCAGAAGTCATATTGACGGTTCAAAGCATTTCTTCACTCCGGAACGTGTGATTGATATCGAACGGTCAATTGGAGCAGACATAATGATGGCATTCGACGAATGTCCATCGGGTACGTCAGACTATTCGTATGCCAAGAAATCTTTACAACTTACAAACGACTGGCTCGACCGTTGTGTTCAACACTTTAAAGAGACCGAACCAAAATATGGTTATCATCAAGCTTTATTTCCTATAGTGCAAGGATGCACATATAAAGATTTAAGAGAAGAGTCGGCTGAACACGTAGCAAGCAAGGACGCTGAAGGGAATGCAATCGGGGGACTTGCTGTAGGAGAGCCGACAGAGGTTATGTATGAAATGATTGAAGTGGTCAACGCAATTCTGCCAAAAAACAAACCACGTTATTTAATGGGCGTGGGAACGCCACAAAACATATTGGAAGGTATTGAACGTGGAGTAGATATGTTTGATTGTGTTATGCCTACGCGTAACGGGCGCAATGCAATGCTGTTTACACGACACGGTACAATTAATATGAGAAACAAGAAGTGGGAAACCGACTTCTCGCCACTCGATGCAGAAGGTACATCATATGTGGACACCTCATACACCAAAGCCTACCTGCATCACCTGTTCAAGGCCCACGAATTGCTTGCAATGCAAATAGCTTCCATACATAATTTGGCATTCTACCTATGGCTTGTGGGCGAAGCCCGTACACACATCATTGGCGGAGACTTCTGCACTTGGAAATGTAAGATAATTGGCGAATTGGACAGAAGAATCTGACAGATCAGTTCATACTCGACACAAAAATCAGATGAGAAGAATAAAGATTAAGGAACCGGAACGACTCTCTCAAATAAAAGACTGGTGCATAGAACACAGTCCGGTCACGAGGTTGGATAGATACATTATCGCAAAGTATCTCGGTACTTACTTTTTTTCTATAGCCCTTATCATAAGTATTGCCGTGGTGTTCGACATTAATGAGCATATTGACAAGTACATAGCGAAGAAAGTCCCTGCTGCGGAAATAGTCAACTACTATATCAACTTCATTCCTTACTATGCCAATCTGTTTAGCCAGCTCTTTGTATTCATAAGCGTAATTTTCTTCACGACCAAACTTGCAGAACACTCAGAAATCATTGCAATGATGTCTACCGGAGTAAGCTTCAACCGACTGCTACGTCCTTATATGATATCTGCAGGTGTATTGTGTGTTCTGACATTCATCATGGGAGCGTACATTATTCCAAAAGGCAATGTACAACGTGTAAACTTTGAAAATACTTACCGACGCCGTGCTACATTCAACTATACAAGCAACGTACAATTGGAGGTAGACACTGGTGTCATAGCATACATATCCAGATATGAGGACAACGTAAAGACCGGATATGATTTTACACTTGACAAGTTTGTAAATAAAAAACTAGTCAGCCACTTGCAAGCAGCTGTCATACAGTACGATACTCTGTCGGAGGAACCAAACCATTGGATAATAAAGGATTATCAAGAGCGTGATTTGCAGGGAATGCGTGAAATAATCAATTATGGCTCACGTATCGATTCAATCATCAATATGGAACCACAAGACCTGATTATACGCAAAGGCCAACAAGAAACCATGACCAATCCAGAGCTTGCACGCTATATTGACCATCAGAAAAAACGAGGATTTGCCGACATTCAAGCTTTCGAGGTAGAATACTGGAAACGTGGCGCCTCATCGTTCGCAGCATTTATACTGACCGTCATCGGACTTTCTCTTTCTGCGCGTAAACGTAAAAACGGAATGGGTATAGCACTCGGCATAGGACTCTTCTTAAGTTTTCTCTACATCATGTTCCAAACCATATCGTCTACTTTTGCCATCAACGCCAACTTTCCTCCTTTGCTTGCAGTATGGATTCCAAATATTGTCTTCCTCTTTATAGCAATATACTTCTACAAAAAGGCACCAAAATGAGAAAAATCACAATCGACATAGGGAACTCTGGCATTAAATATGGGATATTCGAAGACAGTAAATTGATTTACTGCAATCGGACCGAAGGGCTTGCCACCGGTAGGATTGTCGAAGATATCGCCACATACAAACCTTCCCATAGTATCGTGTGCTCCACAATCAAGTCAAATGCAGATTTGAATGCATCTTTAAAACAATTGCATCAAGATATGATGTTTTTTGATTATAAGACAGACATACCAATTCTCAACCTATACAAAACACCTCAAACTCTCGGTATGGACCGGCTTGCCGCAGCTATTGGGGCGTATAACATATCTAAGTGCGACACATTAATAATTGACATGGGAACCGCCATAACTTACGACTTTGTTACAAAACGAGGGGAGTTTCTCGGAGGCAACATATCACCAGGAATGGAGATGCGCTTCAAAGCCCTTCATGAACATACATCTCTTCTTCCTTTGGTCAGTCACGAAGGGCATCGGCCGCAACTTGGAGAAGACACTGAAAGCGCAATCCGATGTGGAGTGCTGGACGGAATGAAGTACGAAATAGAAGGCTATATCCGTAAATTTTCCTTAAAACATTCTAATCTTTGCGTATTTTTTACAGGTGGAGACGAATTATATTTTGAAGATGAGATAAAAAAACGTATTTTTGCAGATAAATTCATTGTATTGAAAGGACTGAACGAGGTTTTGACCTACAATTTACACAAATGAAGTCACCGTTCACGACAAAACGAAAAGCAATAGAGCTGACATGAAGATTCTAACAATATTCACAATATTAATTGTACTGATAATAGAAGCATCATTACCGGCATCGGCACAAAATGGAGTAAATTCTCCATACAGCCGCTATGGTTTTGGCATCATGGCCGACAGATCAATGGGCTTCAACAAAGGCATGGGCGGTGTAGCACAAGGATTCAGAGACGGTGCAATAATAAATGTAGCCAACCCTGCTTCTTATTCAGAAGTAGACAGCCTTACAGCCATATTTGATCTGGGACTGACTTTATCAAACGGGAACTACAAAATGGGCAACTTGCAACATAATGCGAAGAATACGAATCTCGACTATGCGGCATTTCATTTCAGAGCTAAAAAAGGACTTGGCGTTACGTTAGCTGTCTTGCCCTACACCAACATAAGCTACAGCTTTCAATCAAGCAGCGAAGATGTTTCAGGTTCGGAAAATATGACTTCATCATACTCGTACTCAGGTGATGGCGGACTACATCAGGCCCTTGTAGGATTTGGAGTGCAATTGTTCAAGCCTTTGTCAATAGGATTTAATGGGAGTTATTTATTTGGCGATTATACACACTCAATGACCATGTCGTTCAGTGAAAGCAGCGCATACTCACTAATACGTGGCTATTCAGCTAACATTAACACATGGACGGCAGACTTTGGACTGCAATTCAGCCAAAACATAAACAAGAATGACAAAATCGTATTAGGACTCAGCTATGGATTGGGACATGACATAAAAAATCAAGCAATCCGCTATACCGAGACATATAATCCATCAGCTTCTTCCATAATGAATATATCAGGCGACACAATAAAAAATGCATTTCAGTTGCCACATTCTTTTGCCGCCGGCATAACCTATTATAAAGGAAAACAATTACGTATTGGAGCCGACTTCGAACTACAGAAATGGAGCAAATGCAAGTTTCCGACACAAGCGGAAAGCGGAGACTATATCAGTACTGAAGGGATGCTGAATGACAAGTTGAAATTCGCTCTTGGAGGCGATTACACTCCTCAATATAATAATGCCCATATCGGAAGAAGAATAACATATAAAATTGGAGGATACTACAGCAAGTCATATGCGAGTACAGGTAATACGAATTTAATCACAGACAAACCATATGAATATGGCGTATCGGCAGGGGTAGCCATACCAATATCAAACAAAAATCTATGGTATAACTGGTATAATATTCCAAGACTAAACATAAGTTTTCAATGGATACATAGCAACATTCCATATTTGTCGACCGGCAATAATTCGCCATCTGTCAGCAAACTGACAGAAAACTATTTCAAGCTTACCGTCGGGCTGACATTCAGTGAACGATGGTTCTACAAATGGAAAATGCAATAATTAAACAAATGAATATAAGACAAGTCAAATGATAATAATGCCGGGTGCCAGCAAAATGGTACCTGGACAATAAAAACAAACAGCATTTAAACACAGGTAAGGATAACAATGAATAAGAAAGTATTTACCGCCTTTTTAATGGCGACAACAATCTCCTTAGGAGCATCAGCACAAGGATATGCTGGAAGTACATTCAACGACCGTATAGGGCACGGACAAGACAGCATCGATGTTATTAACAATTTTAGTTTGTATCGCGAGGCATTCAAAGAAAAGAACTACAAGGAAGCTTATGAATATTGGAAACTTGTATTGGAGAAGGCGCCTCTCGCACAAATCCGTATTTATCAAGACGGAGCCGTGATTTGCGAAAATCTTCTTATGCAAGAGACCGACCCTGCTAAGAAGGAAGAGATTTTCAATACTCTAATGAACATGCACGACTTACGTATAAAGAATTTGGACGACCTGAATTCTTTTGCTACTAAAACCACGTTAACGACAAGAGGAAACATTCTATGCCGCAAAGCATATGACTACTATTGTTTTGCACCTAAAAAAGACAATGAAGAAGCTTACCGCATTTTCCGTTCCGGCATTGATGACCTTGGACAAAATGTAGACGCATACGTACTCTATTATTTTATTGAGTGCTCGTACAACAGGTTCTTTGCAAAACAGGATGACCAAACCCGAGAAGATTTCATCAATGACTACATGAATTGTAACGAGATCTGTGAGCGTCTGTTGGATGAAGCGAAATCGTACCCAACCGAGATCATTCCAGCCAATCCAGAATCAGAAGATTCTACTGAATGGGACGAAAGAGTCGTTCTTTCGCCAGAGGCACAACGCATAATACAAAACTACCAACCAACACTCGACAAATGTAATGATCTTTTTGTCAAGTCCGGAGCAGCAGATTGTGATGCGCTGACGAAGATTTACAGCGAGAAAGTTGAAGGAGCGAAGAACAATCTTGCAGAACTCAACACAATCTTGAAGATATTGCAGAACTTCGACTGCGACAAGTCCGACTTATACTACAAAGCAGCGGATTATGCATATGAACTCAATAAGACTCCAAACGCAGCACTTGGAAAGGCATCGAAGCTGCTCAAGACTGGTGACACGGCGAACGCAATGAAATATCTGCAAGAAGCCATTGAACTCGAATCCGACCCTGTGAAGAAAGGTAAAACAGCATATACAATTGCATCCATTCTTTACAGTAAGGGACGCATCAGCGAGGCAAGACAATATTGTAACACTGCACTGAGATATACACCTTCACTTGGAAAGGCGTACTTATTGATTGCAAACTGCATTGTCCGTAATGCTCCAGCCGCAAGCCAAGACTCAAAGTCAATGCTTACAAGAAGTTATTACTATTGTCTTGCAACCGACAAATGTTTAAAAGCAATGCAAGTAGACCCTTCATGCGTATCGGCAGCAAACCGTCAAATCTCACATTATAAGAATGGCTACTATCCAAAAAGCGAAGCATTCTTTGCCGGTGTGAAAGCTGGAGAAACGGTATCAGTAATGGGCGAGACAACAAAGTTAAGACTTCGCTAAGACTTCTTGATGAAATCTCGACACATTATATTATTAAGCACTTTAAGTCTCATGGGACTATCTTGTTCCATGGGACTCTTTAGTTGTCAGTCAGACGATGACCGACACAACCCAATAATAGAGAATCGGGATAGCCTGCCCATACTGAAAAGCTACGGAGTCAGTACATTAATATCTGACAGCGGAGTTATCCGCTACAAAATAATCAGTGAGGAATGGCTGATTTATGACAAAACCCCACGGCAACACTACTCATTCGAGAAAGGGTTATTTCTGGAACGGTTCGATAAGAACTATCATGTCGAAGCATTTGTCAATTGCGACACTGCCTATTATTATAATGAAGAGCGTCTTTGGGAGCTTCGCGGACGTGTTTGCGTGAAAAACCTAAAAGGCGAAACATTCAAGACCTCCCTACTCTACTGGGACATGCAGGCACACGAAATCTATTCGCCTGCGTACATGGAGATAAATGGTATCGAGCAAGACCTGCGTGGATACAACTTCCGTTCGGATGAAACCATGACCGACTATCTCATACATTCTTCGTCGGGAGCTTTCCCTATGGGAAAAGAGCGTGAGACACCAAAGCCAAACAATGAAGAACTGATTATGTTCCAATCCGACACAACCACAGTAGTCACAAATCCATAAAATCGTCTCAAAAACAAAGCTCATAAATAAATTTTATATATACCGGCATCTTTGGTAAAAGAAAAATTAGTATCTTTGTGCGATTTTTTGCCGTCAGATAGAATGTTGCACAACATCCTATCTCTTGAAGGCAATCAATAACGGAATAATAAAAGAATAAAAACATAACATTTATGGCAGCATTAGGAAAAATCAGAAAACATGGAGTTTTGCTTGTAGTGGCTATCGCTGTAGCATTGTTCCTGTTCGTAGCTGGAGACCTTATCAAAGGGGTGGAAAGTTTCTTTCACAAAAGCCAGCAAAACATAGCAGAAATTGCAGGGGAATCAGTTCCGTACCAGGAGTACCAGCAACTGTTCGAAGAACTGCAAGACTACTATGAAATTGTACAAGGTGCATCAATATCGGGTGAAGACAACCTCAACCGGATAAAGGACGAAGCATGGAATACGTTCGTTCAAAATACACTTATCGAGGCTGAATGTGAGAAACTTGGTATTACTGTAACAGACAATGAAGTTGCTGAGGTTATTAAAAATGGACAAAGCCAGCTCTTGCAAGTGCCTCTTTTCATTAACCGCCAAAGCGGACGCTACGACTATAGTATCGTTCAGGCATTCCTCAACGAATATAAGAGTCTGAAAGACTCAGGCAATACAATCCCAGAGGAGTACGAAAAAGCATACAAGTATTATATGTTTGTACAAAAACAAATACGCAGCCAATACCTCACACAGAAGTATCAAGTATTGCTCTCTCAAGTCATTCTTTCAAATCCGATAGAGGCAAAAAGAAGTTTTGCAGACCGTACAGACGAAACTAATGTAATACTTGCTTCACTGACAATAGCATCAGTACCAGACGACCAAGTTAAAGTAACTGATGATGAAATCAAGGCGAAATATAAAGAAGATAAGGAAAAGTACAAGCAGATTATCGAATCTCGTGACATTAAATATGTTGACGTAGTCGTTACTCCAAGCGATAAAGATAAAAAAGACGCAGAAAAATCAATTCAAGAGTCATATAGCAAATTGGCCGAGACAACTAACAGCACCACTGCCGGCAATGTGTGCCGTCAAGCAAACAGTCTTCTCAATTACACTGACCTGCTGAAGAAGAAAGATGCTTATCCAGACATGATTGCAACCCTGCTTGACAGCATCACCGTAGGTGAGACAACCGCTCCTAAGTATGATGCGGCAACCAACACCTATTACACATTTAAGTTGGTTGACAGACAAACACAAGCCGACAGTGTCCTCTATCGCCAACTTGTTGTTGGAGGAACAGATGAGGCTGCATCAAAAGCCACAACCGACAGTATCGTTAAGGCTCTGAATGGTGGTGCTACATATGCTGAAATTGCAAAGAAATATAATCAGAAGACTGACAGCACATGGATATCAACTGAGCAGTACCAGAATGGTAATTATCAAATTGATGATGTAACAATGCTCAAGACTATATACAGTCTGCAACCAAACGAGTATAAACCTGTGAAACTGACAAATGGCTATAATATAATTGTGCAAGTCCTTGACAGAAAAGGGTCTGTTCAAAAATACAATGTAGCAGCCATAGTTAAGTCTCTCGAATTCTCAGACGAAACATATACTGCAGCATACAACCGCTTCAGTTCATTCCTTGCCGAAAACAATACAAAAGACAAGATTGAAGCTAATGCAGAGAAATCAGGCTACAATGTACTCTCATATCCAGACGTAACAAGCAACATGCACAACATAGCAGGAATTCACAATACACGCGATGCTCTCAAGTGGCTGTTCGATGATGCAAGCACTGGTGAAGTCAGCCAACTTTATGAATGTGGAGACAACGATCACCTTCTGATCGTCATACTCGACGATGTCAATCCAAAAGGCTATCGTGCATACGACAAAGTTGCACCTGAAATCAAAGCACAACTGACAAAGGAGAAGAAAGTCGACCTGTTAGCAGGTAAGCTCAATGGAGTCAAGACAATTGGAGATGCAGAGGCAAAAGGCGCAGTTGTAGATACAGTTAACCACATTTCATTTGCCAGCCCTGCTTTCATACGTGCAACGGCAACATCCGAGCCAATGATAAGCGCAGATGCGTCAAAAGCTAAAAAAGGTGCGTTTGTCGGTCCTATAAAGGGAGAAGGTGGAGCATATGTGATGCAAGTACTTGACAAGACAAAGACGTCAGAGAAATATGATGCTAAACAAGAGGAAAATCAAGTGGCACAGACTCACTTCCGCACCGCAGCACAGACCGCCATCAACTCTCTTTACTTGAACGCCAACGTAAAAGATGACCGCTATAAGTTCTTCTGATAAACGTAAATATATATATGTCTTAGATTTATTATATGAACATATAGATTACTTTATAATGAGTTATATTGACAAGTGACAGAAAAGGACCTTCGAAGTTTGCAGATACTTGAAGGCCCTTTTTTAATTTTTGCTTTCATTTATTTTGTTGGTAAAAGATTATTTCATAACTTTGGCAAACATAACAACTAACAATACAAACAATAACTTATATGAAACTAAAAACAATTATTGCAGGAGCAGCATTACTGACAACAGCTTGTACAAGTAATGCTCAAGTGACAATTAACATTGACGCATCCGACAGAGGGCCTCAAATTAGTCCGACTCATTATGGTATCTTCTTCGAGGATATTAACCATGCAGCAGATGGAGGTCTTTATGCTGAACTTATACGAAACCGTTCGTTTGAAGACGATTCCATGTTTGGAGGAAGAAACCGGCGTGGAGAGACAGACGGATCATCACATATTAGCGACTGGTATACCGTTGGAGCTTCTACTATCCAGCTCACGACCGACAATCTTCTCAACGATGCACAGCATCATGCCCTGAATGTCAAAACCAAAAAGGCAGGCGACGGAATAATGAATGAAGGCTTTTGGGGAATCAACACAGTTAACGGCAGAACATACAAGCTGTCATTTTGGGCAAAGAGTGATTCGAAGTTCAAAGGAACTTTTATTGCACGCTTACAATCAAAGAGCGGAAAAGTCTTAGGAGAAACGTCATTGAAGGTAAACTTGAAATCTAAATGGACAAAGTATACCACAGAGATCAAGGCTACAGGCAATGATCCGAAAGCTGAGTTCACAATCACAACTGACAAAGCAGGTGAATTCCAGCTTGATGTAGTAAGCCTATTTCCTCCTACATTCAAAAACAGAGAAAACGGAATGCGCCCCGACCTTGCACAAATGTTAGCCGATATGCATCCAAAATTTATGCGCTTCCCCGGCGGTTGCTTTGTTGAAGGTCAGCAAAGCCCGGACAACGCATTCCGTTGGAAACGTACAATCGGTCCAATCGAACAACGTGAAGGACATGCGAATGTCAACTGGGGCTATCGGACGAGCGACGGTATAGGCTTCCACGAATACCTTCAGCTCGCAGAAGATCTTGGAGCCAAACCTCTGTATGTAGTAAATGTCGGTATATGGCACGGAGGATGCACGCCTTATAATGAAATCGGTGAATGGATTCAGGAGTGCATGGATGCTCTTGAATATGCAAATGGTGACGTTACCACAAAATACGGGAAAATGCGTGCCGATGCAGGACATCCGGAGCCGTTCAACCTGGAGTATATTGAGATAGGCAACGAAAACTATAATTTCAATATGAACAACAACTCGGATCAGAGCGACCATTATCCAGAACGTTACATTCAGTTTTATAATGCCATTAAGGCCAAATATCCTAACGTGCACTGTATAGGTAATGTAGAATCATGGTCGACCGATAATCCGTCATGGCGCAACGATTATCCGGTAGAGATGGTCGATGAGCATTACTACCGCAATCCTAAATGGTTTGCTGACCGCTTCAACAAATACGACACATACGACCGCAATAAATATAAGGTATACGTTGGAGAGTATGCGGTAACAAGTCAATTTGGCGATTTAGGTAATCTGAACGCTGCACTTGGCGAAGCTGTCTATATGATGGGTATGGAGAACAACTCAGATGTCGTAGTCATGAATTCGTATGCACCGATATTTGTCAATGAAAACGATGCACGTTGGCGTCCGGACATGATCCGCTTTAATTCAGAAAAAGCAATGGGAACTCCATCCTATTATGTTCAACAAATGTTCCCGAACAATATAGGAACACAGGTTGTAAAGACTACTTGGGATTATAAGCTGACTATGCCTCAGGCAAATGAGGAAGAAGTAGTGACACCTGTACATATAGGTGTTGCCACATGGGGAACAAATGTACACTATCGCAATGCACAACTTATTGTCAACAACAAGCCAAGGACAATCAACGACTTTGCAAAATGGGAAAAGCTAAATGGCACATGGGAAGTGAAAGACGGAGAATTAATACAGAATTCGTTTGAGCAACCGGCTATAGCTCTCTATAATGGAGACATCATGACAACTAAATATACTTACAAAGTTCAAGCTAAAAAGGAAAGCGGTGCTGAAGGATTCTTACTGGTGTTCGGTTACAAAGACAGTAAAAATTATGAATGGTTCAATGTCGGCGGTTGGACAAACACTCAAAACAATGTAGAACAAGCGATTGGTGGCGGCAGGATACAATTAGGCCGTGACAGACGTTTCAACGTAGAGACAGACAAATGGTATGACCTCCAGGTAGATGTCGACGGTGATAGTGTCAAGTGCTATATCGATGGTAAATTGGATTTCGCATGCAAACTTCAGAAAAGTACAGCAATGGAAGGCGTATACGCATCGACTACAATTGACGACGCAAACAAAATGATGTATGTGAAAGTAGTCAATGTAGGCGAAGGCCATGCCGATGGAGTTGTAAATTTAAAGAATTGCTCTGTCGACACGAGCGACAAATCCGCACTAAGTCTTCTTCGCTTATCATCGAAAGATGGCAATGATGAAAACACACTTGATTCGCCAAAGAACATATATCCTACGGCAGACGACATCAGTGCGGCAAATCCAACTACAATAAACTTCCAAGTACCGCCATTCTCGGTAAACATACTGAAAATTAAAATTAAATAAGATGTTTTAAAGGGTGAGGTCAGACACAATCCGGCCTCACCTTTTAATTACACACATGTTGTATGAAAATTGCCCGAACTTCCCTACTCTTTCTCATCACATGCCTAAGTGCCATCGTCTCTCAGGCACAAGTATCTTTTGGCGACGTTATGTCGTTTAACAGCGGTTGGCTGTTTAATTTGGGCGACACTCCCGATGCCATCAGAATCAATTATGACGATACCAGTTGGCGCAAACTCGACCTGCCACACGACTGGTCGATCGAAGGCACACCATCCGACACACTTGCAAGTTGCACTGGCTATCTGCCTGGCGGTATTGCATGGTATAGGAAACATTTTGTTATCGGCGACAATAAAGCCAAGCACTACATTTATTTCGAGGGCATCTACAACCGTAGTGAAGTGTATCTCAACGGACATCTTTTGGGCAAACGTCCCAACGGTTACATATCATTTATGTACGACATGACCCCATACCTCAGCAAGGGAGACAACGTACTGTCAGTACGCGTTAATCACAGCAAGTACGCAGACTCAAGGTGGTACACTGGTTCCGGCATATATCGCAACGTATGGATGATCAGTGCAAACGATGTTCATTTCAGCCAGTGGGGTGTCACGTATAATACAACCGACGCAAACAACGACAGGGCAACAATAGATATAAATATTAATGTTGATAACGTAAACGGTTCAAAATCGCTGACAACAAATGCGACTCTAATTGATGCGTCTGGCAACGTAGCAGGCAAAACTTCCGCTACAGTCCGCAACGATAAAGTGTCAATGCAACTCACCTTGCACAACCCACACTTATGGAGCGTTAACACACCTTATCTATACACTCTAAAAATTCAATTGTCAGACGGATCGGCTATCGTTGACACGACGTCATTGCATGTCGGTATCCGGACGTTACATTTCGATGCTAATAATGGTTTTGCTCTCAATGGAGAATGGATGAAAGTAAAAGGGGTATGCATACATCACGATGCAGGAGTTCTTGGATCAGCCGTTCCCCGTGAAGTATGGTACCGCCGTTTCCTCACATTCAAGCAGATGGGAGTTAATGCCTTGCGTATGAGCCATAACGTGCAAGCACCGGTGGTTTATGACCTTGCTGACGAGATGGGCTTCCTCATAATGGACGAAGGCTCTGATGAATGGGAATTTGCAAAGCGTAAGTGGATAAAAGGATGGAACCAGGGCAAACCAGGGTTCGACGGAACGTACGACTTTTTCGAAGAATGGATCGATACCGATATTGCTGACATGGTACGTCGCGACCGTAACCATCCAAGCGTGTTCATGTGGAGCGTAGGCAATGAAGTTGACTATCCCAACGACCCGTACTCTCACCCAATACTCGATGGTGACAACGCCGGAATCAATCAGCCTATGTATGGAGGCTTCAAGCCAAACGCCCCACGCGCAGAACGTATTGGATTTATAGCCAAAAGGCTGGCAGACATAATTCGTAAGAATGACTTATCCCGTCCAGTTACAGGAGCAATGGCCGGCGTAGTGATGAGCAATCAGACGGAATATCCTAAAGTTATTGATGTTTGTGGATACAACTACACCGAAAACCGCTATGCAGAAGACCACAAGACCTACCCTGACCGTATTATTTATGGAAGTGAGACCAGTACAACCATAAGTTCGTGGAAGGCGGTGCGCAACAACGGTTTCATCTTCGGACAATTTGTATGGACAGGACTTGACTATTTGGGAGAATCAGGACCATGGCGTTCACGTGGCCTAAACACTGGGCTGGTCGACTTCTCCGGATTCATGAAACCACGCGGGCAATTCTTCCGCTCACTTTGGAGTGAACAGCCAATGGCATATATTGGCACACAAGCCATCAGAAAAGAACAGCGGCATGGGAGGAACGTACTTTCAACCGATGCATGGGACACGTGGAACTATCAGAAGGATCAAACTATACGCGTCTTATGCTACACTAACCAACCATACGCCCGACTGATTCTCAACGGCAAAATCGTCGGCAAACAAAAAAAATATGATGATACAACCGGAATCATCTATTGGGACATACCATATGAAGCAGGTACTCTCCGTGTGGAAGGATTAGACATAAATGGCAGGCCTGCCGCACAGTATGAGATTAAAACAAGCGGACCGGCAACCCGTCTCCATGCATATATCGACCCACAAGGATATAAACCGGCCGACAGGGTCGTGCATGTACTCGCCTGCATTGAAGATACGAACGGACAAAGAGTTCTCAACGCTAAAGCCGACGTGACATGTCAAGTGATTGAAGGCGGCAAACTGCTTGGTTTGGAGAACTCAGACAACTCAGACATGAGTGCGCCAAAGGCCGACACACGCCATGTGTATCATGGCAGACTACTCGCATACATCCAGAAAACATCAAATAAAACAATCGTACGCTTCACGGCTGAAGGATTTGAGCCTGTAGAAATAGTACTATAAAACAAAAAAGACAATGCTGAAAAGAATAGTCCTTACCGGAGGGCCTTGCGCAGGCAAAACCAGTGCACTGGTCAGAGTAATTGAACATTTCTCAAACCTTGGATACAAAGTATTCACCATACCAGAAGTGCCAACAATGTTCACACAGGCAGGCATGAACTACTTAACGACCAATAAAGAGTTCTTCTATCAAGGCGAAAAAGCGACACTCGAAATACAACTGGCACTCGAAGACAAGTTCACAAAAATGGCAGAAACTCTTACAGAACCCTCAGTCATCGTATGCGATCGCGGAACAATGGATATTTCAGCATATATGGACCCTGACTTGTGGAATAAAATAACTAATGAAATCGGAACGAGCACTCCACAACTCTTGAGCCGCTACGATGCTGTACTCCACCTTGTATCAGCGGCTGATGGAGCAGAACAATTCTACACCACAAGCAACAACGCACAACGGCTTGAACAAGCCGACGAAGAAGGATTAAAGACAGCACGCCTGCTCGACAAAAAGGTCATACACGCATGGAAAGACCACCCGCACCTTCGCGTCATAAATAATAACGAAGATTTCGACAGCAAGCTCAACAGAGTGCTGAAAGAGATTTCAAACGTACTCGAATTGCCTCAGCCAATCCAACACGAGCGCAAATATCTTGTAGAAGTTACCGGAGACATACTGCCGGAAACTATCGACAGTGAAATCACTCAGACCTACCTTGTCGCCGATCCCGATTGTGAAGTACGTCTGCGCCAGCGTAGCTGGAACGGCAAGAGCATCTTTATTCACACAGTCAGACGTATAATTTCACAAACAGACGAAGTCGTAACCGAACGCCAGATAACAAGCAATATCTACGAGTCACTGTTACAGCAGGCAGACCCTTACAGGCAGACAATACATAAAACACGGAAGAGCTTTATATGGAAGGGACAATTCTTCGAACTCGACACGTACACCGCACCAGTGAGCAACCTGACCATCCTTGAGACAAAAGGTATAGCCTGCCACAAAGACGTTAAGTTTCCACCATTCCTTAAAGTCATAGAAGACATAACCGGAAACACAGCGTACTACAACTACAATTTATCCCTTCGCCACTGAATGGGGCGTATCAGAGGACGGGAGGCGGATGCAGCCGTCACATCCTACGTACGCAATATCCATTGTATACCTTTTGCCACACGCCAATTGGCATGATAAGAATGGTTGCCGTCATTCAGTCTGAACACAGTATTAATTCCCTGACTCTGATAAAAGTCTGCCAGCGCTTGAGTGGCCGACTCAACTTGCCGCATCATCAGATTGCCCGTTTTCTTCTCCTTGTCACCAAGTGACAGGTAAATCGAAGTTGGGCAGCACTTCATCACGCTGTTTGTGGCATACTCAAGGAAAGAAGGATACCAAAACGATCCAGAGCAGGAAACAACAGAGGTAAAGACATCAGTATTTTACACAGACCAAAGTGCAAACAGTCCGGCAAGAGAATAGCCGGCGATGATTCACCGTGTAATTATCAAGTCAGATTCAACTGTTGGAATAACATCACTGACCAAGGTATGTAATGTATCACTTGCCTTTCCGCCATACAACGTTCCGCCATCAGTTAAACGCCCTTCACTCCAAGGCGACATCGCATCGTCCCAATTATCCACGCATATTTCCACAAGGAAGAACCGCCGCACGCCTATTCGCATACATTCATTCCACACAGACTCACCTTCGTGCATAAACGTATTCAAATACACAATGGGCAGAGCCTTCCCTGAAGGCGTCCCATATACATAAACTTCATTTCCACCAATGTTCATTGCAACCCCAAATACTACAACAGACACCTTAAATCGTTACAGACACATAATAGCATTCCGCCATAGCATCTGAAAACAGATACAAAGATATAAAAAGTTTTTGAGTAATCATATTCACGGTATCAAATCATTTTCCTCACACACATATCTTTATAGCAGATTCATAGCACGGTTATTTGCGCACCACTTTGAACCGATGTCTCCCCGGAAGGAATGTCTGCGTAACAAGTATAAGTTCCATGCGTTATGCACCGCTATTGAACACGCTGGTGGCAATCCTTTCAGCTAAAGCATCGGAATGACGAGACGAAAACAAATTATGATATAAAGATTTACGCACTCAGAGGTTTAATGTTCTGACTTTTTTACTATCTTTGCACATAGTTTTGTTCCCAACAGATGGGGATTAAAAGGGAATCGGGTGTGAATCCCGAACAGTCCCGCTGCTGTAAATCTATTCTCCTACATAAACCACGGGAGACGGCCTGCCGTAATGAACAGTTCATTTTCTTGTCACTGATGCCAACCAGTAATGGTACTTCGGGAAGACGCGGCCGACCGACAGATAAGTCAGAAGACCTGCAAGACTATATCTATGTGTTTTGTGCCCCTTCGAGGAAAGAGGGTTAAGACAGTCAATTAATGAGTATAAAACAATTAATGTATACCACCTGTATGCTGTTCTGTATGGCAGGCAGGATTGAGGCACAGGAAATCACTATTGATACTGTGCTTGTTGAAGCACGACGTCTCACCGAGTCGGAACGCTCTTCTGCTCCTATGCAAACTTTCTGGCAGGAAGAAATCGAGAGGTTCGGCGTTACGGGCATTAGCGATGTGGTGAAGCACATGGCCGGAGTGCAAGTAAAGGACTATGGTGGAATTGGCGGATTAAAGACTGTCGGCGTGCGTGGTTTGGGAGCTCAGCACACCGCTGTGGTATACGACGGAGTGGCAATCAGCGACTGCCAGACAGGACAAATCGACTTGAGTCGTTATGCTATTGATAATGTGACGAACTTGACCATGACTATTGGCCAGGCAGACAACATATTCAAGACTGCAAAGCAGTATGCCTCGGCTGCTGTATTGGAAATCAATACGTCATCGCTTGCCGACGAACGGAAAGTCATAGTACGCGGTGGCTCATACGGGATGTTCGGTTCTTCAATTATCTATCGCCGTTCATTGTCAAAGAGGTTGCATTTGTCTGCATATGCAGACTATTTGAGGGCAGACGGCAACTATAAGTTCCACATGATGAACGGAGCTAAAAGTATCGACGAAAAGCGCAACAACAGTGGCATAGAAGGTTGGAAGGGTGAAACGGACTTTACGTGGATGCTGGGTGACTGTCAGACAATTGCCTTTAAGGCTTATCTGTACGACAACAGCCGTGGGCTGCCTGGAAATGTGGTGTACGACAATACTTACGCTGCTGAGCATACGCACGACAAAAATTATTTCGGACAGGTGAGCTATACCAATGTGCTGCCAGGGGGCAGATGGAAGATTATGGCCCACGGAAAGTTCGATTGGAATTGGACTAAATACACCGATAAGGATATAGCCAGCGTAACTGACGACAGATTCCGACAGACAGCGGTTTATGCCAACGCTACGGTATGGAACAGTCCGGCTCCGGGGTTGGCGGTCTCACTTGCACAAGATTTTGAATACAATTATCTGCATTCTAATCTTGAGCACTGTCCGTTTCCATCACGCTATACCCTGCTCACGGCTTTTGCCTCTCACTACACAAACAGTTGGCTCACTGCAACAGCATCGTTGCTTGGCACATTTATTACGGAAGACGTGAAAGTCGGTAAGGCCGCTGACAACCGTCACAGGCTCTCGCCTGCTATAAGCGTCAGTGTGAAACCAATTCGTGGAATCGACTGGCGTGTCAGGGCTTCATATAAGGATATATTCCGCAACCCTACATTCAACGACCTGTACTATGTTCTGTTGGGCAACCGCGACTTGAAACCCGAGAAGACGCGGCAGTTTAATATCGGCACTTTATGGAACAAGCCGTTTCATGGATTTGTGAAATATGTCAGTGTCAGTGCCGACGCGTACTATGGGAGAGTAAACGACAAAATTGTCGCCATCCCAAGAATGTTCTTCTGGTCTATGTTTAATGTCGGTAAGGTCGAGACAAAAGGTTTCGATGTTACATTGGGCATTGACGCTGAAATAACGAAGGACATAAAGATTAATGCATTGGCTACTTACAATTATATGAAGGCGATAGACATAACCGACCGTTCACTTAGCGTCTGGCACAATCAGTTGCCATATACACCTAAACATTCGGGAAGCGCAAGCCTGACGTTGGAGACTCCATTATGCAACCTGTCATACAATCTGGTGTGGACGGGTGAAAGATACAGTCTGCAACAAAACAGCGAGACAAACCGGATAAAACCCTACGCAGACCACTCGGTGAGTCTTTACAGAACGTTCGCGCTGTGCCGTACTAAAATAAGGGTTCAAGCCGACGCTCTCAACCTTGGTGACAAAAACTATGAGGTCGTCAGGTATTATCCAATGCCCGGGCGAAACTATAAAGTCTCGGCTACCGTGATGTTCTGAGGTCTAAGGAGACCGGATGTATGGTTTTCCCAATGGTGGATAAACTCAACTTGCAAAAGAATAAAAACAGTATAACTTTTTAATCACAAACCAATTAACAAAAAGAACGAAATGAAAAAGTATTTAGTTTACGCTTTCGCACTGACCGCACTTACTTTTGCGGCATGTAGCGACGATGACGATGACAACAAGAAGGAAGATGTGATTGTACCAAGCACATCGGCCGTAGTACTCAACACAGGCAACTGGAATGGTAACGACGCATCAATCATGCGTTATGACTTGGTTAATCACCAGACAATGTCAGACCTTTACTTGCAGGCAAACAATGAAAATCTGGGTGATCTCGGACAAGACATCATTAAATATGGAAGCAAGTACTATGTCACGGTCACAGGCTCTTCTAAAGTAGTCATACTCGATGACGGATTCAAAATCATAAAGACAATTCCATTTGTCGCCAACAACTCAGCAAGCACTCCTACACAGCCTCGTTACATGGCTGCGGCTAACGGCAAAGTTTACGTAACCGCTTACGACAGCAAGATTACACGAATCGACACTACAAGTCTGACAATAACGGGAAGTGTTGAAGTCGGTGACCACCCTGAGGGAATCAGCTATGCAAATGGCAAACTTTACGCCAATATCAGCGGATATGGATCTGGGTCTACAGTTGCAGTTGTGAATGAAACCACTCTGACAAAGATTAAAGATATTGACGTAGTGCTCAATCCATACACACAGAGTGTGGTTGCAGGTGACGGAAATGTTTATATCGTATCGAACGGTAACTATGCCGGTGCATCGTGGCTGACTGAGGACCAATACGTATATGCTACTGTACAATGTATAAATACTGCTACAGACGAGGTTACGGCAGTGTGCAACGGCACTTATATCGCCGCTTATGGAAACAAGCTCTATGTTCTCTATTCTGAATATTACCTCCCTGCACGCGCAAAGGCTTTTGTCTATGACCTCGACACAAAGGAGGAGACAACACTTACAGACCTCAGCCAATACTCTAGTCTGAACGGCATCGATGTCGACCCGACAACAGGCGACGTATATGTTTATGATACTCCTTACGGCTCTAACGGCTTAATTTGCGGACCAATCAGAGCCGACGGAACTCCGGCTTACAAGGTACAGGCAGGATATTACACATGTAAGATGCTTTTTGAATAAATACACAAAAAAACTCACAGTTGGGTCGGGAGCGGCACCATGCCTCCTGACCCTGCTTTTTACAATCCGCAGCATTGCACATGAGAACAGTAGAGAATATATTAGTTCCACTTTTTGCTGCCATGATTTTATTGGCATGCAACAACCGGACAATGGGCCGAGGCGACGATGTTGGCGACACTGTTCAGATGAAGTATGCCCAAAACATCTGTATGGTCAGATATGACGGCTACACGAAGGTAGAACTTGCTAACCCGTGGAAAGAAGGCTCAACTCTTCACACATACATACTTATAAACAGAGGCGCAAAACGAGTACATCTGCCAGCAGGCACTGTTGTTGAGGTTCCGTTGCAAGCTTCAGCTGTGTCATCGGGTGTTCATAGCGGACTCATTTGCGAATTGGGAGGACTCAATCAGATACGGTCTGTGTTTGAAATTGAATACTACACAAACAAGGACATACTTCAGGCATACAGGAAGGGTAGAATAAAAAATTTGGGCAGCAGCCTTACACCAAGCATTGAGGCAGTTATCGATGCGCACCCCGATGCACTCCTGCTTTCCCCGTTTGAAAACAGTGGAGGATACGGACAGATTGAAAATCTTGACATCCCAATCATCGAATGTGCCGACTACATGGAAACGTCGTCTTTGGGACGTGCTGAATGGATGAAATTCTATGGCTTGTTGTATGGAAAGGCAAAGGAGGCAGACAGTCTGTTCGCATCGGTTGAAAAAGAGTATGACAGACTTAAAGCACTTGTTGCCGATGACGGAAGCCAGTCAACGGTCATCAGCGACCTTATAACAGGATCGACATGGTACGTGCCAGGTGGCAATAGCACAATAGGCAAGCTCATTGTTGACGCGGGCGGCCGGTATATTTTTAGTGACAATAATAAAAGTGGTTCATTGTCGCTTGCGCCCGAACTTGTGTTTGACAAGGCTCACGAGGCTGACGTATGGTTCTTTAAGTATACGCAACCGACCGACATCACTTACACGGCTCTTGCGGCGGAATCTCCTATGTATTCACAGATAAAGGCATTCAAACAAAAACGGGTATATGGATGCAACCTTAGCTATGTGCCATTCTATAATGACTTGCCATACCATCCCGAGCGTCACTTACGCGAACTTATCAAGATGTTCCATCCCGATGCCCTACCCGACTATCAGTTGAAATACTACAAACCGGTTGCCGATCAATGACGTTGCTTTAATATCACGTAGATTATTACAGGTGCTCCAAGTAGCGGTGTGACCACATTAAGTGGTATGATGCCTTTTTCTCCAGGCAGTACACAAATAAGATTACAAAGTAAGGCGGCTGCGGCTCCGCACAAGATGGTAACAGGAAGCAGTGTATTGTGATTTTCTGTTCGCAAAATCATGCGAGCTACGTGAGGTACAGCCAAACCGAGAAATGCTATAGGACCGCAAAACGCTGTGGTTACCGCCGTCAGCAGTCCGGTGGCAATCAGCAGCAAGTTGCGTGTCAAACGGATATTAATGCCGAGATTTTCTGCATATTGATTGCCCATCAACAGGGCATTCAGCGGCTTTATAAGCATTACCGACATAGCCAAACCTATCAGACATATTGTGGCAAAGAAAGGAAGTTGCTGCAACGAGACTCCACTGAAATTACCCATACCCCATATCACGTAGCTGTGAACACCTTCCTCTGTCGAGATGTAGTTTAGCAGAGATATGGCGGATGACGTTATATAGCCTATCATGATGCCTGTGATAAGCAGCATGAGGTTGCTGCGTATGAATGTTGACAGCCCAAGAATGATTGCCATGATAAACATGGAGCCTATGAAGCCCCCTATCAACACCGACACAAAGCCCGACAGGGTGACTCCTACTGCGGATATTGTTCCTCCGCCTGCAAGCATAACTATGGCTACTCCAAGACTCGCTCCGCTACTGATGCCAAGTATCGACGGACCTGCCAGCGGATTTGCGAAGGCTGTCTGAAGCATTAGTCCTGACACTGCCAACGAACCTCCACACAACAAAGCTGTAATCGCCTGGGGCAGACGTGACTGAAGGATGATATAAGTCCAACTCGCACGCCCGACTTCCTTTCCCATCAGCACATCAAAGACAGCGGAACAAGGGATGTCGACTGCGCCCCAGAACAAGTTTACTATAAAGAGGAGGACGATTAATACCGATATCGCTATGACGGTAAGTTTACGCATTGTGTACAGTGTCGAAATACCATTGATGATGGGTAAAGCAATATCTACATAAGAAGCCGCTTCTTACCATCAATAATATATACACCCTTTGATGTGATCTCCTTGACTTCTATGCCTTGAAGGTTGTATTTCTTTCCCATGTGATTGTCTTCTTTTGTACTGCTTATTGCAGCCGGAGAATTATATTGAACTTTCAGACAGTCGATGTCGGGCATCCAGTTTGAGATGTTGTACAGACGTACGGTGTTATAGCCAGCATTGAGTGCTGCACTGAACGTAAATGAGCCAATTTTGTTCCAGTCGCCCGAATTGGCTTTGTATCTGCCTATCCTTTCCCCATTGACTTCAACAACTACATAGCGGTCCTCTCCCGATAAGAAATCGATGGTGAACGTATAATTACCTCCATTTTTCGAGTATACGTTCTTCCATATCAAGTCGTTGGAGCTTTTCTTACCCAGCCATCCTGCCTTTGCCCCGCCCGAGCAGGAGTTGTTCTCTTCGTATATGCCGGATGGAGCCGTTTGGTTGTTAGTCAGTTCCTGGTATGCGGTGATAAATCCTGTCTCTGCCTCATAGAGGGTACGCTCGTACCGCTCTTCGGCCTCCAGCCGGTATATTTTTGTCCCGTGCGCAGGCACGAGCACAGAGAAGTTGCCGGTGCAGTCCTTCAAATTCTTTTTCAAGTACAAGTTCCTCATCTTTACGTTACCTCCGAGGTCAATGTCGGAGAAATTAAGCGTCATGGTCTTGGCCGCATCTCCCAAGTTTACAAGAGCAACCGCACGTATGCCGCTGCCTTGTTGCTCAATGTCCTTTACAAGTATGTATGTTTCTCCGCTTCTCTTGACCACATATGCCTGTTGGAACAGTGTGTCTTGATTCAATGCAATAAGTTCCGTGTTGCACATCAAGTCGTGGGCAGCTTTTGTGATGTTGTTCATGTCGCATCCTATAAGTAATGGAGAATTCATGATACACCACAGTCCGAAATGAGTCTTGTCTTCTTCGACAGAAAGTCCCCTACCCACTTCAAGCATATCCATATCATTATATTTTCCTTTACTTGAATAGGCTGACAAGTAGAAATTCTCTTTTAGAATCGACTTTACAGAGTTCCAGCTACAATTAATGTCACCTGTGGTTCTCCAGCTTGTTGACACCTCGCCTACCCATGTGCCCGGATACGCCCATCTGCACACGTTCATCCGCACATCAGTACGGCCTGTCTTCTGAATAGCGTTCCAAATGGCACGGTAGCGTTCTTCTTCCGGAAGGTCGAGCTTGTCTTTATTGTGATATGGTGAGCCTCCGCAGAAGTCCACCTTGATGAAATCAAAATTCAAGTCGTTGAAGAACAGTTTAGTGTCTTCTTCATCGTGTCCGTAGAACCCTACCCCAACTCCTATGGTGTCACCACCAAAATACGAGGCGCACGTGTTTTTACCGGCATCAGAATAGATGCCTGCCTTCAGTCCTTTACCGTGAATATAATCAACCACCGGTTTCATTCCATTAGGAAAACGTGTAGGATGTATCAACAAGTGCCCGTTTGTATCACGACCTCCAAAATATCCGTCATCGATGTTGACATACTTGTAGCCGGCATTTGAATAGCCGTGAGCTACCATTGCATCAGCCTGACTTCTTATTATTGAATCGCTGATATTAAAACCATAAGTGTTCCAAGAACTCCAACCCATGGTTGGCCCGTCAGCCGATAATGTCTGTGAATTCGCGCATACGCAAACGAATGCAACCGTGACAAGCAAAAATAATTTTCTCATAATTTTATGTTTTAGTCATGCAAAGATAACTATTATTTTAAATATAAACACTATATTTGCATATATTTTTACAAAACAACTATGCAAACTATTTGTGCCAACTCAACAGCACAAGGTGGTGCTGTAGGCATCGTTCGTGTATCTGGTGACAATGCTATTAATTATACGGACCGCATATTCAGCGGCAAGGCGCCGCTGAGTGAAGCTAAAGGATATACCGTTCACTATGGAACGATAAAGGATGTGGACGACGTGCTCGTCATAGTCTATCGTGCTCCACATTCCTACACAGGTGAAGATTCGACTGAAATCATGTGTCATGGTTCATCATACATCATCGGACACATTCTGGAATTGCTTACGCAGGAAGGATGTGTTATGGCTCAACCTGGCGAATACACAAAAAGAGCATTTCTCAATGGCAAGATGGACTTGAGCCAGGCTGAAGCTGTGGCAGACCTCATCGCTGCAAGCAACGCCAAGTCACATCGTCTTGCAATGAGTCAGATGCGTGGAGGATTCAGCCGTGAATTGCGGCGATTGAGAGACCAACTATTGGAAATGACATCGTTGCTGGAGTTGGAACTTGATTTCAGCGAGGAGGATGTGGAATTCGCTGACAGACAGCAAATGTTCGCACTTGCCGATAAAATAGACTCCGTCATTGCCCGACTGGTCGACTCTTTTAAAACTGGCAATGCAATTAAAAATGGTGTGCCGGTAGCGATAATCGGAGAAACAAACGTCGGAAAAAGCACGTTGCTCAACCAACTTCTGCATGAAGACAAGGCTATCGTGAGCGACATACACGGTACGACGCGCGATTCGATTGAAGACACCATAACCATTAACGGCATAATGTTCCGTTTCATTGATACTGCCGGCATAAGGGAAACTGACGACAAGATAGAGCGTATGGGCATCGAGCGTTCGTGGAAGAAGGCGGAAGATGCCGATATCGTCCTGCTCGTGACTGACGGTGAAAAGAACCAGATTCCTCAATCACACCTCGAAGGAAAGAAGATTATAAAGGTGTATAACAAGGCGGATATTAACGGGCGCACAATTGGTAAGCAGAGTGAGAACAGTATTGCCATCTGTGCCAAGAGTGGTAAGGGTGTGGATCAACTTGAACAAATGATTGTCGATGCCGCGCATCTCGACAACATTAGCGACTCCGACATTATAGTTACAAATATGCGGCATGTGGAAGCTTTGCGGAATGCGCTGTCTGCAATCCGAAAGGTAAAGGAACAACTCGCTGAAGGTGTCTCCGGTGATATAATATCAATGGACCTCCATGCGTGCATTGACGATCTGGCAGAAATCGTCGGCGACATCACCAGCGATGATACGCTTCACAACATATTCAAGCACTTCTGCATCGGAAAGTAA
>CAYVNW010000019.1:0-51317 GCA_964452915.1 uncultured Bacteroidaceae bacterium | reverse complement strand
ATTTAAATGGTCAATGAAATGAATTTAAATGGTCAATGAAATGAATTTAAATGGTCAACGAAATGCATTAAAACCGCAAACTAATTCAATATCCTTTTTGAGGTAAAAATTCGGAGTAAAAACGCAAGTACTTGATGCTCCCACACGTCATTTCCCCCCGAAAAAACACAAAGTGATTGAGTGAAATTCCGAGCGTATCTCCATTGCACAACGATGCCAGTCTTAGGGTTGCCCCATCATGCTTTTCTTAATTTTTACTGAACTACAATATTTTATTTATAAACACGCCTTCATTTGTTGAAAAATAATTATCTTTGCAAAATCAAACAAAACAAAATGCTTATGTACACAAACATTACAAGATTTATTTCAATGGCAATAGTATCGTTCATTGCCATAACATTGCATGCACAGTCGGTCAATCTATCTGACATTAATATTGTAAACAAAACAGAGTTGACAACCGAACAAACTATTCGTAAAATTCAGACCGAGTATTCTCTCTCAACCAACATAGCGGAAGCAGTGTCTGCACTTGGATATAGCGACAGCGAGTTGAACGCCAACATCAATTCTGTTATTTACGTTGACCAATTCAACCCCGAGACAGAAGGCAGCACAGGAATACTGACCAAGACCCACAACACAGAAGACGGCTGGTGGTTTTCGGAAGTGTTCGAGAGCGAAACAGGTAACACAACAGGTGAATGCATAGCTGCAGAATACAATGACGAACTTAGCATCTTGTACATTACAGGAATCAAGTATGAAGCAGGACAGCTTTCACTTAATCTCGGACAAGTTGGAGACAAACTCGAGGCTAACAAGACTTACTTTGTCAAGCTATACATTATCAAAGCGGCTAATGCTGTCGAAGTTACAATAAACCTCAACACACTGCCGGCACCAACACTCACACTTTCAGAAATGACTCAAGTTGGTGAGACAAACTTTGAGGATTCTATATGTTTAAACAGCATTTATGCATACAAGACAATAACACTTAATACCGACTCCATTGCGGCACTTGTAAACGCAGACGTAGCAGATAAGTCGCTATTGACCTTCTACGCACAGAAATCGGAAAGCGGAGACTTGACCGACACGCCAACGGCAAACAACGGCGGCTTTTGGTTTGGTGAAAACGGATATTCCCAAGCGCATGGTGACGATTGTACATTATTCATAGAGCCGGAGACAACAGGCGACTTCAGCAACCTGCACACCGGCATATACTACAACTATGACATTGTCAACAAATCAACAAGTGCGTCCGTATATATTGTTGGATCGGGAAGCACATACTACAAGGTCAATGTCACACTCCACGTACTCCCTACCCCAACCATTCCTCAATGTGCAACCGTTGACTCACTCAACCTCATTATGGAAATTATTCCCGACAACTCGAAAGAACACGTAACAGGTGTCAGCCTCAGTCAGGACGACTACATGAAGGAAGGCATAGACCTCAATATTGACCGCATTGCCGAACTGCTCGGCACTGACCAGCCGGAATTCTTCACGAAATCTGTCAACCCATCTACCGGAGCGGTGTTGTCATACACCAATGCACATTCCACGCAGATAGATAGCAAAGCCGGCTTCCTCATGATGGACCTGTCCTTCTTTGATAATGCAGCTATGATTCACACCGCAGGACCATTCAACCCACTTCCAGTACTTACAAAAGCCTACGGAATAGGATACGAAAATGGAAAGCTGAGTTTCTGGCAGCAGATTAGCGACCGCAGTGTGGGCGATTATTATCAGAATGAGTACTATCTCGCCAACCGTGCAGACAAGAAGAAGATTGTGATCAACTTGACCGTTGTATTTGTTGAGGAAAGAAACCCTCAACCAGACATCATTGCTGAGGCAAACATTACACTTCCTAAGAATAACGGAGAAGGCGAATATGCGTCAACCGAATATGATATGACAAGCGTAGCGGAAGCTCTCGGATGTGGCGATACACCAGACCTGATCACTTGGAAAGCATATAACTCACTAGGTCAACTGCTTAGTGCCGACTTTGATGAGGTCTATGGTTTCAACTTCGACAAAAATGGAAGACTGTCAGAAGACGATTCAACATACGTATTCTCTGTCGGCTATACAGACACCGCATTCCATTCATTCGTGGATAAAGACGAGGCAGAAAGCTACAGCACACGACTCGTCGCTGTATACAACGATAAAGGCTACATCTTCAATATCACATTGAGCGACAAACAGCCAAGCGACGTTAACAGTGACGGTCTAATTGACACCAACGATGTCCTCAGTGTATACGACTATATAAAGAGTTCTACAGACGCAGACATCGATCCGACCTATGATGTTAACAAGGACGGAAAAGTTGATACACAAGATGTGATAACCATATACAACGTGATCCGGAACAACTGATTTTCTTCATTTCACAATCACTTTTATAGTTGTTCCGTCATCATAGAGGAATATGTTGATGCCGTGCTGCGGCGTGCTGAGAGAATGTCCCTTGACATCGTACAAACCGACAATGTTCTTTGCCGTTGTCTCAACATCATCAATAGCCAGCATCTCATATTCCTCTATTTTTTCAAACTCACTCCACACTGGTGCCGACCTGTACAGCGAGGATGTGCCTGTCGGAACATACAAGACGCACCTCTGCTTGTCTACGCCGTCAAACACCAGTCCGTCTACGCTTAATTGCAGTGGCTCATTCCATTCTACAGAAATAGATGTCAGATAACTGCAACCATTGAAAGCATAATCATTTAGACTTGTCACTTTATTTGGTATGACGATGTCAGTAATGTCATCACCGTTTACGAACAAATTGTGAGCATAATGCAGAGGATTGGAATAAACATTGCCAAAACTGATGGAACACAAGTGCTCAATGCTGGCAAAATCTACCTCCGACAAGTTTTCACGACCATAGAAAGCATCTTCACCTATTCTGACTACTGATTGTGGGATAGTGACCGATCAGAGATCTTTAAAATTGTAGAAAGCATTCGATCCCACCTTTGTAACCGACTGAGGTATACTGATTGATGTCAAGTCTTCTTGAGCGTAAAAAGCAGAATCACCGATGCTTGTCACCGGAAAGACTGTTCCTTCGTATACAACCGATGAAGGTATAGTTACATCGCCAGAATACACGATTCCATTCGTTACTTCAGCCTCATCATCATGAATTTTGTAAGAAATGCCATCCACCTCGAAATTATATGCTACAGCACACACAGAGAACAGCATTAGGCATAACATTAAAAGCAATTGTCTTCTCATAATCAATCTTATTCTATTAAATCATCTACTTTGGCTAATCAGTCTAATCAGTCCAATCGGACTGTCAATGCTACAAAGATACAAAGAAATTCCGACTGTGCTGATACATAATGTTCATTTTTTTCATTCGATTGTAGATTTACACCTTTAAGATGAGCTATATTCGTACATTTATAAATATTGTGTTGACAGCTATAAGTTAGCAAACGACAAACAATATAGGGAAAAATACATGAACATCTTTCGCGTGTCACTAAAAATTACTACCTTTGTAGCATAATCACATTACAGCAGCTATGAAGTTAAGACTCTTTATTCTAATCGGAACCATTGTTACCTTTTGCCATAGCATAGAGGCACAAGTGAACTATTGCCTTGACAAGAACTGTACACACTGCAAAATCATGCGTGCCGTTGACTACCAGTTCAACTATGTCAGGAACGACATCACCCTCCCTGACAATATCGACGGAAGGCAACTTCGATGGGAGCTGAAAAACAACGAAGGAGGTGACACGCCATATCTGTCATTCGACGGAACTGTCTTGCATGTCAAATCACTGCCCAAAGGGAATACAGCAGACGGCGGCATTCTGCTTTGTGATGCCGGCTACGAAACATTGGCATTTCCACTCACCATTGCGCCCGATGACGAAATGTATGGCTATCTTTACTGCCACATGGCAGGCAACAGCGAAAACACACTCTATGCGCTGGGAACGAAAGACGACAGAGGAGTAAAATTCCATCCTTTACTCAACAACCAACCTATATATAATGCAGAGGAAATTGCGGGAATAGAAGGAGGAGTGCGCGATGCATTCATCTGCAGAGGAAAGGATAACAACTACCTTATGGTCACAACCGATATGAGTAATCGCAAAAGCAGGTCATGGTTCAACCATGGCATCAACCTCCTAACATCCAACGACCTCGTACATTGGAGGTCTACAACCTTTGACTTCAGACGCGGCAGTGAAATATTCTCCGATCCTGAAAGTCCGAACGTGGTCAAGGACTGGAGCAAGATAAATCGTGTATGGGCTCCGCAAATCATCTGGGATCCCGACTATAACAATGGAAAAGGAGGATACCTTGTATATTATTCCATGCTCAGTACGAACGAAGGTGACAATCACGACCGTATATTTTATTCATACGCTTCACGCGACTTCACTTCCATAACCAAGCCACAATTGTTCCACGATGGCGGACGGGCAGTTATCGACTGCCATATCGACTGGAACGACTGCGACCGTCAGTACCATGTGTTCTATAAGAAAGAAGGAGCCGCGGGGAGTGAAAGAGGCATCTACGAGGCTGTGTTCGACCGACTGCCGTCGAATGAATGGCGGGATATATGCCACATAACCAACGAAGGCAAGAGCAACGTAGAAGGACCGAGTGCCTTCCGTTTGATCAATGAGAACCGATGGAAGGTTGCCTACATAAATTATGGAGTCAATCCAAAGATCTACAAAGTATGCGAAGCCAATGCTACAGAAGAGGAGATAGACAAAGGAGTGGAAATCGGCACTGACGTCAATCCACAGCACGGGTCGTTTATGATGGTGACCAAAGACGAATATGATTTGCTTGAAGCTTGGTCGGCATTGAAACTGAAGGTTCAAGAGTCAGAAAACAATCCAAAGAAGAAAAACAGCAGGATACTAAAACGCGCAAAAGAGGTATTGCAAGATACATATCCAGACAATGCCGTTCAGCAATTGCTGCTAAGATACAGGTATCTGCTCGAAAGACTGTAAACAACTATACATTTTTATATTATATATATCTATGAACAAAAAACTACTAATGGCACTATTTGCCGCCTCAACACTGACAGCGTGCGCACAACAGACTCCGGTCGAATGGAACACGCCGGGAGCAGGGAATCCATTTATTCCAGGTTACTTCGCCGACCCTACAATCCGTAAATTCGGCGATACATACTACATCTATGCAACAACCGACGGAACAGGAAACGGTTATGGTCCGGCACAGGTCTGGATATCTAAAGACTTCGTGCACTGGAAGAATCAAGTAATGAACTGGCCTACGACAGAAGTGGTATGGGCACCGGATGTAATTCAGACAAAAGAAGGGAAATACCGTTATTACTATTGCACTCCATGCCAAGTGTATGTAGGTGAAAGTGACACACCTGTCGGACCATGGACCAACATGCTTGGCAGACCAGATGCAGTATTAATGCCCGACCGCTACTGCCACCCGCGCGCCATCACTCTCGATCCGCAAGTATTTACCGATGACGATGGTAGCCAGTATATGTTCGTGGGGACATGGGGCTTTTATGACGACTCAGGCTGCGGATGGGCTAAATTGGCAGCCGACGGAAAATCTTTTACAGGAAAGGGACTGATATCAAGTCACGAGATTAAAGACTTCTTCGAAGCTCCGTTTGTGTTCAAACGCAACGGAATATATTATTTTACCTATTCTGCCGGCAGTTGCCATGATGATACCTACCGTGTGCAATATGCTACAAGCACAGCCGGTCCTACCGGACCATATACATACAAGGGATGTATATTAAAGACAAACGCAGATGGCACTGTTCACGGTCCTGGCCACCATTCCATACTTGTTGACGGAGACAACTACTACATTGTTTACCACCGCCACAACAATCCACACTCAATTCACGGCTTCAACCGGCAACTTTGTATAGACAAAATTGAATTTGATGATAATGGAGACATAAAGGTTGTTACGCCAACTCATAGCGGGCTCATTCCTGCATCGTTGGCAAAAAATTCAAAGAAGTATAAATTCACTAACCTGGCTTACCAAGCCAAGGTGACAGCCTCATCAGTACTGAGTAACGATTTCAAGGCTGAATATGCCGTTGACGACAATAACGGCACACTTTGGCGTCCAAGCAACAACCAGGGAGAAGCATGGTTGCAAATAGATCTTGGCAAAAAGACAAAATTCAACCAAATATGGTTGCAGTTTGAGTATGCCACTTTCTTCTATCAATACAAGATAGAGACATCAAACGACGGCACAACCTGGGAACTTTACGCAGATAAGACTAACAACACAGATGCCGGTTCTCCTCTCATCGAAAAGAAAGAGACAAAAGCGCGCTACGTAAAGATCACAATCACCGATACACAAAAGAACGGGCACTTTGGTGCATTGTGGAATGTGAAGATATATAATACATCAAAAAAGAACGACCCGTCGGCCCTGCTCCCTACAATAGAGAACATGGACTATGACGCAGTGAACAAAGGCTATCCTAACCTGCACAAAAAAGATGTTTACCCGGAAGAACGCGGGAAATACGCCAATGGGCTGGTAGTGGATATAAACGCTGACGATTACGCTCAAGGGAAAGCTATCAAGACTCAATCTATCAAAAACCGTGCAGGTGGTGAGTTTAAAGGTGATAACGACATTATCGTTGAAATAGCAGACCATAAATATGCATTCTTCTTCGATGGAAGTAAAGCGTTCCAAAGCAGCTTCGACTGTCCAAAAGACTTCACTTATAATGCCGCCTTCACTATATCAGCGTGGATTTATAACCCTTCTGTTGAACCTATAGAATGCATCGCATGTGTTACGCCACAAAGCGGAGACCTGACAAGCCTTCAATTCAATCAAGGCAAGGACAGAACCACAGGACTCATTAATCACTCCGGTGATTTTGAAAGCGCTGGATTTCCGGAGCTCATGACTAAGGGTGAAGGAAAATGGCAACATTGGACTGTCACTTATGACGGATGGATGGAAAGATACTATCTGAATGGTGAATTGGTTGGAGAGAAGAACAATTTTATAATGCTTCGTCCGGGTGGCCCTATAACCATCGGAGCCGAATCATACGGCGGTAACAACTTCAGCGGTTATTTACATTCACTGAAGCTGTATGATCGCGGTCTCTCGGCAGAGGAAGTAAAAGCAGACTATCAGGCAAAGTCGGATACGGAGGATCAGATCTCGTTCGATACCGACAACTTCTCTATTAAAGCAACGGCTGTAGCTCCATCCATTCTTGAAGTATCAGTAACCGACAAAAATGGCGACCCTATCATTTCCGGTCAGTTCAAATACTCATTTGGAGCAACAAGTGACAGCAAAGCCAAACCACTTATGAGCAAAGCTGCAAGCAACTATTCTACAATGGTCGCAACCGACGGCAAGCCTAATCAGATATGCTACGTAACAGTAACAAACGATGATGGTTTCAACAAAACCATAACAAAGAGCGTTTCTGTTGACACCAAGGCATTTACAGTGTTCACCGACGACTTCAAGAGTTTCAAGGAGTGGGACGGTAAATACGAAACTAACGATAAAGTAAGCTATAAGGCATCTAACGGGCAGCTTACACTGACTTCAGCCGGAACCAACTTCAATCAAGACCCATCTGTAAACGGACCGATGATTTACAAAGAAATCAGTGGGGACTTTATTGTACAAGTGAAAGTTGCCGACATGACCGGAGCTGACCGAAGGAGCACACCTGCCTACAATGAAGGCGGACTGATGGTTATTCTTCCTGAAGGCGACAGCCAGCAATTGGTACAACTCGGAGTATTTCCAAACTACAACTGTGGTAACATGCTCACGGAAGTCACAGGCTTCCGTCGCCCACAATACCCGAACCGGCAAGGTTGGAACTATGACCCTTATTTGCAATTACAGCGTATTGGCGACAATATCTATGCGCGCACATCTACCGACGGGCACACATGGACCGAAATGCCTTCAAGTCCGGTGAATATCCGTCAATATGGAGACAAAAAACTTCAGGTCGGCTTGTATCAGACTACATACTCTGATGCTGCTGCATGGGTAAGTTTCTCAGACTTCAAACTTTGGCAGAAAAAGTAAAACTTACGCGTCGAGAGATTAAGCCAACTACTGTTTAGAGTATGACAACAACAAAAGGGCTGTCCTCCGGTTTGGAAGGCCAGCTCTTTTAGTATACATGTACATTAAGTTCCAACGACTTATGGACAAGAACAAAAGTATTCAACTAAATTATCAAACGTAAGTTCGATGATACCATTATTATGTATTATTGAGTTAGCAGTCTCTTCCCCATCGTCATCCCTTGGCACCTATACCGTCATCCCGACGTAGCAAAGCGAAGGAGAGGATCCACATAGCAGACCCCAAAAAGATATTAATATTCTTTGCCATTTATATCTAAACTCACCCCAATTTTAACGGGACAGTAATAAGATCATATATATAAACAGAGGACTTCATAAATGAAGTCCTCTCCAATAACTAAACTGAAACTGCTCTCACGAGCAGATGAATTATAAAAAAGATTTATTTTTCTTCCTTGTCTTGCGTTTTCTTCTTACCACTCTTGGCATAACGCTTGTTTAGTGCTGTAACGACTTCCTTCGTAACATCATATTGAGGGGCGCCATAGAGTACATTATCTATACCGCTACTCTTACACAATATGAAATCATAGCCTTTCTCCTCAGCATACGCTTTTGTAAAGTTCTGAATGGTATCAGTGAGAGCAGCAAGTTCTTTTTGATACTCTTCTTGCAAAGAATTGGAAAGACGGGCCTGCAGTCCCTCTATGTCTTGCTGCAGTTTTTGCAATCTTGCCTGCTCATTCTCATATTGCTGCTGAGTAATAGAGTTGCTTTGGACTTTACGCTGAAATTCTTGCACCTGAGCGGAGAAGTTCTTACCCTTTTCATTTATGATCGACTCTGCATTCGCCTGCTTCTTCTGGAAATTGTCAGACACGTCCTTGTAATACTCATATTGACTTGTCAAAGTATCAATCAAGACGTATGCAATCTTCAAACCGGATTGTGCTGAATTATTCTTCACCGGCGTTGTCGCAGATTCATTATTTTCTTTCTGACTTTCATTGCATGATGCCAATCCCAACGCACATGCAATAAACGTTGCGATAAAAATTTTTGATGTGTTCATTATATCTTTGTTTTTATTATTCAACTTGTTGAGGTTCAAACACGTTCCTTAATGGCATGTGGATTGGCAACTCTTGCCATACGGTCTTGACTTTGTGCACAACCAATGCCCCTTTCTCGCATCGCCTTGCTGGACGAGACATGAGTTTTTGGAAATTCTCCATTCTTCTTCAGCAGTATTCTTATGCACAAAAAAACCATGCATATCACAAGAATTAGTACTGTAAATAGAAATACTTTCAACATTAATTTGTAAATTTGCCTGCAAATATACAAAGAAAAAGATTAATGCTAAGCAAACTTTGTAGGAAAACAAAGCGCAAGTAGCAAACTATAACAATTTTTTAAATTAAAATACATGGAACTGAAACCAAAAGCGGTATTTGATTACTTCGCACAAATCAACAAAGTACCTCGTCCTTCAAAGAAGGAGGAGAAGATGATAAAGTTTTTGCAAGACTTCGCAAAGGAAAACAATCTGGAATGCAAGACCGATGAAGCAGGTAACGTATTGATAAGCAAAGGGGCGACACCTGGAATGGAAGACAGAGAGACAATCATTCTCCAATGCCACATGGACATGGTGTGCGAAAAAAACAGCGATCGCATTATCGACTTCAGCAAAGATCCGATCGAGACATACATCGACGGAGACTGGATGAGAGCAAAAGGAACCACACTGGGTGCAGACGACGGTATAGGCGATGCGATAGCCATGGCTGTACTGACAGACAAGCAAATCAAACATGGTCCGATTGAATGTCTCTTTACACGCGATGAAGAGACCGGCATGACAGGAGCCAACGGCATACAGCCTGGTTTTATGACAGGTAAGTACCTTATCAACTTAGACAGCGAGGATGAGGGACAAATCTTCATTGGCTGCGCCGGAGGCATCAATACCGATATAGAGTTTTCCTACTACTCACAAGAAATACCCGAAGATTATATTGCCGTAAAGATTATAATAGACAAGCTGACTGGCGGACATTCGGGCGATGACATCAATAAGAACAGGGCAAATGCCAATAAAGTGCTCGCACGATTCTTATATGATGAATCAAACAAGTTGCACGACATGAGCCTTGTCAGCATCGACGGCGGCAACCTTCACAATGCGATACCTCGCCATGCAGAAGCAATCGTGGCTATTCCTGAAAGCTTGAAACACGAGATTCGCAGTGACTTCAATGTATTTGCTGAAGAAATCCGCGACGAGTACCACGCAACCGAGCCTACTGTGGAATTCATCATGGAGACCTGTGAGAAACCGACGACAGCTATTGATGACATAACGGCAAACAACCTGATACAGGCACTTCATGCCGTGCACAATGGTGTATACGAATGGAGTCAGGACATCCCAGGCTTTGTTGAGACTTCATCAAACCTTGCCAGTGTGAAAATGCCGGAAGAAGGACGAATAAAGATCGTTGTGAGTCAGCGAAGCAGCACAAAGAGTCAACTCGAATGCGTGTGCGGAACTGTAGCTGCGGCATTCTCACTTGCAGGAGGAGACGTATTCATTCACGACGGTTATCCAGGATGGAAGCCAAATCCGAATTCAACAATACTGAAGCTCGCCGTTGATAAATACAAGAAGCTGTTTGGAAAGGATCCAAAAGTGCTTGCCATTCATGCCGGACTCGAATGCAGCCTGTTTTCTGAAAAGTATCCGCACATGGACATGATCAGCTTCGGTCCGACACTAAGAGGAGTGCACTCCCCTGATGAATGCCTGCAGATTCCTACCGTAGACATGGTATGGAGACATCTAATCGCCATCTTGGAAGATGCTCCAAAGAAGCAGGCGGCTGAATGATTCGAGATTGTCACTTCCGCTCCCGTTTGTCACACTGTCTGATATGTCTGTCATGCCTGTTAATTCTAATAGGCGGTCATAATCAGGTTAAGGCACAGAAACTGCGCCGACAAGTCAATATCACCCGTATGGGAATACCATACGGCAATTATAGTGGTATCACCCGCATAAACGACAGCTTATATGCAGTGGTCAGCGACAAAGACGATGTTGACGGGTTTCACTTCTTTCATATCGGCTTCAACTTAAATAATGGCAAGATAAAAAAAGTAAGCAGAAGTGAACCAAGCGAATACGAAAGGAATGTTGCAAGAGTGGCGCAAGCCAAACGGCAACAACGCGACATGGAAGGCATTGCGTTCTTCGCTCCCAACCATTCCTTCTTTATATCAGGCGAGGCGGACCAATCTGTCTTGGAATATTCATTCGAAGGACTACCTACAGGCAGGGAACTTGCTGTCCCTGCCGAATTTTCATTGAGCAACATACAACAGAACCGTGGATTTGAGTCATTGACCTACAATGCCACAACGCATCTTTTTTGGACTACAACTGAAGAGCCACTGCGTTCCGACATGAACGATTCTGTAACATTCTTGCGTATACAGAGCTTTAATGACAGCCTACTTCCAAGCAAGCAATTCATATACGAGATGGACCGTCCCCAAAGAGACAAAAGTTCACGAATCTTTGTAAAGGGAGTGCCCGATATGATTGCGATGGACGACGGCAGCCTTATTGTTATGGAACGCGAGATATTGGTAACACGAAAGTATCTCGGCAGCTATTGTATAATCAAACTGTATCGGGTGGGTCCCAACGTTGACACTACCCCACTTACAAAGAAACTGATCTGTAAGTTTAAGACGAAATTGGTGATAGGCAAATTGAACTTGGCCAATTACGAGGGAATGTGCGTCGGTCCGACATTAAATGACGGCAGACAGACGATACTTCTTATCAATGACTCACAAAACGGACAAGGGAACAAGATCTACAGACTTAAGGACTACTTGAAAGTCATAGTACTTTAACCGCAATATGGTAATTCACGGATTAGCATATCAAATATGCAAGCAAATGATACAATACAGCAAAGGCATCTGACAGAGACTTTCTACCTTTGCAGGCGTGGAAAAATTTCTTACAGAGAGAGAACTTGACACTATTATTATAACATACATAACAATCAAATAAATATCAATAATGAAATTAAAGACAATCATGGCAATCGGCATGCTTGTATGCGGAATGACAACCATACAAGGCCAAACTACAACATGCATCAACCCACTTACCTACACAGACATTCCAGACAACGATGTAATCAGGGTCGGAGACGATTTCTACATGGTCAGCACAACCATGTTCTATTGCCCCGGCGCACCTATCATGCATTCAAAGGATCTTGTCCACTGGCGTATCGTAAACTATATCTATGATTATCTCGCCGACGATGACATATACAACTTACGCAATGGACAGAACGCATACGGGAAAGGTCAATGGGCAACCACCCTTCGTTTCCACAATGGCACATATTATGCCTTGTTTATTGCAAACGACCAGCACAAGACATATGTCTACCGTACAAACGACATCATGAACGGCAAATGGGAACGTAACATTATTGAAGGAGCATTCTTCCATGATCCGTCACTGCTGTTCGACAACGACGGACGCGTTTACTGCGTTTATGGCAATGGAGAAATACATATCACGGAATTGACACCTGACCTACGCGCAATCAAACCGGGAGGCATAGACCAAGTACTTATTGCCACTCCACGTGACGGATTCGGACTGCGTGCAGAGGGTGCGCACTTCTATCATATAGGCGACTACTATTACCTTTTGGAAATCGACTGGCCAACAAACGAAGTCCGCACTGAACGCTGTTGGAGAAGCAAAGAGCTGTTAGGCAATTACGAAAGCAAGATAATCCTCCAAGGAGCATTCGACGGCAGAGGCGACGGAGTGGCACAAGGCGCTATCGTCGACACGCCGAAGGGAGACTGGTACAGTGTTATCTTCCAAGACCACGGCGCAGTGGGCCGCATCCCTACCCTTCAGCCACTGACATGGGTCGATGGATGGCCGATACTTGGTGACAACACCATCCCTGTCAAACAGTTCGAAGTCAACCTCCAGTCCGATGGTGAGAACCATGTATGGGCAAGCGACGAATTCGACTACAAGTCAAACGCAGATCTCGATCTGGTTTGGCAATGGAACCATAAGCCCATCGACACAGACTGGTCTGTCACGCAACGCCCCGGATGGTTGCGTCTGACTACCAGCCAACTTGCCACAAGTCTGTTTGACGCCCGTAACACACTTACGCAACGTACGGTCGGTCCGCGCTGCATGACCGAAACACTTCTCGACGCCTCGGGCATGAAGCCTGGAGACAAAGCCGGTCTGGCAGCATTCATGAGCGACAACTGCAAAATTGGAGTTGAAGTGGATGATAACGGCAAGCGCTTCATCGTTGCAACAACAGGCACACGTGGAGGCGACAAAGATGCATTGCGCATACCACTTAAAGGCAAGAAAATATGGCTCAGAATCAAGTACGTATTCACCCCACAAGCCGACGACACATGCGGTCCGGACAAGGCATTCATGAGCTATTCTACCAACGGAAAGTCGTGGGTTGATGTCAGTGCTGAGCTGCAAATGAGATACACCCTTGACCTGTTTGTCGGGTATAGAGGAGCACTATACAACTACTCAACAAAGCAAGTAGGCGGACATGCTGATTTCGACTACTTCCACCAGTGGGTTTATTAAGCCCTATTCTTCTTCACAATTACAGGTCATATAGGCGTATTAAAAAAAGGGAGGCGTGATTCACATCAAGCCTTCCTTTTCGTGTGTGTCATTTTGACACTGTGTATCAATCTATATAATTTTATTTATTAATAACTTTTTCATTTTGCAAAAACAGCCTTTATCTTCTCACTTGCCTGGTCGTAAGCTTTCTCCCAGTTAGTATCAAGTGAGAATGGAGTGTAAGTCTGCTTGTCGTTTACATACACAAAGGTAGTTTCTTTATCATCATCGTTGAACAGAGGGTTTTGCAATGAAGCATCGCGATAAACCTTGATTACTTCCAAACGTTTCTCTGTTGAAATTGCCCTTGCTTTTATGACATTAGTCTCGAAATCAGTAATGAAAGAAGCGAGATTGACGGCTTGTGAATCATAAAAATAGCTGTCTTTCTCCAATTTGCGCTTCTTAACCTGGTTTGAGATGTAATTGAGCGCAGTCACTTTATACTGATTGATCTGAATCTGCTGATCATTAGATGCAGCGTTGTTGACCACAGCTATGGCATTGTCGTACACCTTCTTATATAAGCTTTGTGCACTTGCCGTTGATACCGCCAAGACTGCCAAAACGAGAGTTAGGAATGCATGTTTCATATTATATTCTCTTTAATTATTTACATTTTACATCTGCAAAGGTAAGTCGTTTTTGTGTAACCAACAAAATATAAACGCATAAAATTAATGCCAACCTTTCATTATTTATTATTGTTAACGTTTTAAAGGCATAAAAAGCGGACAAAGTAATACTCGCGTCGGTATAACTGGAAGGAGCGGTCGGTATGACGGAGAGACGGACCCAATAGTACAGTTATAGCGCACTGGCATCACAGATGTCAGTGTTGCAGCCTTAAGCATGATCGCTAAACATATAGTTGAAGTAAGTATAGCCAGAATACCCAGTGACAACTATCAGTAAAGGACAAAAAGCCCGTCCAATCATTGTTTGGCATTTGCCAGACGATATACAACCTGTAGTTCAATTACTATTCGGTTGTTTAAAATCGGACTGATTGGTCTGATCAGACTGATTAGTCCGATTAGTCTGATACTGCACCCTCGCGCGATACATCTGCTCACGGATTCCGCCATTCTTCAGGAAGTCCTGCTTAAGGCGTTCAATGAGCCGCCGGAGAATAACGTCCTCCTGATGTATCATAGTGATAGCGATATTGACAATGGTTTCTGCACTGCGCTTGGTAATTGCCTCACGGTAATAGGCACTGTCGTTATGCTTCTTCAGAATTTTACGCGTTTGCAGACATCGGGAATCGTTGACAGGCCATTGTTCCAAACCACGGTTACGCAAGTAATCCTGGTAATCTTCAAGCAATTCTTTCATACTTGCCCTGGCAACATTCATGAGCTTCAATTCCGTCTCACTGGACGTCGTTGAAGCTGCGCTGCCCTCAACTATGTTTTGCTTTATCAACCTTGCAGCCTGCACCATTTGGTCGATGGTGCGATCCCTCCCTTCTATCAAATAGTGATGGGCAAAATAAAATGCAATGTCATAGATGCTCTCCGAAACCTTGTAGGCCAACAAGTTCTGATAATGTCCCTTGTTTGGAAGGAAGTCACTCATAGTAGTTTTTTAATTGTTGTTTAGTCTGATTTGACCAATTAACCTGATTGGTCTGATTCAACTGCAAAGATAAACAATAATCCTTTATGAGCCAGCTTTCAACCATTATTTTTTCTTTCAAATGTCAGCAGCTTATCGTATTAATGTGTTTTGATTGATAGAAAGCTGGACGGTCGGCATTGCACCCACACCGTCATTCCGACCGCTTATTATTCAATTATAACATTCCTTCAAAGGATGGTATCAAGGCAACCAATCCCAATAACATCACTGTTTATATCCTCATTCACATATATAAATAAGGTGTAGCAATTCTTTTTGTAACCGCAATCCGCAAATATTCTTTCAAACTGTTGCGGATATAAAAATAATTTAGTTATCTTTGCAAAGATTCCACTTGGTATGAAGCCTGCAGCAGGGCGGAAATATCGAGGGGGAACGACATAAAGGAAAGCGTCATATAAAGCTTTGCCGATTGGTTGATTGAACTACCACTTTCGATTGCAAATCAAAGGCAACGCAGAGTCTGATGCCACGGGTATGCTGCATTGTATCCCCGCAGGGTGTGTGCTTGAAGGCAAACCATGCCTTCATCGCACACCTAAAGCGAGTGAACCTGCCATACATTCGCGTGGGAATCACTTTGTTCGTCAATTTGCAGGGCTGTGGTAGGCCTAATCAACAGGCGGACAAATGTAGAATCCCACGCTTTTTTACCAATAACAATATAACAAACATTCCGGTGCAGGGATTCTATCGGAACGACAGATAGAGTTCGAATATGGACCGATATGAACTGATAAACAAGATAAAGAAGCTCGAAGGACTTACCGACGAAGAAAAGTCGGCACTGCTCGGTCTGCTCCGCTCCCACAAGAAATATGGACTTGTATGGGAAGACAAGCCAGAGGAGGCGGAAACAGAGCTAAAGGAAAAGCTGCCAGTGCTTAAGGAGATTAAGGAGCGTGCCATAATCAACGATACCGACACAAAACAATACCCAAACCACATTTTGATTGAGGGGGAAAACCTACATGCGCTGACTGTGCTGAGCTATACACACGCTGACAGCATTGATGTCATTTATATTGATCCACCATATAATACAGGAAAGAAAGATGAATTTAAATATAATGATTCATGGGTTGATTCTGAAGATTCTTACCGACACTCCAAATGGCTTTCTTTCATAAATAAGCGCTTACGCCTTGCTAAAAAACTATTATCACCTAGTGGAATGATATTTATTTCTATTGATGATAATGAAATCGGTCAATTAAAAGTTTTATGTGACGAGATCTTTTCCCACGACAGCAATCCAGAAAATAGTAATTGCCTTGGTGTTTTAATTTGGGATTTGGGAAGTGGTACATCTGCAGGGCACTTTACACGTGCTCATGAATATGTTCTTGCATACTGCAATAATAAAAAGCTCCTACCAAACTTTACTGGTGGAGAAGGTATTATTGACGACAGGGCAATAAAGAAGAAATCCATAAAGAATGATTTTTCTAATTATAGATTTAAGAAAGGAACTAAATTTGAAGCACCAGAAGGAACAGAATTTAAGGGAGAATGGGGAGGAACAGAAATAACCAAACTCATCTCTGGTAGAATGATTTGCCATAATGGTAAATTAGCAGAAGATGTAACTTTATGTGCATGCTGGACACAAAGGAATCAAATGGATTCCTTCTTTGAAGGAAAGGATACTGTTGATTCTAAAGGTCAGCATGTTATAGAGTTTTATTTTAGAGAAAATGGCAAACTTTACTGTCGAAAGGATAGAAGCAAAATAAATCCGCCATCCGTCCTTAGGGAGATCGCAACAACAAAGCAAGGTTCAACTCTACTTAAAGAGATGTTTAATGGAGAAGAACCTATTGGCTTTGTTAAACCAATTAATCTATTAAAGTATCTCATAAGTTTAGGCAAGAAAAAAGCACAAGTACTTGATTTCTTTGCAGGTTCAGGATCGACTCTTCATGCAATAATGCAACTTAACGCAGAAGACGATGGCAACAGAACAGCTATTATTTGTACTAATAATGAAAATAAAATCTGTGAAGAAGTTACCTATGTAAGGGGAAAAGAAGCTATCGAAGGTTATACCACTCCCAAAGGGAAAAAGGTAGAAGGTCTTCACTGCAACAACCTTCGCTACTACAAGACAGACTTTGTCGACCGAAAACGTACTGTTAAGAATATGCGTGCTTTGGTTAGTGCCACTACCGACATGCTCTGCATAAAGGAGAACATGTATAACGAGGTTGAATCGTTCGGCACACAAAAAAAGCTTCCAACCTTTGCCGTCCGGCATTTCACTGACAATAAAGGCGGAGAGATGCTTATCATATATGATGAGACCATCATTCCCGACTTGGTTGACATCATCTATGACATGGAAATGCCAAAACCAATAAAGATTTATGTATTCTCACCAAACCACAATCCATATACCGATGAATTTGAGGATGTTGAGGAGAAAGTGGAATTGTGTGCTTTGCCTGCTGCAATCTATGATGCCTACCGTGAGGTGATTCCGCCGGCAAACAATGAAGAACTTAAAGTAACAGAGAACACAGAAAAGGAGGAGAAACAATGAAAGAACTGAGATACCAAGAGAAAGCCATCAAGCGATTGATTGAGATGTCAGTCGACTTACTACAAAATGAAGAAGACTATCAGAACCTTGTATTTAAGGCTCCAACAGGATCGGGCAAGACAATTATGGCGACACAAGTCCTTTCAGAGCTATATGAGGAGTTAGCGGCAAGAGGGCTTCCCGAAGTGGCATACGTTTGGATAGCTCCACAAAAGCTCCACTTGCAAAGTTTCGAGAAGCTGAAGAAGATATTCGCTGAGAACCGCCGTCTGACACCGATACTTTATGACGACATCGATCCAAGCCGTGGTATGATACAACCCGGTGAGATATTGTTCGTCAATTGGGAGAGCGTGAACAAGGACACCAACCTTATGGTTCGCGAGCGTGAAAGTGCCGACTCTTTCTTTGAAATTATCGATCGTACCCGACGCGAGGGAGGACATCCAATATATCTTATTGTCGATGAAGAACACCGCAACTGGAGCAAGAACGCAGACAAGAGCCTTGCCGTGGTAAACAAGATTCATCCCAAGGTGGAACTGAGAATATCGGCAACACCGAAAACAGCTACTTTCCATGTTGTAGAGATACCACGCCGTGAGGTAATAGAAGAACAGATGATTAAGAAAGGCATATACCTCAACGAGGACATAGAAGTTGCCAACGACGATCCAAGCCTAAACATGCACTTACTGCACAAAGCCATAGATATGCGTGAGAAAATAGCGAAGGAGTACAGACGGCTTGGAGTGAGGGTCAGCCCATTACTGCTTATTCAGCTACCCAACGACAGCTCAGTGGACATGAGCAGCGAAGAACGTACTTTGAAAGACAGCCTTGTGCAAATGCTCAAGGTACAATACGATATTACAATTGAAAATGGCAAGCTCGGAATATGGCTCAGCGGTGAGAACACAACAGGGCCAGAGATTGCCGACAACGACGACCTAACGCAGGTCTTATTGTTCAAACAGGCAATAGCGTTAGGCTGGGATTGTCCGCGCGCTGCAGTGTTGCTTATCTTCCGCAACCTCCAGTCGGAGGTGTTCACAGTACAGACACTCGGACGCATACTCCGCATGCCCGAGCAACACTTTTATACTTCCGACATTCTCAATGTAGGTCACGTATATACCGACATCAGCCGAGACCAAATCATGATAGCGAGCGAGGACAGCGGCTATATCAGCAAAGACACACTCAAAGCCGAGAGAAGAGAAAGCCTGAACAACATAACGCTGCCGAGCTATCACCAGGAACGACGTTCGGAGGACCAAAACCGTCTTGGCGTTGACTTTAAGCGTGTGTTACTCGATGAGTTCGCAGAGTATCTTGGAGTGAAGCATGAAGGTACGCTGTTCACCTTGTCGCAAATGGCTGGATGGACAGATGAAGAACGTAAGCGCTATGAAGATCCAATAGCCCTACTTGGTACAACCGTTGAATTTAACCGCATAAGGGCAGAGGAGCGAAACCTTAATCTCAACGTTCCATCAGTGAATGTGAAGATACCAAAAGACCTTTTCATTCAGAATGACGAGGCGGTGATCGATATAGGAGAATCTATGGCGTTCGCACGCAGTATGGATGAGCTGAACAGGGCTTACAACAACTTCTGCCGCAGAATGGTGATTCACGCACGGTTCGAACCTAAGAACAGTGCAGCGAGACTTGCCGCCTGCCTTAATGAACTGATGAGCGACCTGTTTAATATTTTCGAAGTGGAGGTACCCAAGACTGTATTGTCCGACGACAATCAGCACCACAACGTGAGGAAATTCACAACCATCATACAGCGCGCCCTAAGCAAATACGCAGAAAAGCGGCAAAGCAGATTGAGACAGGCACGTGAGCGTGCGTTCAAGGAGACCATATGGGAAGTACCAGAAGTCAGGTTCTACAATGGTAGCACTAATACCATCAGACCACGAATAAAGAATCACGCTCTGATGCCATTTATCGGCTTGAGGCAACCATCAACACCAGAACAAGACTTCACGATATTCCTCGAAGAGAACACACAGTTTATCGACTGGTGGTATAAGAACGGTGATGACGGCATGACGAACTATTCCATTCCGTACGTTAATATTCATGGAGAAAAATCATTGTTCTACGTAGACTTCATCATACGTATGAAGAACGGACAAGTATTTCTCTTTGATACCAAGAGCGAGGACAGTGACCCCAATGGTGCGGCGAAACACAATGCCTTGCTGAAGTACATGAAAGAGGAAAATGGAAAAGGCATGCATCTTGACGGCGGAGTGATTATTGAGGACATGACCACCCACGGATTGTGGAAATACAGCACGTTCCAAATTGAGAACACGCACGACACAAGCAAGTGGAGAGGATTCTATCCCGACCAATATAAATAATGTATAGCGATGGAAGGACTGGACAATAACTTTATCAACTACGGAATCCGTAGTAACGACCTTAAGGTCATTGAGGCACTGTGCATGGATATGGACTTTCAGTTAGACTATGAATGGCTGAAAGAAGATATCTTGAAAGAATATCACAAGAGGAAAGTAAACGACATAGAGCTATCTGACGCCGACGTCGAGGCGGTGATTAATAAAGCAGTGCAGAGAATCAACTAAACAACGGACGACTTATGCTCATCAAGCGAATTAAAATAAGCAACTACAAAACATATTTAAGTCTGGACTTGGACTTAAGTGTCAGCCAGAACAAACCGATAATATTGATTGGAGGTGGCAATGGTGGCGGTAAGACCACCCTGTTCGAAGCTATATGCGGCGCGCTATATGGTCTTAAGATAAAAAACAAAAAACAATTCTATAGTCTGCTCAATGACGGGGGACGCGACATAATACCACCTAAAATAGATCTTGAAATCACGTTTGAGGGAATGGTACTTGGTAGGATTTTCCCTTACGTCCTCCACCGACATTATGAGGTAAACACATCATCAGGAACTGTTGTTGAGAGTGTACGCATGAACATGAACGGCAACGTGTTCCAATACGGTACGTTCACTCCTTCATCAGACAGACGGAAAGCGGAGACAGAAGTAAGCAAGATCATCAAAGGCAATCTGCCGCAAGAGCTTAGCCGTTATTTCCTGTTCGACGCAATGCAGTCGAGTGAACTGCTTAAAGAGAATGTGTTTGCTCAAACTATTCAAGACAACATAGAGAACGTGATGGGTTTTAACAAATACATCCAACTGAAGCGCGCCGCAAGTCATTTGCTGGAGGAGAAGACTAAGGAACGTCTTGCCGCACAAGAAGAGCGTAAGGAGTATGAGCAACTATGCAACACACGTCGTGAAAAGGAGTCACAACTCAAAGACAATGCAGAGGAGATGGAGCAAGTATATCGTTATCTCGCCGACATGAAGGAACGATATGAGAGTGCAAAGGAAGGAGAGGATATTGCCAGAAGCAATATAAATGAGTTGAACCGCATCAACGGCCAGATAGAATCCACTGAAAAACAGGCAGAGAGCTATGCAGAGGGCTTAGGTGCATTCGTACAACATATAGAAGTCAACGCCATGCTTCCACGAGTAGCTGATAATACAAGCGCAGAGATAAACCGTATGCTGAAAATGAAGGAACAGTTGAGTGAGGAACTCTCGCATATATATAGAGAGGATGATATTGCCAGAATCACATCGCAGGTTATAGACTATCTAAGAGACTTCTGTGGCCTAAACAAGGACATTGACATCAAAAAACTCGCCTCTTATATAGCAAAGCATCAATTGCAAGCATCGACAATCGATGAATATGCATACTTGGACAATTCGGAAGTCAACGCCTTGAACAACTTGGTTAACAACAACGCAATCAATGATTTTATACAGATTGACAAGCAGCGCCAGACCTTGGAACTATTCATAAAGAATCTACCAGCACTTGAACAGCAGAAAGAGACCCTGGAACGTACAAGCCGGAATGGGAACAAACAACTCATCAATGAATATGAGCAAAAACAAGAACATTTAAAAGAATTGAAAATTACGGAAGTACGTATAAAGGATGAGATTAGCAGGCTTGTTACCCGTATAAATAACATTGACGTACAAATGCAACAAGAGCCAGATCCAAAGTATGACACTTTGGTTAAGCTGGTACCATTCTTCAGCAGAGTTACAGATGAATTACTCAAACAGAAAAAGTCCATGATAGAGACAGAAATGCAACGCCAACTGAACGAGATGCTTGTATCATATAAAAATCATATCGGTAGGGTCGTCATTTCTGAATCCGTCGACGACTTCAACATCAAGATGTATCATACATCGGGTAATGAAATTTCGCTCGACAATCTAAATGCCGCCTCAAAACAAATTTTCATCCAAGTACTACTGAAGGTTCTCCGCAATCTTGGTGATTATAATCCGCCAGTGATGATTGACACTGTAATGGGCGTATTGGACGACGACAGCCGCAGCATCATGATGGAGGAGTACTTTCCAAAACTTGCAGAACAGACAATCTTACTTTGCACCACCTCTGAAATACGCAAGGAAGGAAAGGATTGTGACTACGATAAACTCAAGGCATATATTTCTAAGACCTACACTCTCATACGCGACGTGGAAAAACAGAACACTCATGTTGAGGACGGATATTTTGGATTGAAACTTGAAAATGATTAAGGAGGATACATTATGGAAGTAGCTTTAGACAATATAAGACAGGCAGAAAATATATCAAACGACCTGATGGCATTAAAAGAAAGAATAGAGGAACGAATAAACCTTTCCACAATTATTGGCAAGGAGAAGCGTGTCAACTTGAACAATAACAAGGTGATGCGTATTGCCCTGCTTGCCGGTCTTGGACTTTCTGACAAGAGATCCATGGACGGAATAGACGGAATTAAACTGTCAACGGCAAGTATCCGTATTCCTTCATCGTTTTTTACTTATGACAATCTTCGTTCCTTGTTCTCCGGACTCATAAAACTGCGATATAAAGACTTGCATATTGACTGGCAGGACAATTCGCTCATATCCCGCATTATAGCAAAGGAAATGTACCGTGGCAGAGATTATATGCTAAAGGAAGGCAACATTGACAAATTCTTGCTTTCTACAACCAATGGGCGCCATGCTACTGGATCTATACCGGCACTGAAGCTTGTAATCGGTGATTATGGCGATGACCTGCCTGCCGAACTTGACATTAACGGTACGGGCGTGAATAACGCACAGATCTTGATTACCGGAGCTACAGGCTCAGGAAAGTCGAACTTGATTGCAGTGCTCATACAACAGTTCCGATCATTATCAGTCGAGACTCCCTACCCCGTGAATTTCTTGCAGTTCGACTACAAAGGAGAATTTGCCGACCCGGCTAACCGAGCATGGCTGATAAACTTCAACGTTGACTCAACTTGCATACTTGACCCGATGCACAAGCCTCTCCCTTTCACTCCGTTCAAGGATATGACTAATGCCACACAAAATCAAGTGAACTTATACTCAACGGAAATGGCAAGTGCTCTTTGTGCAATAGGTAACGTGAATACCGGAGCCAAGCAAAATACGAGATTAAGTTCAGCTATCATCAACGCATATTCAGATACTAAAGGACAACCTATCACTTTTGAACTGATGCTACGTCATTATCGGGCACTTATGTCCAAACCAGATTCCGACGATAGTATAACATCCATACTGACAGACCTAGTCCGCAACAACATTTTTGACAAGCAGGACTTAGTCAGTTTGACGGACGAATGTTTCATTATAAAGCTTGACGAATTTCCGAAGGATGGTCCGATTGCCAAAGCAATTGTTTACTTTGTCATCTCAAAACTTAATGCCTTATATGAGAGATTGGATGTTCAGGCAAAGAATGATGACTGTGTGCAGATACGGCATTTCACTATCATAGATGAGGCGCATTACATGCTTGATTTTGACAATCGCCCGTTGCGCAACCTTATAGCCGTAGGACGCAACAAAGGCATGAGCGTAATACTGGCAACACAAAATATGGCAAGTTTCCAAAGTAAGTACTTTGATTTTTACGCTAATGCACAATACCCGTTAATAATGAAACAACAGACCATTTCTGATCCAGTTATAAAGGACTTATTTGGAGTTAGTGGAAAGGAATTGCAGGATATCAGAGGAGCAATAGCAGGATTGCAACTCGGCGAACTAATCGTAAGGAACCAAGAGCTTGCGGAGTTAGGAGTAACTGGTCAAAAGTACAAGAAGATAAAAGTGTCGCATTTAATATAAATGGACTGCTATAACAGATGTGTAGCTGCAAACATAAATGACATATACACAAAAACGTTTCTGTTCACACCCTTTGAGCAGAGACTTCCTTTGAACACTACTTCTTATTTCAGATCCTACCAATGTTAAAAAATCAACTTTCGAATCTAAGGGAGCATAGAGCGAGAATCCTCATTGCACTATGGCCATACTATGACGCTGTACTATGGGCCGCTATGAGGGTTCACTATCGCAGATAAGAGCCTGCGTCTTATATGACGAAACCGATGCTGCGCACAAGGGCCTAAAATTCGCCTACTCGGCAAAAAAAACAAAAGACAGAGGCAATTATATGTAAATTAATTTGTAACTTTGCACTCTGTTATGGAGGTAGCAATCGTAAAATACAATGCAGGCAATATTTTCTCAGTGATGAACGCACTGAGGAGATGCGGAGTCAACCCTGTCTTGACCGATGACTTTGAAGTATTGCAAAAGGCAGACAAAGTGATTTTTCCCGGCCAAGGCGAGGCTAAGACAACTATGACATACCTCAAAGCCCATAAGCTCGACCAACTTATAAAGAGTCTACGGCAACCTGTGCTTGGCATCTGCATCGGAATGCAGCTTATGTGCCGGCACAGCGAAGAGGAAGACACCGACTGCCTCAACATATTCGCCATTGACGTGAAACGGTTTCGACCGACGGACAAAAGTCAGAAAGTGCCACAAATGGGGTGGAATACAATCTACGACACGAAGTCGGACCTGTTTAAGGGAATTGAAAAGCCCGAGTTCGTGTACTATGTCCACAGCTACTATGCAACGCTATGCAACGCTACAATAGCCACGACAGACTACACCCTACCCTATAGCGCCGCACTGCACAAAGACAATTTCTACGCAGTGCAGTTTCATCCGGAAAAGAGCGGAACCGTAGGTGAACGCATCCTGCAAAACTTCATCAACATCGGACTATGATAGAAATCATACCTGCAATCGACCTGATTAACGGAAAGTGTGTACGCCTGACACAAGGAGACTACGCAAACAAGACCGTTTACAACGACAACCCTCTGGATGTCGCAATGGAGTTTGAGAGCAAAGGCATACGACGTCTCCATTTAGTGGATCTCGACGGGGCAAAATCACGACACGTGGTAAATGACAAAGTCCTGAGAGACATATGCCACAATACAAACCTGACAGTCGACTTCGGCGGAGGTATAAAGACAGAGGCCGACCTGCAAAAAGTATTTGATGCGGGAGCGGCAATGGCAACGGCAGGCAGTATCGCAGTCACATCGCCTCACACCGTATATGAATGGATCGAAAAGTACGGACCAGACAGAATAATACTTGGGGCTGATGTAAGAAACGGGATGATACGTATCAACGGGTGGAAAGACAACAGCAACATCAACCTGCTTGCAATGCTTGACGATTATATGTCAAGAGGGATACACAACGTACTCTGTACTGACATTGATAAAGACGGCATGCTTCAAGGTCCCAATATAGAACTTTACAAAAGTGTCATGGACAGATTCCCGGAATGCCACCTCATAGCGAGCGGAGGTGTCAGCTGTATCAGCGACATCATGGAGCTCGACGAGGCAGGAATACCGGCGGTGGTGTTCGGCAAAGCTATATACGAAGGACGAATCGACATCGACCGACTGATGGCAGAACTACAACAAAAAGATCATTCAGATGCTGGCAAAAAGGATTATACCGTGTCTTGACATAAAAGACGGACAAACTGTTAAGGGAGTCAACTTCGTCGGACTGAGGAGTGCAGGCGACCCTATAGAGTTGGGCAAGGCGTACAGCCGCCAGGGCGCCGACGAACTGGTGTATCTTGACATAACGGCAAGCCACGAAGGAAGGAAAACTTTCACACAGCTTGTACAGCGCATCGCCCAAGAAATCAATATACCATTCACAGTCGGCGGAGGCATAAACGAACTTGCAGATGTTGACCGCCTGCTGAACGCCGGTGCCGACAAAGTGAGCATAAACTCAGCCGCACTGCGCAACCCAAACTTCATCGACGAGATTGCGGCACACTTTGGCAGTCAGGTATGTGTGGTAGCCATCGATGCCAAATACACTGGTAAAGAATGGAAATGCTATATGAATGGCGGCCGACTTGAAACAGACAGACAGCTCATGAAGTGGGCAAAGGAAGCAAACGACCGCGGTGCAGGCGAGATTCTGTTCACCAGCATGAACCACGACGGAGTGAAACAAGGATTTGCGAACGACGCACTTGCACAACTTGCCGAAGAACTTACCATACCTGTTATTGCATCCGGCGGGGCAGGCACAATGGAACACTTCAGAGACGCCTTCACAATAGGACACGCCGATGCGGCACTTGCCGCAAGCGTGTTTCATTTCGGTGAAATAAAAATACAAGAACTAAAGCGCTATCTTGCGCAGCAAAACATATCAATAAGGCTATGACAATCGACTTTGAAAAGATGAACGGATTGGTTCCTGCAATCATACAAGACGCCAAGACCCTAAAGGTGCTGATGCTCGGGTTCATGAACGAGGACGCATACAAAAAAACAGTAGAAACAGGAAAGGTTACTTTCTGGAGCAGAACCAAGCAACGCCTGTGGACCAAAGGCGAGACCAGTGGCAACTTCCTCAACGTGGTCTCTATCAAAAACGACTGCGACAACGACACCCTGCTAATCAAAGTGAATCCCGTCGGTCCGGTTTGCCACACCGGAGCTGATACCTGCTGGAACGAGACCAACGAAAATCCTATAATGTTCCTTACCGAACTGCAGCGTTTCATTGAGAAACGCCACGAGGAAATGCCGGAAGGCTCCTACACCACAAGCCTGTTCAAGGAAGGACTGAGTCGCATGACACAAAAGGTAGGTGAAGAGGCTGTGGAACTTGTAATAGAATCAATAAAAGGAGACAACGAACGATTGATATACGAGGCATCCGACATGCTCTACCATCTGATTGTACTGCTGACATCCAAAGGACTAAGTATAGAAGACATAGCAAAGGAACTTATCAACCGGCACGACCCAAACTGGCACAAGCATTGAATATGCCGGAAGACAGCAATCCACACATATTAAGCATCAAGAATAAGTAATAACGACCGTACAATGCTGATAGAATATAAAAACGCAGAAGTTTATCAAGAAACACAGGAAGTGCTGACCGGTGTTTCATTCACCGTCGACGAAGGTGAGTTCATATATATAATAGGTAAAGTGGGTTCGGGAAAAAGTTCACTCTTGAAAACCATCTACGGAGAACTGCCTATACATGGAGGCGAAGCCAGTGTCATGGACTATAACCTCATGGACCTCAAACGCAAACGCCTGCCTGAACTTAGGAGAAAGCTTGGAATCATATTTCAAGACTTCCAATTGCTCACCGACCGTACTGTCGAGGCCAACTTGAAATTCGTTTTGAGGGCAACTGGTTGGAAAAACAAAGCGGAGATACAGACACGCATTCAAGAGGTACTCGACCTTGTAGGCATGAGCACTAAGGGCTACAAACTTCCAAGCGAATTGTCGGGTGGCGAGCAACAGAGAATAGCCATAGCACGAGCTATCCTGAACCACCCCAAGCTCATACTTGCTGATGAGCCGACAGGCAACCTCGATGCCGAGACAAGTAAAAAGATAACCGAGTTGTTGCATAAGGTGGTAAATGAACAAGGCGCGACAGTACTGATGATTACCCACAACACACGGCTTGTGGAGCTCTATCCAGGCAGAGTATTCGAATGCAAAAACAAGGTCCTGTCTGAAACCACCAAAAACGATAAGGCAAAAGATAAGAAACAGCCGAAAGACGAAGCTAAGCCAAAGGAAGCCCCTAAGCATAAAGACGAGGTGAAGCCAAAGGAAAACCCTAAAAAAACAGATGAGGTGAAGCCGGAAAGTAGCGGACTCAAACCAAACGAAGCATCCGGGCCGGCTGATGACAGGATGATAATAATAGAAGACTTGGTGGATATAGAAGATAAAAAGAAAAAATAACAGACAAGCAATATGAAAGTATTAAAGTTCGGAGGTACTTCTGTTGGAAGTCCTCAAAGGATGAAAGAAGTCGCAAAACTAATCGACGACGGAAAACAAAAAATAGTTGTGTTATCTGCTATGTCAGGCACGACAAACACGTTGTATGAGATTTCCGACTATCTGCACAAGAAAAACCCTGTAGGTGCCAACGAAAATATAAACATTCTCGAAGAGAAGTATTTACAACATATTGAAGATTTATATACTACAGAGGAATACAAAAAGATTGCAGAAGAATTCCTGAAGAATGAGTTCAATTATATCCGTTCATTCACTAAGGGTATATTCACCATGTTTGAGGAGAAAATCATTGTGGGACAAGGCGAGATCCTCAGCACAAACATGATGACCTACTACTTGCAGGAACAAGGCATAAACGCTGTACTTATACCTGCACTCGACTTCATGCGAACTGACAAAAACAGTGAGCCTGACCTTGACTATATTCGGGAAAAGCTTAAGCTCATCCTGGCAGAGAATCCTGACAAGGAAATCTATATCACACAAGGCTTTATATGCAAAAACGCTTACGGGGAAGTCGACAATCTGCAGAGAGGAGGCTCAGATTATTCTGCCTCACTCATAGGCGCGGCAATCGGAGCCGAGGAAATCCAAATATGGACCGACATAGACGGTATGCACAATAACGACCCTCGCTATGTGGACCACACGGAACCCGTCAGTCAGCTCAGCTTTGAAGAAGCATCAGAACTTGCATACTTCGGAGCCAAAATACTCCACCCTACTTGCGTACAACCGGCTAAGTTTGCCGGTATTCCGGTAAGGTTGCTCAATACGATGGATCCAACTGCACCCGGCACAATTATCAGCAACAGAACGCAGCGGGGCATTATAAAGGCAGTCGCAGCCAAAGACAATATTACCGCAATCAATATAACCTCAAGCCGCATGCTTCTTGCTTATGGCTTCCTACGGAAGGTGTTCGAGATATTCGAAACATACAAGACAAGCATAGACTTAGTGACTACAAGCGAAGTGGGAGTGTCTGTATCAATTGACAACACTGTAAACTTGAGTCAGATACTCAACGAGCTGAAGAAACTTGGCACTGTCACAGTAGATGTCGACATGTGTATAATATGTGTAGTCGGCGACCTTGACTGGCACAACATCGGATTTGAGTCGCTCGCGACCGAAACAATGAGCGAAGTGCCTGTGAGGATGATCAGCTATGGTGGCAGCAACCACAACATATCCTTCCTTGTAGCTGCAGCCGACAAGAAGAAGACACTGCAATTGTTAAGCGACCGTCTGTTCAACCATAAAAATAAATAAGTGTCCGGCAACTGTAAGGATTACTTGAATGTTACAAAAGAGAGAATATTATAAAACGACACAAGATACGACAATATGAGATTAAGAGAACTGGTAGACAAGCTGAACAAAAAAGCTACACCTTATTATATATATAATACAGACTTGCTTCGGGAAACATTGGCTGTGATGAATGAGGAAGTATCACACTACCCTAACTACCACATTCATTACGCAATTAAAGCCAACGCAAATCCCATTGTGCTCAAACCAATCAAAGAAGCAGGACTGGGTGTGGACTGTGTCAGCGGAGGTGAGATTCAAGCGGCAATCAAAGCGGGCTTCAATCCAAGTACTATAATGTTTGCCGGAGTCGGAAAGACTGATTGGGAGATCAATCTCGGTCTCGATGCCGGAATCTGTTGTTTTAATGTCGAGAGCATACCGGAACTGGAAGTCATAAACCAAATTGCACTCAGCAAGCACAAGACAGCTAAAATCTGTTTGCGTATTAATCCAAATGTCGGAGCACACACACATGTCAACATCACTACAGGACTTTCCGAAAATAAGTTCGGTATTGACTTGGCATACATGATGGATGTAATTACGCTGGCAAGAAAAATGAAAGGAATTTGTTTCGAAGGACTCCACTTCCACATAGGAAGCCAGATACTCGACATGAGCGACTTTGTTGCCCTAAGCCTAAAGATTAATGAGTTGCAGGACCTGCTGGCTCAGCATAATATCAATGTCAAGATCATTGATGTTGGCGGTGGTTTTGGAATTGACTACAATAACCCTGAAGACAATCCAATTCCAAACTTTAAGGACTTCTTCGAGGCATACCACAAAAACCTAAAGTTGCGTGAAGGCCAGGAACTGCACTTCGAACTTGGAAGGTCAATTGTCGGACAATGTGGAGATTTGATAACTAAGGTACTGTATGTCAAAGACAATACCGATAAAAAATTCGTCATCGCCGATGCTGGTATGACCGAGCTTATACGGCCGGCTCTATACGGAGCACACCATAAGATAATCAACCTGACCAGCAACCTGGAGGCCGACACATACGACGTGGTAGGTCCGATATGTGAGTCGAGCGACGTGTTCGATACCGGCATTAAACTCAACAAGACACAACGCGGTGACCTGCTGGCCATTCTCAGTGCAGGCGCATATGGAGAAGCCATGGCATCAACATACAATTGCAGGCCGCTACCGCCATCCTACTCGTTTGAAGACATTATGGCAGAATAAAAAGTTTTTATGTTGATTGGCATCAACTTTGCAGATTAAAAATAAAATAGAGTAAGAAAACTATGAACGAGAAAGAATATACAAAAGAAAAGAAAGATAAAGAATCCGGCGAAAACAAAAGTACCAGTTCACAGAAGCAGACTTCAGAAAACGAAATAACTGATACACCGGATGGTGAAATGACTGATTTAGAAAAGGCTAATCAGAAGATTGCAGAACTTGAAGACAAGTACCTGCGTCAAGTGGCTGAGTTCGATAACTTCCGCCGTCGTGTGATGAAGGAAAAAGCAGATCTTATCTTGAACGGAGGTGAGAAGGTATTGACAAACATATTGCCTGTGGTCGACGACCTTGAGAGAGCACAGCAACATATGGACAAGGCCAACGATGTGGCTGCATTGAAAGAAGGTATAGACCTTATCATCGATAAATTCAAAAAGTTTTTGAAGTCACAAGGAGTTAAGGAAATCGAGACTAAAGGCAAGGACTTCGACGTTAATTACCATGAGGCTGTAACAATGGTGCCAAGCCAAAGTGACGACCAAAAAGGTAAGATTGTTGACTGCATAAGTAAAGGTTACACACTCAACGACAAAGTGATAAGATACGCAAAAGTGGTTGTAGCCAACTAACGGAGAAGATGCATCATGACAACGACAAGAGATTACTACGAAATACTTGAAGTAGACAGAAACGCGACACAAGAAGAAATCAAACAAGCCTACAGGAAGATGGCGATAAAATATCACCCTGACAAGAATCCGGGTGATAAAGAGGCTGAAGCCAAATTCAAGGAGGCCGCGGAGGCCTTTGATGTGTTGCGCGACCCCGAGAAACGCAGCCGCTACGACCGCTTCGGCCCGGAAGGAGTGAAAGGCATGGGAGGATTCAACGGAACCATGAATATGGACGACATTTTCTCAATGTTTGGAGATCTCTTTGAAGGGGGCAGTGCCTTCGGCGGATTCGGAGGGTTCGGCGGATTCGGCGGAAGCAGAGCAAGAGCAAGCAAGCCTACATATAGAGGACAAGACCAACGGCTCAGAGTGGAACTAAGTTTGAAAGAAATCGTCAATGGTACAACGAAAAAATTCAAACTGAAGAAACATGTCAAATGTGAACATTGTCATGGTTCGGGCTCAACAGACGGAAGTTCATCCACTTGTCCTACATGTCATGGTACCGGCTACGTTGTGAAGACACAGCAAAGCTTCTTCGGTGTAATTCGACAACAGACAGTATGTCCGGAATGTCATGGTGAAGGAACTGTCATAAAAAATAAATGCCCTGAATGTAATGGTGAGGGTATTGTCATGGGCGAGGAAGTTGTTGAAGTCAAGTTCCCTGCAGGTCTGACAGAAGGAATGATACTCAACGCCTCAGGCAAAGGTGGAGCAGGCAGACACAATGGTGTAAACGGTGATCTGAAAATTGTAATCTCAGAAAAGCCTGACGAGAATCTGACAAGAGACGGCAATGACCTTGTTTACAATCTAGTGCTCCCTATTCCTATGGCTATCTTAGGCGGCAGTGTAGATGTGCCGACAGTAGAAGGAAAGGCAAAAATAAATATTGCCCCGGGAACACAGCCCGGAACAGTTCTTCGGCTGAAGGACAAAGGAATTCCGGAAGTTCATGGAAACAAGAAAGGCGATGAGGTGATCAATATCAGCGTCTACATTCCGGAGACTTTGTCGAAAGAAGAAAAAGCTACCATACAAAAGTTTTCTGAAAGTGAGAACTTCAAACCGACAGAAAGTATAAAGGAGAAGATTTTCCGTAAGTTCAAGTCATATTTTGAATGAAGGAAAACTATTTGATGTGCATAGAATCCGAACGGAGATAGAAGTCAGGCGAACACGATGAGGAACTTCACTCAATATACTGATTATCTGTACTCACAAGTACCAATGTTTCAGAATGTCGGGAAAAGCGGATACAAAGAGGGTCTGGAGAACACTAAGATTCTTGATGAACACTTCGGACATCCACATCGGAACTTCAAGACAATACATATTGCGGGCACAAATGGAAAAGGTTCGTGCTCGCACTCTATTGCATCCGTACTTCAAGAAGCCGGCTATAAGGTCGGACTATACACATCTCCACATCTTGTCGACTTCAGGGAACGGATAAGGGTTAACGGAGAGAAAATACCGGAGAATTACATAATGGATTTCATTGATAATGAGAAGTCATTTTTTGAACCACTCCACCCTACCTTCTTCGAACTTACGACTGCAATAGCTTTCAAATACTTCTACGACGCACATGTTGACGTTGCTGTAGTTGAAGTAGGACTTGGCGGCAGGTTCGACTGTACTAACATAATAAAGCCCGACCTCTGCATCATAACGAACATAAGTTTTGACCACACACAATTTCTTGGAAACACTCTTGAGAAAATAGCCGGCGAAAAAGCCGGAATAATAAAACACAATACACCGGTAATAATAGGTGAGACAGTGGCAGAAACCAAACCCGTGTTCGTGGCAAAGGAAGAACAAGTCAAAGCCCCAATTTATTTTGCAGAAGAATATTCCGGCAAACAGCAGTACACTTTCGAATTAAAAGGTCTATACCAACAGAAAAACCTAAGAACCATTCTATGCGCTATATCACACCTTATCCTTTTAGGATATAATGTGACAAGCAAAAACATAAGCGACGGTTTGAATAAAGTCTGTGAGAATACCGGTCTGCAAGGCAGATGGCAGACAATTCAAACCAATCCTACGGTTGTGTGCGACACAGGACACAATGTAGGAGGCATATCTTACATATCAAAACAACTTAGCGTACAAAGATGCAAGACACTGCGCATTGTTTTTGGAATGGTTAGCGACAAAGACGTTAACAGTGTACTGGCACTTATGCCTAAACACGCCATTTATTATTTCACTCAAGCAAGCGTAAAGCGAGCTATGCCGCACAACGAAATAAAAGACCTCGCCCAACGTCACGGATTACAAGGAAAATCATTTCCGACCGTTGGTGAAGCCTTCGAAACGGCAATTAACGAATCCGATAAGGATGACTTCATATTTATAGGCGGAAGTACATTTGTTGTGGCAGATTTCATCGCTCAACAAACAAAAAATCATCAATAATCAAAATTCGTCACAATATAATTTGCTCATTAAGAAAAAATTTATTTTATTTGCATTGAATTGTTTTACTAATAACAAATGCACATGCTTTATGAGCGAAAATATGCCTATAAACTTATCGGGACTTCGGAAAGAAGATTTCGAGAAAGAATTTCAAGGGAAGAAAACTGAATTGTTCTTTCTACACAACAAAAATGGATATGAAGTTGCAATAACCAATTATGGTGGAGCAATGGTTGCAATCATGGTTCCGGACAGAGAAGGGATAGTTGCCAATGTTATTATGGGACATGACAACATCGAAGACGTAATAAACAAGCCAGAACCATTCCTTAGTACACTAATCGGTCGTTACGGAAACCGAATCAGCAAAGGTAAATTTACTCTTGACGGTAAAGAGTACACATTGACAAAAAACGATGGAGACAATTCGTTGCATGGTGGACCCACAGGATTTCACGCAAGAGTTTGGGACGCTGAACAAGTAGACAAACAAACACTGAAGTTACACTATGCGGCAGCTGACATGGAAGAAGGATTCCCTGGAAATTTAGACGTAACAGTAACATATACATTCAATGACGATAATGCGCTTGTCATTGACTATGAAGCAACAACAGATAAAAAGACAATTATTAATCTCACAAACCATGGTTATTTTGCTTTAGCCGGAATAGCTAATCCAACTCCAGTAATTAATGATATCATTTGTGAGATTAATGCAGATCACTACGTCCCTGTAGACAAAGGAACCATCCCACTTGGAACAATTGCCACTGTTGAAGGTACTCCTTTCGACTTCAGAAAGCCAAAACCTATAGGACAGGATATTGATGCCGATGACATTCAAATAAAGAATGGCGCAGGCTACGACCATTGCTACGTACTGAACAAAAAAGAGGAAGGAGAACTAAGCTTCGCTGCAAAGGTCGTTGAACCCCATTCCGGACGTACAATGGAAGTATATACAACAGAACCTGGAGTCCAGTTCTATTCAGACAACTGGGGCTCAGGACAAAAAGGAACTCACGGAGCAACATACCCACGAAGAAGTGCTGTATGTTTCGAAGCCCAGCACTTCCCAGATACGCCCAACCACCCTTATCTTCCTTCTGTCGAGTTACGTCCAGGAGAGAAATACACACAGAAGACAATCTATAAATTCGGAACAGACAAATAATTAGAATACTAATAATTAAAACTATAGCAATATGAGATTAACTATTGATGACGTTAGAAGTCGTTTCATCAAACATTTCAATGGTGAGACAGGAACAGTTTATGCAGCACCTGGTCGTATCAACTTAATTGGTGAACATACTGATTATAATGGAGGATTCGTATTCCCAGGTGCAGTTGAGCAAGGCATTATTGCAGAAATTAAACCTAACGGTACACGCAATATACGTGCTTATTCGATAGATTTAAAAGACTATTATGAATTCTCTATTGATGATGAGAAAGGACCTCGTGCCACCCACTTCCGCTATATCTTTGGAGTTGCCAAAGAGATGATTAAGCGAGGAGTTAAAGTTGAAGGATTCGATGTCGCATTTGCAGGTGATGTGCCTCTGGGATCCGGAATGTCATCCAGTGCCGCACTTGAAAGTTGTATAGCCTTTGGTCTCAATGACTTGTTCAGCGGGGGGCTTGATAAAATGACTCTTGCTAAAGTAGGACAGGCAACAGAGCACAATTACGTTGGTGTCAATTGTGGTATTATGGACCAGTTCGCATCAGTGTTCGGAAAGAAAGATAACCTTATCCGCCTCGACTGTAAATCAGGTGAATATGAGTATTTCCCTTGGAACCCTAAAGGCTATAAGCTCGTATTGATAAACTCATGCGTAAAGCACGCGTTAGTTGGAAGTCCATATAACGACAGGCGTATCAGTTGTGAGAATGTTGTCAAAGCAATAAAGGCAAACAAGCCTGAGGTGGAGACATTACGTGACTGTACAAGAGAAGATCTTGACGCAGTAAAAGGCACAATCAGTGAGGTGGACTACAAGAGAGCAAAGTATGTATTAGATGAAATCGACCGCGTACTTGCAGTAAGCGATGCACTGATTGCAGGTGACTACGATACCGTAGGTGAAAAGATGTACGAGACACACGAAGGCTTGAGCAAAGACTACGAAGTAAGTTGTGAAGAACTCGACTTCCTTGTCAACATGGCACACGACTGTGATGTACTTGGTTCACGAATTATGGGAGGAGGCTTTGGAGGCTGCACCATCAACCTTGTCAACAAAAATGTTTACAATACCTTCATTGAAGAAACTAAGAAAGCATATAAATCAAAGTTCAATAAAGATTGCAAAGTTATAGACGTGGTCATTGGAGACGGTGCACGCAAACTCAGCGACTAAAACAAGTATAATAATAACGCAAGAAAGGAGACTTCTCCAGAAGTCTCCTTCTTCATAATCAAAACAGCTCGTATGAACCGGCAAAAACACAGAATACCTAACCACAGTTAACTATTGCCGTTCATTTTGAAGTTTAAGAATATGATTTCTGCGTTTTTTTTACTAAATGTTTTTAATTATCAAGAGAAATTAGTAAGTTTGCAATCCAAAGATAATAAAACTATTATTCAATAAAATTCTTTATAAAATTATTTCTTAAAGTTATGAGACAGTTTAAATCAATCCTACTAAGCACCGCTACTGCAGCGTTAACTCTATGTGCATGTACTCAGGGTACAAAAGAACCCGAAACACTAAAGTCTGGACTCAATCCAGCTGACTTTGACAGCATCTACTCAGGTGTTGTTTATAGCGACTCCTTAGGCTATCAGCCTGCACAAGGAACAGAAGGCAAAAAAGTCGCCCTCTATACTTTGAAAAACGCTAACGGCATGGAAGTATCAATCACAAACTTTGGAGGTCGTATAGTAAGCATAATGGTTCCCGACAAACAAGGAAACTTTCAAGATGTAGTTCTTGGCTTCGACAAAGTAGAAGATTATTTTCCATGGAACAATCAATCAGATTTCGGAGCAGCAATTGGGCGCTATGCCAACCGTATCAATAAAGGACAAATCACTGTTGACGGCACTCTGATACAACTTCCTCAAAACAACTTCGGACATTGCTTACATGGTGGTCCTACAGGATGGCAATATCAAGTATACGACGTTGAAGACTCTACCCCAACTTCTTTAACACTCGTAATGCATAGCCCAGACGGCGACAACAATTTCCCTGGCAACGTCGACGCACATGTCACTTACGATCTTGATGACAATAATGCTTTGACGATAAACTACTATGCCAAAACAGACAAAAAGACAGTCATCAACATGACTAATCACTCATACTTCAACCTCAACGGTGATCCTAATACACCAATCACGGACAACCTTCTTACAATCAACGCTGACAACTTCACACCTGTTGACAACACATATATGACAACCGGTGAGATTACTCCGGTTGAAGGTACTCCAATGGATTTCCGTACAGCTAAGGAAGTAGGTAAAGATATAAATAACTATGATTACGTACAACTCAAGAATGGCAACGGCTACGACCACAACTGGGTTCTCAACGATAAAGATAACATAGACAAAGTAAAAGTAAGACTTGAAAGTCCTAAGACAGGTATTGTACTTGAAGTATATACTACAGAACCAGGAATACAAGTTTATTCAGGAAACTTCCTCGATGGAACACTTACTGGAAAGAAAGGAATTGTCTATAAGCAACGCACAGGAATATGTCTTGAGTCACAAAAGTACCCTGACTCACCAAACAAAAACTGGGAAGAATCAAATCCATGGGTTGAGCCAGGCGAAGAAAACGCCTATGCAAGCACATGTATATTCAAGTTCTCCGTTGCGAAGTAATATTGTCTAAAAAACAATTAACTAAATAATAATCAATTCAAAAACAAACAATGGACATTTTAGAAGCTTTAAAAAACAATGGATTTGAAACCATCGATTACATTGTGGTTGCCATTTACATTGTTATTCTTGTAGGAATGGGAATATTCCTCTCTCGTGGAAAGAAAGGTAAGGACAAGTCCTCAAACGATTACTTCCTCGCAGGTAACACATTAACATGGTGGGCAGTAGGAGCATCATTGATCGCAGCTAACATTTCAGCAGAGCAATTCATTGGAATGTCAGGTTCAGCATTCAAATCGGGTATTGCAATGGCAGCCTACGAACTTCAGGCGGCTCTTGCCCTTATCATCGTAGGTAAATTCCTATTGCCTTTGATGATTAAGAAAAATATTATTACAATACCTCAATTCCTTTCAGACCGTTACAACTGGGGAGTAGGTTTGGCTTTTTCAATCTTCTGGTTATTCCTTTACGTATTTATCAACCTTACATCGGTTGCTTGGCTCGGAGCTCTTGCCATCAAACAAATCCTTGGTTTACCAGCAGTCTCCGGACAAATCTTAGGCTTAAACGTTGACATGACTCTGCTAACCATCATTCTCGCCTTATTCCTTATCGCAGGCCTCTACTCCATCTATGGTGGTTTGGCATCTGTGGCATGGACCGATGTTATGCAAGTGACATTCCTTGTTGGTGGTGGTCTGATTACCGCTTACGCAGCACTGTCGGTTATTGGTGCAGAAGTATGGCAATGCGGTCCGTTTGAGGCACTTGGAAACATCTACGACTGGTGTATCAATCAGGAAGGAGACAAACACTTCAACCTTGTTGTCAGCCGCAATCCTGACCTCTACCCTGTCATAAATGGAACTGGTCCAATATACGCAGACGATGGAACCTTGCTTCAAGCAGCTCAGACAGCCGATCCATATTTCGACATTCCAGGTATCGTTGTAATTGTCGGAGCTTTGTGGTTGACAAACCTTGGCTACTGGGGATTCAACCAGTATATCATCCAGAAAGGTCTTGCTGCAAAATCGCTTGACGAAGCAAAGAAAGGTATGATATTCGCAGGCTTCCTAAAGATATTAATTCCGTTCATTGTTTGTATACCAGGTGTATGTGCATTCTTTATTATGAATGGCGATATAGACGGAACTCCAGTTATCGATATGATCAAAACTAATTTGAGTGGTGAGATCACACGTTCTGATGATGCATATCCTTACTTGATTCGTAACTTTACACCTACAGTTGTTAAAGGACTTGCATTCGCAGCATTGGCAGCAGCAGTAATTTCATCTCTTGCGTCTATGTTCAACTCTACATCCACAATCTTCACAATGGATGTATACAAGAAGTTCATTAACAAGAAAGCATCTGAAAAGAAGCTTGTAACTGTTGGTCGTATCACTTCTATATCTTCACTTATCATTGCCTTGATAGCAGTTTACCCGATTATGGGAGGTGCAGACCAGGCATTCCAGGTAATTCAGGAGTATTCAGGATTCGTTTACCCAGGTATTGTCGTTATCTTTGGCCTTGGACTTCTTTGGAAACGTAGTTCAGGTACGGCAGCAATTGTTACAGCAATCGGAACCTTCGTATTCTCAATCATATTCAAATTTGTCATGCCAGACGTACCATTCCTTATTCGAATGGGTTATGTATTCCTCTGCCTTGTTGTTCTTTTCGTTGGCATATCAATGTACAGCAAGAACACAAAACCAGCAGCAGTACTCAGCGAACATACAATCAAGACCCAGCTCAAGTGGTCAAGAATATTGTTTGTATGTGGCTTGATAGTATTGATAGCAGCTATTGCCATGATGACAAACGAAACTTGTCGCAATTATGGTGCTGAAACAATGTTCTTCATTGTAGTCATGCTGTTCACACTTGCATGGTACCTGCACTCAAATGCAAAGGACAAAGTCGAGGATGTCAAGTCAATTGGCGTTGATATTGAGATTTTCCACACTAATACTGCATTTAATATCGGAGCATTCGGAATCATTGCAATTCTCGTGATACTCTATATTTTCTTGTGGTAATATAATGATGAGGCTACACCTATAATGAAGACAGGTGTAGCCTTTATGTTATTAGAACAGTCAGAGATTGTTTAAACGACAGAAAGCAGACAGACAAGAAATACAAGGACAAACCAACAGCGTTTTCCCTTTCCGTAGATTGACTTGAACATCAATATTCTCAATCCTTAGCAAGAGAAAACAATCGAAATAAGACGGGCGTTCCTTTTCAGGTAATTCACTGCAGCCGGCACTTGTCAAAAAAACGATTCAAGTAAAGTTCAGATTACAAACAAAAACAATTAACAATATGTTAGAGGCTCTAAAAGAAAAAGTATTCAAAGCAAATCTCGACCTGGTGAAACAAGGTCTTGTAATATTCACTTGGGGCAATGTCTCAGGCATTGACCGCGAAAAAGGATTGGTCGTTATCAAACCTTCAGGCGTTAGCTATGACACCATGAAGGTCGATGACATGGTTGTTGTGGACCTGCAGACAGGTAAAGTTGTTGAAGGTGACCTGAATCCGTCATCCGACACCCCTACCCATCTGGTTCTTTACAAAGCATTTCCTAATATTCAAGGTGTCGTTCACACACATTCCACATACGCCACAGCATTCGCACAGGCAGGAAAAGACATTCCAAACATCGGCACCACACATGCCGACTATTTCTACAAAGACATTCCTTGCACACGCGACATGACAGAAAAGGAAGTCAAAGGGCAATACGAGCTCGAGACAGGTAATGTAATTGTTGATGAGATACTTAATATCAGAAAGATCAACCCAGACCACACACCGGCTGTACTTGTAAAGAACCATGGCCCGTTCGCTTGGGGAACATCTCCAGACAATGCTGTATACAACGCAAAAGTTATGGAACAATGTGCGAAAATGGCATTCGTCGCATTATCTCTGAATCCAAACTTAACAATGAATCCACTCCTTGTAGAAAAACACTACCAGCGCAAGCATGGACCAAACGCATACTACGGACAAAAAGGACAAAAACATTAAAACTATTAATAATTAATAAACACATATTCATATGAAAGCATTTGAAAACCTTGAGCTTTGGTGGGTAACCGGAGCACAGCTTCTCTATGGAGGCGAAACAGTAAAAATCGTTGACGGCCACTCAAAAGAGATGGTTGACGGACTCAATAATGGTGGAATAATTCCAATAAAGGTTGTATACAAAGGTACAGCAAACTCATCGAAAGAAGTTGAAGCAGTAATGAAAGCTGCCAACAATGATGACAAATGTGTTGGTGTCATCACATGGATGCACACATTCTCACCTGCAAAGATGTGGATCAAAGGCTTGCAAGCATTGCAGAAACCACTTTTGCATTTCCACACACAATACAACGAGAAAATTCCATGGGACACAATGGACATGGACTTCATGAACTTGAACCAAAGTGCACATGGCGACCGTGAGTTTGGACATATCTGCGCACACTTGCGTAAACCTCGTAAGGTTGTTTCAGGCTATTGGAAAGACGAGAAGCCACAGAAAGCCATCGCAGTATGGGCACGTGTTGCTGCCGCATGGGCTGATGCACACGACATGCGCATTCTTCGTTTCGGCGACCAGATGAACAATGTGGCAGTAACCGATGGAGACAAAGTTGAAGCAGAAGTACGTCTCGGTTATCATGTTGATTACTACCCTGTTTCATCTTTGATGGAATACTACAAGAAAGTAACTGATGCAGAAGCAGACGAACTTGTTGAGGAATACAAGAAACTCTATACAATCAAGATCGACGAGTCTGGCGAGGAAGTTTATTGGGAGAAAGTAAAGAACTCAGCAAAGGCAGAAATAGCTATTCGCAGAGTTTTGAAGGACGAAGGAGCAAAAGGATTCACAACCAACTTCGACGACCTTGGCGGAGCAGATGTCAACGATCCTCACTTCCTTGGCTTTGACCAAATTCCAGGACTTGCATCACAACGTTTGATGGCAGAAGGTTACGGATTCGGAGCAGAAGGTGACTGGAAATCAGCCGCACTTTACCGTACTGTATGGTATATGACACAAGGACTTCCTAAAGGTCTGTCTTTCCTTGAGGACTACACACTCAACTTCGACGGAGAGAATTCTGCTATCCTTCAGTCACACATGCTTGAGGTTTGTCCGCTCATCGCATCCAACAAGCCTCGTCTGGAAGTACACTTCCTTGGCATCGGAATCCGTAAGAGCCAGACTGCACGTCTTGTATTCGACTCAAAGACAGGCAACGGAGTTACAGCTACAATCATCGACCTTGGCAACCGCTTCCGTCTGATTGTAAACGATGTTAAGTGTATAGCACCAAAACCACTGCCAAAACTTCCTGTAGCAAACGCACTTTGGATTCCACAACCAAACTTCGAAATTGGTACAGAGGCATGGATTCTGTCAGGTGGCACACACCACTCAATTATGTCTTACGACATAACTCCTGAGTATTGGGAAGATTATGCAGAGATCGCAGGCATAGAGATGGTACACATCGACAAAGACACAACAATCGCAAATATTAAGCAGACACTTCGCAACAACGAAATTTACTATCTGCTTAACAAGTCACTTTATATGTAACAACAAATGAATCCAGGTGGTCAGTGTGCCACCTGGATTTAATAACCAAAGAATAAGCATGGATGCAAGACAAACAATTAAAGCAGGAAAAGCCATTTTAGGTATAGAATTCGGCTCAACAAGAATCAAGGCTGTTTTGATTGACCAGGAAAACAAACCAATAGCACAAGGAAGCCATACATGGGAAAACCAATTGGTTGACGGACTTTGGACATACAGCATTGAAGCTATATGGTACGGATTGCAAGATTGCTATGCTGATCTTCGTAAGAATGTACTCGAGCAGTATGATACCGAAATAGAAACTCTTGCCGCAATAGGAATAAGTGCCATGATGCATGGTTATATGCCATTCAAGGGCAATGACATCCTTGTTCCGTTCCGTACGTGGCGTAATACCAATACAGGCAAAGCAGCGGCAGAACTGTCAAAACTCTTCAACTACAACATACCTCTCCGCTGGAGCATCTCACATTTATATGAGGCAATACTCGACAACGAAGAGCACGTAGCAGACATCGATTATCTTACTACCCTCGCAGGTTACGTTCATTGGCAGATCACAGGCAGAAAGGTACTCGGTGTAGGTGATGCGTCAGGAATGATTCCTGTTGACCCTAAGACCAAGACATACGATGCAACGATGGTAGAAAAGTTTGATAAGCTCATTGCACCTAAAGGATACAGCTGGAAACTGCTCGACATCCTGCCAAAGTCATTAAGTGCAGGCGAGGATGCAGGCTATCTGACACCAGACGGAGCTAACAAGCTCGACGTTTCGGGACACTTGAAACCAGGCATACCAGTATGCCCTCCGGAAGGAGATGCAGGAACCGGTATGGCAGCGACAAACTCAGTTAAACAACGCACCGGTAACGTATCAGCCGGCACATCATCATTCTCAATGATAGTTCTTGAAAAAGAATTGTCAAAGCCATACGAGATGATTGATATGGTAACTACACCTGATGGCAGCCTTGTTGCCATGGTACACTGCAACAACTGTACATCCGACATAAACGCATGGGTAAAGATATTTAAGGAATACGCTGAATTATTAGGTATACAACAGAACACTAACGAATTGTATACCCGATTGTTCAACATTGCCTTGAAAGGAGATCCAGACTGTGGAGGCATCCTGTCATATAATTATATATCAGGAGAACCTGTTACAGGACTTGCTGACGGGCGTCCGCTTGTGATACGCTCGGCAAATGACAAGTTTACTCTCGCCAACTTCATGCGTGCACACCTATACGGGGCTATTGGAGTCTTGAAGGTCGGAAACGACATTCTGCTTAAACAAGAGCACGTCAAAGTAGACCGAATCACCGGCCATGGCGGTTACTTCACAACAAAAGGAGTAGGACAGAAAATGCTGGCAGCCGCACTCAACTCCCCTATCTCTGTCATGGAGACAGCAGGCGAAGGAGGAGCATGGGGTATAGCGTTACTTGCATCGTATCTTGTCAACAACCCAGACAAATTGTCGTTAGCCGACTTCCTCGACAAGGTAGTATTCGCAGGCAATGAAGGCATATCTGTTGACCCAGATCCTGCAGATGTTGAAGGCTTCAACGTATATCTTGAGAACTATAAGAAATGTCTGCCTGTAGAACAAGCAGCCGTTGATTATAAAAGTAATAACTAATAACCAATTTTTAGATGAATTCAATTCAAGTATTAAATCACGCAGCCGATAATATCCGCATACTGGCTGCTTCTATGGTAGAGAAAGCAAAATCAGGTCACCCAGGTGGAGCGATGGGAGGCGCAGACTTTATAAATGTTCTTTATTCAGAATATCTGCAATACGACCCGAAGAACCCTGGATGGGTAGGTCGTGACCGCGTCTTCCTCGACCCTGGTCACATGGCTCCCATGCTGTATTCACAACTGGCATTGATTGGCAAGTTCACACTTGAAGAACTCGCACAGTTGCGCCAGTGGGGTTCGCCTACAACAGGACACCCTGAGTTCGACATAACACGCAGCATTGAGAATACATCCGGACCTCTCGGACAAGGACACGTTTTTGCAATCGGAGCAGCTATAGCCGCTAAGTTCCTTGCCGCTCACACCGGCAACCCTACTTTCTCAAAGGAAACCATCTATGCATACATTTCTGATGGCGGTGTTGAGGAAGAAATAAGTCAAGGCGGCGCACGCATAGCCGGAATTCTCGGACTCGACAATCTCGTCATGTTCTATGACTCGAATGATATTCAGCTCTCAACAGAGACGAAGGTCGTAATGAACGAAGACACAGCCGCTAAATACCGTGCATTGGGTTGGGAAGTTACTGTTATCAACGGCAACGACGCAGAACAAATCCGTAAGGCAATAGAATGGGCAAAGGCAGTTAAGGGCAAACCAGCTCTCATAATCGGTAAGTGTATTATGGGTAAAGGCGCACTTAAGGATGACGGATCATCATACGAAGCAAATTGCAAGACTCATGGAGCACCACTTGGTGGCGAAGCCTACCGCAACACAATCAAGCATCTGGGTGGCGACCCTGATGATCCATTCAAGATTTTTGATGATGTCAAGGAGCTTTATGCAAAACGTGCAGAACAACTTAAGGATATCTGTGCTGCCCGCTACGCAGAAGAAGCAGAATGGGCAAAAGCCAATCCGGAGAAAAAAGCGCAACAAGACGAATGGTTCAGCGGTGTTGCACCAAAGGTAGACTGGTCGAAAGTACAGCAAAAGGCAAACGACTCTACACGTAGTGCAAGTGCATCCGTCTTAGGCGTTCTTGCAGAACAAGTGCCTAACATGATTTGTGCATCTGCCGACCTTTCAAATTCCGACAAGACTGACGGCTTCCTCAAGAAGACACATGCATTTGCGGCCGGTGACTTCTCAGGCGCATTCTTCCAGGCAGGTGTTGCAGAACTTTCAATGGCATGCTGCTGCATCGGTATGGCACTTCATGGAGGTGTTATTCCTGCATGTGGCACATTCTTTGTATTCTCCGATTATATGAAACCAGCTGTCCGCATGGCAGCACTTATGGAATTACCAGTCAAGTTCATTTGGACACACGACGCATTCCGTGTCGGAGAAGACGGACCAACACATGAGCCAGTGGAGCAAGAGGCACAAATACGTTTGATGGAGAAATTACAGAACCATCACGGCAAGAATTCAATGCTCGTACTCCGTCCTGCTGATGCAAAAGAGACTACTGAAGCATGGAAACTTGCAATGGAGAATACCTCTACCCCATCAGCACTCATCCTCTCACGTCAGAATATCAACGACCTTCCAGAAGGTAACGACTATTCACAGGCAGCCAAGGGTGCATACGTAATCGCAGGTAGCGATGCTAACCCAGACATCATACTTGTAGCATCTGGCTCAGAAGTATCAACACTCGTTGCTGGAGCAGAACTTCTTCGCAAGGATGGCATCAAGTGCCGCATTGTAAGTGTTCCATCTGAAGGTCTCTTCCGTACACAGAGCGAGGATTACCAGGAATCAGTACTTCCTACAGGAGTAAAGAAGTTTGGTATGACTGCCGGATTGCCTGTTACACTCGAAGGACTTGTTCCTCGCAACGAAGGCAAAGTATGGGGATTGAAGAGCTTCGGATTCTCTGCACCATACAAAGTACTCGATGAGAAACTTGGTTACACTGCACAGAATGTATACGATCAAGTAAAGAGTATTCTATAAATTTTTCATATCACAATACTGACAGGGGCATGTGAATAACAAGAATTCACATGCCTTTTTTTATGCAAGGCATCATTGCACTGAGTCTTGAGTCCATAGGATTCACCATAGAATACCACTGTATAGCATTGCACACCATGAGTCCAGCGGACTCACCGCTTAGTAACCCCGTCTCATCATGTAATGTGAGGCGGGGCGTATGCATAGTAACTTCGGTCCGTGGAGGGTCGCCGCTTGACACATTCTTCCTCCTCACATCATCCATGTAAATCCGTGTAATCTGTGAGCCAAAAACGAAATGCATTTAAATCGCAAACTAATTGAATATCCTTTTTGAGGTCTGAAACCCGAGGCAAAAAACAAGTACTTGACCTTGCCCACGCAAGTACTTTACTATGCCTTCCCCACATCGTCATGCCGAGCAAGACAAGTGATTAGAGAGTAGAGAAGATGGTATAACAATATACATCAGAATGATAAGTTGTTTCCAGGCGACAGCCCTACCCTCACAGTACTGTGCACAATGAGATCGTGATTACTTCGTTTGTAATCTTTGATTTACAATCAAAAAGCTATATTTTTAATTACCACAAGGATTGCTACACATTTTAAAATTAATTTAATATTATGTGAAGAAATCTTCGTAACTTCGCAAATTCAATTGATTTATATAATAAAAAAACAAACTATGCAAATATTGCTTACAATAGTCTTTATTGCTATATTACTTAACGTCAGGATATATTTAGCATGGTTACATGCTAACAGACGATATAAAACATACAAATGTATTGGTCTGCTCATGCTTTTGTGTTTATGCACATATGCACCATGTGCGCGTGCAGATGGTTCCGGATTAGTCATCAATGAGATACAAGTTGCGAACATAGACTTGTTTACTGACCCATCGTACAATTATGGCGGGTGGATTGAACTGTACAACTCAGGAGATGAGAGTGTGTGGCTCAGTGGGTTGAAAGTGCGGCATACCGATTCCGATGGGAATGTGGACACTTACACGCTGAATGCCATGCATGGCAATGTACAGGCACACGGATTCCATAACCTATGGTTTGACCACAACAGCCAAGACGGCAACTATGGGAATAACGCCTCGACTCAAGTGCGCTTCAAACTCGATGCAGAAGGAGGCATTATAGAGATAGTCGGCAGGGACGGCACAACGATAGACGCCCTAAATTATCCACCGGCAATGTCACGCTGTTCGTATGCACGAATGGAAGATGGTGGAACCATGTGGAGTTGGACATCCGAACCAACACCTTCAATGTCAAACAGCTTGAGCGAATTTGCGGATGAACGGGTGGACGCACCCCAGGTGGACACAGGAGGAACATTGTTCAACTCCCAAATCAACTTCAAAGTGGACATACCAAACTGTGCAACCCTGTACTACACCACAGATGGCTCTACACCTACAAAGAAACATGGAATCGTATCTGCCGATGGTGTTTTCAGTACGGACAAAACTACCATATACCGATTCATATTGACAAAACAGGGGATGCTGAACAGTGAAGTAGTGACACGAAGTTTCATAAAGAACGACCGAGGCTATTATTTGCCGGTACTCAGTGTCAGTAGCCATCCCGATAACTTTTTCAATGATACCATAGGAGTGTATGTTACAGGGACAAACGGGAAAATCGGCAATAACCAGAAAACCAAATGTAACCAAAATATGGACTGGGAACGTCCTGTATGCATGGAATACATGGAGCCTGACGAGCAGTCTGGAGAGTATGTCACAAAGCTGAATGAAGAATGCGCATTCTCAATTTTCGGAGGATGGTCACGCTTCAATCACGGTGATGACTTTTGGGAATACAAGTCCTCGTTCAAACTTAATGCAGACAAGCAGTATGGTGGAAGAGGGTTCTTTCCTTATGCAGTATTCGACAGCAAGCCGTACATAAAACTGAAGACATTGCTGGTCCGCAATGGAGGTCAAGACCAGTATGCAAGAATATGGGACGCAGCATTACAAGAGATAATACGTACGAGTGGCTTCTACATCGACAGCCAGGCATGGCAACCTTGCCATGTGTTTCTTGACGGTCACTATCTTGGCATGCTCAACCTACGCGAGGCAAGCAACAAAAAATTCGCTTACAGCAACTATGGGATAGACGGAGATGAGATCAACCAATGGGAAGATGACATAATAGTTAAGGCTGGAACACTGGAAAAGATAAACAAGTGGTATGAATTGGCAACGACTCTTGCTTCCTCCCCATCTGATACTGCGACATGGAACAGAATACAGGAAATTCTCGACGTTGATGAGTATTGCAACTACATGGCAGCAGAAATTTTTATGGGTAACGCCGACTGGATCAGAAGTGGACTTAAGAACATCAAAGGCTTTAACGCAAAAGATGGCAAAATACATATTGTGATGTATGACCTCGATGGTTGCTTCGCTTCAGACAGCAACACAGCAATAGTCGACAAACTTCAGACCGTAAATAGCAAACTGGTCAAGACATTTAGGAATATGCTGACGTACGAGCCATTTAGGAAACAGTTTATCGATGCATATTGTCTTGTAAGTGGAAGTGTATTCGACCCCACCCGATGCAAGCCGATAATCGATACAATGACAGAGACCATTACAGCGGCTCTTGCTATTGAAGGGAACAGTCCAGTTGAAAAGGTCCAGAAACTATATGGACGTATTGCAGACAAGGAAGGCTTTCATACGGCAGCTATTAACAACCTAAAGGAGACATTTGAAATAACTGATGATGAATACACAATGCAAATATCGTCTAACACAAACCAATGTCGATTGTTGCTCAATGGACAAGAAATACCAGAAAACTTTTTCGATGGTGTTCTGTTTCCGCACATTTCACTGAAAGCGTTTGCGCCCAACAACTACCGTTTCGTAGGTTGGGAAGTAAATGGAAGTATCGAATGCACTGATACTGTGTTTAATCTTGACGAACAGTTCGGTGCAGACAATTATACTGTTAAGGCAGTTTTTACACTGATGGAAAGTACCGCAAATACGTTACCTCCAATACGTGTCAACGAAGTCAGTTCAAAAAACGATATTTACATAAACGACTACATGAATAAGAGCGACTGGTTGGAACTCTACAATATGACAGACAAAGAAGTGGACATAACAGGGATGTATTTGAGTGATGACAGAAACAATCCCGAGAAATACCGTATCTCGGCAGACGGGGATGCATCATCTGTGATTCCCGCATACGGCTACAAGGTAGTATGGTGCGACGGAAGAAATGGTATCAGCGAACTGCACACACCATTCAAACTGGGAAATTCCGACGGTGAATACATAAGTTTGACAGCCGGAGACGGATCATGGACCGACAGTCTTGTGTACAGGGCTCAGAAACGGTGGCAAACCTTCGGGCGTTATCCCGATGGAAGTGATAATGTAGCATTATTCAATCGGATAACCATAGGACAAAGTAATCATACATTAACATCAACAGAACTTACATACGTAGCCAGCAACGATGAAACTGATCTTGTGGAGCAAATCGCAATGGATGATGCCCAAATAGTGGATGTCCAATACTATAATCTGCAAGGTCAACGCATAACAGACCCTGGCAACGAACACATCGTAATACAAAAGATTATATATAGCAACGGATATACCAAGACTCGTAAAGTAGCCCATGTTCGCTACTGACTTGAACCAGGATCATAACCAGGAGGACTCATGACGTCATTATCACCATCCCTACTTCCATAGGAAAGAGTGAGCCCACCATTGCATTATATGTTGCGATGCTCCGTTATTACAGTGCAACGAAGATCCGAGCCACATCTTTCAATCATCGAGACAACGTGAGGAGAAGAGATTGCTGGATACACAAAAAACTTTGAATAAATAACTTAAAAACAGTTTTTTCATACATACAATTTACCACTTTTCTTGCTTCATGCATACATGTGTGTCACTTACATACTGCTATACAATGTCATTTGAAGAATCTATACTTTGTTCTGTTTTGAAACTATCACCATAAAAAACAAAGAATGGAACATTCATTAATAAAAATAGAACATAGCATGTCGCACAATATATTGTATCTTTGCAATTAGGATTACTAAGAAGAGAAACAATGAAACAGATAGACATTTTACAATTTACAATTAGTCAGTAACGGGTGGACTAAATATGCTGATGACAACTTGGAATTCCTTGCCGACATACAACAACTTGCCTCTACACTTGGGTAACAAGGAATACAAATCGGCTTCGTCTTATGCATCATTTGCACAGAGGGAAAACTGCAGGTTTCTGTAGACAATGTCAGTCTGACGGTGTGTGGTCGCCAAGCAATGATATGCCCAATCACTTCTATTATAACCGACTTTCTAAGCAGTACGGATTTTCGTGCAGTAGCCATATGTGTCAGTCCTATCATTTTTAAAGATCTGTATTTAAACAAACAGATGTGGGAATACTATCAATTCGTACTTCGTAACCACGTTGTGGATTTTCAAGCCGATGACTGGAACCACCTACTCCACTATCAAAACTTGATAACTGAGAACATGCAGGACACCGAAAAGAAATTCCGCACTCAAATTATACAATCTCTTTGGCATGGGTTGACTTACGAGTTAATCAGCCTGATTGACCGGTATGTGCAACATGTCCAACCTTCTGCCGAGAACGCATCCGACAGTGAATTGCTTAACAGCCGGTTTATGGAGATGCTTGCAATGAGCAAAGGACGCATTCATTCTGTATCCGCGTTTGCAGCACGTCTGTTTGTAACTCCACAACACTTGTCCATATCAGTCAGGCAAACTACAGGCAAGAGTGCACTTAAGTGGATTCATAAAAATATGACAACAGTGATAGAGCGGGAATTATCACATTCAGAGCGCAATATCAAAGAAATAGCATACGAGTTAGGATTTCCTAATCTATCGTTTTTCGGTAAATTTGTAAAGACACACCTTGGTGACACGCCAGCAAACATAAGGAAAAGGAACTAACAATAGTCAGAGTAACATAAAGACAAGTGAATATATAATAAGTTATATAATACATCATAATATCGCAGAAACGACATTAAGAGCGAGTTTAATTGTTTAATAAACAAAGATATACAACATGAG
>CAYVNW010000018.1:0-51749 GCA_964452915.1 uncultured Bacteroidaceae bacterium | reverse complement strand
GCCTTTTTTACTACAACGGGTCTCCGTGGATGATGTCCATGGAGATTCGTTTTTTATTTACAAATTTAATTAAACAACAATTATGAAAAATTTTTTATTTATGGGCTTAGTTTCCCTTGTGGCACTTACTTCATGCCAAAAAGTTTCAATAGATTCTGAATCTGATGAAGGATTCGCTAATCTGACATTCAATCTGAAATCTGTGGGTGGTAATGAAATCTATACATTAACACGTGCAGGACTTGCGTCTTCAATTTCCAAGCTTGATATTGTCGTCTATTCTGTGGATGGTTCAAATTACTCCGAATTTAAGAAAATTGAGCAGGAGTCTTCTGATGAATCGTTTGGTAATGTTTCAATAGAGAATGTTCCTTATGGCAAGTATATGGTTATTGCTGTTGGACATAAGTGCAGTGTACATGCGACGATTATTCCGACTAAAGTCGATTTTAATGGGAAACTCACAGAAACATTTGTGGCTTATAAAACGCTTACAGTAAGTGCCAAGACGAGTGCTCAGAGTTTGGAGCTAAATAGAGTTACCAGCAAATTCACTATGGTTGTCGCTGACTTGCAACCAGAGGAAATAAAGTCGGTAGAGTTTAAAATCATTGGTGGAGCTACAGAATTTAATCCAGAAACTGGATTTGCTGCTGCTGCAAGTACGGATGCCAGGACAGTTTCAATCAATAATGTTTCCACTTATACAGGAAAAGAGGAGGGAACATATTCATTCAATACCTGTATTCCTTCTACTGAGGCAAATATAAAAGTAGTTGTTAATTTCAAGAATGCTGATAGTGAAACTGTTTGTTCTAAGACTTTCGAAGATGTTCCTATGAAAGTTAATAGAACTACAAAATATTCAGGAAAGATATATAACCAACTTACATCTACAGGTGGGTTTTCCTTTTCGCTTGACGACACATGGGAAGAAGAATATGCATATTCCTTTTAATTATTTGATGACATATTATGCATAGAAATATATTTGTCAGTTATAAAGTAACACCCGTAATACTTGTCGCATTGCGGGTGTTATTGTAGGTTGTTATGATTGTTGTTTGTAATACTATTTTATTCCAAGTTTCTTCTTTATATTCTTTGGAATAGCATCTTTGTGAACAACAATATTCATTGTTTTGTTGCGTACAAAAGGTTTAGAGGCATACCATATACCATTATAATTACCAGATTTGCCCCATGAGTTTTTGACCATGAAGTATTCTTTTCCGTTGACGTCTTTTGCTATACCATAGATGAGCATTCCATGGTCGTCAGTAGTTGTCCAATTATCATAGTCACGTTGGCGTTCCTCTTGTGTATATTCCTTTTCAGGGCATGGCTTTGTATATGCCTCTCTCTGTTTCTCATAGGCAGAAAGTCCAAACCAATGTGCCATATCATTTCCTGTCAAATCAGTGGCATTATTATTATCAGTGTTAGGAAAAACTGCCAAGCCTGTACGTGTAAATCCACTTTCAGTTACATCTGATCCCCATGCAAACGTGTAGCCGTTATTGATGGCGTTGTCCATTACCTCCATCAGTTCATCGATTGGTAGGTTGTAGCTTTCAGCCCATCTCCAGTTGTCCTGTATCTCAAGGATGAATTTTTCATAGAATGGATGGTGGTTGTATGAGGTAAGCGATACATAATCGTCCATGTTGAGACCGAGACTTTCTTGGAAGCTTTGTGGTGTATAGGTCTTTCCTTTGTATGTAAATGTCTCTGGAACTTTACCTATATATGAATCGAGTATGCCAATAAATCCGTTCATCCATGCAGGAGACAGTTTCTTTGACTCGCTTTTGGCAATTGAAGCCACATAAGGTTCTGCCAGAGAAAAGAGTTCACTGAAATTAGCAAGTGTATCGCCGCAGAGTGTTCCAGGAAGTGGCATAGCATCCTCAGGCATCATTCCATAGTTCTTCATACAATAAATAGCGTCATAGAAACTTCCGCCTTGGGAGAATGAAATGTCGCCATGCAACCGTACAGATGCCCTTGCGCGGTCTTCATAAGTCTTATGAGCAAGAAACATCTCACAAAGATTATATTCTCCCTTACCTTGTCGGAGCAGTTCTGCCTCAAAGAATCCCAGGCTTGAGTAGGCCCAGCATGTGCCTGAATTGTTTTGGTTCTTTATTGAAGTGATGGGAATTTCCTTAACTGTTTGGAAATGATAACCATCTTCATTCTCTTTTTCCTGTGCAACGATCATTGTTGCGACAAGGAAAAGTACGAGTGTCATTAGTTTTCTCATTGTTGAAAGTTGTATTTAATATTAATGTTTCGTTTATTTAGCTATAAATGCTTCTACGTCTTCAATGTGATATGGGATGATTTTGTCGCCCAAAACTCTGCATCCGTTTTCCGTAATCAGCAGGTCATCTTCAATTCTGATGCCTCCGAAGTCGCGGTATGTCTCAAGCTTATCATAATTGATGAACTCTTTGTGTAGTCCTTCGCCTTTCCATTTGTCGATGAGAGCAGGAATGAAATAAATGCCTGGTTCATCTGTGAGAACCCATCCAGGTTGAATGCGGCGACCGCACCTGAGGCTGCTTGTGCCAAATTGAGTAGAAGGTCGTACTTCATCGTCAAAACCAACATATACTTGCCCGAGTCCTTCCATGTCGTGTACGTCCATGCCCATCATGTGTCCTAGTCCGTGTTGTAGAAACATTGCATGAGCACCTGCTTGTACAGCATCCTCTGTATTACCTTTCATCAATCCCAGTTCCTTAAGCCGTTCAGTCATCAATCTGCATACGTCAAGATGCATATCCATCCATTTCATTCCTGGATGCGCTTTAGCTATTACCAAGTCGTGACAAGCTTCTACTATAGAATAAATGTCACGTTGTTTCTGAGTAAATTTACCGCTTATTGGTGTGACACGTGTATTGTCGGAGCAATAATTGTTGACAGTTTCAGCACCGGCATCACAAAGCATCAGCCTTCCTGCTTCAAGAGGTTTGAGTGATGGGTTGCCATGGAATATCTCACCGTGCATTGTAAGAATTGTCAGGAATGAGACTTTACTGCCCTTGCTGCAAGCAATTCCCTCCAACAAACCTGCAATTTCTTTTTCAGTAACTCCGGGCGCACAGTGTTTCATGGCAGTGGTGTGCATCTCGTAGCCAATTGCCATTGCTCTTTCGATTTCCTCAATTTCTTCTTTACTCTTGACTGCGCGCATGTCAATGACAGCTTTGATTAGTTTAAGCGATGCCGCATCACGGGTTTTTAGAGGGTGAATGCCGAGCAGGTCACCTATCTGTATCATGATGTCATGACGATAAGGGGGCAGGAAATGGATCTCCTGTCCTTTCGCCTTTGCCTGATTTACTATTGTCGCTAAATCAGACATCGGACGGGAGTGGCTCACACCCACTTCTTCTGCAAGGTCGTGAATAGAAGGTACAAATCCTGTCCAAATGATATCATCGATGTCTACATCATCGCCAATGAGGTATTCTTTGTTTTCGTCAATATCGATTATTCCTGCCAATCCTTCTTGTTGTTGTCCGAAATAATATAGGAAGGTACTATCTTGGCGGAATAAATAAGCATTGCTTGGGTAGTTTGCAGGTGCATTATTATTCCCAAAGAGCAGTATCATACCGTTGCCAACCTTTTTTTTCAGTTCTTCCCTGCGCTGAACATAAGTTGATTTGCTAAATGCTATCATCACTTTTCCATATTAATTCATTATGCAAATTTACGCTTATTATTTTTAAGAAACAAATATAAAAAGGTGGAAACTGAATTTAGTCTCCACCTTAATAAATATTTGGTATGTTTTGTTATTCGACAGAGTAGTCGAGTTTACTCATACGAACATAAGATGCATAACGATGTTGTGCAGCCTTCTTTGCTGCGTCAAAGAGCTCTTGTGCTTCTGCAGGTTTTGCTTTCTTGAGTGAAAGGTAGCGGACTTCTCCATCGAGGAATGCTTGGAAGTTATCCCAATTAGGAGCTTTTGAATCAAGCTGGAATGGATTCTTTCCTTGTTCTGCAAGTCGTGGGTCGTATCTCCAAAGATGCCAGTATCCACATTCAACTGCTTTAGCCTCTTCTGCCTGGCTTTTGCCCATACCACCTTTAGCTTTAAGACCATGGTTAATACATGGAGCATAACCAATAACAAGTGATGGTCCAGGATATGCTTCAGCTTCGCGAAGTGCTTTCAGGCATTGTGCATTGTCAGCTCCCATAGCTATTTGTGCAACATAAACATATCCGTATGTTGTTTGCATAAGTCCAAGGTCTTTCTTTGTTATACGCTTTCCGCCGGCTGCAAATTGTGCGATAGCACCCAGTGGAGTAGCCTTTGATGACTGACCTCCGGTATTTGAATACACCTCAGTGTCGACAACAAATATGTTGACATCTTCACCTGAAGCTAAAACATGATCGAGGCCTCCATAACCAATATCATAAGCAGCTCCATCACCACCGATAATCCATTGTGAGCGCTTTACCAAGTAGTGTGACAGTTCTGACAATTGTTTACAGATTTCGTTACCTGCTTCCCTGCCCTTTACAATCAGTGGGTTGAGTTTTGCTGCGGCTATCTTGGATGCATCAGCATTGTCTTTACCTGCAATCCATTCTTCTGCTGCAGCCTTGAAATCAGCTGGTGTATCGTCTTTTGCGTTGAGTTCGGTAAGCATTTTGACTATTCGTGCACGCATCTTCTTGTTTGCGACAGTCATGCCTAAGCCATACTCGCAGAAGTCTTCAAACAAAGAGTTTGACCATGCAGGACCTTGACCTTTTTCGTTCTTTGTGTAAGGTGTTGATGGAATTGAACCTGAGTAGATAGATGAGCATCCTGTTGCATTGGCTACAATTTCCCTATCACCAAACAGTTGTGATATCAGTTTGACGTATGGAGTTTCTCCACAACCAGAGCAAGCACCAGAAAATTCAAATAAAGGAGTAGCGAACTGACTGAGACGAGGATTGGATTTGATATCTATCAAATTCTGTTTTGTTTTTACGTTCTTTACGCAGTAATCCCAATTCTTAGCTTCATTGAGTTCTCCTTCAAGTGGAACCATAGACAAAGCCTTGACACCCTTTGTACCAGGACAAACGTCAACACAGTTTCCACAACCGAGACAATCCATTACACCAACTTGTATACGGAGTTGCATTCCTTTGAGAGCTGCCGGAGCCTTGATCTCAACCTTTGCGGCATCGAGTCCTGCAGCTTCTTCAGCGTCCATAGCGAATGGTCGGATACAAGAGTGAGGGCAAACAAATGCACATTTGTTGCATTGGCAACAAGATGTAGAGTCCCATTTTGGAACAAAAGCGGCTACGCCACGTTTTTCGTATGTAGCGGTGCCTGCATCCCATCTTCCGTCCTCATATCCTTTATATGTGGATACTGGAAGTAAATCGCCATTTTGTGCATTTATAGGCCGTACGAGTTTGTTTATGAATTCTGGGTCATTGTTTTCTTTTACAGGATCAGCTGGCAATTTTGCCCATGCAGGGTCTACAGGCAGAATCTTGTATTCACCTCCACGATCAACGGCAGAGTAGTTCATGTTGACGACATCCTCGCCTTTATTGCCGTACGATTTAACAATGAATTTCTTCATCTGTTCTATTGCCAGATCCACAGGGATAACCTGTGTTATGCGGAAAAATGCAGACTGAAGTATTGTGTTTGTACGGTTGCCAAGTCCTATTTCCTGTGCTACCTTTGTTGCATTGATATAATAAACTGTTATATTCTTTTCAGCAAAGTATTTTTTTACATTGTTAGGCAGGTTCTTGACTAGTTCGTCTCCTTCCCAAATAGTATTCAAAAGGAATTGGCCATTTTGACGGAGTCCACGAAGAACATCATACATATGTAGGTATGCCTGAACGTGACACGCCACGAAGTTCGGAGTCTTAATTTGGTAGGTAGAACGTATAGGAGTGTCACCGAAACGCAAATGTGAGCATGTAAAACCACCTGACTTCTTTGAATCATATGAAAAATAAGCCTGGCAATATTTATTGGTGTTGTCCCCAATAATCTTTACGGAGTTCTTATTAGCCCCCACTGTTCCGTCTGCTCCCAAACCAAAGAACTTAGCTTCGAAGATGCCTTCACCACCGAGTGCTTTTTCTTCTTCGAGAGGTAGTGATGTGAATGTTACATCATCAACGATACCCAGTGTGAAGTGGTCCTTAGGTTGTGGCAATTCAAGATTTTCATAAACAGAAAGAATCATGGTAGGTGTTACGTCATATGAACCTAAGCCATAACGTCCGCCCACAATCAAAGGTGCATTCTTTTGTCCGTAGAATGCGTCTCTAACGTCAAGATAAAGTGGTTCACCACTTGCTCCTGGCTCTTTTGTCCTGTCGAGAACAGCAATACGCTTAACCGTCTTAGGAACTGCAGCCAAAAGATGCTTTACAGAGAATGGACGGTAAAGGTGTACTGAAACCATGCCATATTTTTTCCCGTTTGCATTGGCGTAGTCAATAGCTTCACGTGCAGCTTCAGTTGCGGAGCCCATGAGTATAATTATTTCGTCTGCATCATTAGCCCCATAGTATGAGAAGAGGTTATACTCACGTCCTGTGATACGTGACATTTCTTTCATGTACTCTTCTACAGCTGCTGGAACAGACTCGTAGAATGGGTTACTTGATTCGCGGTGTGGGAAGAATGTCTCAGGATTCTCTGCCATTCCTTTTGATTCTGGATGTTCTGGTGAGAGGGCGCGTGCTCGGAATTCTGCAACCTTGTCCATAGGGACTAATGGACGTATATCTTCCATGTCGATTTCCTCAATCTTATGATATTCATGTGATGTACGGAATCCGTCAAAGAAGTTGATGAAAGGAACGCGTGTTTTTAAAGCTGCGAGGTGTGCTACGGCACTCAAGTCCATAACTTCTTGTACAGAACCTTCGCAGAGCATGGCAAAACCGGTCTGGCGGCAAGCCATGACATCGCTGTGATCTCCGAAAATACAGAGAGAATGTGATGCTACAGTACGAGCTGAAACATGGAATACAGAAGGCAGAAGTTCTCCTGCAATCTTGTACATGTTAGGGATCATAAGAAGAAGTCCTTGTGATGCAGTGAATGTTGTTGTCAGTGCGCCTGCTTGGAGCGAACCGTGAACAGCACCTGCTGCACCTGCTTCTGATTGCATTTCCTGAACGAGTACCGTATCGCCAAAAAGGTTCTTACGACCCTGAACAGCCCATTCGTCAACATGTTCTGCCATTGGTGACGATGGTGTGATAGGATAGATTGCAGCTACTTCAGAGAACATATATGCAATATGTGCAGCTGCCTGATTACCATCACAGGTAATAAATTTTTTCTCTTTAGCCATTTTCTGATAAAGTTGTGCGTTTAAATATATCTTTTTACTATTTACAATCGTTTTTTACTCTTTTTGTAGTATGTCCTTAGTAAAGAAAGCCGAACAACCACAATGGGATAAGGTTTGCTTCTCCTACATCCATTTGGTTGACAGCAAAGATGACCTTCGACTTACTTTTGAGTTTTGTACCATGTTCGATTACTCTGAACTCCTGTTGTCCGTCAATTAGGAAAGAACAGATATTGCCTGCTTTGTTTACTTTGTGGTCCTTCCATATTGTATTACAGAAGAATGTTTCTAATACGTCATGTTCATCAAACCGTTGTGGATAAAAACTGTACATGAGGTTCGAGTTGTGTAGGAGTACACGTGCAGGTTTCTTTGGGAACTCATCACCTTTGGAATAAATCATGTTGACCAATCGAGCCTCCATCAGATACTTAATGTAGTTCATAACAGTTGCCCTCGACATGCCAAGTTCCTGTGCCAACTGACTGATGTTTGGAACACTGCTGCCACTGTTTGTAAGCAAATAGAACATCTGTTTTATCTTAGGCAAATACTTAAGTTCTATTTGTTTGATTTGCAGTATGTCAACCTCAATCATCATGTTCATGGTTTTTAAAAGGTTCTCTGAATAATTGGTTTTCTCAAGGAAGAACGGATAGAAGCCATGGTGCAGATATTCGGAAAAATACTGACGTGGATTGCCTTTCTCAATAATTTTAGTGGCTATCTGAGTATGATTTTTCAGAATATCGCTTAGTGTATATGCAGGGAAATAGTTTCCCGTACGCAAATTGTAGAATTCACGGAACGAGAATCCTCTCAGATTATAAGAATCCACAATACCATTGAGTTCTGGATTCTCGTCTTTCAATCGCATGACAGATGAACCGGTAAAGACGATTCTGAGACCGGGAAATCTGTCGTAGCATTCACGGAGTTGTTTGCTCCAATCTGGTTGTTTGAAAACTTGATCTATGAGCAATACTTTACCACCATTGTGATAGAACTCGTTAGCAAACTCTGATATTCCTATGTTCTGTACATAGAAATTATTGGTGTTAATATAGAGGCACTGATGATCATCTGGGGAATAGTGCTCTTTTGCATACTGTAGAAGGAACGTAGTCTTCCCGACTCCTCTTGCGCCTTTAATGCCAATCATGCGTCTCCTCCAATCAATCTCATCCATTAGATTGCGGCGTACAGGTGCGTCCAGATTCCTAACTAAGTAGTTGTGCGTGCGGAAAAATGACTCCATATTAAATATCTATATAATTTATGATTTATACTGTATTCCGAAGAAACCCAAATATTTCTGCAAATATACGACAAAAAGTTTTAATTGCAAAGTGGAGTTTGCATAAAATGTGAATTATTTTGTTTTTCAACTCATTTGATAGCCATAATGAACATATTAAGGTATGATTTTGTGTAAGTTTTGCGTAACATGAATGAGTTGGAATGACAGAAGAGGATGTGCCGCTAAGCGGACACCTACGGCACATTCTCTACACAATTACAATATTAAAGATTTTTCTTCCAGAAGTCAACCATCGTTTTGCGCAAGTGCAGGCTTGTGCCTTTTCCTTCGCTTATGCTGTGGGTTCGCATAGGGTAGCTGACTTGATAGAAGATCTTGCCTAAGGATATTAGTTTGTTGGCTAAGAGTTCTGTATTCTGATAGTGTACGTTATCGTCACCGGTTCCGTGTATAATCAGCAAGTTTCCTTTTAGTCCTTCTGCAAAATTTATTGGACTGCCACGGAAATATCCGTCAGGATTGTTTTGTGGAGTATTCATGTACCTTTCCTGATAGATAGTATCATATAGACGTTGGTCGGAAACAAATGCGATAGCGACTCCTGTCTTAAATACGTTTGGATATCTGAACATGCAGTTTAATGTTTGTGCGCCACCACCGCTCCATCCTGTTATCCCGAGTCGCGTTGAGTCCATGTATTCAAAATGGCGGCATAGTTCCATGATACCAGTTGCCTGGTCTTCACTTGCGGCCACTCCTACTTCTCCATATATACATTTGCGCCATTCGCGTCCGCGTGGGCAATTTGCGCCTCTGTTGTCTATACTTACAATAATAAATCCCTGGTTGGCAAGATAGTGCCAGAACAAGTCGGTTGACCAACTGTTTTGTACGGTAGATGATGCCGGCTCGCCGTATACGTAATCAATAACAGGATATTTTTTTGTTGGGTCAAAGTTTGTCGGTTTCATGATCCATGCGTCAAGCATCAAATTACCGCTCTTCACCTTTACGAATTCTTTCTTTGGAAACCCGAAGCTTTCCCAGGCCTTTTGTCCTTCATCATTGTTCTCCATCAGGTGGTCCATGCTCCAGATTCCTTTCTTGTTCATCTTGACCATGTAATATTGAGGCAAGTGGTTAGCCGAAGAATATGTCTCGACTGCATAATCGTAGTTTGGTGAGAAATCGTATGAATAGTGACCGGCGGCAGGTTTTCCGTTATGACACATCGCTGTAATGTTATCAACCTGTCCGTTACCCATAACCTTGGTCCTGAACATATACAATTCTGTGGCGTTTTCAGGAGATGCAGAGAAATATATATATCCGTTAGATTCGTCGAACGCTATCTCACTTACTACATCAAAGTTGCCCTTAGTGATACAAGTCCATTTCTTACCATCTGCTGATACCCTGTACAAGTGTCGCCATCCGTCACGTTCAGAGGTAAATATGAAAAATTTGTTGTCTTTGAGCCAATGTATATTGTCATTAGTCTCTACCCATGCTTCATCCTTATCAACGCAAAGGATCTCCGGCTTTGATGCTGTGCCGTTCTCCACTGCAGTGGTCCATACCGTGTTGTTGTTTTGTGGACGGTTCATTTGTTGAATCATCAGTGTATTTGTTCCTGGTATAAACTCCATGCGCGGTAAGTAGTTCTCACGTTGGTCCCCAGGAATGTCGAGCCATTGTGTAGGTGTTCTATTGGTGTAAATGTCAAGCACGCCAATATGTACTGCGGAATTTTTAGTACCGGCTTTTGGATATGGGAAGTGTTTAACCGAAGGGTATATACTATCGACATTGTCTATAATGTCAAACCAACCTGTTCCGCTTGTATTACTTTGCCAATAAGCAATGTTCTTGCTGTCTCCACTCCAACGAAATCCATCGCGGCAATCGAACTCTTCTTCATAAACCCAATCGAATGTCCCGTTGACAATGGTGTCATTCCCGTCGTAAGTTAGTTGCTGAATGGTGGTATCTGTCATACTGCTTGATTCGAGATATATATTGTTTTTTGACACATAAGCAACTTTTTCCCCGTTGGGTGAGAACTTGGCAAACATGAGGCTCGCCTCCGGAAGTGATGCGCCAAGTTTTCTCTTTTTGTTGTTTTTCAAGTCGACAAGATAATAATCACCCCGTGTAGCATATCGCCACACTCTTTGACGGTTGGTAAATACAAGTGCATACGTTGCTGTACTGTTGACGTTGTCGTAGCCTTGAACATTTATGGCTGCGGCGTTCTCGTAAGGCATTGCTTTAGTTTTGTCGCTTACGGGAAATTCTTCTGAAGGGAAAGCCTGTGGTATGAGGCCCCATCCGTTGACAGCTTGTTCAAGAGTTAGTTCCCGATATTTTGTCTGCGCATCAATATTTAGAGTGCAGCAGGCTGCCAATGCCATTGTAAATAAAATTCTGTTCATATCTTTATTAGGTTAAGATGACGATACAAAGTTACACCTTTTCTTTTATAGTTACAAGTTTTATCTTTGCAGTTTGTTTGGAAATGTTCGTCGGAAGCATATTGTATCATTCATTTTGATAAACCCTGACATAGTCAATTTCATAGCGCATTGGAAATGCGTCTGTACATGGAGTGCCACCATTGTCTCCTCCGATAGCGAGATTCAGCAGAATATACTGAGGAGTATGGAATGGGCATTCGTTGCCTCCTGCATTGCCATTGACAGTTTGTGTAAGGTCGATGTTGTTAATCAATTCGCCGTCAATATATATACTGATACTGTCCTCTGTCCAATTCATTATCCATGTATGAAACTTCTCCGTCCAGTAAGGGTCTTTGTCGATAAAGTGCTTGAATTTGACCCGCTTAGAATTCCATACGGCATTGTTGCCGTCGTTTCCCCAACATGCGTTTGCTAAAATGTGAGGTACATTATCTATATGATAGTACTCCATGACATCTATCTCGCCGCATGATGGCCAATTATATTTGGTACCAAGAAGCCATATTGCGGGCCATGAGCCGATAACTGATGGAATTCTGGCGCGGACTTCCAATGTGCCGTAAAGAAATTCAAATTTTCCGCGCGTGTTGATACTTGCGGACGAGTATCGTGCGAATGGACGGCTTGATTTCCAGTCGCTCTTTCTTGCATTCGGATTGTAGTGTGGATTTGGAATGCTGTCAATTCTTCCTTCTAAAATGAGTGTTCCGTTAGTTTGATATGCGTTGTTTGGCTGATACCATTGGAATTCGTGATTACGAACGAAACCTGTTTCAAAGTTCCAATAGTCTTCATTTACCGGGCCGTCGGCATTGAACTCATCGTGCCAAATGAGTGTTTGGGCTTTTACACTGAAAGTGCTGATCAGCAGTACGATGGATAAAATATATCTCATGCTTTGTCTTGTCTTATTTGTTATCGAGTAAGTCGGGACGCAGACGTTTTGTCCTTTCCAGTGATTGCTGTAATTCCCACTCTTCTATCTTTGCCTGGTTACCGGACAATAATATTTCCGGAACTTTCCATCCTTTATAGTCAGCAGGGCGCGTGTATATTGGGGCTGCAAGCAGGTTGTCTTGGAAAGAGTCTGACAACGCACTTTGCTCATCTCCAATAACTCCCGGGACAACGCGTACAATGGCGTCTGCCATGCAAGCAGCGACTAGTTCACCGCCTGTAAGGACAAAGTCTCCCAGACTTACCTCTTTTGTGATCAGATGCTCGCGTATGCGGTAGTCGATCCCTTTATAGTGTCCGCACAATATGATAATGTTTCCCTTAAGTGATAATTCGTTCGCCATTGGTTGGTCGAATTTTTGTCCGTCGGGTGTGACGAATATGATTTCGTCGTACTCACGTTCCGCTTTCAAAGCGGAAATACAAGAATCTATAGGTTGGCATTGCATAACCATACCTGCAAATCCTCCGAAAGGGTAGTCATCGACTCTTTTGTGTTTGTCTTCTGTATAATCACGGAGGTTGTGCACATGTATTTCGGCAAGGCCTTTTTGTTGTGCTCTTCCCAAAATCGATTTGTCGAAGAATCCGTCTAATAGTTCAGGTAAAGCTGTAAGTATGTCAATTCTCATTGTATAAATTTTAAGTAGTTGTCAGTTCAAACCTTTGTATGGCTTGTTACTGAGTGAAACAATAAAAGACTCTGAATCCAAACTCAATGTTTCGATTGTCAGAGCCTTTTTGTGTTGCTGTAGAATAAGTGTTATTTGAATAGTCCCAATTCCTTAAACGAGTCAACGAGTGCTGAGACACAGCGGTCCACTTGTTCTTTGGTGTGTGTCGCCATAAGGGCCACACGTACCAGTGTGTCTTGTGGCGCGCAGGCCGGTGGAATAACCGGATTGATAAACACGCCTTTCTCGAATGCTTTTTTGGTTACTTCAAATGTCTTTTCCGCGTCGCGTACGTAAAGCGGAATAATAGGGCTTTCGGTGTCACCAATTTCGAACCCTGCGTCTTTGAACTCCTTGAGGGCGTAATTAGTGATTTTCCATAGGTTTTCAATGCGCTCTGGTTCTGTCTTGAGAATATGGAGAGCTTCCATTGCCGCTGCAGTAGCTGCCGGTGTGTTACTTGCACTGAAGATGTATGTACGTGAAGTATGGCGCAAATAATTGATTGTATCTTTGTCGGATGCTATGAATCCGCCGATTGATGCAAGTGACTTAGAGAATGTTCCCATTATAAGATCCACGTCATCGGTGACTCCAAAGTAGTCACATGTTCCGCGGCCGTTTCTTCCGAACACTCCTATTCCGTGTGCTTCGTCAACCATTATACTTGCGTTGTACTTCTTCTTCAATGCCACTATTTCCGGAAGCTTTGCAAGGTCACCTTCCATTGAGAACAATCCATCTGTTACAATAAGCTTAATAGCTTCTGGGCGGCATTTCTTGAGTTGTGCCTCCAAATCAGCCATGTCGTTGTGCTTGTAGTGATAGAATGTTGAGAATGACAGACGACGACCGTCTACAATTGAGGCATGGTCTCTGTCATCTCCCAATATGTAATCGTTTCGCCCTGTAAGTGCCGAAACAACTCCGGAATTGACTGTAAAGCCTGTAGAGTAGACAAGTGCTTCATCTTTACCGACGAATTCTGCCAATTCGTGCTCTAGTTTGATATGTAGGTCCAAAGTTCCATTGAGGAAGCGTGAGCCTGCACAACCGGTCCCGTATTTCTTTATGGCTGCAATAGCCGCATCGACGATACGTTTATCGTAGGTAAGTCCCATATAGGAGTTTGAGCCAAACATGAGAACTTTTTTGCCATCCATGATCACTTCTGTGTCCTGATGACTATCGATTTCCCTAAAATAAGGATATATACCTGCCGCCATGTATTTCTGTGGCTCTCTATACTCCTTAAATCTTTCTTGCAATAAACCCATAATTTATTTTGAGTGTGGTACCATCTCTAAGATTTCTCGGCTATATAATATATAATAAGGTGTAACACCTAATATTTCCACCGAACACTCATTCTCTTTTTATTATTAATTTATTTGATACTGTTTGATCTTAGTCCGTACAGGCTGCAAAGTTACGAAAAAAACTATCATGCTCAACACTTTTTTCTAAAAAAATACTCGTTCGGTAAAAAACCTTTGTCGAAAGCACCTCAACCTCGCCCTTTTTATTTACTTTTGTAGGCGAAATACATGAGAAGATACATGCAAAGTAAGAAGATTGTTTTCATCTACAACCCGATTTCCGGTGTTTCGGGAAAGAAGATGATATTGAGCCAAATTGAGAAGCGGTTAAATAAGGATTTGTTTTCCTATGAGATAAGGAAAACAGATTATGCCGGTCATGCCACTTTGATTGCGCGGGAGGCTGTACGCAACGGCGTGGATATTGTATGTGCTGTTGGAGGAGACGGAACGATGAATGAAGTCGGTTGCGCATTAATAGATACTGATACCGCCCTTGCCATTATACCATGCGGTTCAGGCAACGGGCTGGCGAGACATCTGCACATACCACTCGATCCGATTAGTGCTATTGAACTTATCAATAGTTGTACAATGCGAAAGATTGATTATGGCATAATAAATCTCCATCCGTTTTTCTGTACTTGCGGTATTGGTTTTGATGCATTTATTTCCGAGAAGTTCGCGAAGTCAAAGACTCGGGGTTTACCTGCCTATGTAGAGAATGTGCTAAGCAATGGACTAAAATACAATCCCGAGACCTACGTTATCGATGTTGTTAATGAAAAGGAAGAACAGAGTGTTCAAAAAGCTTTCTTGATTTCTTGTGCCAATGCCTCTCAATATGGAAATAATTTCTACATAGCTCCTCGTGCGTCGGTGCGTGACGGACTGCTTGATGTTACTATAATCAAACCATTCACAGTGATCGATGCACCGCAGATCGCTTTGCAGTTGATACAGGGTAAAATTGTAAACAATAATTATTTCAGCACGTTCCGTTGCAAGAGTCTGTCTGTTCACCGTTCTCATCCCGGGGTGATACATTTTGATGGCGATCCGAGAGAATCGGATGCCGAAGTGGAAGTAGCGATTGTTCCTAAAGGTTTATGGTGTGTATGCCCGAATGAGGAAGGGAAGCCAGACATGGCTGAAAATATTCAGACGGTGATCGTAGAGCAGTTCCGTATGATGCAGGCACGTTCCGAAGAACTTATTGAAGCAAATAAACGAAGCAACAGGAAATTTTTAGAGCAAACACAGAAGACCAATATGCTTATTAAGGAGCATACTAAGAAACTGTTGGAAAGATTCCGCTCGGGAAGGCAGGGAGAAAAATAAGTAGGTTGTTAGTGGTCGTTAATTAGAGCCTGAAATAGTGTTTGGATATTTTGTGCGTTATCTTGTGATTGTTGACTCCATTTCTGACCTTCGTCTGTGTCGTAGCTCTTGAGTATATTTCCGGACGCACTCCTTATATCTGTTTTTGTGTATTTGGAGCGCTTTATATTGCAGAAATAACACCTGAGCTCTGCCCTGTTGTCTTCACCGGGCAAGTCGTGCTTGAGCGACGCATAAACAAGGTCGTGCTTCTCTTTGTCGAACATGTATTCCTCATTGAAGCGTTGCCTGCCCTTGTTGTATGACAATCTGACGAAATACAGATCCCATGTGTCAGGGTGATAATAAAACTCATACCGTTTTACTCTTGTTGAATGGTCACTTTTCACTTGGCGTATGTCAATCTGCATGGAGTTGTTAGTTTCATCGCTCATCTGGCTTTCCTCTACCCATCGGACCACTTCTTGATATTGCTGTTGGATTGCCTCAATAATTTTTTTCTGTTCTTTGTCCTGCCCCAATACGTTTGTGCTCAACATGAGTAGAATGATGCACAATGTGGTTGTTGAAGATTTTCTCATTTTGTTGCATTGTCTTTTTATGTTGCAAAGATATAGAAAATGATTGGATTTTATTGCTACAACTACGAATTTTTAGAGCCGCATATCTCTGTTTAGCAATAAAATTGTATCTTTGCAAAATATATGTTTGCTTGGGCAAATTGTCTGAACAAAACAATGCAGAAATACGGAATTAGCATTATAGTATATGAGTATAGAGGAAAATGTAACTCCCAAAACAGAATCAATAAGCTTTGTGGAGGAGATAGTAAAGAATGATCTTGAGGAAGGAAAGAATGGAGGCAGATTGCAGACCCGTTTTCCACCCGAGCCCAATGGCTACTTGCATATAGGCCATGCAAAAGCAATATGCATGGACTTCGGCATTGCTGAAAAATATGGTGGAGTATGTAACTTGCGTTTTGACGATACCAATCCTTCTAAGGAAGATGTAGAGTATGTCGATTCTATTATGGACGACATAAAATGGCTTGGTTTCAAATGGGGTCATGTATACTATGCATCAGACTACTTCCAGCAATTGTACGATTTTGCTGTCCGACTCATAAAAGAAGGCAAAGCATATATTGATGAACAGACATCAGAGGAAATTGCATCACAGAAGGGAACACCTACGCAACCAGGCATAAACAGTCCGTATCGTGATCGCCCGATAGAGGAGAATTTAAGTCTTTTCGAGAAGATGAATCGAGGAGAGATTGCTGAAGGCACTATGGTTCTGCGTGCGAAGATTGACATGGCACATGCTAATATGCTGTTTCGCGACCCTGTTATTTATCGGGTCAAGCACGTTCCGCACCATCGTACTGGAACAAAATGGCATGTTTATCCTAACTATGATTTCGCTCACGGACAGAGTGATTTCTTTGAAGGAGTGACGCATAGTATATGTACATTGGAGTTCGTCCCTCACCGCCCGCTCTATGACTATTTTATTGATGAATTGAAAGAGGGAAAGGACCTTAACGACAATCGCCCAAGGCAGATCGAATTCAACCGCCTCAACCTTACATATACCATAATGTCAAAGCGCAAGTTGCTTGCGTTGGTACAGGAAGGCATAGTGAACGGATGGGATGATCCTCGTATGCCGACAATATGTGGCATGCGCCGACGCGGTTATAGTCCTGAATCAATACGCAATTTCGTGAAAATGATTGGTTACACGAAGTATGATGCATTGAATGATTATGCAATGCTCGAAGCCGCTGTTCGTGATGACTTAAACAAAAAGGCAACTCGTGTGGCTGCTGTACTTGATCCCGTGAAACTTGTCATTACCAATTATCCACAAGGAAAAACTGAAGAGCTCGACGCCATAGACAATCCTGAAGATGAAAATTCAAAAACGCACAAGGTCGTGTTTAGCCGTGAATTGTGGATTGAGCGGGATGATTTTATGGAAAACGCCCCAAAGAAGTTTTTCCGACTTGGTCCAGGCAAGGAAGTCCGTCTGAAGAACAGTTACATAATCAGATGTCCGGAGGATAACTTCTGTAAGAAAGATGCCGATGGCAGAATAACTGAAATTTATGCGGAGTATATTCCTGAGACAAAGACCGGAGAGGCAAACGCCAATATGAAGATAAAAGGTAAAACCATACATTGGGTGAGCTGTGATCATTGTGTAAAAGCGCAAGTCAGACTTTATGACCGTTTGTTCATGGTCGAGAATCCTTCAGCTGAGGCAGAGTCAACAGGTAAAGACTTCCGTGAACTCATTAATAAGGACTCACTTAAAGTACAGGACTGCTATGTGGAACCATATCTAAAACAATTTAAACCTCTCGATTATTTGCAGTTCCAGCGTATTGGCTATTTCACTCTCGATAAGGATTTAACGCCAGATCTCCTTGTGTTTAATCGCACAGTAGGTCTCAAGGATAATTGGGTGAAAGCTAACAAGTGATATAGTCGTTTCTCATTTTTGTAAACCGATATTGTTTCAATGGATAAATTCGACGAAACGGAAGATTTTAAGCAGTTGTTAGACTCATACGAAGAGGCAAAGCAACAAGGTAAGACTCTCTACTTGGATTCTGATGATTATGCTGATATTTCGGAGCATTATCTGCAAGAAGGGCAGTTGGAGGAGGCTCTTATAGCGGCTAACGATGGTTTGGAAATCCATAAAGATGATGAAAATCTGCTCTCGCTCAAGATCAATGCACTCATAAGTCTTAACTCATTTAAGGAAGCTGAGGAGATGCTTGATATGCCTGCGCTTGACAATGATATTGATGTGTATTATTTTAGAGCACAGCTGGAGTGTGCGCTTTATCGCGACTATAAAAAAGCCGACGAATATTTTGCTCAATGGATGAAGCTTGAAAGAAAAGAATGTAAAAAAGATGATGATGAAAACAAGACTCGGTTGCGTGAAGCTTATCAGCACATAGTGATGTCATTGTCTGACTTGAAAAAAGAAGATGACGATGTGACTCCGTACATCAAATCTTGGGTTGAGCGGTACATCAAAGATTGCAACCCGGTACCTGTTGATGACATTGACTTGAGCATATCACGCCTGTGTCATGAAGAAGGTATGCTCTTGGAGGCAATTGAATTGTACAAGATGTTTCTTGACTGTAAACCTTACTATCAAGAGGGTTGGGGGTGTCTTGCATCGTTACAAAGTCTCGTAAACGCACATGAAGATGCAATCAATTCCGCAGAATTTTCCTTAGCTATTAAGCCTGACGATGCAATGGCGTGGGTGGTTCGTTCGATTAATTATTTTGCCATGGAGAATTATGCTGAGGCCGAAAAAGGTTACCGTAAAGCGATAGAGTTGACCGGCGACAAATCATATTACATGTTTTTGGCGAATTGTCTTATGTACCAACATAAAATCGATGAGGCAGACAAGTATCTTGAAGAGGCAAAAAAGTATGCGAGATGGAAGGTTAAAGACCCATTGGCCAAATCGGAAATGTATGCTTACATTGCTGAAATCTATATGAATGCGGGTCTTTATGAAGACGCATTAAAGATGATAACAAAAGCTCTCAAATACCAACCTGATAAGTCACAATTCTACTATATGAAAGGAGTTGCAGAATATAAGTTGGGGAAGGATAGGCATTTTTTCTTGGATTTCATTAAGTCAGTTCTTGCTGACGACTATAATATAGACACTATTATGGCCATAGCTTTCCAGCTATGTGGCGAAAAGCAGTGGGATATGGCTTTGTACTTTTTCAAAATGGCAGCACGTCAAAAGACAGACCCTAACCATGTGAAAGCGTATGTTTATGCAGCGCGTTGCGCCTATCGAATGCACGACCGTGACGAGTTTCTGAAAAATGTTGAACTTGCATGCAAGTTCACGCCAAATATAGTGGCGTCGTTGTGGAGTGAAGAACTGGCGGGAGTGCGCCCTGAGGGCTACTTCGATACAATAGTGAGCATGTATGATAGTACAGATTAAACTTATGATTGCAATACAGAGCGGATTTTAAACTGACTAAAGGACATGATTGAGAAACATTTTGTATTGGAAGACATAGATCTGCTGACTTTCTATGGAGTTAACAACAGTAATCTGCAGATGATAAAAGCATTGTACCCGAAGTTGAGGATTGTTGCACGTGGCAATGTAATGAAAGTGTTGGGCGACGAAGAGGAGATGTGTGCGTTCGACGATGTTATCCGCAGTTTGCAGGAATATTGCATGAAATACAACTCGCTAAACGAGGAATCAATCCTGAATATAATAAAGGGTGGCGACAATCACGGACTGCATGCGCCGGACGGAGGTGACCCTTCCGCAATCTGCTACAGCATAAACGGCAAGGCAATAGTGCCTCGAAGCGAGAATCAGAGGCGTCTTGTCGATGGATATCAGAAACATGATATGTTGTTTGCAGTTGGTCCGGCTGGCTCTGGGAAAACCTACGTCAGTATAGCACTCGCTGTACGTGCGTTGAAAAACAAAGAAATAAGGCGAATCGTGTTAAGCCGTCCTGCTGTTGAGGCAGGGGAGAAACTCGGATTCCTTCCGGGCGATATGAAAGAGAAGATCGATCCGTATCTCCAGCCACTGTATGATGCGTTGCAAGACATGATACCAGTACAGAAATTACAAGAGTACATGGAGCAACAAACAATTCAAATTGCGCCATTGGCATTTATGAGAGGGCGAACGCTCAACGATGCAGTGGTGATTCTTGATGAGGCTCAAAATACCACCCCACAACAGATTAAGATGTTCCTCACACGTATGGGGCACAACACTAAGATGATAATTACCGGCGACGTAACGCAGGTCGACTTGCCGCGGTATGTCAAGTCGGGACTTATTGAGGCAATGGACGTATTGAAAGGTGTGAAGGGTATTTGCTTTATTGAGATGAACGATAAGGATATAGTCCGACACAAGCTGGTAACGAGAATCGTGAATGCTTATAAGGTATATGAAGAATCACAGGAAAAAAACTTTAATAAAACAGATAAAGAAGATGAAGACTCTAACGAAGACAAACTTTAATTTCCCTGGACAAAAGAGTGTCTATCATGGGAAAGTACGTGATGTTTACAACATTAAAGATGATATTATCGTGATGGTCGCCACTGACCGCATCAGTGCGTTTGATGTGGTACTGCCAAAAGGCATACCTTTTAAAGGACAGGTGTTGAATCAAATTGCGGCAAAGTTTCTGGATGCATCATCGGCTGAGATACCAAACTGGAAACTCGCTACCCCCGACCCGATGGTGACTGTCGGACTGAAGTGTGAAGGCTTTCGCGTAGAAATGATTATCCGTGGCTATTTGACCGGATCGGCTTGGAGAGCGTATAAGTCAGGTGAACGTACTCTCTGTGGTGTGCCACTGCCAGATGGTATGAAAGAGAATCAAAAGTTCCCGCATCCGATCATCACTCCAACTACAAAAGCAGATGAGGGGCATGATGAGAATATATCAAAGGAGGAAATCATTGCTCAAGGCATTGTTAGCAAAGAAGACTACGAAGTGATGGAGCAGTACACGTACAAGTTGTTTGATTTGGGGACAAAGATTGCCGCCGAGAAGGGTTTAATACTTGTTGATACGAAATATGAGTTCGGAAAACGTGATGGAAAAGTATATCTGATCGATGAAGTTCATACTCCTGATTCATCACGTTATTTTTATGCAGATGGCTACGAAGAGAAGTTCGAGAAAGGCGAGCCTCAACGACAGCTTTCAAAAGAATTCGTGCGTCAATGGCTCATTGATCATAATTTTATGAATCAGCCAGGACAAGTAATGCCTGAAATGACAGATGAATTTGTAAACTCAATCGGTGATCGCTATATAGAACTGTATGAGCATATCACGGGAGAAAAATTCCATAAGGCTGAATCCGATGGGGATATAGCAGCACGGATTGAACGTAATGTCAACGAATGGTTGTCGAAGAGATAAAACCGTATAGTCGGTCAGAATCAAAGAAGAAACAGGTGGAGGCTATGTTTGATCATATCGCCTCCACTTATGATTCTTCCAACCATGTGCTTTCGTTCGGCATTGACAAGCTCTGGCGCAATATTGCCATCAAAACCGTAAAGCGCAATTGCTCACATCCGATAGCCGGTATTCTTGATGTGGCTACCGGAACAGGCGACTTGGCTTTGGCTGCTTATAGAGAGTTGGCTCCTGGCAAGATAGTCGGTTGTGATATATCAGAGCAAATGATGACTGTCGGCAGGCAGAAGGTTGATAAGGCGGGATTGACTGATAAAATCGAATTCGTTCACGAGGATTGTTCGGCTTTGTCGTTTAAGGACAATGAGTTCGATGTCGTCATGTCGGCGTTTGCCTTGAGAAATTTCAATCGTGTGGATACTTGTCTTGCTGAAATGCACAGGGTTTTGGCATCAGACGGCTGCCTGGTTGTAATCGATTTGTGCGCACCAAGGCGGTTTCCGATGAAGCAGGTATTCACCATATATCAAAGATGGTTGATGCCATCCGTTGGGAAATTGTTTGCACACGATCAAAAAGCCTTTAAGTACTTGCCAGCCTCAATGGTGGCGGTTGATCAGGGAAAAGCAATGGCGGACAGGTTTAATAAAGCTGGATTCAGCAACGTAACATACAAGTATTTGCCATTTGCGATGTGTTGCATGTATACAGGAAGGAAATGAAGAAATACGGATTAATAGGGAAAACATTAGGACATTCGTTTTCACGACAGTTCTTCAATGAGAAATTTCGCAGGGAGGGGATAGATGCCATTTATTCCAATTACGAAATTCCAGTGGCTGCCGATTTTATTCAGGTTATCAAGGATAAAGAACTTGTAGGACTAAACGTTACTATTCCTTATAAGCAGGACGTAATGAGAATGATGGACTCACTTAGCGATGAGGCCCGTGCTATTGGAGCTGTGAATGTGGTTCGTATCGATCACGAGCATCATAAACTTAAGGGCTTCAACACCGATGTGATTGGCTTTATGGATTCAATCAAACCGCTAATCCAACCATGGCATACTAAAGCCCTTGTGTTGGGTACCGGTGGGGCGTCGCTCGCCATTAAGTATGGCCTTCACAAACTTGGAATAGAACCATTGTCGGTCTCTCGTTCCAAACGTCAGGGGGTGATTACGTATGATGAAATCAACTGTAAGTTGCTCGACGAATACAAGGTGATAGTGAATTGCACTCCTTTAGGAACGTTTCCGAACGTCAATGAGTGCGCAGACTTGCCATATGAGTATCTTTCCCCGCTACATCTGTTGTTCGACCTGGTATACAATCCTGAGGAGACTCAGTTCTTAAAGAAAGGGCGTCTGCAAGGTGCGGTGGTGAAGAATGGCTATGAGATGCTTGTGGGACAGGCAAAGGCCGCTTGGAAGATCTGGAACGAGTGAATTTATTGTCCGGTGATCCTTTAAGCAAAGAAGCAGGATATCCTCACGGATTTCCTGCACCAAACTAAAGCTTTTGAAAAATTATTACTTATTATCACATCAATATCAGTATATATAATTGTAACTTTATCAATATGTATGGCTGTGACAATTTGAGCGTGGAGTGGAAGATCATGACAACAAATCAATTACTGATTCAGTATGTATTTGTGGATGTCGTCCTGCAACTCAGGTGTCAGTTTGCGATTCGCTTTGCACCGTAAGATAATTTCCTTAAGGAGTCTGTCGGGAATGCTTATCTTCTTCCAATTTTCGTTACACTTATTCCATTTGCCATAAGCAGTGACATTGTCTTTCAATACAAAGGTCCCCCTTTGCCCCATCTCTGTATAATCACCGTTTTTGAACGTGTATTGACCATACGCGTGTGGGTTTATTCTATACTGGCCTGCTTTTGGCATTAGTATTTCCGCACATGCGTATTCTCCGTCCGGCCCGTAGTATTTTACTCTTGTATAGTTGCTTCTTAGGGCAATCTCATCCTCTCTCTCGTATTTTACGGAGCGGAGAACCCATACTCCTATGATCTCCTTGTCGGGAACTCCTGTGTTCTCCAACGGAGCCATGTCTAAAAATAGTAGCAGTACCGCCATAATTATGGCAAGCACCGTGATAGTCAATAGTAGCGTGAAGTTTTGGTTTCTTGTTTGTTCTTGTTGCATAGTACTTCGTTTTGGGTCGTTCGTTTGTTTTGGGTCGTTCGTTTGTTTCTGCATAATACTTTGCTTTTGGTTTCGGTTGCAAAGTTAATCTTATATTGATAATGTAGACATACAATTCATTTTGCTTTTTGTTTGCAAATGCCATGAACCGGCAAAATGTGGTTGGCAAAATATTTGCAGATGGAAAAATAGTCGGTGGAATCGACTATACCACGTGACTTTTATAACGTATATATAAAATCGTCCCAATCGGTTGAACTGCCTTTCTTCTTGAAAATTTTCATATACAGGCGACTGCGTACAGTACTTATACTGCTTGGATCCTTGCATAGTGTTGCGGCTATGTCTTTTGGTGTCATGCGGATTTTCAACAGCAGGCAAACTTTGTATTCCACATCCGACATCTTGATGAGTCCGAACAGGTTGTGTGTGAAGTTGGGGTATACACTGTTCACCTCGCGTTCCAACTCTTCCCATTCCTCGTCCGACAAAATCTTTCCGGAAGCTATGTCTTTTCGGATGTTGATATAATAGTCTGATTGGAAGAAGTCGTATTCTATCTCCTTCATCGCCTTCTCCATTTTTGTGGGACGCAGACTCCTTTCTTTTTGGATTTGCCGCAGTTGTTGTGAGATTAGTTTGTTGCGCCGGTATATCCTTCTGGCGTATATGATGATTGCTGTTAGGACAAGGAACAGGCCGACAATTAAGAAGGTGAGCGTATGGTTTGACTTTTTCAATGTTTGCTCCTTAGCGGAGAACACATACATATTGTCTGTGTTGGCATTAATGAGAAAGTGGTTCCTGACTACGTCGATAATTTCTGATGATTGCGTCTTAACAAAGCCTGAGACGCGTTTCATTGTGGTGGTGACCCCGTACCTTTGCCATGCAATTGTTGAGTCGCTTGTGACCTTGAGCGGGCATTTGTAATCGTCCATATATAAGAGATATTTCCCTCCTCCTGTGTATATGGTGCTGTATTTAAATGCAGTTTGGGGATTGATGGTTATAGCGTCTTCCTTTACTTGCACAGTACATATATATATCGTGCTGCCGCCGGCAAGTATATACATGTTGGTCAAGTTGTCATTTTGTGGAAACGTGTGCTTTCCACCCATCGGATCTTCCACTTCCGTTACAAGCCAAATATCTTCCAGGGATTTAGCCTTATTATGCGCATCTTTGTCTGTCTTGTTGACACATCCCGTGAATATTATAAACAAGAGTATATATAGTGTTATATTGTAACTGTGCATCCTATCTTTGGGTTAGATTATGCAAAGATAGGAATAATTTTAATTCGGGAGACCTTTTGTCTCTAATAAAAATTACATGGATAAAAACGTTTGTCTCTATTTATACGCCACCGCCACGTCCCGCGTGGCCGACAATCCTACAAAAAAAAGAGGCATCTCCACTGGGGAAATACCTCTTTCCTATGTTTATAATGTGTGGATCAGTTTCCGAAAACCAATGCTCCGTCTTTCACATCGACCTTGATGCTGGTGTCCTTGCTGACAGATCCGTCGAGTATCTTTTTCGACAAATCGTTGAGCAGGTAGTTCTGTATAGCACGTTTGACCGGACGTGCTCCGAACTGAGGATCATAACCTTTCTCGGCTATGAAATTGATTGCGGCGTCGGTCAGTGTCATAGTGACACCGTTGTTTGCCAACATCTTCTCAACTCCGGCAATCTGCAATTTCACGATCTGTTTGATTTCATCCTCGCTAAGCGGCTTGAACGTTATTATCTCGTCAATACGGTTGATAAACTCCGGTCGCATCAACTTGTGGAGCTGTTCCTCACTGCAGTTTGAAGTCATGATGATGATCGTGTTCTTGAAGTTGACTGTACGACCCTTGTTGTCGGTCAGACGGCCGTCGTCGAGAACTTGCAACAATGTGTTGAAAACATCAGGGTGTGCTTTTTCAATCTCATCGAACAGTACTACGCTGTACGGTTTCCTTCGCACGGCCTCGGTCAGCTGACCGCCTTCGTCGTATCCTACGTAGCCTGGAGGTGCTCCTATGAGCCGACTCACACTGTACTTCTCTTGGTACTCACTCATATCGATACGTGTCATCAACGACTCATCATTGAACAGGTAGTCGGCAAGAGCCTTTGCAAGTTCCGTCTTACCTACACCGGTAGGTCCGAGGAAGATGAAACTTCCGATAGGGCGGCGTGGGTCTTGAAGTCCTGCACGGCTACGGCGTACGGCATCGCTTACGGCTTTGATGGCTTCGTCTTGTCCAACAACCCGCTTGTGCAGTTCCTCTTCCAAATGCAACAGCTTGTCCTTCTCGCTTTGCATCATCTTGCTTACAGGAATACCTGTCCAACGGCTTACCACATCGGCAATATCGTCGCTCGTGACCTCTTCCTTTATCATAGCGTTTCCGCCCTGAGTTTTCGCCAGTTCGGCTTGTACCCTCTTTATGTCTTCCTGTATTGACTGAATCTTTCCATACCTGATTTCAGCTACTTTTCCGTAGTTGCCCTCACGTTCAGCACGGTCTGCTTCGAACTTCAACTGCTCAATCTGCACTTTGTCTTGCTGTATTTTGTTCACAAGACTCCGTTCGGCCTGCCACTTTTCGTTCATCACCTTAAACTGAGCGTTAAGCGAGTCGATTTCCGAATTCAGTTGTGCGAGTTTCTCTTTGTCACCTTCACGTTTGATTGCGGCACGCTCAATTTCCAACTGTTTCAGTTTACGTCCGATCTCATCAAGTTCTTCAGGAACGGAATCTCTCTCCATACGCAGCTTGGCGGCAGCCTCATCCATCAAGTCGATTGCCTTATCAGGAAGGAACCGGTCTGTTATGTAACGGTTTGAGAGTTCCACTGCCGCAATGATGGCATCATCCTTGATACGCACCTTGTGGTGGTTCTCATAACGTTCCTTCAAACCACGCAAAATGCTGATGCTGTTCGGAACATCAGGTTCGTCCACCATTACAGTTTGGAACCTGCGTTCAAGAGCCTTATCCTTCTCGAAATATTTTTGATATTCGTCGAGAGTAGTAGCACCGATACTCCTTAACTCTCCTCGTGCAAGAGCCGGTTTCAATATATTGGCTGCGTCCATCGCTCCCTGTGATTGTCCGGCACCGACAAGAGTGTGAATCTCATCAATAAACAGGATTATGTTGCCCTGGCTTTCGATAACAGCGTTGATGACCGACTTCAGTCGTTCCTCGAACTCCCCCTGATATTTAGCTCCTGCAATCAGAGCTCCCATATCGAGCGAATAGAGCTGTTTGTCTTTCAAATTTTCCGGTACGTCGCCACGGAGTATTCGATGTGCAAGACCTTCCACGATCGCAGTCTTTCCTGTACCAGGCTCACCAATCAGAATCGGGTTGTTCTTGGTACGTCGGCTAAGGATTTGCAGCACACGCCGTATCTCCTCGTCACGACCGATGACAGGGTCGAGCTTACCTTGTCTTGCCTCCTCTATCAAGTTGGTAGCATACTTCTTGAGTGCCTCAAGGTTCTGCTCTTTTGTGTTGTTATTACTATCTGTATTCATATCTATGCGTTTTTTATTTTTTCTAACTATTTGATATCAAAATGCGTTCCATGTACTGTTTTACTGACAATATGTCGTAAGATGATGCCTAAATGTCAACCGACAGTAATCGTGTTTTTCTTGACTGACTTTCATGGGTGTATATCGGCCATCATGGTGGCAAGTGACAGTCATGACTGCTTTATGGAAGAGTCCGCTTTCAGTTCGAAGAGCACAAGCTTATAGTCCTTTACATAGTACCTGACTTTTGAGCGACCTTTCTGAATAATAGAGTGCCCTTCTGTCTCCAACTTTTTCCTTTGTTCCTCAATGCCGCCTGGGTATTTAGCGTTGAGTTCTCCATTCGTCTTCAGTACCCTCCAATAGGGAGTTTCATCCTCGCCATGCCTTTGTAAACTTGCCCATGCAGCGATAGAAACGAAAATACCAGCTGTGATTGGCTCTGTAAAGTCCGCCCCGCTTAAGCGTGCAAAGTATTCACGAATTTGTCCCACAGTGGCAACCTTACCGTATGGTATGGTTTTCATGATTCTATCATAATCCATTGGAGGAGCAAAGTACATTCTGCTTCCGCCGAATTTCCCGATACTTTTAGCGTCAGTTATCGTCTGATACTTAGGCATGTCCTTGCTGTCGTGCAGCATCGCATTAAAGTCCTTCTTGTTTTCGTTTGCCATAGTAGTGTTTTTGCTTGCTTTATTAAATTGGTAGACAAAGATACAAAAAATGGCAATACATCCAATGCTGCATGATAATAAATGCAATGCCGTTCCCTTCATTTTTCCACACCTTATTATATATAACATTGGTGTTTGTTTTTACATTAAAAAATTGTTGGAAAAATAGAAATATTATATCTTTGCCCGTGAAAAATAGACGCATTGTTTAACTGAAAAATAAAGATCACAATGAAAAAACAGTTACTACTTTTACAAATACTTTGTATAGGAATAAGCATGTATGCTCAGTCTGACGACATTATACGTAAGCTGATTGTAGTGGAGGACAGCGTAGATGGAATATGCTATCGTGCCAACAGCAATAGCACTGCCATCGTTGTACGTGGTAAGACCAAACCTGCAGGTGATAAGGTGATACCGTCGGAGGTATCGTAATGGACAGGGATGACAGTCGGGAACAGCAGGAACAGAAAGAAAGTATACCAGACGTATTAGGTAGTGGCAGTGGGCGACAGCGCTATAGTGAAGGGCTATGTACAGCGTGGTACTGAGCCCCCGGCATCTCAAAGTTTCGTATATTGGACGCAGTCAGTGGCAGGAGTGAAATCGACAGTCAGCAGAGTACAGTCGATACCTGACGACGCAAAGACAGTGACGGTGAGAGCAACAATCCTGTTCTTGAAACAACACTGACCGATCTTGATTACGAGACAGAATACTGTTATGCGACTTTCGTGACCACAAGCGAGAACGAGACCTACTATGGTGATATACGGACGTTTACTACAGGCAAATCGCCAGCAGTGGCACAGGATGTAACCCGTAACGGAATAGTAGACACACAAGACGTTCTGGATGTTTATGAATATATCAGAGGCAAATAGGCTTGATAATGGACTCAATAAACTGTATCTCATCATCCGACAGATAGTACTTACTGTATAGCTGGCGGTCGATGTCAGCGACACTTTGACTCCAGTCTATATCACTTGACATGGTAAAGTCCTGGAGAGGAACATAAGCATAAACGTCCTTGCCTGCTCCTTGGTCTTGTTTCCGTAAAGCCGTCATTATTCGGAAGAACTTTGTACTCATATATTTATTGCAATTGTTGCGCTTTTCTTTTGTTTGGAAGGGATAAATTTGTACAAATGTTTCTGTACAGATTTCTCCTGGGCCTGCAAGATAGGTCGTATAGACGCTATCTTGAAGATTCCCTGAACCATAGTTCCTTGGAATAAAGATTTTGTATTGATCTAATCCATCTCTATTTGGAACGGGATAATCATTAGGAACGAATCTTTTTATACGATGTTGTTTTTCATCTAAGCCATAAATAACAATACCATTGGGAATAGACTTGTCGCTTATTCTTGGAAGGTTGTATTTCTGTTGATCTTTGAAAAAGTCTCCACGTAACCCATATGGCTTCGTACTGGATACCATTTTGTCAAAAGTAGCACCATGAAATTCTATACGTCTGTTTTCAACTTTTTTCTTGATCCCGAGAAGCCTTGGATCTCTAATAAAGATATCGTCATTTTTATCCTCTCGTAAGAATCTAATACTTCGGATGGGTTCTTTTGTGTCTACAACGTGTGAAATAATCTCGCATTTATTATCCCATTTTAAATCCCATAATATATAGCATACACCTCCTTTGATTTCAACATTGTTGAAAATATCACGGCCATTCGCAAAGTCGAAAAGTTTTCTTATATGATGATCTTCTATCATATTGTTTCTAAAGTTGTCCAACCCTCTTCCTCCAGAATTCAGTGAAGACTCGAATGTTACCATAGGTTTTATTTTATAAGATCGATAAAACGGATTTTCTTTTTGTTGTTTGACCAGTCTCGTATGAGGCAGTATGTGCCATTATGCATGTGGATGTCTTCCTGCTGGCATCCATGACAGTATACAGTTTGCTCCTCTTCTCCAAACAGAGTTTGTACCTTCTCGGTCTGACCGTTGCGGCAGCTTCCGGGAACAACACCTTTCAATCCATCCATTTGCCAAAGATTCCAGGAAATAATATATGCAATGAATCTGATGCTTTTTGTGAGAGGAAATTTGCCAAACTTTTCATGGTAGAATTCAATAAATGTCCATAGCAATGACAGGCGTGCTAACAGCAGGTTGTCGCCTTGCCATTTAAAGCCATACGTGCTCTTATATGCCGTTTGTACCCATTTTAGCCATTCACTACTTGAATCTACATTCTCACCGATAACGCGCAGTTTCCTGTCGAGAAGTCCGATACGCTGTCGCAGTGGAATGGCTGTTCCGGTAGTGGTGTCATACCGACTTACAAGGTATGGTGCTTCGCCACATGTTATCTCTATACGTATTGCCCTAACATAATCCTTCCATGTCTTTTCATTCCTTGGAAATTCTATCTTGTTAGGATTGCTGTACCAAGTGCAGTTTTCGGTGTCTTCCACATTGAAGACACCCTTCCTACCAAACCATGCTTCGTCCACAAGATTGTTTTGTGCATTGCATACCCATGACGGTGTGAACACCTCAGCCATGTCCTTAGACCGGTCTGTCTGACGTTTCTTGGTTTTCAGCACACGTGGTTTGATAACTATTTCCTGTTTTCCTATAATTGTTTCAGGTATAATAGGGAATGGTATGCGTACTGTGGACCGAGGTACTCGTAGTCTCTCGTAGCCCAATAGATATTTGTGCCTGTAGTATGGTCGTACAGCAATGTGTCGAACACTTTTGCCGACAATATCAACAGACTGTCCTCCATGACTTTTATGCACGAGGATTCCTTGTCTTTATTTGACATTTTGCACTTATAGCTGATGGCAAAAGCACTTATCGGCTATAACAGGAATTCCCAACCAATGGACACGAAAAAAGCGCGGACGCTTATCCGTGTCTGAGGTTGTAGGAATACCCTGTCTACTGATAAGTGAAATGTCCACGCTATAAGCGCAGACATTAGTCATTTATCGTTGTAGACATTCTAAAACTTCCTACATTTCAGACACACCGAATAACTGCTAATGCTGTTATTGTTTTACCCGCAAAAGTCATATCGCCACTCTGCGCTCAGAGTATTATCATGCTGTAGCATGTGCAGTTTATTGCTATCGGTCGATATGTGATACAAATGTAGTGCGAGTCAAAATGACAGAGTCAAGTTTGTCTGAACTATGCCATGACACATCCTACACCAATGCAAATATACGAATAAAAAATGAGACCAAGCATTATGATTTTATGAAATCTTATCCGCTTAGTCTCAATTTAATGAAAGTGTGTACCAATGTGAACTGTACAACTGATGCTTAGTGCTCCTGTTTTATTGTTTGAAGTTCCACTTGGAATTATCGGATGAAAAATCGTATTTGGCTATAGTTGGAGAGCTGTCGCCAATGGAGTAGATTACATACGTTGTATTTATTTCCGAATGTCCGGGCAACCGTTTAGGCATTATACGGTACGTGCCGTCAGTGAGTTGTTCGATGCGCCAAAGCTGGAAGTCAGAGCCTGTGAAAGATGGCGTGGTAGACAATTCAAGGTTATCAGTGACGGTAAGTGCACGGTCTGTTCCTGCTATTGTGATTTTGAAGTATGGAGCTCCCATATAGCCACCGCTATCTCTATAAGCTGATACCTGCCATATTTGGTTCGGACGAAACATGTAATCGCTGCAATCAACTTTGATGTCGCCATTAGGCCATGTGTTGATTACATCCTCAAGTTTCTGTTCTGGTATTGGCTCTACTTTCTCTGTGTTTTGCTGGCCCCAAAAACGACGTTCCTGTGGTATTCTGACAAAGTCGGTCGCTAATTCTAAGGCATAACCTCGTCTCTCTGATATAATGGAATAGATACCTTCTTTGAATTGTTCACCAGCCACGGGCCATCCATTTTTCCATAGCAGTGGTCGGATGCCAAGTACACTCCTGCCTCCTTGCCGGAAATCGGCTTCGAAATGGCATGACATGACTTCCACTCCGTCGTCAATGATGGTGCGTCCAAAATGCCCTGGGCCCACAACATGATCTCCTGCTGCAATTACCATTTTGCCTCCGCCTTTCAGCATGTCACGCCCTACATTGTCGGTGAATGGTCCAGTTACTTTTTTCGATCTGCCAACTACAATGTTATATGTTGAGTTTACACCATCACAGCAAGTTCCGTGTGTGCCGAGTAGATAATACCAGCCGTCATGGTAAATCATGTCTGTTGCCTCGCAGTCGATGGCGATGTCCTTTGGCTTATTGCCATTAACTCTCTTTCCTGTTGCGGGGTCAAGTTCAACCAGTCTGATATTTCCCCAATAAGTGCCGTAAGTTACCCATAGTCTTCCCGTATGCGGATCAAGCAGCAGCCCTGGATCTATAGCATCACAATCTTCAAGTCCATCGGAAGACGCAACTTCTACAGGATCAGTGAAATGAAAATCGGGTGAATTTGGGTCGAGGGTCTTATTCCACATAGTCAGTATGCGTCCGTTGTGGCTGCCTGCAAGACCTCCACCTGTAGCACCATAAATCACAAGGTATTTGTCTCCAATCTTCATGACATCGGGAGCTGCACCTCCGCCTGGTCTGACGGCACCGGAGTACCATTCCCATCCGTTGTCAGAGATAAGTCCGCCACCCCCTGTGCCGAATGTGTAGTATTTGCCGTCGCATTCGGCTATTGTGGAAGGATCGTGAATATAAGGTTCTCCAACTTGTGCGAATGTAGTTGCTTTGGAAAAAAACAGTGATAAAGTTATTAAAGAAATAATGTGTAATTGTCTCATGATTCAATTAAAGATAAATATTATGGAATTGAATAACCTGTTACAGGTTTGCAGTCATTGTCTATAAAACGAATACAGAAGTCACTCATGCCAGGGCCATTGATGATTACTCCGCTAATAACATTGTCTCCTTCGTTGAGAGTTAAGGTTGGCGAAACTCCGTCATCCTGTACCATACGGCGATCGTTTGCGAGGGTAAGGACTTTCTTTCCATTAATCCACCAAGAAGAAGCTCCGTTTGTACCAGCGGCAAGCCTGACATTATGAATTGTGCTGTCGCAATGAACGATGGTGTTGACACAGAATATGACACCGTAGAGTTGCTTGTTCAAGCTTGATGCAAAACGGAATAGTTTCACGTTAAAGTTCTTGCTGTCGAGTTTGTGCCATGCCAACTTCTGTTGTTCCACTTTGATTTTTTGTCCATCTTTTGGCCTTGCTGTCCATTGTCCAGGAAACAATTCCTTTCCGATGTTCTCAGTAAGATATGTTTCCGTGAATACAGTGTTAGAACGGTTGGGTTTATTAATGGGCTCCAGGAGAGTCCACCTGCGAATGAATCCCATACTGTCTGGATTTGTCGTTTCTGCTGTCGGTTTTGAGAAGTATGCATTTTGAGCATACCCTACAATAGAGCAGAGATACATAATGAAAGTGAAAAATGTCTCCTTCATAATTTGAAGTTTGATTTTATGTTTGTAACATTGTTATACCGCTTACAAAGTTACGCTTTTTAAATGATATAATGTGTTTTTTGGGGGGATTTCTTTATGTCGTTATATCGATTTTGTAGTCTGCGGGCATTGTTTGTTTATAAAATGTATGGCTTTTCAATAAATAAGCGTAAAATGTAAGAGTCAATTTATAGCTTGCTCATTAGAATGATTCTGTATGGCTACCGAATGCAAACTGTCACTTTCGCGGGGAAACAATAGCTTGGATCGCCTCGTTCTTCCATTGTTGAGCGAAGAGTATCCTTGGTACGGCTTAATTCGCCCTTGAACAGTGTCTTGTTTTTATACTTTACTTTGACCGGCTTGTCGAGGTTTACCATGTGGTCGTTGAGGTAGATGGTGACTGTCGAGTAGTCGCATTGCTCTATGGTGATGGTGTTGCTCTTGATTCGTGCGCTGATATAATTTCCCTTCTGAGCTTCAATTGCAGGCACGCCAAGCCAATAGAACCATTTCCTGCCGTTGTCGCCTTGAACCCATTCGATGTAAGTAGGATACGGGTTGCGCTTATACTGAGCCATCCAAGGCAGTGCCGCTTTGTCTTCAAGATCCATCCAATGAGGTTTGCCTTGCAGGATGTGTGTGCTGTGGATGAAACCCTCGGGGTCGGCATGTTGCATAGAGTCGAGCATAAGTCCACGTTGAGTGTCAAGAGTATTGCGGTTGTATGCCGCATCGTTCCCTCCGCACCATATCATGAAAGGCAAGTTTCGCAGACTTCTCATATCCACATCTCCAGGATGGCCTGCCATCATTGAAGCTGCTGCCCAATGGTCTGCCATACGAGGTGCCATTCGCCACACTCCGTCGCCTCCAGCCGAATAACCCAAGAGGTATACCTTGTTGGGATTAACGTTCTCGCAGACTACGAGTGTGCGTATCAATTCCTCAAACATGCTGTCGATTGGGTTTTTGAACCACATGTCCCAATCGTCCCAAGGCGCACGAGGACATGCGTAAATACCCTCAGCCGGCTGGTAGAGTGCCTTCTGGTTTTCCCATTGGCTGTCGTTGAGAAACTTTGGCGCATTACCTCCGCCATGCATGGATATCCACATGCTGCGTCCATCGGAGGGTTCGTCACCGAATGTCTTTGTAGTGAACTTCATGGTCAAGTCGCCCTGTACGATTCTTGAGTTTTCGATGTTTTTCTTCAGCAATTCCTTCTCATGGGATTTCCATTCTTGTATTATTTCGTACTGAAGTTGCCCTGCCTTGAGCGGGTCTAATGGTGTTTGCTGTGCGTAAGCCGTACTAAATGCAATCTGCAATGCTGTTGTGGTTACTAATATTTTGTTCATTGTTTTGGTATGGTTGTTAATGCTTTTACAATGCAAAGATAGTGGTTATTTGCGATAGGAGAAAACAATTTATTCCGATTGTTTGGCACATAGGCGAAATTGTCGTAACTTTGCAAGGTTTTTTGTGTTGACTCCTCCAACCTGTGGTTTGTCAAGGTGTCTGGATACTGGATAATTGTTTAATAATTATTTAATTTAATGGGGTTCACAATAAATAATCTGCACTTACGTTTATTATAATACTGCGTAAGGGTTGCGATGTTGTGATTTGCTTAGCAAGTAGACAACTTTATATGCACAAATGCATAAACTTAATTGTAATGGTTGAAGAATCGGAGACTACAATACAGGATGGGATGAACCCGCTCGAGAAGGGAATAAAGCGTGCCTTTGATGTCATTGGCTCGTTGATTGGGTTGATTTGCTTGTCGCCCGTTTTCCTTGCAATAATGATTGCCCAAAGGCTCGAGGGAAAGGGTCCTGTCTTGTACAGACAAGAAAGAATAGGGTTGCATGGCAAACCCTTCTATATATTGAAGTTTAGGACTATGCAAGTCGGTGCCGAGGAAGGCGGACCGCAATTGGCGAGAGATGATGACGAACGGCTGACTAAAGTCGGGTGTTTTCTCAGATCGCACCACCTTGATGAGTTGCCGCAACTGGTCAATGTGCTTTGCGGTGACATGACGTTCGTAGGCTACCGTCCTGAACGACCTTATTTCATAAGTAAAATATGCGAGCAGCGACCAGACTATACTCTGTTGTATGTGAGCCGTCCTGGAATGACCTCGGACGCAACCATTCACAATGGGTACACCTATACGATAGAGAAGATGATTCGCAGGCTCGACATGGACTTAGACTACTTGAGAAACCGCAGCCTGTGGGTTGACGCCAGAATTATTTTGGAGACTTCGGTGTTTTTCATCGCAGGGCGAAAGTATTGACAGACAGTGTGCACTCCCCGAATCATCCCGACGTGCGAAACAGTAAAGAGACAATCAGCAAATACCTTATAATATACTGATGATGTTTGAAGCAAAGAACCAGACAATGATAAAGAGAATATTATTTTCCGTGGTGTTGGCGACCATGGGTTGTCAACTCAATTATCTTTATGCACAATCAATGACCGACAATCAAGTGATAGACTACGTTGTGAAGCAACAGTCGAAAGGCGACAGTCAGGCATCGATTGTGCAACAACTCCTGAAGCGTGGTGTCACTGTTCAACAACTTAGGAGAATAAGGAAGAACATGGAGGCGCAGAAAGACCAGCTTGGGGCGGTCAACGTGGACGGCACAGGTGCCAGCGTGTCGAAAAGCAGAATGCGTACCAACCGTCAGCTTGATGGAGAAGCTTATCAGCAGCATAACAATTACATGATTCAAAGTCAGGCTAGGGGTAAGAACGGACAGAACAACTATACAAACGATGAGAGAAGGCAGATGATGGATAATGAGATAGGTTTTCTTGACATCGATTCTGTCATGTATTATAGGAACATGTTCGACAACACGGAAGATCAGGTGTTTGGTCACAACTTGTTTAACAACCAGGAACTTACTTTTCAGCCCAACGTGAATATCGCCACTCCGGCTAACTACCGCTTAGGGGCTGGGGACGCCGTAATCATTGACGTCTGGGGTGCTTCGCAAGACACTTTTGAGGGTACCATATCGCCCGATGGAACGGTGACTATTGAAGGCATAGGTCCGGTAAAACTTGCAGGCATGACTGTGTCGCAAGCTCAGGGAGTGTTGAAGGTACGTCTTGGCAGATATTATTCCGGTTCGCAAATCAGTTTGTCGCTCGGTGATACACGCTCAATCATTGTTCAAGTGATGGGTGAGGTGAAAGTGCCTGGCACATATACTTTGAGTGCTCTCTCTACATCGTTTAATGCTCTGTATGCGGCAGGCGGTATAAGCGACATAGGAACGTTGCGTGACATAAAGGTATACAGAGAGGGCAGGCAAATTGCATCAATTGACGTGTACGATTATATACTGAACGGCAACTCCAGTGGTGACGTCCGTCTGCAGGACAACGATATTATTGTAGTCGGACCATATGACTGTTTAGTCAGAATCAAAGGAAGGGTGAAGCGCCCGATGTTCTATGAGATGAAACGCAATGAGAGTGTTTCAACCATCATCGACTATGCAGGAGGATTCACAGGCGATGCATATAAAAAGAATGTGCGACTTATCAGAAAGAGCGGTACAGAGTATTCCATTTTCACGGTAGGTGAGTTCGACATGAGCAGTTTTAAACTCGATGACGGAGACTCAATATATGTAGACTCGGTTGTAGCACGCTATTCCAACATGGTAGAAATTCGTGGAGCCGTATATCACCCGGGTATGTATCAGATGGGTGGCAGTATAAGTGGTGTACGCGACCTGATACTTGCCGCTGAAGGTTTGCGCGAGGATGCGTTCGTCAATCGTGGTGTCATGCACAGAGAAAAACCCGACAAGACACTTGAGGTAATAGCTGTGGATGTGAAGGGCTTGCTCGACGGTACTGTGCCGGATATTCCATTGAAGAAAAATGATGTGCTGTTCATTCCAAGCGTGCAGGATTACGTAACCGAACAGACAATAAAGATCGATGGAGAGGTGGTTTACCCTGGTACATATCAGTATGCCGACAATACAACCCTTGAGGATATTGTGTTGCAAGCCGGCGGACTGACAACTTCTGCCTCGACAACGAAGGTCGATGTGTTCAGAAGGGTCTACGACCCTAAGTCGCTTTCTACGTCCGATGTCATTTCTGAGACATACTCGTTCGCACTGAAAGATGGTTTTGTAGTTGAGGGTGAAGAAGGATTCGTATTAAAACCGTTTGATGAGGTTGTTGTCAGGAAGAGTCCTACATTCACAGAGATGCAAACTGTACAGGTGACAGGATCGGTCAATTTCGAAGGCTCGTACTCGCTAACCAATAAGAATTACCGGCTCAGTGACTTGATAAAGGCAGCTGGCGGACTAACAGACCTCGCCTACGCAAAGGGAGCAAGACTTGAGCGGAGAATGACTGATGAGGAGTGCCAACAGAATGAGACATCGCTCCGTACGTCGCAGATAGCCCTTTATGAGGAAGCAATGAAAGGCGAAAAGAATTTCGACATGGAAAAAGCCGACACGTTGCTCAACATGAAACTTGACTTGAGTACCACGTCGGGTATCGCAATCGACCTTGAGGCAGCAATTGCCAATCCTGGAGGCCCTGAGGATGTGACATTAAGAGATGGAGACAAACTGATTGTGCCACAATATATCAGTACAGTCAAAATTACAGGCGATGTGATGTATCCAGTTACAATGAACTATAAGAAAGGGGAGTCGCTGAACTATTACATCAAGCGTGCTGGCGGATATGGCGATAACGCACGAAAGAGTAGAGTATACGCAATCTACATGAACGGTTCGGTGCAACTGTTGAACCACCATTCGAAGGACGCAGTGCAGCCGGGCTGCCAGATTGTGGTACCGTCGAAGAAGAACAAAAACAAGATGACAACAGCGGAGTATGCGGCAATGGGAACTTCTGCCGCGTCGATCGCTACAATGATGGTTACAATTGCCAACATACTTAAGTAGAACGGGTTATGCAGGAAAACGAAAATGTCAGGATAATAGACCTGAAAGAAATATGGAAGGCACTGAAATACAAGAAGAAGACGTATGTATACGTATTAGTGATAGTCTTCATCCTATCGTGTATTTGGATCCTTCCACAACCACGGTATTATGATTGTGATGTGTCATTGGCTCCGGAAACCAGTGGTGAAAGTATGGGTGGAGGCTTGTCGTCGATTGCCTCTTCGTTTGGCATTAACCTTGGAGACATAGGCGGCACTGATGCCATATATCCGCTGCTTTATCCAGACTTGTTTGAGTCACCCGAATTTATTGTCGGACTGTTCGATATCAAGGTCAAGACAGAAGACGGTGATATAGATACCGATTATTACGCGTATCTCACCAAGTACCAGAAGAAAAATATGCTGACGCGTCCGTTCATGCTGGCAATGAAGTATGTCAAAGACTTGTTTAAGGAAAAGAAGCCTAAAGGTACAGGAAAAGGTGGCAAGATCGATCCGTTCTGTATGTCGGAAGAAGATTATATGCTTGTGCAACTCGTGATGGGTAACATCAAATGTGCGGTTGACAAGAAGACAAATGTCATTTCGATTATGGTGAGAGACCAGGACCCTTTGGTCTGTGCTACTTTGGCAGATTCTGTCAAAGAACGTCTGCAGGATTTCATCACTCAATATCGCACAAGTAAGGCTCGGCTCGACTGTGATTACTATCAGCATCTGACTGACAGTGCGAAGGTGGAATACGAACAGGCACTAAAGGTATACAGTGATTATTCCGACACACATAAGGATATTATTCTGCAAGCATACATCTCCGAACGCGACAAACTCGAGAATGATATGTCGGTCAAGTACAATACCTACAGTGCAATGAGCACGCAACTGCAGGCAATGAAGGCAAAGGTGCAAGAGCGTACCCCATCGTTCACAACACTCAAGAGTGCAACAGTGCCAATACGACCGTCCGGACCTAAGAGAATGATATTTGTAGGTGGTATGATGTTCCTCTCACTTATATGTACAGGCTTGTGGAAGTGCAGAAAAGTCTTGTTTAAGCCAAAGAGCTGAACACAGTCTTTAAGAAGGACCTGCCTAAGTGGGAAAGGGTCCTTTTACGTTATATAATGAAATAGTGATATATGAGTATATTGTCGTACATTCAGAGCAAATACAACCTGTCTCCGACCAAGATGAAGGTGATAACCAATATCTATTGGGCGGTGCTGGGCAAATGCGTGAATTTGTTGGGTGCGTTGCTTGTCGGCATACTCGTTGCTCGCTATTTGGGAAAAGAACAATATGGACTGATGAACTATGTCATCAGTATAGTTGCCATATTCCAAGTATTTGCGGATTTCGGATTGGACAATATACAAATACGTGAGGAAGCCAGAAACGCAGGTATGAGAGACAAGCTCATCGGTACCACTTTCGTGTTGAAAATGTTTTTTGCAACCATCGCAATCATATTGATCATCTTCTACACCTTTTTATTCGAGGCAGACTCGGTTACACGCTTCCTGATACTGATGTATTCGTTGAGTGTGATTATGAATACAACGTGGGTGGCACGCAACCATTTTACGTCGATCGTGATGAACGAGTATGTTGTCAAGACAGAAATTTCGAGAACCGTCATAGGAATGGGCATCAAGGGAGTTCTGCTTCTCGCGCATGCTACGCTGCCTTGGTTTGTGGCCGCCCTTGTGTTCGACTCAATCCTTCTCGCAAGCGGTTACCTATTGTCGTATTCGAAGAAGGTAGACAGCATTCTCAAGTGGAGTTTTGACAAAAAACTTGCGGCATATATGGTACGTCAATCATTCCCCTTACTTTTGTCGGGTGCTGCAATCGTAGTTTATCACAGAATCGACCAAGTGATGATTGGAAAGATGCTCAACGACGGATATGTGGGCATTTATTCGGTAGCCGTTCGTTTTATTGAGGTGCTTGTGTTCATCCCTACTATAATATCACAGACCATAAGCCCGATATTGGTACGTGTGCTGAATGAGAATCCTGAGCGCTACAGAAGTATGGCAAAAGTATTCATGGGCGTCACGGTGTGGATATGCATATTGTGTGCGGTATGCGTCAACGTGATCTCATATCCACTGGTAGCGCTGACTTTCGGACAGCAATATATTATGGCAGCTTCGGTGCTGTCGATCATGTCGTTTAAAGTAATAGGTGACGCACTGTCGCAAACGTCCGGACAACTGATAATAATAGAGAAGCGGCAAAAGTACGTCTCAATACGTAATGTTATAGGATGTGTGGTTTGTGTTGTGTTGAATCTCTGGCTCATCAGAGCTTACGGTGTATATGGCGCAGCTGTTGTGTCGATAATCACCATCTTATCGTCAGGCACAGTGGCAAACTTGATTATACCGCCATACCGGCAGTATTTCAAAATGCAACTCAGGGCATTGGCCCTCGGATGGAGAGATATGTTGAAAATAAAGTCCTTGATAAGATGACAAGAGAATATTTAAATAGAAGGTTAAGGGAAAAAACTCCTAAAGCAATATTGCTCTTGGCGGAAATGATACAATATTGGCTGAGACTATGCAAGTATAATGCATCGTTCCGGACAGACCGAGACTTCAGGAAAATTCAATATACCCTTCTTAGGGAGAATCACACCATAGAGAAAGGGATGTCGATAAAGAACACGAAGCATGGCTACGGAAAGCAAAAAGTGGAGCATTTGCTGCAGAGACTGTCGGTTTATAACAACAAGTACGGCAAGAAGGACCGCGATTTTCTGCTTTATCCATTATCGACAATAAAGACATACCTGTTGTTCCAAAAGCAAGAGAATGTCGATATTACAGACATAGAGATACAGTTCCACTCATTGTGCAAGGAAACGGGCATAGACGAAACCAACCTTATACTGCCGGCAGGAGTTAGTTATGTAAAGGCAGAAACATTGAAAAGTGATGCTCAAGGCGACTTTGAAAAATTATTGTATAGCCGTCATTCAATACGGTATTTTACCGATGAGTTGCCATCGCGTGAGCAACTTACAAAAGCGCTCGAACTTGCGGCGCGTACACCATCAGCATGCAACCGTCAGGCATGGCATACTCATGTATTCTTTGGAGACCAGTGTCATGAACTGCTGAGAATGCAAGGAGGGTGCAACGGATTCCACGATGACGTACATTGTGCAATAGTAGTGACTGCCGATATGAAAGGCTTCCTTCATTTCGAACCATTCCAATGTTTTATTGATGGAGGTCTTTATGCAATGAACCTAATCAACGCTCTTCACTATGCCGGTCTTGGTACCATTCCGCTTTCGTGTGGCTTTTATCAGAATAAGCTGAAACGTATTCACAAAACCTTCGGGATACCGGAGAACGAAGTGCTGGTGGTTATAATCGGAACGGGCGTATTGGACGAGACAGTGAAGATAGCGGAATCAACTCGCAAGAACATAAGACAAACAAACGTTTGGCATAATTAGGAATTTGAGGATGAAAATTAAAAACATATTAATAATAAATCAGCCCGTTGGAAATCGCGGCGACGAGTCGGCGCATCGGGCATTGATGCATGCACTGAATGATGCGTTGCCGGAAGTGCATTTTACTATATTGGCGTTTCAATATGCATCTGACGCGATAGATGCGCTAACAGTCAGTAATGATAAAAACACTTATGTGAAGTTCATCTTTCCACACAATCTGATGGCCGACGATGTGGCTCAGTTCCTAATTAAGTATGGTATGACAAGAGTCGGGACAGCCCTTCATCCGGTGTTGCGTAGATTGCTACCTTACTACCGCAGTGCGGATGCCGTTATTTGTGCTCCCGGCGGAATATGTATGGGAGGGTTCCAAAACTGGCGCCACATGTATCTGTTGCAAGTGGCACGCAATATGAAAAAGCCGATAATATATTACTCAAGGTCCATCGGACCCTTCCCTGTCACGACAAGACTGAACCGCCGGTTCAAACGTTTGTCTGTTGACATGCTTAAAAGCTTTGCATTTCTGTCGTTGCGTGACAGCAGATCGAAACAGATAGCAAAGGAGCTCGGTGTAGGGTACGTATCGTCGATTGATACCGCATTTCTTGCACATCCGCATCCGAGCATTCCACAAGAGCTTCAGCAGGCAATAAAACCAAGGTATGTTGTTTTCGTACCCAATCAGTTAAAGTGGCATTTCGCTTTTCGAAACTTGTCAGGGCAGGCTATTGATGATTTCAACAAGTTCGTAATGAATGAACTTCGCAAAATATATCCGGAACATCAAATAGTTATGCTGCCTCAACTATGCTCGCTCGGTGAAGAGGGAGACTATAAGTATTTTAGAAGCCTTCAGCAGCAGTTTGGCGACAGTAATGTGTGTGTCGTCCCTGATACCTACAGCTCGGACATACAGCAGACAATCATATCAGGAGCTGACATGGTTGTAGGGGCACGCTACCACTCTGTGGTTTTCTCAATTAACAACGAAGTCCCCTTTATGGCCCTCAGTTATGAGCATAAGATACAAGGACTGTTGGAAGACTTGTCGTTAGCCGGTCATGCAGTCGACGTAACTAAGAGTTTGACGGAAGCAAGAAGGCAGTTCTACCAGACATTGATGGAATGCAAGGACAAGCGGCCAAACAGACAGTTTGCAAGCACGATGGCTACGGACTGTTTCGTTAAGATGTTGGATTGTATAAATAACATATAATAATGTACTTCATACCTTTCATATATTTCTCAGGATTGACAGCATACTTTTGGATAAAGAATAAATGCTATGATGTGGTGACATACATGTCGTCATTGTACGCATTTACTTCTTTGTGTACTGTCTTCATTGTATCGGGGAATATGCTTGAAGGAGGCGGAGTGTTATTTGACGGATGGGAACCGGAATTAGGAATAGTGCCCACAGTACTTTACTGTTTCCTGTTAACATTAACGATCTTGCCTTTCAAATTTATAAAGGTAGACAAGTTGAAAAACGTGAACAACGTGCATCCGTGGGTGATGTACGCTTTCTGTATAGTACTGATTATACAGGCGTTATTAAACCTTTATTTGATTGCCGACTCGACGATGGATATCCTCAATGGCGATTTGAACGAAGTGCGTGAGGCGCACTACAACGAAAACATGTCGCTTGCTGATATCAAAGCAATGTCTATGCCTGGAATTGTACAATATTTTAATTACTTGAATTATACAACGATTCTCGCTTTACCGCTGTTCTTCTATTATACTTGTATTGAGAAGAAGTCGCTGTGGCTCACGTCGATCTTGCTTTTCGTGTCGCTCAGCGGTCCGTTGAAGGCGATACAGGCTGTCGACAGGGCAGAGTTGGTACTGTATGGAGAAATGTTCTTATTTTGCGTAGTTTTCTTTCAGAAGACATTAACAAAGGCAGTAAAGCGTTTCATGTATTGTGTCGGTGTACCGTTTGTCTTGCTTGGAGCAACATATTTGATAGCAGTGTCTGCAGCAAGATTCGATGAAACAGATGAAGGCGCTTCAGGGAGTGTGCTGCAGTATGCCGGCCAGTCATATCTGAATTTCTGCTATTTCTATGATAATGCCGATCCAAGCCTTATTTATCCGGAACGGGAGATTCCGATCATATCACATGTGCTGTTAAAGAGCGATTATGGTGAAGTGAAAAGTGAACGGTCTGCTAAAGAAGGTTTCTTTATAGGAGTGTTTGCTACTCACGTCGGTGCATGGATGCTCGATATAGGGGTCGTAGGAGCCATTATGTGGAGCGTGCTGTTCGCATTGTTGTGTGTGCTCATAATAAAGTACCTCGACCGTTCGGAATTTGAAATAACAGAGGTTTTGATGCTTTTCATCCTTGCTACAATCCCTATATTCGGTGTATTCTATTATAGGTTCCACAGTTTCCAAATCGCATTGCAGTATCTGATTGTCATAATATTGTATTTATTGTCAAAGGTTAAGTTTGTATGGGGAAAGAAGGAAGAATGATATATACAATTGTTGTAACGTACAATGGCATACAGTGGATTGAGCGTTGCTTGAAAAACCTCCATGAAAGCACCGTTCCTACTCGGGTAATTGTGGTGGACAATGGTTCTACAGACGGTACGGTCGAGCTGGTACCAGATAAATTTCCTGATGTGATATGGTTGCCTCAAGAAACTAACTTGGGCTTTGGGCAAGGAAACAATGTGGCACTCAGATATGCCTTGGAGCATGATGCCGATTATGTGCTGTTGCTCAATCAGGACGCCTATTTACAACCGACTGCGATCGAAGAGATGCTGAAAGTGGCGGATGGCAAAAACTTGGTTACTCCTGTACACTTGTGCGGCGATGGTACCAGAATTGACTCAATGTTCAGGGAATCTCTGAAGCGCGCTGACAACCAACTGTTGGATGACTTGTTGGTTGACGGACAACTCAAGTCGTCTTACAATATAGGTGAAGTATGCGCAGCTTGTTGGTTTATGCCTGCCGACTTAATCAATACTGTAGGCGGCTTTAATCCTATATTCTTCCAGTACGGAGAGGACAACAACTATTATACACGGTTAGTCTACCATAAGCGGAACATCATCTTGGCATCTGCGGCAAGAGTGTGGCATGACAGAAAACTTCATGGAAACCAACAGTTGTTTTCCAAGAAAGAAATGTGGATACGGACTATGGTTATTGCGTGCGATAACCGACTGACGACTGCCCAACGTATGCGTAAATACTGCCTCCTGCTTGCGCAAGCTCCTAAGGAGGTCGCCAAAGACCTTCTTGATATATTATTGCATTATAGGAAAGTGATGAAATCAAAAAAAGTAGAGCGTCGTCAAGGAAGGGCATGGTTATGAAGATCGCTTATGTATTGAATTCGACAGACCCGTTAGGAGGAGCATCAAAATCGTTCATGTCGCTTCTTAAAGGAGTGGTGCAACAAGGACACCATGCAGTTGTTGTATTGCCGGATTATGGTAAGCTGAAAAACAATATAGAGGGTCTCGGAGTCGAGACAATCGTATTGAACTACCGTCCGAATATATACCCTTATGAAGATGGGTTAAAAGACTATTGTCTTTGGATTCCACGCCTTATAGCGCGACGCTATGTCAACTATCGGGCATATAAGCAGTTGGCAAAGATGTTGGCGGATGTGGATATTGTACATACGAATGTCAGCGTGATCGACATAGGACAACGTGCAGCCAAACGATGTGGCAAGCCACATGTGTACCATTTCAGAGAGTATGGCGACTTGGATTTCTCTTTCCACTATTTTCCTACGAAATCATTATTCATGCGCACCGTTGATCATTCGATCTGTATAACAAAAGATATTCAGAAACATCACGGACTTTCAGACTCGGCTACTTCTGCTGTCATATATAACGGCATCTGTCACTATAGCGACGTCATGCCGACACCGGATAACAATCATCCGGATTATCTGTTGTTTGCCAGTCGGATAGAACCCGCCAAAGGACTGGAACAACTAATAGATGCTTACGGCAGGTCGGGAATAGATACGCCCCTTTGGATTGCGGGCGCAACTTTGAAGGAAAACTATTTGATTAAGATCCGCAATGAAATCAGCAGCAGAAACCTTGAGGATAACATCCGCTTTCTCGGTCCACGTGAGGATATGGCACAATTGATGAGAAACGCTCGGTGTGTTATAGTCCCGTCGGAGTTTGAGGCTTTCGGACGTGTTATGGCTGAGGCAATGTTTCAGGGTTGTTTGGTGATCGGACACGATACAGGCGGTACACATGAACAGTTTGATAACGGGCTGGAATATACCGGGGCGGAAATAGGATTGCGTTATAAGACAACAGACGAACTGGCCCGTTTGCTCACTCAAATTATAACGACAGATAATGAAGAGATGAGGCGGCGGGGATTTCAGAGCGTGAATCATTTTTATTCTATCGAATCGAATGTACAGAGTATAATTAACTTGTATAAAAAAATATTGTCATGAGCATCGTATATTATTGGGAACGGGTATTGGTTCATGTTTATTCTGCCGTCGTTTCATCACGCTTTGGAAAGCTTGGAGCAGGAACTTATATACAATATAAGGCGAGAAAATTGATGGGGCTGAAGAACGTGTTTGTCGGAACAAAAGGTGAATTCGGCAAAGGACTGAAACTTACATCGTGGGGACATGGCAAGATTGCCATTGGCGACAGATGTCATTTCGGTGATTACAATCATATTACATCAGTCAATAATATTATTATAGGCGACGATCTTCTCACCGGTGACAATGTGCTGATATCAGACAACTCACACGGAACATCATCGGCTGAAGCTCTGACAATGGCTCCAATTGAACGCCCAATTGTCTCTAAGGGTCCGATCACGATAGGCAATAAGGTTTGGATAGGGCAGAATTGTTGCATTCTCGGTGGTGTTAATATAGGCGATGGTGCTATTGTTGCTGCCAACAGCGTTGTGACACATGATGTTCCACCGTATTGTGTGGTTGCAGGAGCACCGGCTAAAGTCGTCAAACACATTAAACAAAATGAATTATGAAACCTCGAATAATAGCTTTATATTTACCTCAATTCCACCCGATACCGGAAAACAATAAGTGGTGGGGACCGGGGTTCACGGAGTGGACAAATGTAGTGAAAGCGAAACCTTTGTTCCGAGGACACGTACAGCCGAAGATTCCTGCTGACCTTGGTTTTTATGATTTACGGCTGCCTGAAACGAGGGAGTTGCAAGCCCAATTAGCCCGTGATGCCGGAATAGAAGGGTTCTGCTATTACCATTATTGGTTTGCCGGCAAGCAATTGCTTGAGCGACCATTCAATGAGGTATTAGATAGTGGAAAACCGGATTACCCCTTCTGTCTTTGCTGGGCGAACCATACGTGGTCAAACAAAACATGGAACCGTAAGTCGAGTTTACAACAAAACTCAGTATTGATAGAACAAACATATCCAGGCAGAGAGGACGACGTGAAGCATTTTATGGCAGTTCTTCCCGCATTTAAGGACCACAGGTATATAAAGGTGGATGGGAAGCCATTGTTCATCCTTTACAATCCGTGGGAACATAAGCATGTTCGTGAATGGATACAGACGTGGCGTGAGCTTGCTGAGAATAATGGTTTGCCAGGTTTGTATATGGTTGCTATGTCGGATTCTACATTAACTCTGAATTATGCAGCAGACGGAACGGTCAGCCGTGTGATGCCGAATTTAAAAAACAGTGAAGTGTTGTTCCGTAAGGTATTGGATATGGGATTTGACGCAGTAAACTCATATGGCAAACGCCGTGGCGAAATGCTGTCGAACGGCAAGTATGCCGACATTGTAAAGAGCGTATTAAGACGAATCGGACTACCGGTCAGCCAATGCTATGATTACGAGAATACGGTGAAAGGATTTTTCGCTCCGGAAGACCGCTGGGAGAATGTATTCCCTACAATACTTCCTCAATGGGACCGCACACCGCGGATGTCTGCTTATGACGGCATTTATATACATGCTACGCCACAGGCATTTGAACGACACATAAGGCAAGCGATGTCAATGATTAAGGATAAACAACCCGAGCATCAAATCCTATTCCTCAAGTCGTGGAACGAATGGGGAGAAGGCAACTATGTGGAGCCAGACCAGGAATTCGGACATGGATGGCTTGATGCAATAAAAAATGCAGTGACAAGTCAAGTATAACGAATTATATTTATCCTATGAAAAAAATTCTGTTTGTTTCATTCAAAAGGTATAATACCATTCTCGAAGGAGGAGGTATTGCCAATCAGCGCAATGTAAGAGTGGCTGAATCTATATTCGGGAAACAGAATGTCGGCTGTTTTTATGTGAATGATGAGGATAAGCAAAACTCGTTCTGGGAGAAGATAAGATCCGTGCTGTTATTCCCGTTTGGCTATTTCAGAGGGCTCACACCATCGAAGGTCACTGCCTTACTGCAAATTGCACGAGGCTATGAAATGGTATTCGTAAACACAAGTGTACTCGGAATAGTAGCAAAGGCCCTGAAACACGCAGGATATCAGGGAAAAGTGGTGGTATTCTTCCATAATGTTGAGAGTGAGTTCTATGAAGCACGTGTTCCCAAGAAACTGCCGTTTCGCAATATAATTATCAGATGTGCCTACGTAAACGATAAGTACAGTTTGAAGCATTCCGATATTTCGATAGCATTGAACACGCGCGACAATGAGCAGCTGCTTGCAATATATGGTCATCGAGCTGATTACATAGTGCCCATCACATTTGCAGATAAATGTGCCGGTATAGTATCCGACCACACTGCACTGACACGGGAGCGCCCGCTATGCCTGTTCGTCGGCAGCAACTTTCCTGCTAATGCGGAAGGGGTGCTGTGGTTTGTGAGGAATGTCCTTCCCTATGTCAACATTGAGTTTAAGATTGTCGGGAAAGGAATGAAACGCTTGAAAGAGTCACACAAATGTTTGGCGCAGATAGATGTCGTCAGTGATGTTCCCGATCTTGCTCCGTACTTTGAGAGTGCTGACTTTATGATTCTCCCAATATTCTCGGGAAGTGGAATGAAAGTGAAAACGTGTGAGTCACTTATGTATGGTAAGAACATCATTGGCACAAACGAGACATTTGAAGGATATGATGTAGATACCGGCAAATGTGGCAGATGCTGCAATACGGCAGAGGAGTATATTGAGGCACTCAAGCGTTTCTCTGAGCATCCGGTTCCACGTTTCAACAGCTATTCGCGCATGGTGTTTGAAACGAAGTATTCAGATGAATCTGCAATCAAAGAATTTAAGAACATATTACTATAAACAACCAGGTATGAAGCACATAATAACTTCTTTCGTAATCTTTTTGGCGGCAACATGCACGTATGGGCAGACTGTCGCAGAAACCTGTTTGGACAAACTAAAATCGATGTCTTCACAGGGAATAATGTTCGGGCATCATGATGATACTCTGTATGGGTTCGATTGGAGAGTCAACGGAGTGAGTGACACTTATGCTGTGTGTGGTAAATATCCGGCAGTGATAGGTTTTGATCTTGCAGGAATCGAAAAGGGAAAAAGCAGTTATCCTTTAATCAGTTTTGCGCGTATACGAGATGAGATTGTAAAGCAAAATGCAAGAGGTGGATACACTGCCCTCAGTTGGCATTGCAACAATCCTGTATCGGGCGGCATTGCATGGGATGTATCGCGTGGAGAAGAAGTCGTTAAGAATCTTTTGGAGGGAGGTGCTTACCATCAAGTTTTTTGCCAGTACATGGATAGTCTGGCGGTGTTCCTCTTATCGTTACATGATGATGAGGGGAATATGATACCAGTGATATTCCATCCGTTTCATGAGTGTCATGGTTCGTGGTTTTGGTGGGGTAAGTCGTTCTGTACTGCAGATGAGTATATCGGCTTGTGGCGACTTTTGATCACCTATCTACACGATAAAGGTGTAACCAATGTGATATATGCATATTCTCCGGCATCGGACTTCACCGATGCAGCTGACTACCTCCAACGTTATCCTGGTGACGACTATGTGGATATCCTCGGCTTCGAGAGTTATCGCCGCACAGCGGAATCAGTGGAAGCATCGAGAAGAGAGTTCACATACAGGGTCGGGCACAATCTGTCTGTAATCGAACCGCTTGCCGAGGCAAGGGGAAAATTAATTGCGCTGACAGAAACCGGACAACGGAATAATGACGACTCTAAGTGGTGGACACGATCGTTGCTAAAAGCGATAAAAGGACATAATATCTGTTACTTAGAAGTATGGCGCAATGCAACAGGCGATAGTAAAGAGTGCTATGGTTGCTACCCTGGAGAACTTTCGGAACGTGATTTTATAAAATTCTCGAAAGATTCGTCCATCATATTCTGCAAATGATTAAATTTGCATTTGTTTTATCAGAGTGACAGATGAAGATATGTATACTGACTCCTCGATTTCCCTTTCCACAATATGGAGGGGATGTATTGAGGATAAATGAGATTGCGCGCTATCTGAAGTCGGTGGGGCACACTCTTGTGCTTGTCTCGCTAAGTGATGAGGAAACTCCGAGCGTCGATGAGGCGTCTATATTATATAATAAGGTGTATTATGTCCATCGAAACAGAATATGCTCTTACGTGAACGGCATTAAGTTCATGATGCAAGACAAACCATTGCAATGTGGATATTATTATTCCTCAGCTTACAGGCAGCTGCTAAAGGACGTGATAGACAAGGAACATCCCGACTTGTACATTTCTCACCTTTTGCGTATGACACCTTATCTGGAAGAATTTGGCTTGCAACGCAGATCGATTGTTGAAATGACCGATGCGCTGTCGAAGACATACTCCATGTCATCGAATGCAAAGAATGTTGGCATGCTGAAATATGTATATGGAGTCGAGAGGCATTTTGTCGGCAACTACGAGCAACATGTGATAAATGCTTTCCCAAAAGTGGTTCTCGTTTCGCAAGCAGATGTAGATTACTTGCAGGCGAAATCGAAATCAAACAGCCATTCACTTGCTATGTATACGAACGGAGTTGATACTATGGACAGCCTGCCTAAGACTTACGATCCGGACAAAATTTGTTTTATTGGCAACATGCGGTCAATGCAGAATCAAGATGCCGTCATCTATTTCGTAAAAGATATATTCCCTTTGATAAAGCAGAAAAAGCCAAATGCAAAATTCCATGTAGTAGGTTCGTTGCCGCCTGCCAACATAAAGGCTTTAGCTTCTGATGACGTGATCGTGACAGGATTCATCGACGACCTTCAAACGTATATTTCTGATTCTTGTTTGGCGGTAGCTCCTGTGAGAGTGGCTGCCGGCATTCAAAACAAGGTACTCGTAGCCATGGGATGCGGATTGCCTGTAGTCATGACTTCGCTTATCTCAACAGCTGTTCCGGAATTGTCAGGCGGGAGCAACTGTATAATCAGCGACACTCCACAATCGATAGCCGATGCCTGTGTCTGCCTGATGTCAGATACTGCAAAAAGAAATGTTATCGGCAAAAATGGTTATGAGATGGTGCGTGAGAACTATTCTTGGAGCAACAAGTTGAACGGCTATGAACTGATAGGGTGAGTTATTCCTATGTATTTTGGTTCTTGCTGCTCAAAGCTGTTATCGCAGTGACGAACAGGGTGTATGCGATGATGTCTATTAGAATAATCCAGGTTATATTCAGATTAAATATGTACAAGCCCCAATTAATCAGGCAGAAACTGATAAACATCAGTATGATGCATACAAGCGTTGCGTGCATGCTTGCACCTGCCTGCATAATGAGATGATGGATGTGTGTTTTGTCGGCATCAAACATACCTTTCCCATTTTTCAGACGGAAAAGTGCCACACGGATCACATCGATGCACGGTATGAATACGAGAGTCCACGATATAAGCAGTGAATTGTCCCTATAGTCGAAAATTGCACTGTTGCTCATTTGATACTTGATGGCAATGTATGCGATTACGTAACCGAGAAACAAACTTCCGGTATCGCCCATGAACGTTTTCCATTTGCCGACCTTCCCGAACATATTGAAAAAGAAAAATGCAGTTACACT